>NZ_JBVKBH010000018.1:0-224213 GCF_055657175.1 Streptomyces sp. NPDC107581
GAAGCCCTCCACGACCTGATCGGCTTCTTCCTCAACACCCTCGTCCTGCGCACCGACGTCTCCGGCAACCCCACCTTCACCCAACTCCTCACCCGAGTACGGGAAACAGACCTCGCCGCCTTCGAGAACCAGGACCTCCCCTTCGAACGCCTCGTCGAAATCATCGCCCCACCACGAACCGCGGCACGCCACCCCCTCTTCCAGGTCATGCTGTCCTTCGACACCAACACCGAAGCCGCCTTCGACCTCCCCGGACTCAAGACCAGCGAATTCGAGATCCCCGGACACGAAACAGCCAAATTCGACCTGAACTTCCTGCTGCGGGGGTCGTACGAGCCGGACGGGCGACCGACCGGGATCACGGGGATCATCGCGTACGCCACCGACCTGTTCGACCACCACACGGTCCAGGCATGGGCCGAGCGGCTCAACCACCTGCTCGGAGAACTGACCTCCGACCCCGACCAGCCGATCGGCAAGGTCGAAGTCCTGGACATGGCTCAACGGAACGCGAAACCGGACCGGTTGGAGACCCGGCCGGGGCTCGGCCCCGGAAGGCGGCGGGTGCTGGCCCGTCCCGGTCTTCCGCTGGGACAGCCGCTCGGCGGAGCCGCGGACTGAGTGCCCGGGGGAAGTCCAGGCACGCCCCCGCACCGCCCGGCACGTCCTCGATCACCCGTGCGGCGAATTCGACCCGATAGGAAGACTGTGATGGACCAACGCGCCGAGACCCTGCGTTCCCGACCGGGAGCCGAGATCCGTGAGGCGGTGTGGCGCCCATGAGCGAGGATGCCGCGAGCGCCGGGAAGAAGCCGGCCTCGCTGTTCCGCCAGCGGAACTTCGCGCTGCTGTGGACAGGTCAGTCGGCCTCGATCCTCGGTTCCCAGATCACCTACGTCGCGATGCCGCTGACCGCGGTCCTGCTGCTCCACGCGACGCCGATGGAAGCCGGCGTGCTCGTCGCCCTCGAGACGCTGCCGTTCCTGCTCTTCGGCCTCTTCGTCGGCGTGATGCTGGACCGCCGGGCGCGCCGTTCCGTGATGATCGTCGCCGACGTCGTGCGCGCCGCGGCCCTCGCCTGGATCCCCGTCGCGCACGGGCTCGACGTGCTGAACATCGGTCAGCTTTTCGTCGTGGTCTTCGTCGTCGGCGTGATGACCGTGTTCTTCGACCTCGCGCACCAGTCCTACACACCCGGTCTGATCGGCCGGGACCGGCTCGGCGAGGCGAACGCGAAGCTGGAACTCTCGGACTCGATGGCGCAGGTCGTCGGGCCGGGCGCGGCGGGCCTGCTGATCAGCGCGCTCAGCGCACCGGTGGCGATCGCGGTGGACGCGGCGAGCTACGTCCTGTCCTTCATCACGGTGGCGGGACTGCCCGCCGACGAGCGGCCGAAGCGTCAGCCCGGAGCGGAGAGCCTCTCGGTCCGTGCCTCGATCCGTGAGGGATTCGCCGCGATCGTGCGGCACCCGCTGCTGCGCTGGTTCACCACGGCCGCGCTGATCATCAACCTGTTCTCCGGAGCCCTGATGTCGGTGTTCTTCCTCTATCTGCTCCGGGTGCTCGACATGGGCTCGAAGCAGGTCGGCCTGATCGTCGCGGTCGGCAGCGTCGGCGCCCTGGTCGGCGTCCTCCTGGTCGGCCCACTGACCGGACGGTTCGGCGCCGGCCCGACACTGATTCTGACGATGGCGCTGCCCGGGCTGGGATACCTCGTCCTCGCGGCCGTACACGGCCACTCACTGGCGGCGATCGCCGTCGTCGCGGTCTCCTCCTTCCTCGTCCAGCTCAGCATTCCCGTCTTCAACGTGACGGTGATCAGCTTCCGGCAGGTCTCCACCCCGGACGAGCTGCTCGGGCGGGTGAACGCCACGGCCCGTACCTGCGCGCTGGGCGCGTTCTCGCTCGGCTCGCTGCTCGGCGGTGCGCTCGCCTCCGGAACCGGGCTGCGGACGGCGATCGTGCTGGCCGCGAGCGGGACGTTCCTGGCCTCCCTGGCCCTGCTGTTCTCACCCGTGCGCACAGTACGCCGCCTTGAGGCGCCCGCCACCGATGCCGACTCGGCCGCCGTGCCGGAGCCCGCATGACCATTCAGGAGCAGACATCATGACGAGCGTCGAGACCTGGCAGGAGGAGGGCTATCAGCTCTCCCCGCAACAGCTCGCCCGGTTGGGCGAGGCCCGGAGCACGGCGGTGCGCACCGTCCGCACCGCCACACGGATACCGGTGCCGGACCTGGAGGCCCGGATCGCGACGGCGGTCGCGACGCACGAGAGCCTGCGTACGCGGTACACCGAGTTCGCGGGGCTGCCCACGCTCGTCCAGGTCGTGGATGCGGTCGGCCCGGTCGCGATCGAGCAGTCGGGAACGGATCGCACCGTGTTCCGGGCCGGCGCGCTGACCGTCGAGCACGAACTCGGTCCGGACGGCACGCGGCTGGTTCTCACCCTGCCGCGGCTGAGCGTCGACGACGCTTCCTGGACCCGGCTTGTCGGCCTGCTGCTGGAGGACGCGGTCGCCGCGGCCGGGGAGACGGTGCTGCAGTACGCCGATGTCGCCGCCTGGCTCGGTGAAGTGCTGGACGAGTCGGCGCAGCCGCCGGTGGCCGACGAGGCGGCGCGGCAGTCGTCGAAGCCGTCCTCGACGCTGCCCTTCCTCACTCCCGTCGCCCTCCGGGACGCGGCCGCCGAGCCGGTGAGCGCCTCGGCCGTCGTCGAGGGGCCGGCTCTGGAACGGCTGGACGAACTCACCGGACGGTGCGGCGTGAGCGAGGCGGCGGTGCTGCTGGCTCTCTGGCGCTCGCTGTACGGCCGGTACTGCCGCGACGCCGACGACCATGTGCTGGTCCTGGCCGACGGCCGGTCCACGGAAGGCCTGGAGAACGTGCTCGGCCTGTTGGAGCGTCCGGTACCGGTGCGGCTGGAGATCGGCGCGGACGCCCCGGTCGCCGACGCGCTCCAGGCGTCGCAGGACGCGCTCCGCTCCGTAGCGGCGATCGAGAACCAGATCGACCCGGGGACCGCGGCCTCCGCACACCATGCGGCGGACGGCTGCCCGCTCTCCTACCGGCACCGCCTGGACCGGTGGGCCGAGGAACTCTCGGCCGGTGCGTCCGTCCACGAAGCTCCTGGTGCGCTGCACCTCGACTGCGTGCGCGGGTCGCGGAGCCTGCGCCTGACCTTCGTCGGCGGCGCGGGCCGCGTGGCCCAGGCCGACTTGGACCTCGTCGCGGAGGCGTTCGGACATCAGCTGACCGATCTGCTGTCCGGTGGCACGGAGCGCGCCGTCGGCGGCCTGCGCCTCACCGCGCCGAACGCGCCGAACGCCGAGGCCGGGCCCCGTGCGTCGGACGCCTCGGTGCTCGACCGCTTCCTCGCGCAGGCGGAGCGCACGCCCGCGCAGCCCGCGCTGCGCTGCGGCGAGACCGTCGTGTCCTACCGGGACGCGGCGCAGGGCGCGGACGCGGTGGCGCACCTGCTGCGCGAGCACGGCGTGCGGGCCGGGCAGCGGGTCGCGCTGTTCGTTCCTGCCTCGGCGGAAACGGTCGTCGCGATGCTCGGCGTCTGGCTCGCCGGCGCGGCGTTCGTCCCCCTCGACCCCACGTGGCCGCAGCAGCGGATCGAGACGATCCTGCGGGAGGCCGACCCCGCGCTGCTGCTCACCCCCGATCCGAAGGCCGATCACCAGGCCTCCGTCCGCATCGTGTGCACGGCCGACGCGGTCGTCGACCCGGGGCGCGCGGTGACTTCCGGCGCGGCGGCCACGGGCGCCGCCTATGTGATCTTCACGTCGGGCACCTCGGGGCTTCCCAAGGGCGTCGTCATCGGGCACGA
This sequence comes from Streptomyces sp. NPDC107581, assembly GCF_055657175.1. Classification (NCBI taxonomy): domain Bacteria; kingdom Bacillati; phylum Actinomycetota; class Actinomycetes; order Kitasatosporales; family Streptomycetaceae; genus Streptomyces; species Streptomyces sp. NPDC107581. The sequence continues at coordinate 3,834 of NZ_JBVKBH010000018.1, forward strand.
GCAGCTGTCGCACTACGCCTCGGCGATCGGCGAGACGCTCGCCCTGTCCGAGGGCGCCGAGTTCGCGGCGGTCTCCACCCTCGCCGCCGACCTGGCCTACACGGCGGTCTTCCCGACCCTGGCCGGCGGTGGCTGCGTCCAGATCGTCCCGACCGAGACCGCCACGAGCCCCGCGGCTCTCACCGAGTGGTTCCGGGGGAGCCCAGCGGCCGCGATGAAGCTGGTCCCCTCGCACCTCTCGGCGCTGCTGGCCGAGGCCGCCGATCCGCTCGCGCTTCTGCCGAGCGAGGTGCTCGTGCTCGGCGGCGAACTGCTGCCGCGTCCGTTGTACGAGCGGCTGCGAGAGATCGCGCCGTCCTTGCGTCTGTACAACCACTACGGCCCGACCGAGTCGACGGTGGGTGCCGCATGCCTCCCGCTGGACGCCTCGATCGATGAACGCTGTTCCTCGATCCCGGTGGGCTCCGGCCTCGGGGGGAACGTCCTGACGGTGGTCGACGCGGGGGGTGCCGCGCTGCCGCCCTGGTGCCCCGGTGAGGTGCTGATCAGCGGGCCCGGCGTGGGCCTCGGCTACCTCGCGCGGTTGCGCGAAGGCGGGTCGGGCTTCGGTACGGCGGACACCGCGGACGCCCACCGGACCGGTGACCTCGGCCGCCTGGTGCCCGGCAACGGCATCGAGATCCTCGGCCGGATCGACGACCAGGTGAAGCTGCGCGGATACCGCGTACAGCTCGGCGAGATCGAGACGCTGCTGGCGGATCGGCCGGGCGTCGGCGCCGCGGCGGTCGTGGCGCGCGCGGACGCCGACGGACTCGTCACGCACCTGGACGCCTACCTCACCGCCGCCGGCGGAGTGGACATCTCCGTCGAGGACGTCCGGGCAGCCGTGGTTCTGCACCTCCCGGCCGCCCTCGTGCCGACCGGGTGGCAGGTGCTGGAGCGGTTCCCGCTGACCCGCAACGGCAAGCTCGACCGCCGCGCCCTCGCACCGATCGCGCCGCCGAAGGCCCGGGCCGGCCGGCCGCGCGACTCGGTGGAACAGCGTCTGCTGGCGATCTGGTCCTCGGTCCTCGACCAGGACATCTCCTCCCCCGACGCGGACTTCTTCGAGTTCGGGGGACAGTCGCTGCGTGCGATCAAGCTCATGGCCCAGATCAACAACGCCTTCGGCCTGCGCCTGCCGATGTCCGCGGTGTTCAGCGCCCCGACCGTCGCGGCGATGGCGGAGCTGGTGCGCAGGAGCGACGTCCAGGACTCCAACCTGGTCCCGCTGCGCGCCGCCCGCGGACCGCATGAGCAGGCCCCGGTCTTCTGCGTCCACCCCGGCGGCGGCAACACGCTCAGCTACTGGGAGCTGGCCCGGCTGATACCGGCGGACCGGTCGGTCTACGGCATCGAGGCCTGGGGTCTGCACGGCAGACCGCCGCAGGACGATTTCGCCGCCATGGCCGAGGGGTACGCGGCGAACATCGCGGCCGTCGGCGATGCCGCTCCCGTGATCATCGGCTGGTGCTTCGGCGGCATCATGGCCTACGCCACGGCCCAGGCGCTGCGCCGTTCCGGGCGCGAGGTGGCGCAGCTGATCATCGTCAACTGCGGCGTCCCCGGTGACCCGGAGAACGCCCTGGCGCGGCAGCCCGCCGACTATCTGCTGCGCCGCTTCGCCTTCCACTACCAGCTGGACCTGCCGGAGGGGCCGCTCGGTCATCTCGGTCATCAGGAACTGCTCAAGGCCATGCAGGACGTCGGGCGGCTGCCCCCCGACTCCGGTGAGGCGGAGCTGCGGAACCTGCTGGACGTCTACATGACCAACATGACCGCTCTGGACCGCTACTTCGTGCAGGAGCAGGCCGAACTCGGCCGAGCCGACTTCCCGGTGCTGCTGGTGCGCGCCGAGCCGGCCGACGAGCCGCAGGATCCGGACCGTACGTGGGGCTGGGGATCGGTGGTCGGGCCCGAGCTCGGCTTCGCCTCGGTGGCAACGACCCACCACGGCATCATGCGACAGCCCGCGGTGGAGGAACTCGCCGAGCTGATCCGACGGGAGATCGACGCATGACACGGAGCACGGCCGGGTTCAGCGCCGAGGAAATGAGGACCGGGACATGAACGAAGCGACTTCCAGGACACCGGGTCCGCGCTCCCTTCTGGGCGCGACTCGGCGGCAGGTGCGGATACCCAGCAGAGATTCGGTGAATATCGGCTTCCTGCCGGAGTCACCGACCACCCCCGTCCTCATCACGCCGGCCGGTCCGGGCGTCGACCTGCCCGGCTGGCTGCGCGCGAACCGGGAAGAACTCGAAGCACGGCTGCTGCGGCACGGCGCGGTCCTGCTCCGGGGGTTCCACGCCGGTTCGGTGGAGAAGTTCGAACAGGCCGCCTCGGCGATCTGCGGCACCCTCTTCCCTGAATACGGGGACCTTCCGCGGGAGGGCGAGTCGGCCCGCGTATACAAGTCGACGCCGTATCCGGAAGACCTCTCGATCCTGTTCCACAACGAGAGTTCGCATCTGCCGCAGTGGCCGATGCGGCAGTTCTTCTCGTGCATCGTGGCCCCGCAGTCCGGTGGTCAGACGCCGATCGTCGACTGCCGGACGGTTCTCGCCCGGATGCGTCCGGAACTGGCCGAGCTCTTCGCCACCAAGAAGCTCCGTTATGTCCGCAACTTCATCGAAGGCGTCGACGTCAGCTGGTCGCGCTTCTTCGGCACCGACGATCCCGCCGAGGTCGAGCGCAAGTGCGCCGCGGAGGGGACGAGCTTCGAGTGGACGCCGGACGGAGGCCTGCGGACCTCGCGTCAGGCCGAGGCGGTGCTGCGCCACCCGACGACCGGCGAGGCCGTGTTCTTCAACCAGCTGGCGCTGCACCACCCGTCGTCGCTGGACCCGGAAACGCGCTCCTCGCTGCTGGAGAACTGCGGCGATCAGGGGATGCCGCGCAACGTCTTCTGGGGCGACGGCACTGTCATCGACGACGCCCTGGTGGACGAGGTCCGCGACCTGATGGACCGGGAATCGGTCGCCTTCTCCTGGCAGGAGGGTGACGTCCTCGTCATCGACAACATGCTGGTCGCGCACTCACGCAGTCCCTTCACCGGGCCGCGGAAGATCGTGGTGGCGCTCGGCGACATGACCGGCGGGGCCGTGCCTGCCATGAGCTGAGCGGTTCGAAACTCCAGGCGCGGATCACCTGAGTGGCGCGGCAGTCAGCAGTTCGCCGCGCCGCCATCGCCGCCTGCCTTCGTTCCGGCGGCGATCCGGAACAGCGATATCCCATTACGCCGACACCGGTGTCCCGCCGGCGAGACACGCCCCATGCGAGGCCAATAATTCAGCTGCCACAACAGTGACGGCTGATTATCGTCACTGTTACGCTGACGGCCGTTTGATCGATTTATCAGGAGAATCCGTGGCGAATCCGTTCGACGATGAAGAAGGCGCCTGCCTGGTTCTGGTGAACGACGAGAACCAGCATTCGCTGTGGCCCGCCTTCAGCGCGGCACCGGCCGGCTGGAAGGTGGTGTACGGCCAGGAAACTCGCAAGAACTGCCTTGAATACGTTTCCGCCCACTGGACGGACATGAGGCCGGCCAGCCTGATCAGGGCGATGGGCGATGAACCGCGGTAGAGAGGTACGGGGTACGTGGTGACAGACAACGAGTTCCGCAACCCTATGGACGCACTGGTGGTCAGTAGCGTGCGGGCCCTCTTGGACAGTACGAGCGCCAGCATCGACGACATTTTCCTGGAAATCAGCGGAAATTCCATTGTCGCCATCCGCCTCGGGTAGATCCTGAGCGAAAAACTTGCAATACCCCGCACTGTCCGCACCATCTTCAAGAATCTAGTGCTCAGAGACCTCAGCGATGCGCTCAGCGATCTGGCCGGCGAAAAGGCCTGACCTCACCACAGCCGCGGCGCGTATCCCGGCGCCCCGCCGCGTTGCCTCGCCTTGCCACGCGAGCGGAGTGCTCGACACTTCTTCATCCACCCGCCCTCCCTCCCCCGTCTTTCGGGGGCCGAAGGGCGCCACTTCCAAACTTCGTGCCTCATCCACACGAAGTCGCTGATGCCTGCCCGGCTGCCGCAGCGATCTCGCGGGAGGCTGCCACAGGGGAAGGTGCCAAAAATGACTTCCGACGCAAGCACGGCGTCGCCACAGGGCCTGTTCCGACGGGCCAAGGTGAACGCCGTCGACGAGCGGACGTTCATCTTCAAACTCTTTGTCGCGTACGCCCTTTGGGCGCTCGGCGTGGCGCTCGCGCTGTTGGCCGGGCTGTGGCCGCTGCGGGTGCTGGGCGTCGTATTGATCGGCGCGATGTACGCACACTGGCTGGAACTGCAACACCAGTGCCTGCACCACTCGGCATTCCGGCGCGCCCGCCGGCACCGGATCGCCGGCGTCCCGCTGGGCGTGCCCATGCTGGTCTCGTACAGCCATTACCGCGTCCTGCATCTGCAGCACCACCGCTATCTGGGCACCGACCAGGACTCGGAGTTCTTCGGCTTCGACTCGCGTCAGCCTGTCACCTGGGGGGCGCTGGCCCGCGAGGCCCTGGCCTTCGGCCGGCTGGGTGGCGCGGTCGCGGACGTCGTGCGCGCCTGGACCGGTTCCTGGACCTACGACTCCGGCCGGATAGCACCGGCCCGCAGGCGTGAAGTGGTCGCCGAATACCGGCTGTTCAGCCTGCCGATCCTCGCGGCCGTCGCGCTCACCGTGCTCGGCCAGGGCGAACTGGTGCTGTGGGTATGGCTGTTGCCCTTGCTGGTCGCGGTGCCCCTGCACTTCCTCGTCGAACTGCCCGAGCACATCATGTGCGACAACTCCAGTACCGACGTGCTGACCAACACCCGCTCCATCACCGGCAGTTGGTTCAGCACCTGGTACACCAACGGCAACAACCTGCACATCGAGCACCACGCGGCCATGGTCGTCCCGATCAACCAGCTCCGCGAGCGCCACGACCTGACGCTGTCGTACGCGAAGCACACCTCCCCCAGCTATCCGCAGTTCTTCCGCGCCATCGCCAAGGAGGCCGCCGCCAACGGCCGGAAGGCCCGTGCACAGGACGGCACCCGTGCCGAATAGCACAAGTCGCGCATGCATGGGACGCACTCACGAAGGTAGGACGGCATGAGCGACACCTCGGAGCGGCTGCGCGAGCAGTCCCCCGCCCAGAACGCCCTGCACACGCGGCGGCTCGAGGAGCGCACCGCGGCGGCACCGGGCGGGATCACCAGACGGCCGGCGGGCACGGGCGCCCCCTTGTCCTTCGCACAGCAGCGCCTGTGGTTCCTGGACCAGCTCGGCCCCGGGAACGCGGCGTACAACCTGCCGTACTCGCTGCGGCTGTCGGGCCCGGTCGACCTGGACACGGCGGTGCGGGCCTTCCAGGCCCTGGTGCGGCGGCACGAGACACTGCGGACCACCTTCCCCTCGGTCGACGGAGAGCCGGCGCAGACCATCGCCCCGGCGAAGACCCACGTCTGGGAGCCCCGGGTCGTCGACCTGCGCGGCGCGGACGACGCCGAGGAGCAGGCACGGCGGCTCGCGGCGCAGGACGCGCGGGCGCCGTTCGACCTCGGCCGGGGTCCACTGCTGAGGGTGACGCTGGTGGCGCTCACCGAGCGGGAAACCGTCGTGCTGATCAACCTGCACCGCATCGTCACCGACGACTGGTCGATGACGGTGCTGACGGACGAGTTCTGCCGTCTGTACGACGCCTTCCGCACCGGCGGCGCCGATCCGCTGCCGCCGCTCGCCGTCCAGTACGCCGACTACGCCCACTGCCAGCGCGAGCAGTTCACGGGCGGTGCGGCGAACCGGGTGGCGCACGGGCCGGCGCACTGGCGTAAGCGGTTCAGCGGCGAGCTGCCCAGTCTGCGGGTCCCGACCGACCGTACCCGGCCGACCGTGCAGACGTACGCGGGCCGGACCCGGTCCTTCACCCTGTCCGCCGAGGTGACCGCCGGGCTGCGGGAGCTGGGCGGCGCCGCGAACGCCACCCTGTTCATGACGCTGCTCGCCGGATACGCGGCCCTGCTGCACCGCTACTCGGGCCAGGACGACATCGTGGTGGGCACGTCCGTGGCCGGCCGTCACCGGCCGGAGACCGAACCGCTCGTCGGCCTCTTGGCGAACACCCTGGCCCTGCGCACGGACCTGGCGGGCGACCCGACGTTCCGCGAGCTGCTCGCGCGTACCCGGCAGGCGTGCATCGCGGACTTCGCCCATCAGGACGTTCCCTTCGCGCGTGTGGTCGAGGAGGTGCGGCCGGACCGCGATCTCAGTCGCGCGCCGCTGTTCCAGACGATGCTGTCGCTGCACGACGCCCCCCGGCCCACGCCGGACCCGGCGGGGCTGCGCGTCAGCCCGTTCAGCGGCGAGGGCCGGACCACGGCGCTGTACGACCTGAGCCTGCACGTCGTCGACGAGGGCGACCGGCTCCGCTGCGAATGGGAGTTCAACGTCGACCTGTTCGCCGACGCCACCATCGAGCGGATGGCCGCCCACTTCGAACGGCTGCTGCTCGGCGCCGTGACGGACTCCGATCTGCCGCTGTCCCTGCTGCCGCTGCTCTCGGAGCCGGAGCGGGCCGAGCTCCTGAACCGGGACAACCTGATCTCCGTCGAGGTCGCCCCCGACACATGTGTGCACCACCTGTTCGAGGAGCACGTCCGCGCCACCCCCGACGCCGTGGCGGTGGTGGACGGCGAGGACCGGGTCAGCTACCGCGAACTCGACCGGCGGGCCGGGATCATCGCCGCCCGGCTGCGCGCGCTGGGCGTCGGCCCGGAGTCCCGAGTCGGGCTCTGCGCGCCACGCTGCCCCGACTCGGTGGCGGCCCTGCTCGGCGTCCTCAAGGCGGGCGGCGCGTACGTGCCGCTCGATCCGGCCCACCCGGTGGACCGCCTGCGCTACGTGCTCTCGGACGCCTCCGTACGCCTGCTCCTGACCCGCCACGACGTGGCGGCCTCGGTACCCGGGCTCACCGAAGGAGTGAGCGTCGGCTACGTCGACGACTGGCTCGCCGAGGGCGAGGGCGCCGACGCGGCGCAGGACGAGCCGGCCGCCGTCCCGCCGGTGCGGCACGCCGAACCGAATGCGGACAACCTGGCGTTCCTCGTGTACACCTCGGGCTCGACCGGCCGGGCCAAGGGCGCGATGCTCACCCATGGTGCCCTGATGAGCGCCTTCCGCTCCTGGGAGCGGGTCTACGGCCTGGGCACGGTGGTGCGCCGGCATCTCCAGGCCGCGAACATCGCCTTCGACGTGTTCACCGGCGACATGGTCCGCGCGCTGTGCTCCGGCGGCACGCTGGTGCTCTGCCACCGTGAAGCGCTGCTGGATCCGGCGCGGCTGTACACGCTGCTCCAGCGGGAGCGGATCGACTTCGCCGACCTCGTCCCGGTCGTCATCCGCCGGCTCAGCGCCTATGTGGCCGAGCAGGGGCGGATGCTGGACAACTTCAAGGTGCTGGCCGTCGGCGCGGACATCTGGTTCATGCAGGACTACTGGAACCTGGCGAAGCTCTGTCCTCCCCGCACCCGTCTGGTCAACTCGTACGGCATCACCGAATCGACCGTGGACAGCGGCCTGTTCGAGACTCCGATGCCCGAGCGCGGTGACGAGGAGCCGGTGCCGATCGGACGCCCGCTGCCCAACACCCAGTTCTACGTGCTCGACAACCGGCTCCAGCCGGTGCCCGTCGGAGTGAACGGCACTCTCTACATCGGCGGCCTGGCCCTGGCCCGCGGCTACGTGGGGCGCCCCGAGCTCACCGCCGAGCGGTTCCTTGCACACCCCTTCTCGGAGAGGCCGGGAGCCCGGCTGTACAACACCGGCGACCTGGCGCGGATGCTTCCCACGGGTGACGTGGAGGTGCTGGGCCGGGTGGACCGGCAGGTCAAGCTGCGCGGCTTCCGGATCGAGCTGGAGGAGGTCGAGTCGGTCCTCGGCCAGCACCCGGACGCCCAGGACGCCGCCGTGATCGTCCGGGAGGACGCCCTGGGTGAGCGGCGCCTGGCCGGCTATGTCGAGCCGCGAGCGGGACGCAGCCCCGACCCGGTCGCTCTTCTGCAGTACCTGCGCACCCAACTGCCCTACTACATGGTGCCGTCCACCATCACGCTGCTCGAACGGATACCGCTGAACGCGAACGGCAAGCACGACCGCAGGGCTCTGCCCGCTCCGGCGCCCGTGGCGGACGCGGTCGAGCGGCCTGCCGCCGGGTTCGCCACCGCGACGCAGGAGCGCGTAGCGCGGATCTGGTCAGAGGCGCTGGGGGCCGACGTGGTCACCGCCGAGGACGACTTCTTCCAGCTCGGCGGAGACAGCCTGCTGGCGCTGCGGATCCTGTTCGCACTGCGCCGAGCTTTCGGCGTGGACCTGCCACTGATCACCCTGTTCGCGGCGACGACGGTGGAGGAGCTGGCCCGCCGCGTCGACCTCGCCGCGTCGACACCCGCTTGATCCGGTGCTCCCGTCCGGGGCCTCCCGGCCCCGGACGGGAGCACCGCAGGCGGTCGTGCTGACAGGCGCGACCGGCTTCCTCGGCGCCCATCTCCTCGACGGACTCCTGCACCGCACCCCGGTCACGGTCCACTGCCTCGTACGGCTGTCGCAGCCCGACACCCGCCGGACAGTGATGGGGCCGGCGATCCGGGAGAGCCCCGACTCCGACTCGTCCCCCAGCGCTTCGCCGAGCTCGCCGACCGGCTCGACGCCTTCCACCACAGCCGCGCGTGGCTCAGCTTCCCGCTGCCGTACGAGATGCTGCGCGCCACCGACGTCGCCGGAACGACCCGCCGAGCGCCGCCGGCGTTCCAGCACGTCCTTGACGAAGACGCGCCGGCCCTCGTCCAGCGGCTCGGGGCGGGAAGCCAGCAGCTGTGTGACGTCGCTCGCGCTGCGAGCGGGTGCGGGTGCGGGCGGTGTCAGCGACCAGTTGGAGGACAGCGAACGCGCCCAGCTCACCTGCTGAGCTCTTCGGAGTGTTGTCGGGGTGACGTGTGCTGATCCCTGCGGTAGGCCGGTGGTATGCGGCATGCGCAGGGTGGCGGACTCACCGCCGATCGACGGCGGTCACGCGAACGGATCCGGTACGAGGCAGGCGAGCGGTTCGCTCGCAATGAGAAGACCGTGTTGATCGCGAAGGATCTGCGGGTGAGTGAGCGGTCGGTGGAACACCGGCGCCGTGCCTGGCGGGAGGGTGGGTTGGATGCTCTCGCCTCGGCGGGACCGCCGAAACTTCCCAAGCTGTCCGATGGCCAGTTCGCCGAGCCGGAGAAGGAGTTGGCCCTGGAGCCGGCCGAGTACGGCGGGGAAGACCGGCGTTGGACTACGGCCCGGATCGGAACGCTGAGCGACCCGGTCGTACGCGCGCACCTCCAGCTCAAACTCCTATCGCCTTGATCTGGGACAGTCTCAACACCCATCGGGTCGCCGGGATGCGCGAGGATGCAGCCGAACACGACTGGCTCACCATCGTTCAACTGCCCTCATATGCACCGGACTTCAACGCAGTGGAAGGCATCTGGTCGCCGTTGCGGCGCGGCCCGCCGCACCGTTACCGATCATCAGGGCCCGGCGGCCTTCGGCCGCCGGGCCCTCGCACAACGCTCCCCGCCCTCCCCTCTGATCACCGCGGCTTTCACGTTCTCAACAGGCGCTGGGCAGTGGAGCGAAGCATCGGACGGATCATGACGCACCGCCGGCTCGCCCGCGACTACGAGACCCTCACCACCAGCTCCGAAGCCGTGATCCACATCGCCTCGGTCGGCAACCTCACCAGGCGCATGACGGACGAGACGACACCCGCCCGGCGAGGGACCTACTGAGGCATGAACGGCAAACTGCCCAGATCAAACGCCCGCTCAGAACGCCGGGTCTTCCCGCCGGTACAGGACGCCCTCGCTCCACACCAGGTCGAGCTGGCCCCACTCGATCGCCGACGCGACGTCGGGGAAGAAGCTGCGGCCGTTGTAGTTCGCGCTCGTGTTGCACAGGACCGGTATGCCGCTGCACTTGTAGTACTCGCGCAGGATGGCGTGCAGGTTCGGGTCGTCGGACGCGTTGACGGTCTGCAGCCGTGCGGTGCCGTCCAGGTGCATGACGGCCGGGACGCGGTCGATCCACTCGGGACGGACCCAGTGTTCGAACAGCATGTACGGGTCCGGCGTGCCCGGGTCGAAGACGGTCGGGGCATGCTCTTCCAGGCATATGGGCGCGACCGGCCGGTAACCCTCCCGGCTCTTCACGTCGTTCAGGAGCCTCTTCATCGACGCCTCGACCGCCGATGCGATGATGCTGCGTCCGCCGAGCGCGCGGGGACCCAGTTCAGCACGGCCGTCGAGTACGACCGCGGGCTGGCCCGAGGTGTGCAGGATCTGGGCCAGCTCCTCCGGCGTGCAGGGCGACGTGCTCCAGCCGCGCGGCACGTCCGGCGTCGGTTCGAGAGCCGGGCCCAGCCGGGCGTCCCACTGGATCGGCCGGAGCCCGGAGCCGCCGGCCGCGGCCAGGCAGGCCGTGCCGATGGCGACGCCGGAGTCGTCCGGGAACGGCGGCACCCACATGGCCTTGATCGTCGGGTGGGAGCGCAGGGCGCTGTTCCACTTGATGTTCAGCGCGCAGCCGCCGGCGAAGCACAGGTTCCAGGCGCCGCCGCCCTTCCACGCCTGGATCTTCTTGGTCACCCGGTCGATCAGCAGTTCCTCGAGGAACGTGTGGACGCTGGCCAGCACGTCCTCGTCGGAGACCCCGAGCGCGGCGGTGCGGGCCTGCACGGCGGAGAGGAACTGGTGCACGTAGGCGTGCGACTGCTCACCGGTGCTGCCGCACCCGATGATGGCCCGCCGGTACTCCCGCACCCGCGGCGAGTCGGCGTCGAAGAACTCGAAGAACTCCTCGCGGAAGACCTGCTTGATCTGCTCCTGTGAGGTGCCCAGGGCGATGTACGCCATCATCTTCCCGGCCACGGAGAGGTCGTCGACGTTCTTCGACTTGTTCTGCCGCTTGAACGGGCCCCAGTACTGCGAGGTCATCGAGTAGGTGTGGCCGATGAGCGGGAACGCCTCGCCGCCGGCCTCGATCCGGCCGTCGGCGTCCACGCAGTACAGCCGCGGGAAGCAGCCGCCGTCCCAGACCAGCACCATCGACGGCTCGCCGCGGCGCGCGAACGGGCTGGTGCAGTAGGCCGAGGCCAGGTGGCCGGCGACGTGGACGTAGCTGTCGTAGTCCAGCGCCTGGCCGCCGATCACGATCCGGCCGCGGTGGCCCGGCAGCGCCGGGTCGGGCACCAGGTCGGTCTCCCGGTAGGGGGCGACCAGGACCTCGGTCCGGATCCCGCCGGCGAGCACCTTGACGCGGCCGTTGGCGGCGCCGTCCCAGCCGTCCAACGCCCATGTGCCGACGTCGCCGACCTTGAGGCCGAACTTGTCCATGACGCCGACCAGGTCGTCGAGTTCGTCGACGTTGCTGTACCGGGCGCCGTTGGCGATCTTCTGCATCTCGACGTTGAACACCAGACGGTCCTCGTCGAGGATCGCGATGCCGCCGCTCTGCGTGAGCTTCAGGCCTGCTGTGATCATGGTCTTGCGGCTCCCGTATGTCCGAGGGCTGATGTGGTCGTGTCGGAGGTGGTGCTCAGAGGTCGTCATGGTCGGTCCGGTCCAGCTGGGCCAGTGGGCGCTCGCCGTGCGCGACCAGGCCGGCGAGCAGGTTCTGGTAGCGGCGCGCGACGTCGGCGGCGAGGTCGGGGGCGACGACGTCCGTCGCGATCTCGAAGTCGCACCGGAAGCCGTCCGCGCCCTCGATGATGTTCAGCGCCAGGGGGTGGCCGGTGTGAATGACCGGCAGCGGGTCGGCATCCGACACCGTGAGCCCGTCCATCGGGGGCGCCGCCACGCGGCGGTAGAACGAGATGGACGTCGCGAGCAGGTCGGCGCGCAAGCCGCTTCCGGGCGCGAGCTCCACGATCAGGTCGGCGAACGGATGGTCCTGGGTCTCGAGCCCGGTCACGAGGTGTTCCATGACCTCGGCCACGTAGTCCGCGGCCAGGACGTCCGCCGTCCGTCGCAGACGCAGCGGCAGCAGGTTCGAGCAGTACCCGACCACCTGGTCCAGCTCCGGCGGGCGGCGGGCGGCCAGGACCGGGACGACGATGTCGTCCTGCCCCGTCACCTGGTGCAGCACGGCGCCCCAGGCCGCGACCAGGTAGGCGAACACCGTCGCGCCCTGCTCTCGGGCGGTGTCGCGCATCCGGTCGCAGAACTCGGAGTCGAGCCGGACGCTGTGCCGCACGGCCCTGTAGGGGAAGGGCCCGGACGTTCCGGACCCGGGCAGCTCCGGAGCCGCCGCGCCCTGGAGCAGAGTGCGCCAGTAGTCCCGGTGCTCGGCGGCGTCGGGGCCGCCGACGACCCGCTCGTGCCACGCGGCGTAGTCCCGGAACTGTGCCGCGGGCGGCAGCAGGGGCCGGACTTCCTGACAGCCGGCGTTGTACAGCGCGACGAGGTCGTCGACCAGGACGCTGAACGACCAGCCGTCCACCGCGGCGTGCGCCCCGGAGATCAGCAGCAGATGCCGCTCCGGAGCGGTCTGCACGATCGCGGCGCGGAACACCGGCCCGGCCGCGAGGTCGAGCCGCTGCTCGGCCCAGGACTGCCGGAAGCGGTCGAGGTCGTCGTCATCCGGGCAGACGTGTTCGGTCAGAACCTCGTCCAGCACCGTCTCCGCGGCAGGATGCACGACGAGCGTCACGCCGTCGGCAGCGAGCGTGGTCCGCAAGGTCTCGTGCCGCTCGACCAGGCCCTGCACGGCGCCGCGCAGCGCGTCCCGGTCCAGCCGGCCGTCCAGCCAGAAGCCGACGGACATCTGGTACGCCGGCACGCCGCCCTCGTCCAGTGCCGCCTGCTGCCGCTGCGCGAGGGTGCTGCGCGGCGCGGGCGGCGGCACCACGGCCCCGGCCGGGGCCGCCCGGCCGGGGCCGAGCACACCGTGCTCCCGCAGCTCGGTGACCGAGTCGCGGACCGCTGCCCGGATGTGGTCGAGGTCGGCCTGCTCGTGCGCCGTGGACAGGAAGAAGTTACGCAGCTCCCAGACGAACACTCCGCGGTCGAGCAGGTTGAAGTACAGGGGGTCCATGTTCTGTTCGTGCTCGAACCGGAAGAACGAGGAGAACCGGCGGACCCCGATCGGCACGTCGAGCTCGCGGAAGTCGGCGTTCAGCCGGTCGACGAACACCTCGGTCTTGCGATCGAGGTCCCGCTGCAGGGCCGGGCCCTCGCCGCGAAGGTGGTCCAGAACCGCCCGGGCCGCCACCATGGTCATCGGATGCTGACTGAACGTGCCGGCGAAGAAGGTGGACTCCGCGGTCGGGCGGGAGTCGTCGCCGAAGTCCCACACGCCGCCGTCGATCGTGTCCATGATCCCGCCCCGGCCGGCGATCACACCGATCGGCATGCCGCCGCCGATGATCTTGCCGTACGTGGCCAGGTCGGCCTCGATGCCGTAGAGCCCCTGGACACCGGCCGGGTGGCAGCGGAAACCGGTCACCATCTCGTCGAAGATCAGCTTCGTGCCGTGCCGCCGGGTGATCTCCCGAACCCGGCGCAGGAACTCGGGGTTCTGCACTCCGGGGGTGCGGAGGGTCACCGGCTCGGTCATCACCGCGGCGAGCCGCGGACCGTGCCTGTCGATGAACTCCAGGGCCTCGTCGGTGCCGAATTCGAGCACGTGCACGTTCTCCACCGCGCGCGCCGGGATGCCCGAGGTGATCGGCCGGGTGGTCCGCACACCGTTCTCGGAGGAGGCCGCGGCCAGCACGCTGTCCGCGTGACCGTGGTAGGCGGTGGAGAAGACCACGACGTCGTCGCGGCCGGTCGCGGTCCGGGCGATGCGCAGGGCGGTCATGACCGCTTCGGTGCCGGTGTTCAGGAAGGCGACCCGCTCCATGCCGGTGAGTTCGATCAGGCCGGCGGCGACCTCCTCGACCACCTCGGTGCGCGAGGCGATGACGTAGCCGAGGTCCAGCCGCTCGCGCAGGGCCGCCATGACGGCGGGCGGGTTGTGCCCGAGGAGGTGGACGCCCCAACCCAGGGTGAGGTCGACGTACTCGTTGCCGTCGATGTCCCACAGCCGCGCGCCCTGCCCGCGTTCGGCGACGATCGGGTACAGCATCTCCTTGGTCGTCGGCCGGAATCCGATGGACGAGCGGCTGTCGGCGATCAGCGGGCGGAACCGCTGGGCGAACTCCTTCGAGCCCTTCGTCCTGCTGCCGAACCGCTCGGCCAGGACCTTGAGATACCGGGCACGCTCTTCCGACTCCGCCAGGCCGGCTCCGCCGCGCGCACCGGGTGCGAGCGGGGCGGCCGGCCGGGATGAGGCCGGTCGCCCTGCCGGCCGGGCTGCGGGCGCCGGTTCGACGACGACCGGTCCGGCGCCCGAGGCGGCACCGCCCGCCAGGAGTTCGAGCTGGCTTCGCATGACGGCCAACTGTTCGGTGATCAGCCGCTCGACTGCCGTCGTGGTTCCGGGCGCCGACACGGTGTCGGCCGAAACCGGCGCCACCGGCGCGGGTGCGAGGGTCTGCGGCACGTCGACGGCCGCGGCGATCACAGCACCGGTGGCCGGGGTCGCCGCAGCCTCCGGCGGCGTCCCGGCCGACGCATTCGCCGCCAGGTGCGCCGCCAGCGCCGCAGGCGTCTGGATGTCGCCGAGCAGCTGCCGGAGCGAGACCTTGCAGCCGAAGCGTTCCTCGACCAGCCGCAGCATGCCGAGCAGCGCCATCGAGTCCGCACCGAGTTCGGCGAACGAGACGTCCGGATCCAGCGCGTCCGGCCGGATGTCGAAATAGCCGCCGACCATCGCGACGACCTCTGGGAGCAGTGGCTCCACGGTGTTCTCCTCGTGATTCACGTCAGCCGACCCTGGCCAGGTGCGCCGCCAGGCGGTCGATCGTCGGGTTCTTCAGCAGATCGATCGTCGGCAGGGGGACGCCGAGCTCCGTCCCGATCCGGCGGGCGAGCCGCACGGCGAGCACCGAGTCGTCGTTGATGTCGAAGATGCTCTGGTCGTAGCGGTCGACCTCGGTGCGCAGCACCTCGGTCCACAGCTTCGCCAGCAGCCGCTTCAGCTCCTCGCCGCGCGGCGGGCCGGCGGGGGCCGCCGGCGGCGCCTGGTCCGGTTCGTCCAGCCGCAGCCTGCTGCGATACAGCGGATGTGCCGGCAGCGGGACCCGGTGGGGCTCCTGGCCGGACCAGTCCGACCAGTCCACCGGCACACCCGCCGTCCACAGTCGGGCCGCGTCGTGGAGCAGCCGCGCCACCGGCGACGACTCGGAGCCGCCGTCCGGGCCGAAGTCCCCCGGCAGCGGTTCAGCCGGGGTTCCGATGACGACCACCGTCGCCCCGTCCGCGGTCCGGCCCCCGAAGGCCTCGGCCAGCCGGCCGCCCTCCCACACGTCCCGAGTCCAGTGCAGCGGGTCGAGGGCTCGCGACTCCGGCAGCTCGCCGCCCACGACGGCCGACAGGATCGGGACGCGCGGGACCCGCGGTCGCACCTCCGGCGGGCCGTCGAGCAGCCCGGCCCGCCAGGACAGCAGGGCCAGCGCCTCGGTCTCGTCGAGGACCCCGCTGAAGCAGGCCGCGAGGACTTCACCGGCTCCGGCGCCGCCGACCGCGTCGGGCCGCGCGCCGGATTCGGCCCACAGCGTCGCGAGCACCAGTCCGGCGGTCACCCGCGCGGCCGGCGGACTCTGCGCACGGATCAGGGCGCCGTCGATGGACCGCTGCGCGATGTCGGCCACGGCCGGCACCCGCTCGGCCAGCACCCGGAAATCCTCGACCGGGACCTCGCCGAACAGGAACGACACGGCCGGGGCTGCCTCCGCCGTCGGCGCCGCCGCGGCCCCCGCGGCGATCGCCCGCAGTCCGGCCACGGCGGTGGCGTGGTCGTCCGCGACGACCGCGCGGCGATGCGCGAACCCGCGCCGGCCGGCCAGCAGCGTGTAGTCGGCGTCGGCGAGGTCGGGGGCGTCCGGCCGCGCCAGCACGTCGGCCAACCGGCCGGCCAGCTCACGCAGCGCCCGGTCGCTCCTGGCGCTCACCGCGAGCAGCCGGGGACCGGCGTCCGGCGTCGGCCGCGCGGGCAGCGGTGGCGCCTCCTCCAGCACGACGTGCACGTTGGTGCCGCCGATGGCGAACGAGCTGACCGCGGCCCGCCGCGGGGTCGGGCCCGGCTGCCATGCCATCGGCCGAGTGTTGATGTGGAACGGGCTGCCGGCCAGCTCGATCTCCGGGTTGGGCCGGGTGAAGGTCGGGTGGCCGGGGATCTCCCGGTGCCGCAGGGCCAGCACCGTCTTGATGAACCCGGTGATCCCGGCGGCGGCGGCCAGGTGCCCGACATTCGCCTTGACCGAGCCCAGCGCGCACTGCCCGGGCTGGGCGCCGCCGTCGGCGAAGGCTTCGCTGAGAGCGGTGAACTCGATGGGGTCGCCCAGGGCGGTCGCGGTCCCGTGCGCCTCGACGTACGTGATGGTGCCGCTGTCCACCCCGGCGACCGCGTGCGCCTCGCCGATCACCGCCCGCTGCCCTTCGACGCTCGGGGCGGTGTAGCCGATCTTGTCGGACCCGTCGTTGTTGACCGCCGATCCCTTCAGCACGGCCAGGATCCGGTCGCCGTCCTCGATCGCCTCGGCCAGCCGCTTCAGGGCCACCAGGCCGACGCCGTCGCCGAACGTGGTGCCGTCGGCGTCCGCGTCGAAGGGACGGCACCGGCCGTCCGGGGAGAACATCATCCCCTCGCGGTACACATAGCCCGGATACGCGTTGGCGATCACCGAGACGCCGCCGGCCAGCGCGATGTCGCATTCCCCCGCGATCAGGCTCTGCGCGGCCACGTGCACCGCGACCAGCGATGTCGAACAGGCGGTCTGCACGGCGACGCTCGGCCCCTTCAGGCCCAGCTTGTAGGAGATCCGCGTGGTCAGATAGTCCTTGTCGTTGGCGACCATGAGCTCGATGCCGTCGTAGGTCAGCAGGTCGCAGGACCGGGCAACGACGTTCGTCAGGTACGTGTTCATCGCCGCGCCGGCGAACACCCCGACCGCCTGACCGTCGGCCCCGCCGGAGTAGCCGATGGTGTCGAGCAGTTCCCACGCGACCTCCAGCATGATCCGCTGCTGGGGATCGATCAGCTTCGCCTCGCGCCGGGTATAGCCGAAGAACTCGGGGTCGAAGTCGAAGGCGTCGGGCAGGATGGCCGCTCGCCGGACGTAACGCGGATCGCGGAGTACCCGCTCGGGCACACCGGCCGCGACGAGTTCGTCGTCGGTGCAGGTGGTCAGCAGCTCGTCCCCGGCCCGCAGCCGGCTCCAGAACGCGTCCAGGTCGGGGGCGCCGGGAAACCGGCCGCACATCCCGATCACGGCCACGTCGTTCGACCGGATCGTCACGTCGATCTCGTCGGCGTCAGGCATTCTTCCCTCCCCGTTCCCGGGCCCGCAGGCGCGCGCCGCGGACCGTGTCGTCCGCCAGTCGGATGCGTCGGCTCGACGTCCGATCCCGGTCGCGGCCCCCGCCGCCGCCGACGGCGGCGGGCGCGGCATCGGCCCGGCCGAGGCGCGCGGCCAGACTGGCCACGGTCGGATAGCGGAACAGCTCGGACCCCTTCAACGGCGGGTCCGCGGCGTCGCCGGAGAGCAGTTCGTAGACTTGCAGCAGCAGCATGGAGTTTCCGCCGAGATCGAAGAAGTTGTCCTCGCGGCCGATGTCCTGGCGCTGCAGCACCTGCTGCCAGACGGCCGTCACCCGGCGCTCGCGGTCGCTCGGCGCCACGGCGGCGCCGGTTCGAGCGGCCACGCTCGCGAACTGCTCGGCCAGTCGCACGCGGTCGACCTTCTGACCGGCGTCGAGCGGGAACGCGTCGAAGAACCCGATCGCGGTGGGCACCATGTAAGGCGGCAGCGTGGAACGCAACTCCGCTCTCAGGGCGCTTTCCGTCAAGTTCCACCCCGGCTCGGGAATCACGCAGGCGACGAGGCGGCTGTCGTCGACGCCCGCGCCGACGACCAACGCCGTCGACCTTCTGACACCGGGCACCTCGTCCAGCCGGGCTTCCACGCCTTCCAGCTCGACCCGGAACCCGCTGATCCTCACCTGGTTGTCGACACGTCCCAGGATTTCCAGTTGCCCCCGGGTGTTGACCCGCGCCAGATCGCCGGTGCGGTACAGCCGGCCCTGCGGCTCGAGCGGGCTGTCGAGGAAGCGTTCCTTCGTCAGCTGCGACTGGTTGACGTAACCCCGGCTGACGCACTGTCCGCCGATGTGCAGTTCGCCGGTGAACTCCGGCGGCACGGGCTGCCCGTGCTCGTCGAGGACGTGGACCCGGGCGTTGGCCAGCGGGAGTCCGGCCGGCACGCTGGTTCCCGCGCAGTCTTCGGGCCGGACGGGCTGCGCGGTGGCCCAGACCGTGGTCTCGGCCGGGCCGTACATGTTCCACAGCGTCCCGCACCACTCGCGGACGGTCCGGGCGAGCGGCGCGGGCAGAGGCTCGCCACACGAGAAGACGTGCCTCAGCGCCAGACCCTGGGTCCCGGTCCGCCGGACCACGGCGGACAGGCCGTGCAGGGCGGAGGGGGCCTGGACCATGTGTGTGACCCGTTCCTCGACGAGCAGCGTGTGGAAGAGGTCAGGCGATCGGGCCGCCCCCGACGGCACGACGACCAGGCACGCCCCGGCCAGCAAGGTGCCCCACAGCGACAGATCGGAACCGGCCGGGTGGAAGAACGCCCCGACCGCGGTCTCGTCGATGACGACGTGCTCACGCATCGACTCCAGCAGCGTCAGGACATTGCCGTGCTCGACGTCGATCCCCGTGGGCGTCCCGGTCGAGCCGGAGGTGTAGACGGTGTAGGCCACGTCGCCGGCTCGCGGCAGATCGCCGGGCTCGCCGGCCGGCGGCAGCTCGGTCTCCGGCATGACCAGGACCGGCACCGCGGCACCGTCCAGCAGACCGGCCAGGTCCGGCTGGGTGAGCACCACGTGCGCTCCGCTGTCCTCGAGCACCGTCCGGCACCATGCCGCGGGCCAGGACGGGTCCAGGACCACGTAGGCCGCCTGGGCCCGCTGGACCGCGACGATCGCGGCCACCGTGTCGAGGGAGGGCGCGAGCAGGAGGGCGACCCGGCTGCCCGGCCCGACGCCCTCGGCCCGCAGCCGGGCCGTCCAGCGCCCGGCCAGCTCGTCGAGCTCGGCATACGTGAGCTGGTCGCCATCGCAGCGCACTGCCGTTCGATGGGCGTGCTGCTCCGCGGCCTGCCGGAAGCGGGCCGCCAGGCTGTCGTCCGGTGCGACGGACACCGGCACGGGGTGCCGGTCGGCGTCGTGCCCGGCCTCGGTCAGGATCGGCAGCTCCGCCACACCGCGGTCCGGGCCGGCGACCGCGGCCCGCAACAGCGTCGCGTAGTGCTCGGCGGCACGGCCGGCCGCGGCGGCGGAGAAGACGGACTTGCGGTACTTGAGCACTCCGACGAGCCGGTCGCCGTCGTGGACGACCTCGAGGGTGAGCTCGAACTGGTCGTCCTGCTTGGCCAGCGGGAACGGCGCCGTGGACAGTCCGGCCCAGGCGGCCGGGGACGCGCCCTCGTCGGCCACGTGGAGGGCGGCGTGCGCCGGATGCCGGCCGGACTTCTGGTAGATGAACATCGCCTGGAAGATCGGATTGCGGCCGTCCGCCCGGCGCGGCGCCAGCTCGCTGACGAGCAGCTCGAACGGATAGTCCTGGTGCTCGAACGCCTCGGCGACGGTACGGCGGGTCCGGCCGAGCTGCTCGCGGAACGAGACCGCGTCGCTCAGGTCTGCGCGCAGCACGACGGAGTTGACGAAGTTCCCGACGCATTCGGCCAGCGCCGGGTCGGTGCGGCCGGCGAACGGGCTCCCGACGAGCACGTCACGCCGGCCGGTGTAGCGGCCGACCAGGACCTGAAAGGCCGTCAGCAGTACCACGTAGGGCGTGACCGCTTCCGCCTTGGCCAGCGCGAACACGTCGGCGGCGAGGTCCGCGGGGATGGGGAACACGAGCTGATCGCCGCCGTCGGCGTCCGCCGGGTCCAGATCGAACCGGGGCCATTCGGCCAGCTCCAACTGACCGGACAGCTGGGAGTGCCAGTAGGCGCGGGCCCGGGCACCCCGATCGTCGGCGATCAGCTCACGCTGATACGCGACGAAGTCGCTGTACGGATTGTTGCGCCCCGACAGCCCCGCCGGGCGCCGTTCGACCTCGGCGGCGTAGAGCTGCTCGAGTTCGGCCAGCATGGTGCCGAGCGACCAGAAGTCGCACACCACATGGTGGGCTGCCAGCAGAACGACCGCTTCTCCGGGCGCCACCCGGTATGCCCGCGCTCGAAGGGGAGACCCGGTCACGAGGGCGAACGGCTCGCGATAGGCGGCTCGCACCGCCTCCTGGAGTTCTCCGTCAGTCCACTGATGCGCGTCCAGCTCGGCGAAGTCGGGTTCGAGCCAGCCGTGGACGGTCTGACGGCCCGCGGGGCCGTCCCCGTCGTCGGCGCCCGCCCGGCTGAAGGTGGTGCGCAGCGCCGCGTGCCGCCCGACGAGCGACTGCAGCGCGCAGTGGAACGCGGCGGAGTCGAATCCGCCGGTGAACCGTGCGGTGAGGGCGACGTTGTAGGACGCGCTGTCCGGGTCCATCTGATGCAGCATCAACATCGAGCTCTGCGCGTACGAGAGCGGATGCTCGGTGCGCGCCTGTCCGGCCCGTGCCCGAAGCGCCGCCTCCAGTTTCTTCCGGAGGTCGTGGTCAGTCATGGGTGTCACTCCTCGGTCGATCCGACGGGTGTGGAAGCGCCTGGGCCTGCCCACAGAGGCAGGAGGGCGTGCAATTGGTCCTCGGTCAGCGTGGCGAGCGAGGCCCACAGCCGCTCCGAACTCCTCGGGCGAGAGCTGGTCCGGCCCGCCCGCCTCCTCACCGGTCCCCGCCCCGAGCTCGAGCCCGAAGACCTCGACGACCGGCCGGCCGGCGTCGTCGACGACCGAGACGTCGACGACCTCTCGCGCCGTCTCACCCACCCGGTGCCGGACCACCGCGACTCCCGACCCCGCAGCGCTCGCCGACTCGTGGATCACGACCCGCTCGATCCGGAACGGCAGCTCGGTGGACGGCGCCGGAGCCGGCCGATCCGCTCCCGGCCGATCACCGACCGTCCGCCCCATCGCACGGAACGGCGCGTGATACCTCACCCAGTCGACCGGGATCCCCGCCTCCTCCAACCGAGTCAGGTGCTCCAAGACCGTCACCGAATCCGGTGTCCGAGGCGGCAACCCCGCCAGCCAGAGCTCACTCCCGTCGCTCTGCGCCCGGCCGGCCGTGGTCAGCGTCCGTCCGGGCCCCACCTCCAGGAAGACCGTGCAGCCGCCGTCCATCAGTGCCCGGACTCCCGCCATGAACCTGACCGGTGAGGTGAGCTGCCGGCCCCAGTACTCCGCGCCGAGCTCCCCTCCCGAGGCCCAGCCCCCGGTGAGGTTCAGCGCCAGCGGCACGGCCGGGGTCCGGTGCCGGATCCGGCCCGCCGCCGCGACCAGCTCCGGGACGGCCGGGGCGACCAGCGTCGAGTGGAAGGCATGGGTGGTCTCCAGCGGGATCGTCAGCCAGCCTCGCCGCTCGAACGCGGCCGCCAACTCCCCCATCGCCGTGTCGGTTCCCGAGACGACGATCCGCTCCGGAGCGTTGTACGCGGCCACCGACGCCGCGCCGCCGTGTGCCGCGACCAGGCGTTCCAGCTCCGCCGGGTCAGGACCGCCCACGGCGACCATCCGGCCGGCGCCGGGCACGGCCGCGAAGGCCCGGCCGCGGGCGCTGACGAGTTCGAGCCCTTCCTCGACGCCGAACACCCCCGCCACACAGGCGGCCGCGTATTCGCCGACACTGTGGCCGACCACCGCGTCCGGCCGCACCCCGCACGAGGCCCAGAACTCCGCCAACGCGACCTGCAGCAGAAAGACCGCGGGCTGGAGCAGCTCGGCCCGAGTCTGGGCGGCCGGGTCGGCGAACACGTCGAGCGGACCGACGCCGGTGAGCCGTCGGAACTGATCGGCGTGCCGGTCGATGGCCGCGCGGAACAACGGGTGCTCGCGATGGAGCTCGACGCCCATGCCGACGTACTCAGAGCTCTGCCCTGGAAACAGGAACCCGGTCCGCGGCCGGGTTCCGGCCGCCGTCACGAGGCCCCCCTGCGCCGCAGCGCCGGCCGGGCACTGCTCTCGGCGGCCCCGAGCCGCGCCGCGATGTCCCGCAGCGACGCCGCGTCGAAGACCACGCGGACGCTCAACTCGCACCCCATGACGCTGCGGACCCGGCTGGTCAGCTGCATGGCGAGCAGCGGCGTCCCGCCGAGGGCGAAGAAGTCGTCGTCGAGACCCGCCTCCGGCAGGTCCAGGACATCGGCCACGATCTCGCACAGCTGCCGGCCCCGAGTGTCGGCCGGCGATGCGACGGCAGCCTCCGCGCTCGACGGCCCGGCACCCGACGGCTTGACGGCCGCCGGTTGATCGCTCGACGCCATCCGCTCCGCCGACGCCCGGCGATCCGACTTGCCGTTCGCCGTGATCGGGAAGGCGTCGAGCAGCTCGGCCTCGACGACCTCGACCGCGACGCGGCATGCGTCGCCGTCTGGCACCACCTGAAGGACTTCGCCGTTCCGCTCGAGGTACGTCGTGCGGAGCGTGCCATGCCGGCGGTACAGCACCATGAGCGCCCGCTCGAGGCGGTCGATGGAGAGGTCGCCACCGACGCTCAGCACAGCCTTCCGGATGTCGGCGGTGTCATCTGGTCGCAGGATCCGGGAGAAATACAACCGTCGCTGCGCCCACGATGCGGCGACCGTTCGGGAATGACCTCCGGTCGAGGAATCACCGTCCGAATCCGACATGACCTGAACATTGTTGTACGGCATTCCGGGCACGAAGGAACTCCAACCGATCTATCAAGTCTGGAAAAAGTCAGCCACGTGAGCCCGCGACGACATCCAACGGGCTGGAATAAGATGACGCCGATTTCCAGAAGAGGTCGAAGCGCCGTTGACCGAGGGCGCTATCACCGAACCATGAACATATGGGCCGGGACACCGTCCACCGCAAGGTGACATCGGCTCGATGTCTTGCCGGCGAGACAGGCTTTCCGTCTCGGTCTCCTGATGCTGATGCGACTTGCCTGGCACGAGGAATCGAACCCCAGAACCCAGTCACCGGGGTAGCGGCGGATCCACGTTCCGTCCCGAAGCCACGCGCGCCGTCGGTCGCGTCACGGCGGCGTCGCACCCGGGACACCGCCCAAACGCGACGGTCACGACATGGTCAGGACGCCTCGCCGACCAGTTCGCTCAGCACGTCGCTGAGGTCGCTGAGCAGCGGGTGCTTGAGGATGACGCCCGTGATCCGGGATATCCCGAGCTCCTGGCGGAGGGCCTGGCCGAGGCGGACGGCGATGATGGAGTTGCCGCCGACGGCCAGGAAGTCGTCACCGATGCCGATGTCCGGGTTCCCCAGAAGCTCCCGCACCTTGCCGACCACCAGCTCGTCCATGGGGTTACGGAACCCGCTCTCGACCGTCACCTGTCCACCTCTCGCACTTCATCGGTCAGCTCTCGCAGGCTGGCAGGCCGCATGTCCGACCAGTGTGCGGACACGTATTCAAGACAGTTCGCCCGCGTGTCCGCGTCGTGCGCGACCGACCAGCCGGCGGGCACGGCATGGGACGCCGGCCACAGCGAGTACTGCTCCTCGCCGTTGACCAGGACCAGATGAACGCCTTCCTCGTCTTCGAACGGATTGGCCACGGCTCTCCTGTGTGAACGAAACCTGATTTCCCGAAGGACGTGTCCATCGTGCGCTTGTCTCGCCGGCGAGACAACACTCCGTCGGCCGTTTTCCACCGCGGTCCGCGGTGAGTGTGTCCGCGTAGAACGAGGGTGCTATGAATCAGGAGCGGGCGCATTTACTGACCGATATTCGCCACACACCCCCGACTCCGAACCGTATCCGCTGGGGAGAACGCACCATGGATCTCAGCCTCTTCTATTTTGCCAACGACAGCGGAGGCGCCGAGGCCGACCGGTACCGGTTGTTGCTCGAAGGCGCCCGCTTCGCCGACGAGAACGGCTTGGCGGCGGTGTGGACCCCGGAACGCCATTTCCACCCCTTCGGTGGGACCTATCCGAACCCCTCGGTGACCAGTGCGGCGATCGCCGCGACGACGGAGCGTGTCAAGATCCGGGCGGGCAGCGTCGTGGCACCGTTGCACCACGCGCTGCGGATCGCCGAGGAGTGGTCTGTGGTGGACAACATCTCCCGGGGCCGAGTCGGGGTGTCCTTCGCCTCCGGCTGGCACGCCGTCGACTTCGCCCTGAATCCGGCCGCCTACACGAACCGCCGGACGGAGATGTACGAGCGGATCGAGCAGGTGCGTGCCCTGTGGCGCGGCGAGGCGATCGAGGTCACCGACGGCGCGGGGAACCCGGTGCAGGTGCGGTCGTTCCCGCCGCCGGTCCAGACCGACCTGCCGATCTGGATCGCCAGTGTCGGCGACGTCGAGACCTTCCGGAGCGCCGGCCGGATCGGAGCCGGGCTCCTCACCCACCTGCTCGGCCAGAGTCCCGAACAGCTGGCGCACAACATCGCCGAGTACCGGAAGGCCGCGGCCGACGCCGGCTGGCCGGGCCACGTCGCGGTGATGGTGCACACGTACCTCGGCGAGGACACCGACAGGGTCCGAGAGCTGGTCCGGCCGTCGCTGAGCGACTACATGCGCAGCTCACTCGGGCTCATCCTGACGTCGGACCTCAGCACCGGAGACCTGGAGCCGGACGAGATCGACATGCTCGTCGAGCGGGCCTTCGAGCACTACTTCGACAACGTCGGCCTGCTCGGCTCGGTCGACAAGGGCGAGCAGGTCGTGGCGCGGCTCGCGGAGCTCGGCGTGGACGAGATCGCGTGTCTCATCGACTTCGGACTGCCGACGGACGAGGTCATGACCGGCTTGACCTATCTCAAGCGACTGCAGGACGCGTGCGGCGCCGACGCGCCGGACCGGCGCACGATCTGACCCTGGTCCTTCCCATGCCGCCGCGGTCGTCCGGCCAGGGTGCGGATCCACCGTGCCCGCGCCGGGGCCGACCCGCCGAAATGCCGGCTGTCGGCCGAGTGGCCGACCCACGCCGAGCGGGAGTTTACGGCCTTTCTTGATCAACTTGTTTTGGCTGGTACCGGCCCGTTTCCGGGCGCGGCTGTAGCGAAACGCCATCTGCGCCTGGTCCTGGGCGAGTATGTCGAGCACGACAACGCCGGGCGCAGCCACCAAGGCGAAGGGCTCAGGCTCCGCGCATGGAACGGCGAGGCGAACGTCATCCCGTTCCCCTCGCCGGCCGACCGGATCCGACGACGAACCAGTTGCATGAACCACCTGGTCAGGGCCGGTGATGGAGTTTTCGACCAGGACAGCCGACGTCGAGCAGTCCGTCGGTCCGAGCACCGTCCTGCAGTTGCTCCAGGCGTTGCGGGGCCACCAGCACGTCCAGACCGGCCCCGGCCGGCCCGCTGCCCGGGTCGAGGCACGCACGGACGATCTGATCGTACGGCGCGACGTGGAACGTCGGGCAGCCGAGCGTCCCGGCGAGCGCCGCGCCGAGGTAGGGCAGGATCGGGTCGGCTGTGTAGCCGGCCGCGATCCCGATCCGTCAACCGGCCGACGCCGGGTCGTCGGCTGCTTGGTAGGCGGCGCGCAGCGCGCGGAGGTCCACAGGGGCGTCGACGAGCGGCAGTGGCATCGTCGTCCTCCCGTCAGCCCGCGAGCCGGGCGATGCCGTCGGCGGTCTCCAGGTCCTGCTTCACCGCGGTGAGGAAGCGGACCGCGTCACGGCCGTTGAGATAGCGGTGGTCGTAGGTGGCCGCGACCGTGGTGACCGGCCGGGTGAACGGCGTACCGTCCTCGGTCAGCGCGACTTCGCTCCGCTCGGCGCACAAGGTCACGACGCAGGTGCGGCCCGGATGGACGATCGGCGCGGCCAGGATGATGTCCGGATCGTTGTGCAGCGAGAGGGTGATGGCCTCGTCGGCGAACGCGTCCCCGCGGAAGTTCTGCCGCAGGGCGCTGACTCGGAAGTCCATGAGGTCGTCGGCCAGGTCGCCGATCGGACGGCGGGCGGCGTCCTTGAGCACCGGGATGAACAGCCCGGTCCCGACGTCGACGGTGACCCCGACGTTGGCGGCCGACGCGAGGGAGAGGGTGTGGTCCGCACCGGGCGTGGCGAAGAACAGCGGGAAGTCGGCGTGGCGGGCGGCAATGGCCTTGACCAGGAGCTCGACCAGTCCGTATGGGGCGCCGCCGCGGGTGGCGCGGAACGCTGTCAGGTCGACCGCGATCGCGGCGAAGGCGGCCGGGATCGTGCGGTGCGCCTCGCTGACGACGGCGGCCACCGCGCGCTGGCGCGGACTGAGGCTGACGACGACGGCGTCCGCGGACGCCGCGGACGCCCCAGCCGCCGCGCACGCCGCCCCCTGGTCCATGACCCCCTGGTCGATGAGCCGCTGGACATCGGAGGCCTTCACCACCCGCTTGCCGAGCGTACGCAGTTGCTCGGTCCGGATGCCGCGATCCTGGGCGAGGGTGCGCGCGGCGTCGCTGAGGATCAGGTCCGGGCCGCCATCGCGGTCCTCGCCCTCGCCCTCGGGTGCGGCGGTCACGACGGCGGCCGCCAGGCTCGCCAGGTAGTCGTCCCGTTCCTGGCGGCTGTCGAACAGCAGCCCCACGGGCCGCCCGAACTCGCAGCGCGCTCCGGCCTCGACGAGCCGGTGGAGGACGCCGTCCGCGTCCGCGACGAGTTCCTCCAGGGCCTTGGCAGTCTCGACCTCGGCGACGACCGCGTCCGCGGACACCGCGGCGCCGTCGTCGACCGTCCAGCCGACCAGGACGCAGCCCTCGTCGTTGTTGTTGAACTTCGGCAGCAGCAGTTCACGCATGCAACGCCTCCCAGATGGCGCGGTGGATGTCAGAAGCTTGGGGGAGCACGGTCTGTTCCAGGTGTGCGGCGGTCGGGATCACCTCGGCCTCGGCGCTGCAGAGCACGACCGGGCGCCGCAGCCGGCCCCACAGCCGCGCATAGACGCGCGCGGCGACCTCCGAGCCCCAGGTGCCGCCGGCGGCGCAGTCCTCGACCAGGCACACGACCTCGGTGCCGGCCAGGGCGGGCAGCAGTGGCTCCACGTCGAACGGGTACAACCGGGTCGGAACGATCACCTCGCAGGTGATCTCGTGCTCGGCGAACAGCGTCCCGGCCGCCGCCAGCGCCCGCCGGGCCACGCCGCCGGGCGCGATGATCACGCAGTCGGCCGCGTCGTCGCCGTCCGACGCCCGCAGCCGTGCCGGGCCGGCGGCTCCGAACGGGAAATCGGCGACGAACGGCCCGTCCGTCCCCGGCTCGTGCATCGGCTGCGTGTAGAGCACCTTGTCCTCGAACAGGACGGCCGGCTCGCCATCGGCGAGCAGGCCGGCCAGCAGCGCCGTGCTGTCGTGGAACGGCGAGATCTCGTGCACCGACAGGTGCGGCACGCCGATGAAGTGCTTCTGCAGGCTCTGGCTGTGGGTCGGGCCGTACCCGCGCCGCCCGCCGGTGGGACAGCGCACGATCACCGGGACCTCGACGCGGCGGCCGTACATCGCGACCGATTTGGCCGCGAAGTTGACGATCTGGTCGAAGGCCAAGGTGGCGAAGTCGCCGAACATGATCTCGACGATGGCGCGCCCGCCGGACAGCGCCAGCCCGTTGGCCACGCCCACCAGCGACTGCTCGCTGATGGGCGTGCTCAGGACCCGGTCGGGGTAGCCCGACGACAGCCCTTTGGTGATCTTGAAGGCGCCGCCGTACGGATCGGCGACGTCCTCCCCCAGCAGGAACAGGTCGGGGTCGGCGGCGAAGGCCGCGTGCAGCGCCCGGTTCAGGTTCTCAGCGACACGCTCCACGGCTCAGCCCCTCTCCCACACCGAGGCCGGACGGGCCAGGACCCGGTCCACGGCCTCGGCGATCCGCGTCCGCTGCTCGTCCTCGACCTTGGCGAACAGGTCGGGGTCCAGGCGCCGATAGGCGTCGTGCCAGTCGTGCTCCCGCTCGGCGGCGACCTCGGCGGCGGAGCGCGTGTCGTCGCCCTTGCTGTGCGGGCCGAGGCGGTGGGTCGCGAACTCCACGACGACCGGCCCGCCGCCGGCGCGCGTCCGTTCGACCACCGGTGCCAGGCGCGCGCGGATCGCGGCGACGTCGCTGCCGGTCACGGACACATGGGCGATTCCGAACGCCGCGGCCCGCCCGGCGATGTCGCCGGCCATGGCGCGCGCGGTCGGCGTGGTCTGCGCGATGCCGTTGTTCTCCACGACCACCAGCAGCGGCAGCCGCCACAGCGCGGCCAGGTTCAACGCCTCGTAGACGGCGCCCTCGCCCCAGGTGCCGTCGCCGATGTAGGCCACGGCGATCCCGGGCTTGCCGGTCCGCTGGAACCACAAGGCCGTGCCCACGGCCACCGGCAGGCTCTCGCCCTGCACCCCGGTGGACAGGTAGGTGCCCCGGAAGATGTGCTGGCTGCCGCCGACGCCCGAGCAGACGGCGCCCTCGCGGCCGGTCATCTCGGCCAGCAGGCCCTCGGGGTCGTCGAAGCGGGCCAGGTAGTGTCCGTGGCCGCGGTGGTTGCTGAACACGAAGTCGTCCGGGGCCAGCAGCGGCCCCAGGGCCACGGGCACGTACTCCTGGCCGAGGCAGGTGTGCGTGGTGCCGTTGAGCAGCCCGCGCGCGAACAGGTCCAGCACGGTCTGCTCGAAGTGCCTGATCATCAGCAGGCTGGAGAGATCGTCGACGTCGATCCCGGCATCGATCCCGGCGACGCTGATGGCAGTACCTGCTTTCATGACAGGTTCCCTTCCGGAAAAGCTTCTGACGCGCGTCCCTCGAGGGCTGTCGTGAGCTGATCCTCGTGGTTCACAAGGACGACGAATCGCCCGTTCTCGTCATCGAGCACGTTCATGTTCCCGCCCGTCGGAGTTCGAAAAGATCAAGAGGGACCGACATCTCGGCACCCTCGGCGTCACCCCGCATCATCTGCGCCCGCTCGGGGAGAGCCGTCAGTGCGGCGGTCCGGGTCCGCAAAGGTGAACTCCCTGGTGACAGATGCGGCGGGATCACCCGGCCTGATGTACAACCGGCCGCTCCCCGGCAGAGCGACGGCCGCAGCCACGGTGCGCTCGTACCGGATGTCACCGGTTCCGACAACTCGGATGGGAGGGACCGAGAGCAAAGCGAAATGCTCCTCCACCCCTGCGGCCGGTGCCATCGCGGCGAGACCGGCGCGGCACGCCTCCAGCCTTCGGCGTGAGGAGTTCCGCGCGAAGACGTTGATCTCGTCGAAGGGTTCGAACTCGGGGTGCAGGAAGTGGTTGGTGTGCTCGGCCTGTTGGGCTTCGAAGCACCGGAACCCGCCGTCCAGAGCCTCCACCCAGACCGCTTTGCCCGCGTCGCAGAGCATGAACGACCGTGAGCTGGCCAACGGGAGACCGCGGAGGCACTCGACCGCCTCATCGACGGTGGCAGCCGAGTCCAACACGTGGCGAATGGCCAGGTACGGCGGGACTCCGGGTTTCCAGTCGCCGCCGAGGACCAGGTTGAGGCCCACGGCCAGGCCGTCGCTGTTGACGCCCAGATAGCCGAGGAGGCCCGCGAAGCTGAGCACCAGGACCCCGCGCGGGGAACCTGTGAGCCGGACGTCGAGGACGCTGATCTGATCGTCCAGGTCGCCGTTGAGGTCCACCGTCTGGGCCAGGACCGGATGGGAACCGGCCCTCGCATAGGTGGTGCAGTCGCCTCGCGCCGGGATCTTCCGGTAGCCCAGGATCTCCCGGCGCAGTTGCAGCAGCAGCGCCTGGTCGCGGTGGATTCCGATCCCGTCGGCGAGTCCGGTGATCTCGTCCGCGAGCCGTGGCAGCTCCGCCGTGATCACCTTGTCGAACGCGGACAGCACCGGTTCGAGCCCGGACATCGTGACCTGTTCGTCCAGAAGCAGGTCGAGACGGCAGAGCGAGTCGTCGACGAAGCCGCGCAACGGACCTGCGAGAGCAGCGCCGTGCTGTCGGCCGACCTCGTGCGGATCGCCGCGGAGACGCAGATGGGTGATGCCCGCTCCGCCGGTCACACCACCATGTCCTGACGGGTCACCTTCGCGTGAGCGGCCAGCTCGCCCTTGAGCCAGGGCCACTCGCCGCGCACCACGCTGTAGTAGACCGCGTCCCGGCGCCTGCCGCCCGGCATCGGGTTGAAGCTGCGGAAGACGCCCTCCTCCAGCGCGCCGATGTTGCGCAGGCCCGCTCGGGCCTGCACGTTGAGCCGGTCCGTCTTGAACTCCACGCGCTCGGCACCCAGGGTCTCGAAGGCGTGCTCGAGCAGGAGGTACTTGGCCCAGCGGTTGATGCCGCGGCCCTGGAAGTCGACGCCCAGCCAGGACCAGCCGATCTCCAGGCGCGAGTCCGCCTCCGAGAGGTTGCCGAAGCTCATGCTCCCCGCGCAGCGCCCCGTCGTCTTGTCGGTGATGTGGAAGACCACGCGCCTGCCCGCCGCGTGGTCGGCGACCATGCCCTCGAAGAAGGCGTCGAAGTCCGCCTCGGTCTCGACGAGGCTCACGAAGTAGCGCCAGATCACCGGGTCCATCGCGATGCCGTGGATCGACTCGCGGTCCTCGGGACTGATCGGACGCAGCCTCACGTGGTCGTTCTCCAGCGTGGCCGCTGCCAGCTCCGCCCAACTCACTCTAGGCAGCCTTTCCCGCGTAGCGCGACAGGGTGTCGACGACGTCGTGGAGGGTGCGCATCTCGGCGACGTCGCGCTCGGTCAGATGCGCGAGGTCGACCGCGAGGTCCTCGCAGAGCCGGGTCAGGAACAGGACCTTCTGCAGCGAGGTCAGTCCGTGGTCGGTCAACGCGACGTCCGGGTCGATCCCGTGCGGATCCGCGGCCGACTGGAGCGCGGCCGACAGGTTCTCCCGCGCGATGGTCTCGATGTCACTGGGCATGGATACCGTCCTGGTTGTTCGTGATCTCCGCCTGGAAGGCGGCGAAGATGGCCTGACGTCTCGGCTTGAACTGCGAAGTGAGCATTCCGTTGGCGATGCTGGGCCGGGGGCTCGCGACCACGACCTTGCGGATCTGTTCGTCACGGCCGAACGAGGCGTTGGTGCGGGCCAGCTGGTCGGCGATCGCCTCGAGGTCGGGCGTGTCGGAGGACGGCGAGACCACCGCGACCAGGGACGTCTGCGCGGGGCAGAACACCACGCACTCCTCGATCGCCGGACTCGTCCGCATGTGCTCCTCGATCGGCCGGACGATCACCTTCTTGCCGTTTCCGAGCACGATGACGTCGTCGGCGCGCCCCTGGATGAACAGGAAGCCGTCCTCGTCCACATAGCCGAGGTCGCCGGTGCGCACCACCCCGTCCGCGACGAACATCCGCTCGGAGTCGCCGGGCTCGGCGAACTCGTAGCGCCGGTTCACCGGATGCTCGCTGCGGACCAGGAGCACGCCGTCCTCGTCGAACAGCACCTGCTTCCCCGGCAGCACCCGCCCCGCGCTGCCCTCCTTGTGGGCACCGGGGTGGTTCTTGCTGACGATGCACGTCTCGTTCAGCCCGTAGCCCTCATAGATGGGAAGGCCCGCGTCGGTGAGGTAGCGCAGCACCTCCCGGTCCGCCGGTGCCGATCCCGTCCACAGGTAGCGGATCCGATCGCCGAACAGCCGCCGCGCGGCCGCGCGGCGCGCCGCGTCCGGCGTGACGCCGTCCGCGCGCGCGGCGTCCTGGCTGATCTGCTGCCTGGCGGCCTCGAAGAACGCCGGCACACCCATCACCACGGTCGGCCGGGCCGTCGCGAGCGCGGCGAAGGCCGCCTCGTACGTGGTGACGGTCGCATCGTGGCCGAAGCAGAGGGCGGAGTAGACCCAGTACCGCTGCTGCAGCAGCGACAGCGGAAGGAAGACGAAGAGGTTGTCACCGCCCCGGTGCTCGAAGATCTCCTGCACGGCCTGCATCGACGCGTCGATGCTGCCGACGGTGGCCCCGAGCCCCTTCGGCACGCCGGTGCTGCCGGAGGTGAACTTGATCGTCGTCACCTCCTCGGGCTCGTACACGACGGGCTCGGGCAGCTCCGTCCATGTCCGTCCCGCGGCCTCGGTGACGTCGGCGAAGGCTCGGACCGCCGCCGGCGCGCCCGCCGGCACGTCCTGGTCGGTGAACAGAGCCTTGAGCCCGTAGCGCGCCACCAGCTCTCCGGCGTCGGCGAACTTGCCCGGCTCGAAACCCGCGACCACGGCCTTGAGCCGCAGCGCGGCAAGGTCCAGCAGGACCCATTCCAGGCTGTTGGCCGCCAGGATCCCGATCCGGTCCCCGGACTCGACGCCGAGGCTCCGAAGGTAGGCGGCGACACGGCCCGACTGTTCGTACAGTTCGGTCAGGTCCAGCGTCCTGCGGCTGCCGAGCCGGAGGAACGAGATCCGGTGGCCGGGAGCCGGAGGCCCCGCCACCACGCGGTTGATCACAGAGTCCGTCATCCCGTGGTCTCCGCGGCGAGCGGCCAGTCCGACGGCAGAGCCGCGAAGTAGGACTGGTCCTCAAGGCTGATCCGGGTCCCGGGCGCGACCAGCTCGACCTGGGAGGGCCAGGACGAGAGGTCGGCCGTCCCGAGCGCCTCGGCGAGTCGGGCGGCGAATCGCGGCATGACCGGCGCGGCCGCGCGTGCCAGCAGCTGTGCCGCGGCCAGTTCCAGCGCGACGGCCGTTCGGGCCTCGTCGTGCCAGTCGGCGATCAGCGCCGTCCGTGCCTCTGCCTCGGCGAACCGCCGAGCGTCCACGACGATCCCGTCCAGCTCGGCGGCCGCACGGTTCAGCGAGAATCCGTCCTGTCCGAGGCTGTCGGCGACAGCGGCGAGCCGTATTCCCAGGCGGTTGAGGAACGCCGTGTGCTCGGGAGTCCAGACGCCGGCGTCGGGGGCGATCCCGCCGTACTGCCCGGCGATCCGTGCGCCCAGGTCGTTCAGCCAGCTCTGCCAGCCGTCCACCAGGACCCTCTGGACGGTCTCCGTGTACGCCTCGAGCTCGAAGTTCGTCCGTTGCTGCTCCGGACGTGTGAGCGACAGGTAGTAGCGCACCGCGTCCACGGTCTCCGGGCGCAGGATCTGCTTGCCCCAGACGGCATGGCGTCGGCTGGTGGAGAACTTGCCGCCCTCCAGCAGGTAGAACTCGTTGACGTGGTAGTCGATGTCGGGATTCCACGCCGGGTACGCCGACCGGTAGAGCGCCGGGTAGAGCACAGCATGGTAGAAGCTGTTGTCGTAGCCGAAGAAGTGGACGAACTTCCAGTCCTGCTCGGGAGCGACGGCTCGCCAGTCACGGCCCAGACGCCCGCCGAGGGCTTCGATGCCGTGGAGGAAGCCGTAGGACATCTCAGGCCAGACCCAGATCACCTGCCCGTCCACGGTCGTCTCCGCGGGTGCGACGCCCCAGTCCGAAGGGTGCGTCACGGGAATGTCGAGGCTGGTACGCGCGAACACCCGGTCCGCCAGTTCGCGGAGTCGGGCCGGGACCCGGCCGAGGCGGTGGTGATCGGCGACCTCCTTGCCGAACTCGTGGAGCGGCAGGACGAAGCGGGAGACCGGCTGCTGCTTCGACGGCGCCTCCGACCGGCTGCTCCGCGGGTCGACCAGGTCGACGCAGACGTTCGGCTCGCCGCATTCTTCGCAGATGTTGCCGCTGGTGCCGCCGCCGCATCCGGGACAACCGCCCGAGACGTCCACCTCGTAGAGGTAGGCGCCCGTCTCCGCGTCCACCAGGGCGGCCGTCTGCCGGACGGCGACCGCACCCGAGTCGACCAGCTTCGAGAAGTACCCACGCAGGCCGTCCCGGTAGCCGGGATCCTCGTTGGTCACGGTGTACTGGTCGACCTCGATGTCCATCAGACGGAGCGTCGCGGCGATCTCGGCGCTGTAGTGCCCGGCGGTCCGCGCCGGTTCGCGCTCCTCGCGGCGGGCGCACTCGACCACGTAGCTCTGGAAGTCGTCGCTCCCCGTCAGGTGCCATGCTTCGGTGCCCTGCATGCGCTGGAACCGGACGTAGGCGTCCGCTCCCAGGTAGGGGCCGGACAGATGGCCGAGGTGGAGGTCGCCGTTGGGAGTGGGCGGGGTCGAGAAGACGAAGACCGGCCGCTCGGGGAATCGGCGGCGCGCGGCACCCGCGGCCGCGGTCCGGGCGGCGAGCGCCGGGTCGCGCCAGTACAGGTCGAAGAAGACCAGGTCGACATCGCCGTCGTTCTCGATGACGTGCGTCTCGAACGGCTCGAACTGGCACACCGTTCCCGGCTCCACCCGGATGCGCCGGCCGTCGAAGGCCACCCATCCGGTTCCGGCGACGACGACGAACATCTCGGTCTCGTCGTGCTGGTGCGGATCGGAGGTGCCGCCCGGAGCGACCCGGCCCCAGCCGGCTCCGGCACTCATCGACTCCACGGAGCTCATCTCGATGCCGAATGCCTGGTGCAGTTCCTCGGTGGCGAAGACGCTCACGTTCATGGGTGGCTCCCTTGCTCGGAAACGTTCTGAACGGCCGTATGGAGCAGGTGTGCTGCTTCCGCGGCGATGGCGGGTGCGAGCCTGTAGCCGGAGCCGTTGGCAGCACCCGCGAACACCAGTCGGCCCTCCTCGTCCAGTGCGCGCACCAGAGGCTCCCGATCCGCGCTGTACGCATCGCAGAACACCCGTCCGCTGCGGGCGGAGTCGGCCAGGCGGGGGGCGCGGCGGATCAGCACCTCTCGGGCCTCGGCGAGGTCCGACGCGGAGACGCTGCCGGTGAGCCGGTCGGGGTCGACGTCCCAGACCTGGCTGGTGTAGCTGAAGAGCCAGCGCCGCTGCTCGTGGAGTGGGAGCAGGAACGCGTCCTCGTCGTGGAAGACGACGACTCCGTCCTCGGCCGCGGGCGGCTGTTCGATGTGCAGCGCCACGACCTTCTTCACTCTGACGTCCAGGGGCGCGAGCCGTTCCCGCCAGGCCGGTGCGGCCAGCCACGGGCCGGGTGCGAGCACGACCGCGTCGGCCGTGACGCGTTCTCCGGTGCCGAGCGCGAGTTCGTATCCGTTCCCGGCCTGGTCCAGGGCGGCGACGCAGACCCCGTCCCGGAAACTCGTCCCCGGCCGTAGCGACCGGGCCAGTGCTCGGGCCAGTGCGCCGACGTCGGCGTACTGGCAGCCCTCGCCCTTCCAGGCCGCCGTCTCGTCCGACAGTGGCGGCAGCCAGTCCGGCAGCGCGTCCACGCGGGACATCCGGGCCTCGTCGAGATAGGCCGCCTCCACCTGGCCCGCGCTCGCGCGGTCGGACACCACCAGCATGGGAACCGGGTGGATCGGCAGAGTCGGATCAGCGTCCAGCAGAGCCCGGTAGCAGGCCTGGCTGTAGCCGGACATGCGGCGGACACGCTCCGTCGCGCCACGGGGGAAGTGCAGACCGGCCGAGCGGCGGCTGGCTCCGGATCCGACGGCGTCCTGGTCGAGCACCAGCACGGAGGCGTTCGGAGCCCGAAGCACCAGCTCCCGTGCGATCGTGCACCCGATGATTCCGCCGCCCACGACTGCGAAGTCGACATGTGTCATGGTTCAGCCCACGCTCTCGTCCGGGCTGAGCTTCGCCGACCATTCGATGAACGAAGGTGCCGGATCGTCGCTGCGCACGCATCGAACGCGGTCGATGATCCGCTGGCTCCGCCAGGCGAGCAGGCTGAGGTTCTTGTCCGCCAGTCCGCGCTGTCGCAGTGCCGCGTTCTGGAGGAAGACGCTTCGGTCCGAAGGACCGTCCCATCTCACGGCGAAATCACTGTCGATGCGGTACTCGTCGCCCTCGCGCTCGAGTCGGTCCGCGATCGGCGCGAGGAAGTCGGGCGCGGCGGTGCGGAATCCGGTCGCCCAGACCACCACGTCGGCGTCGACCTGCCCGAGGACCGCCGGATGGTTGCTGTTGGACAGCTTCAACGACCACGCGTTGTCGGAGGCGGCGACCGCGATCACGTTCCGGTTCGGGTACAGCGAGACCAGGTCGGTGTTGCCGTGGATGAACCGCTCGGCGTAGATACGCTGGTAGATCTCGCGGAGTGTGCTCTCGGAGATGCCGTCACTGGTGAGGACGTGCTCCCGGTTGAACGATTCGCGCGTCCCCTGGTCCAGCCGGGCGAAGTAGTCCGAGTAGCCGGGCATGTAGAAGTCGTTGGTGAAGGGCGAGTCGTCGATGGGGTAGAAGTTGCGGCGGCGCGACACCCACGAGACCCGGCGCGGCCGCTCGGCGGACGGCCGCGAGATGAGGTCGAGGAACGCCTCGGCGCCCGACTGGCCGCCGCCGACCACGCAGACCCTCTTTCCCGCCAAGTCGCGGCTGAGAGGCACGAATTCGCTGACGTGGAACTGAGTGAGGCCGAGGTGGTCACGGGCCGCCGCCGGCACCCAGGCATGGCTGCCGATGCCGATCGACACGTTGTTCGCCGTGACAGTGCGCCGGTTGGTACGCAGAACGAATACGCCATCGAAGTCGACGGACACGACCTCCTCGCCGAACACCACGTTCTGGTTGCGCCGGCTCGCCCATTCCAGGTAGTTGCGGAACTCCTGCCGCGGCACCGCGCTGAACTGAGCATTGATGAAGTGGTAGATCCGCCCTTTGTCCTTCAGGTAGGACAGGAACGAAAAGGGACTGGTCGGGTCCGACAGGCTCACCAGATCCTTGAAAATGGACACCTGGAGGGTCGCATCGGGGATCTGCTGTCCATCATGCCAACTGAACTCCTCACGCTTCTCAAGGAAGAGATTCGGCAGCCCCGGACAACCGTGCAACAGAGATGCAAGACTCAGGTTCGCAGGGCCGACGCCGACGCCGACACACTCGTAGTGCTGTTGGTCATTCATGGCTCTCCCCGTGTATGCATCAAATGTCTTTCCGTACCCGGCAGCCAGGGTGAGCCAGGATGTATGGGTACGGATCTGCCCATGTCATTGCTACGACAGGGGAGGACAAGTCAGCGCTCCACTTGACTTGCACTGCGTCCGGATGCTGCTCGGGATCGGCCCGCGTGCGGCCGTCGTCCCAGCGCGTCCGCGATGATCATCTTCTGGACCTCGGACGCTCCCTCGTAGATACGCAGGGACCTGACCTGCCGGTACAAGCGCTCGGGGACGCTGTCGGCAACCAGGCCGGCTGCCCCGTGGATCTGGACGGCAGCGTCGACGATCTCCTGTGCGGCCTCGGTGGCGGCCAACTTGGCGATACTCGAGTGCTTCGCGTAGCCGGGGTTCCCGTGGTCGAGCTCCCACGCAGCCCGCGCGACCAGCATCGCAGAGTAGTTCAGCTTTATTTCCATGTCGGCAAGCGCACCCTTCACCAGCTGAAGGTCCATCAGCCTGCCGCCGTGGATCCGCCGCTCACGGGCCCGCTGGACTGCCGAGTCGGCAGCGCGCCGCGCAAACCCCACCGCGGCCGCCCCCACCGTCATCCGGAATCGCTCCAGCAGGTCCGTCGCGACCACGAACCCCTGTCCGGGGCGTCCGAGGACGCTCGATTCGGGAACCAGGCAGTCTTCGAAGGCCAGGTGTCCGAACGAGCGCGGAGCAACCAACCGCACCTCCTCCAGCACCCGGACTCCAGGCGTTCGCGCCGGCACCAGAAACGCCGTGAGCCCCAGCGCACCGGGTCCCCCACCCGTTCGCGCGATCACGCAGTGCAGATCCGCGATGCCGGCATTGGCGATCCAGGCCTTTCGGCCGTTCAACAGATAGCCGTCGGACACTCGGTCGGCAGTCAGACCGACTGCCGAGATGTCGGAGCCGGCCTCCTCCTCCGAGATCGCGAACGATCCCGCCACCTCGCCCGACGCCATTCGCGGCAGATATTCCAGCTGCTGCTCACTGTTTCCGTACTGGACGATCGTGGTCGCCGACAGCGCCTGGATGGAGAAGGCGAAGTCCGCCAGATCGTCGGCGTACGCAAGGATCTCCCTGGCCAGACAGATCGAGCGGTGGTCACCGGCGGCGGACCCGTTCGCGGGATCGAGGAATCCCAGCCATCCGGCGGAGCCGAGCGCGCTCAGGATCCCCCTGCCGGCCTTCTCCGGGGTCTGCTCCAGAGGACGTGACCACAGGCCGGCGTGGCCGGCGCACCAGTCGGCGAGCTCCACGGCCAACGTGCGGTGCTGCTCCTCGTAGAACGGCAACGCCAGGATGCCCTCATCGAGACCAGTGAACAGCGCGTAAGTCATGTCGCCCTTTCAGATTCGCAGGTCAGCATCGGTCGGGACGGCCGTGAGCCCGGCGGCACCTTGATCAGGCGATGCTCGGTGAAACCTACGCGCCCGAAGCGCGGCCCCGCCAGAATCCGCCGCCCTCTCGCGGCACCACGCCGATGTCGGCGCCATGACGGGCCTCCTCCCCATCAGGAGACGACGATGGTCGCGGACTCACGGGCATGACGGACGGCGAAAACCGTGGATCACCAGGCGCATCTTCACTTCGCCGATGTCGGTTGATCACTTCGTGGCGGGGATTCGACAAGAAGGCACGGAACCTGATGATCGTCTGGTGTCGGAAACCGTACGACCGCAGCATCCGCGCTCTGCCTGCCGTCTTCGCCATGAGCCTGCTGCGACATGCCGGCCGACGCCTGTCTCGCCAGCGAGACAACGCTCCCGCCGACCATTCCGAAAATGCCGGTTCGAGTGCTAGCGCGTCTGCTTGCGGAGCAGAACTCCGTACCGTACTCCAGGAACCGAGGCGGCCAGCAGGTAGTGGCCGTTGTCGCGAAGGCGACCGGCTGCTGCGAGGTCCGTCAGATTGATGATCGGGTCAGCGGCGAAGCAGTGGCCTACCCGTGCGATGTTGTCTGTGTACAACTGCGCTGCGTCAAATCCCGCCTGAAGCTCTTTCATCACGATGATGGCTTCGAAGATATTGGCGTGCATGAGGATGTCGACCTGGTCGATTCCGATGGATGCACGTTTCATCAGCTGCGTGTTCACGCGGCGGGAGAGGTCCGGACTGATCTGGTTCGACCAGTCCAGGTCCTTCAGCTCGTGCGCTGCGGCACTTGCGACGATCTCGTACTCCCCGTCGGTGTCCGACACCAGCACACCGGCCGCGCCATCGCTGAACAGGGCGAACTTGGCCAGTCTTTCCGCCTCGACAGTGACTCTGTCGGTGGTGATGACCAGGACCCGCCGATGGGTTCCGGCAGTTACGAAGGCCTCGGCGACTCGCAGGCCCGCCAGCAGGTTCGTGCATCGGTCGAGCGTGATGCCGAGGAAGTCGGTCTCACGCGTTCCCAACCCCTCCGAGATGGTCCGCACGAAACTGCCGTGGCTGTCCGGCCCCCCTGGAAAACTGGTACAGCACAGCACCAGTGCGTCGACGGAGGTGGGGTCGACGCCGGCGGCGCGGAGAGTCGCCTTGCCCGCCTCGACCGCCAGGTCCTCCAGCGACTTGTGGCTCCGGTGCACATGGCCCCAGCCCCAGAGCTCCGGGGCATACGGCAGCCCTAGTTCACCGGCCCGCGCCTCCAGATCCGGAGTCTCGGTATGGTGCGACGCGATCTCCCCCAGCACGTACTGCGGTCCGCTCAGGAAGACAGAGGAGGAACTCATCGAGGCTCCACAACGGGATGTGTATTTGGTCGGTCGAGTTTCGTCGGTGGCCGGCTCGGCCTCGGGCCCGGCATCCGCCGCCGATTCGTCCGACCGGGCCTCCTCGATCATGTCCGGGTCCCGCGTCCTCCGCAGCAGCGAGAAGGACACCTACAACCCCGCACACCGGCAACCGATCACCGAGACCCGTAGCGTCTCACGCACCCCACCGCCGTGCCCAGCATGCCGCCGACGACCACGCCGACCGGCATCCAGCCCCGGGGGATGAAGCGCACGAGCCCGCCACCGATCGACGGCCCGGCTAATTCTGCGAACGACGCCGTCGTGCCCGGCTTCCCGTTGGCGT
This sequence comes from Streptomyces sp. NPDC107581, assembly GCF_055657175.1. Classification (NCBI taxonomy): domain Bacteria; kingdom Bacillati; phylum Actinomycetota; class Actinomycetes; order Kitasatosporales; family Streptomycetaceae; genus Streptomyces; species Streptomyces sp. NPDC107581. The sequence goes on from NZ_JBVKBH010000018.1 coordinate 43,921, forward strand.
CCATTCGCTCGTCGCCGGGGAGCAGCACCGGGACGTAGCTCGTACAGCGATGTCGAAGAAGACCGCTGGAACCCCGCTGAGCGGCGAGACGATCAGAAGCCGCGCGAAGGTGAGGTGCAATCCGGGCAGCGTGGCCGGCGGGATCGGGGTCAGCAGCAGCAGGCGACCGATGTCGCACACATCATCGGCTCGCGGCAAGCGGGATCGCCAGGAGGGAGACCGACGAGCCGAGTTCACTGGCGGCCTGCCCACTCCACAAGAGCATGAAGTCTCGGTTGTACCACAGGGACTTCTTGGGAATCGCGTCCTCGGCTTTGCCGATCACGTGCCTACCGTGCCAAAGGGGCGACCCGGCGTTCAACGGTTGTGAGAAGGCCGTTCAAGAGCGGACTCCCCTCGCAGCGCGTGTCACCGATCATGAGATTCACCAGTAGAGCCTCGATCACCGCACAGGTCGTCGGCCGGCACGAACGATGGACGGCCCGTGTCGGGGAGGCCGAGCTCAGTCCGCGGGCGTCGTCTCGGATCCGGGTCCGAGTCCGGCCGCCAGGCGCTCCATCCCCGCGTCGTCCAGGCCGTCGAGGGTCGCCAGCAGCTGCGCGGCCGCCTCCGGAGAGGTGTCGTCGAGGTCTGCCCCGGCGGGTCCGCCGGCAACCGGTCCGGCAGCGGACGCGGACGCGGCGACAGACCCACCTTCCTCCCGCACTCGCGCCGTCAGGCCATCCAGGGTGAGGTCCAGCAGCTCGCCGGCCGGGACGTCCACACCGAGGTCGGTCCGCAGCCGGCTCCACAGCTCGATGGCCGCGAGCGAGTCGAACCCGAGCGAGACCAACGGGACGTCGTAGCTGAACGGGCTGGTCAGTCGCGCCCGGATCAGCCCGTCGAGATAGCCGCGGACGGCCAGGCCGCCGTCACCGATGCCGATCGTCACCTGCCCGCCGCCTCTCTGCCGCGACTCATCGGCCATCTCCCTGATCCTCGAACTGGGTTCGCCATGACTCTCCTGTGCAAACAATCCGACACCCGACATCCGAACGGCGGCCGACACCACTTCGCCGCGGCACGTGAATACCCTCGCAGGCTCTTCCCATGCTGCGCCTGTCTCGCCGGCGAGACAACGCCGCGCAGACCATTCCCGGCCCGCTCCGCGTGCAGTGGTCCGCAAGCACGGCCGTTCCCACATCATGATGTGAGTCCGGGTATGTGGAACGGGTGTTCTGCCCGGCGGGTGGCCTCGGCGGTGTCGTCGCGTCCGTGCAGGTGAAGCGCCCCGATGGCGAGGTTCCGCAACGCGGCCCGCGCCCTTCCACCTGGCACGACCCGCACGATCAGTCAGGTGACGCTCCGTCAGAACAGGTGTCGTTTGAGCGTCACGAGCGTCGTTTCAGCGTCAGGACATCGCCCGCAACGCCCGCGACACACATCGTGCGCACGCACGAAGTCGCAGGTCAGGCGCCCTTCGCGGCCGGTTCAAGGATGGCAACGCACTCCACATGATGCGTCATCGGAAACAGATCGAACGCCCGCAGCGTCCGCACCCGGTAGCCGCCCTCCCGGAAGTACCCCAGGTCCCGGGCCAGCGCAGCGGGATCGCAGGCGACGTAGGCGATGCGGCGGGCGCCCAGGGAGGAGAGGTGTTCGACCGTCCTGCGGCCCGCGCCCGCGCGCGGCGGGTCGAGGACGATGAGGTCGACCTCGGTGATACCGGTACGCGGCAGGACCGACTCGACCTTGCCCTGTTCGACGCGGACCCGCGGGAAGTCCGCCAGGTTGTGCCGCGCGTCCTCCACCGCCCGCTTGCCGGACTCGATGCCGAGCACCGCGCCCTTCTCACCGAGGCGGTCCGCGAGGGCGCCGGCGAAGAGGCCGACGCCGCAGTACAGGTCGAGGGCCATCTCACCCTTGCGGGGCAGCAGGCCCTGCATGACCGCCTTCACCAGGGTGTCGGCCGCCTTCGGGTGGACCTGCCAGAAGCCGCCGCTGCCGACCCGGTACGTGCGGTCGTCGGCGCGCTCACGCACGAACGCGCGGCCGTGGACACGGTGGATGCCGCCGTCCTTCTCGTCGACGCGCATGACGGAGACGGGCCGGTCGAGCTCGACGAGCGGCAGCCGGGCGCCGGGCCGGGGCTCCAGGATCACCATGCGGTCCTGGGATCCCGTCGCGGCGATCGCCTCGACGGACGCCATGCCGGCCCAGTCCCGGTCCTCGATGCCGAGTTCGGTGACGCCGGGCGCGGCGATCATGCAGCGGTCGATCGGCTCGACCTCGTGCGAGCGGTGGCGGCGCAGTCCGGCGTTGCCGTCGGCGTCCACCGCGTACTGCACCCGGGTCCGCCACTGGGGCACCTCGCCCGCGGGCAGCTTGTCGCCCTCGGCCGGCATGACCGTGCCGTCCCAGCCCGCCTCCTCGGGGGTGAGGCCCGCGAGCCGCTGGAGCTGCTCGGCGATCACCTCGCCCTTCAGCCGGCGCTGGGCGCCCGGCTTGGCGTGCTGCCAGTCGCAGCCGCCGCAGCGGCCGGGGCCGGCGAAGGGGCAGGGCGCCTCGACGCGGTCCTTGGAGGCCTCCAGGATCTCGACGGCGTCCGCGCGCAGGAAGCGGGCGCCCTCCTCGCCTTCCGTCACCCGGGCCAGCACCCGCTCGCCGGGCAGCGCGTGCCGGACGAACAGCACCTGGCCCTCGGACGTACGGGCGATGCAGTGGCCGCCGTGGGCGACGGGGCCGATCTCGACCTCGTACTCCTCACCCACCAGAGACTGGGTCGGTTCTGCCTGCATGGTGGGGTGGCTCCAGATCGGGAAGAGAGGTTCGGGAAGGGAAGCGGCCGCGACCGGTGGGCCTGACAACAGCCCACCAGTCTACGGCCTCTCCCGCCCGGCTCAGTCGTTGGCCGGTGACGGTTCCTTGGGCCGCTCGGCCGCCGGACCGCGCCGGACCGCGCCCGGCGCGCTCCACTCCTGCCGCCTGCGGGCCCTGTTGCGGGCCGCCTCGGAGGAGGCCAGCTGGTAGGGCACGGAGGTCACCATCACCCCGGGCGTGAACAGCAGGCGGCCCTTCAGGCGCAGGGCGCTCTGGTTGTGCAGCAGGTGCTCGTACCAGTGGCCGACCACGTACTCGGGGATGATCACCGAGATCGCGTCGCGCGGGGACTCCTTGCGCAGGCCCTTGACGTACTCGATCACCGGGCGGGTGACCTCGCGGTACGGCGAGTCGAGGACCTTCAGGGGTACGTCGATGCCGCGTCGCTCCCACTCCTCGCGCAGCGCCTTGGTCTCCGCCGGGTCGACGTTGACCGTGACCGCCTCCAGGGTGTCCGAGCGCATCAGCTTGGCGTAGGCCAGGGCGCGCAGGGTGGGGCGGTGGATCTTGGAGATGAGGACGACCGAGTGGACCCGGGAGGGCCGGACGCTGTCGTCGCTCGGGCCCTCGGGGGCCGCGATCTCCTCGGCGACGCGGTCGTAGTGCTTCCGGATCGCGGTCATCGTCGCGTAGAAGATGCACATGCCCAGCAGGGCGACCCAGGCACCGTGCGTGAACTTGGTGACCAGGACGACGACCAGCACCAGGCCGGTGAAGAACGCGCCGAACGCGTTGATCGCGCGGGAGCGGACCATGTGGCGGCGCTTGGCCGGGTCCTTCTCCACCGCCAGGTGGCGGTTCCAGTGCCGGACCATGCCGGTCTGGCTGAGCGTGAAGGACACGAACACGCCGACGATGTACAGCTGGATCAGACGGGTGGAGTCGGCGCCGTAGATGACGGTCAGCAGCATCGCCGCGCCGGCGAGCAGCACGATGCCGTTGGAGAAGGCGAGGCGGTCGCCCCGGGTGTGCAGCTGGCGCGGGAGGTAGCGGTCCTGGGCGAGGATCGAGCCGAGCAGCGGGAAGCCGTTGTACGCCGTGTTCGCCGCGAGGAACAGGACCAGGGCCGTCGCGGCGGCGAGCACGATGAACAGGAAGCTGCCCTTGCCGAACACCGCCTCGGCGACCTGCGAGATCACCGGGTTCTGGACATAGCCGGAGCCGAGCGGGACGCCGTTGTGGATCAGGTCGGTGGCCGGGTTCTCGGCCATGCGGACCTTGGTCGACATGGCGAGGACGATGATGCCGCAGAACATGGTCACGGCCAGCAGGCCCATCATCGCGAGCGTGGTCGCCGCGTTCTTCGACTTGGGCTTGCGGAAGGCCGGGACGCCGTTGGAGATCGCCTCGACGCCGGTGAGCGCGGCACAGCCGGAGGAGAAGGCCCGCAGCAGCAGGAAGACCAGGGCGAAGCCCGCGAGGCCCTGGTGCTCGGCCTTGATGTGGTAGTCGGCCGTCGGGGCGTGCATGCTGTCGCCGAGGACCAGGCCGCGGAAGGCGCCCCACGCGATCATGATGAAGACGCCGCCGACGAAGACGTACGTCGGGATCGCGAAGAGTTTGCCGGACTCCTTCACGCCGCGCAGGTTCATCAGCGTCAGCAGGACGATCACGGCGACCGCGCAGAGCACCTTGTGCTCGACGACGAAGGGGACCGCGGAGCCGAGGTTCTCGATGCCGGAGGCGATGGAGACGGCGACGGTCAGGACGTAGTCGACGAGCAGGGCGCTGGCCACGGTGAGGCCGGCCGCGGGGCCGAGGTTGGTGGTGGCCACCTCGTAGTCGCCGCCGCCGCTCGGGTAGGCGTGGACGTTCTGCCGGTAGGAGGCGACGACCGTGAACATCAGCACCACGACCGCGACCGCGATCCAGGGGCTGAAGTGGTACGCCGACACGCCCGCGACGGACAGGACCAGCAGAACCTCCCCCGGCGCATAGGCCACGGAGGACAGCGGGTCGGAGGCGAAGACGGGGAGTGCGATGCGCTTCGGCAGGAGCGTTTCGCCCAGCCGGTCACTGCGCAGAGCGCGCCCGATCAGAATCCGTTTGGGCACGTCGGTCAGTTTGGACACGACAGAGGATCGTAGGGCTTAACGCGCGGAGTCGCCCACCCGGTGTCTGAGATCTGCCTCACGAGTGAAATCGACGGCGCACGGAACTGCGGATTCCGTGGTCCGCGCGCACTCCGTGTCTAGATGGCAGACCCCGCCTGTCACTGCCCTTCGGAGGTCCCATGCCCGCGACCGCAGAGCTGATCGGGGCGACGGCCGCCCTCCTCGGCCTCGGAATCCTGACCCTGTGCAGCGTGCGCAGCATCACGCGCCGACGGGGACCGGCTCCGGTGATCCCGGAAACCCCCGCACAGGGGTGCCCGCCCCGAAGTGCACGTGTGTAGCTTTGGGCGTCGGTCTGAGACCCTGATGCTGAGCAGCAACTTTTTGGACACCGGAAGGACGGTCGTGCACATCGTCATCATGGGCTGTGGAAGAGTGGGTTCCGCTCTTGCCCAGACCCTGGAGCAACAGGGGCACACGGTCGCTGTGATCGACCAGGACCCCACCGCCTTCCGCAGGCTGGGCCCGGGATTCGGAGGCCGCCGGGTCACCGGAGTCGGCTTCGACCAGGACACCCTGCGCGAGGCGGGCATCGAGGAGGCCGGCGCCTTCGCCGCCGTCTCCAGCGGTGACAACTCCAACATCATCTCCGCGCGCGTGGCCCGCGAGATGTTCGGCGTGGAGAACGTGGCCGCCCGGATCTACGACCCCCGCCGCGCCGAGGTCTACCAGCGTCTGGGCATCCCCACCGTGGCCACCGTCCGCTGGACGGCCGACCAGATGCTGCGCCGCCTGCTGCCCTCGGGCGCCGAGCCGCTGTGGCGCGACCCCACCGGTGGTGTCCAGCTCGCCGAGGTGCACGCCTCCCCGAAGTGGGTCGGGCACAAGATCAGCAAGCTGCAGGACGAGACGGGCGTCCGCGTGGCGTTCCTGACCCGCCTGGGCGAGGCGATCCTGCCCACCTCGCAGACGGTGCTGCAGGAGGGCGACCTCGTGCACGTGATGATGCGGACGGACGACGTCGACAAGGTCGAGGCGGCGTTCGCCGGAGGCCCGGAAGAGGAGGGCGGTCACTGATGAGGGTCGCCATTGCCGGAGCCGGCGCCGTCGGCCGCTCGATCGCGGGCGAGCTGCTGGAGAACGGCCACGAGATCCTGCTCATCGACAAGGCCCCGACCGCCATCTCGGTGGAGCGGGTGCCGCAGGCGGAGTGGCTGCTGGCCGACGCCTGTGAGATCACCTCCCTGGACGAGGCGGCGCTCCAGCGCTGCAACGTGGTCATCGCCGCCACGGGCGACGACAAGGTCAACCTGGTCGTCTCGCTGCTGGCGAAGACGGAGTACGGCGTTCCGCGCGTCGTCGCCCGTGTGAACAACCCCAAGAACGAGTGGCTCTTCAACGAGTCCTGGGGCGTGGACGTGGCCGTCTCCACCCCGCGTCTGATGTCCGCCCTGGTCGAGGAGGCGGTGAGCGTCGGCGACCTGGTCCGCCTGCTCCGCTTCAGCCACGGCGACGCCAACCTCGTGGAGCTGACCCTGCCCGAGGAGTCGGCCCTGGCCGGCACTCAGGTCGGCGATGTGGAGTGGCCCGAGGACACCTCCCTGGTCACGATCATCCGCGGTACCCGCGTCCTGACCCCCTCCAAGGAGGACTCCCTGGAGCCGGGCGACGAGCTCCTCTTCGTGGCCGCGCAGGCCCGTGAGGAGCAGCTGGAGGAACTGCTGTCGGTGCGGCGCGAGAGCTGATTCCACGAGTTCGAGAGCCGGTTCCACGAGAAGGGGCGCCCTTGGCGACAAGGGCGCCCCTTCTCGTCGTACGACGGCTGTCTTCGGTCGTACGACGGCTGTCTACGCCTCCCGGCGGTGCCGTCCGCCGGTGTTCTCGCCGCCCTCGGCGGCCAGCGCCGCCTTGCGCTCCTCCTCGGCCTTCTCCTCGGCCTCCATCTCCGCGAACACGTCGATCGGCGCGGGCGCCTTCGCCAGGAAGACCCAGGTGAGCCACACGGCCAGCAGGAACGGCGGGATCTTCAGCGTCACCAGCACCCAGCCGAGCTGGGCCGTGTCGGCCCACCAGTACAGCGGGAAGAGGATCGCGCACTTGGCGAGCAGGATCAGGCCCCAGGCCCAACTGGCCTTCGCGTAGGCCTTCTTGCGGCCGGGGTTGCGGGTGCGCCAGGAGAGGTTCTCCTTGAAGACCGGGCCGAGGATGAGACCGATCAGGGGCACACCCGCGAGGGTCGTGATGATGTAGGCCAGCGCGAGACCCAGCGTGTAGAGCATGCCGGGGAGGTAGAAGTCCTTCGCGTTGCCCGTGAACATCGCGAACACCACACCGAAGGCCACGCCGAAGACACCGCTGAAGGCGTGCTTGACGGTGTCCTTGCGCACCAGCCGGACGACGACCAGCACCAGCGACACGGCCAGTGCGGCGATCGCCGAGACATGCAGGTCCTTGTTGACCGTGAAGATCGCGACGAAGAGGAGACCGGGCAGGACCGTCTCGACCATGCCACGGACACCGCCGAACGCCTCGAACAGCGCGGCCTCGGTGACCGCTCGGGCGTCGTGCGCCCGAGCCTGTTCGGTGTCTTCGGTCGGCTTGTCGAGGGACGTCACCGGCTACTCCCGTCCGAGGGGTCGCAGTTCGTATTTCGGGTTGAAGAGCACCCGGCGGCCACGGCTCATCGAGATCCGGCCCGATGCGATCAGCTTGCGCCCCGGTTCTATGCCCACGATGGAGCGCCTGCCGAGCCACACCACGTCCAGCGCGGCGGAACCGTCGAACAGCTCCGCCTCCAGGGCCGGGACTCCGGCACGCGGTCGCAGGGTGACCGTGCGCAAGGTACCAGTTACGGTGACGATCTGGCGGTCCAGACAGTCACCGATCCGGGTACAGCCCGCCGTCTCGGCGTCCTCCCGCAGCTCCTCGGACTCCAGGTCCTCCTGCGACGAGGAGAGCCGGTCGAGCATCCGCCGGAACCGGCCGGCCGGCTTTTCGGAACGAGGAACAGCACTCATACGTGAAGCGTACCGGGGCACACCCACGGCGCCGTAGCGCAGCTCACTTCGATCCCCGGACCGGCCTGCCCGTCGCCTCCGGACCGCCCCGCCCGCCGTCTCCCGGACCGCCCTGCCTGCCGCCTGCCGGACCGGCCTGCCCGTCGCCTCCCGGACCGCCCCGCCCGTCGCCTCCCGGACCGGCCTGCCCGTCGCCTCCCGAGCCGCCGGCGCCGACCCCGGCCCCGTGCTCCCGGATCCCCGGGAGCACGGGGCCCCCGGCACCGCGGACTCCCGGCCCCGCGGACCCCGGCCGCCCCGCCCCTCACCTCTCGAAGCGGTACCCCATCCCCGGCTCCGTGATGAAGTGCTTCGGGTGCGACGGATCCGTCTCCAGCTTCCGGCGCAGCTGGGCCATGTACACGCGCAGGTAGTTGGTCTCCGTGCCGTACGACGGCCCCCACACCTCCTGCAGCAGCTGTTTCTGGCTGACCAGGCGGCCGGTGTTGCGGACCAGCACCTCCAGCAGGTGCCACTCGGTCGGGGTGAGGCGGACGTCCCTGCCGGAGCGGTTGACCTTCTTCGCGGCCAGGTCGACGGTGAAGCCCTCGGTCTCCACGGTCGTCACATCATCGTCGCCGGGCCCGACCGGCTCGGCCCGGCGCACGGCGGCCCGCAGCCGGGCCAGCAGCTCGTCCATGCCGAAGGGCTTGGTGACGTAGTCGTCGGCGCCCGCGTCCAGCGCCTCCACCTTCTCGTCGGAGGAGTGGCGGGCGGACAGCACCAGGATCGGCACCCGGGTCCAGCCGCGCAGCCCCTTGATCACCTCGACGCCGTCCATGTCGGGCAGGCCCAGGTCGAGGACGACCACGTCGGGGTGGCGGGAGGCGGCGAGTTCGAGGGCGGTCCTGCCGTCGGGAGCCGCGTCGACCTCGTACTTGCGTGCCTTGAGGTTGATCACGAGGGCGCGCACGATCTGCGGCTCGTCGTCGACCACGAGCACCCGGGTCATAGGGCCTGCCTTTCTGGTTCTGTGCTGGACTCCCCGAGGGGGAGCGACTCGGGACGTGATCCTGCCGCGCGGAGGCTGAGCACCATGGTGAGCCCGCCGCCCGGCGTGTCCTCGGCGTTCAGGGTGCCGCCCATGGCCTCGGCGAAGCCGCGGGCGACCGCGAGGCCGAGACCGACCCCGGCCCCGCGCGGGGCGTCGCCGTAGCGCTGGAAGGGCTCGAAGATGCGGTCCTTCGCCACGTCCGGCACCCCGGGTCCGCGGTCCACGATGCGCACCTCGACCCGGTCGACCAGGGCGCTGGCGGCCACCAGGACACGCTGTCCCGGCGGGCTGTACTTGACGGCGTTCTCCACCAGGTTGGCCACGGACCGCTCCAGCAGCCCGGGGTCGACCTCCACCATGGGCAGCGTCTCGGGGACATCCAGCTCGACGCTGTCCTCGGGTACGCCGACCAGGGCCATCGGGACCACCTCGTCCACGTCGATCTCGCGGATCAGCGGGGTGACGGTGCCGGTCTGCAGGCGGGACATGTCGAGCAGGTTGCCGACGAGGTGGTCGAGCCGGTCGGCGCCCTCCTCGATGCCCTCCAGCAGCTCCGCCCGGTCCTCCTCGGACCAGGCCACGTCGTCGGAGCGCAGCGAGGAGACGGCGGCCTTGATGCCGGCGAGCGGGGTACGCAGATCGTGGCTGACGGCGGCGAGCAGGGCGGTGCGGATGCGGTTGCCCTCGGCGAGCGTGCGGGCCCGGTCCGCCTCCTCCTGGAGGCGCCGGCGGTCCAGCACGACGGCGGACTGGGCGGCGAAGGCGGCGAGCACCCGGCGGTCCTCGGCGGGCAGCACCCGGCCCGTGAGGGCCAGCGCCATGTGGTCGCCGACCGGCACGTCGACGTCGGCGTCCTCGGGCCGCTCCAGGGGCGGTCCGAACCCGGCCCGTCCCGCGCAGGTCCACGGCTCGACGTCGCCCGCCCGCTCCAGCAGGGCCGCCGACTCCATGCCGAAGGTCTCCCGGACCCGCTCCAGCAGCTCCTCCAGGCCGGTCTCGCCGCGCAGCACGTTCCCGGCGAGGAAGGAGAGGATCTCGGACTCGGCGCGCAGCCGGGCCGCCTGGTGGGTGCGGCGGGCGGCGAGGTCGACCACCGAGGCCACGGACACGGCGACCCCGAAGAAGATCGCGATGGCGACGATGTTCTTCGGGTCGGCGATGGTCAGCCGGTGCAGGGGCGGGGTGTAGAAGTAGTTCAGCAGCAGGGAGCCGAAGGCCGCCGAGGCCAGGGCGGGCAGCAGACCGCCGAGCAGGGCCGCCGCGACCGTGACGGCGAGGAACAGCAGCATGTCGTTGGCGAGGCCGAGATCGATGGTGTTCAGCAGCACCGCGAGGATCGTCGGGCCCACCAGTCCGACCACCCAGCCCCAGATGATCCGGGCCCGGCCGAGCCGCGCACCCCGGGCGACGGGCAGCCCCCGGCCCTTGGCGACCTCGCCGTGGGTGACGATGTGCACGTCGAGGTCGGGTCCGGACTCCCGGGCGACCGTGGCGCCGACGCCGGGCCCGAAGACGTACTGCCAGGCCTTGCGGCGCGAGGAGCCCAGCACGATCTGGGTGGCGTTGACGCCGCGTGCGAAGTCGAGCAGCGCGGCCGGTATGTCGTCGCCCACGACATGGTGGAAGGTGCCGCCGAGGTCCTCCACGAGGGTGCGCTGGACGGCCAGCTCCTTCGGGGAGGCGGCGGTGAGGCCGTCACTGCGGGCTATGTAGACGGCCATGACCTCGCCGCCGGCGCCCTTCTCGGCCAGCCGGGCGGCCCGTCGTATCAGGGTGCGGCCCTCGGGACCGCCGGTCAGGCCCACGACGATCCGCTCGCGCGAACCCCAGATCCGGGAGACCCGGTGTTCACTGCGGTACTCGGTCAGGTACTCGTCGACCCGGTCGGCCACCCACAGCAGCGCCAGCTCGCGCAGGGCGGTGAGGTTGCCGGGCCGGAAGTAGTTGGAGAGCGCCGCGTCGACCTTGTCGGGCTTGTAGATGTTGCCGTGCGCCATCCGGCGGCGCAGCGCCTCGGGCGACATGTCGACCAGCTCGATCTGGTCGGCCCGCCGTACGACCTCGTCGGGCACCGTCTCCCGCTGCCGCACCCCGGTGATCGACTCGACCACGTCGCCGAGCGACTCCAGGTGCTGGATGTTCACGGTGGAGACGACGTCGATCCCCGCGGCCAGCAGCTCCTCGACGTCCTGCCAGCGCTTGGCGTTGCGGGAGCCGGGGACATTGGTGTGGGCGAGTTCGTCCACGAGGGCGACGGCGGGGGCGCGGCGCAGCACCGCGTCGACGTCCATCTCGCCGAAGGTGCCGCCCCGGTACTCCAGGTGCCGGCGCGGGATCTGCTCCAGGCCGTGCAGCATCACCTCGGTGCGGGGCCGGTCGTGGTGCTCCACGAAGCCCACGGCACAGTCGGTGCCCCGCTCGATACGGCGGTGCGCCTCGGACAGCATGGCGTAGGTCTTGCCCACGCCCGGTGCCGCGCCGAGGTAGATCCGAAGCTTGCCGCGTGCCATGGCCCCATTGTCTTCCCGTCACTGCTGCATACGCAGCGTCGACCTTACGGCCAACGATGCGGACAAACGGGACGAGGGCCCGGTCAACAGGGGTCTTTGACACAACTCTGACGGCATCGGGCGGCCTCAGTGAGCGACGATTTCCCCGTCGCGCAGCTCCAGCACCCGGTCGGCCAGATCGAGCAGGGTGGCATCGTGCGTGGCGACCAGAGCGGTGGCCCGCTCGCTGTGGACGACGGCCCGCAGCAGCTCCATGACGCCGTGGCCGGTCTCGGCGTCCAGTTGGCCGGTCGGCTCGTCGGCGATGATCAGCGCGGGGCGGTTGGCGAGAGCCCGGGCGATGGCGACCCGCTGCTGCTGGCCGCCGGACAGCTCGCCCGGCCGCTGCGCCGTGTGGTCGGCGAGCCCGACCAGGGACAGCAGCAGTTCGACGCGTTCCTCCCGCTCGCGCGGGTCGGCCCGGCGCAGCCGCAGCGGTACGCCGACGTTCTCGGCGGCGGTGAGGATCGGAATGAGCCCGAAGGACTGGAAGACGAACCCGATCCGGTCCCGGCGCAGCTCCAGCAGCCCGCTCTCGCCCAGCCCGGCCAGGTCCTGCCCGTCGACCTCGACCCGCCCCCGGTCGGGGGTGTCGAGCCCGCCGACGATGTTCAGCAGGGTGGTCTTGCCGGAGCCCGAGCGCCCCTTGAGGGCGACGAGTTCGCCGCGCGGGACCTCGAAGGAGACTCCGCGCAGGGCGTGGACCGCTGCGGCGCCGCGCCCGTAGGACCTGTGCACGTCCTCGACGCGCACCATGGTCCCGGTGAGCACCCGGCTCATGCCGCCTCCCCCGTGTCCGCGCGTCCCCGTGTCCCGGTGTCCGCGCGTCCCCATGCCCCCGTGGGCCGGGCGCCAAGTATCGCCGCGGGCGCCCGGCCGTTCAACGGTTCAGCTGGGGTTGTCACCGTGGGTGAGCGTCTCCCAGGCGACGAAGAGGTTGTTGCTGCCCGCCGGACGGTTGTCCAGGGTCAGCGCCTGGGTGTTGGTCATGGCGATGCCGAGGCGGTTGTGCAGCGCGTTGTAGCCGACCTCGGTGACCGGTCCGAGCCCGAGCTTGAGGGACCCGCCGCACAGCCAGCCGGGCACGGCGGCGCCGAGCTGGTACTTGGACTGGAAGCCGAGCGCCTGCCGCAGCCGCTCGCCGACGTCGGTGCCGTAGAGGTCCTGGCCCTGGATCCGGCTGGTCTCGGCGACGTGCGAGATCGCGGAGATGCCGTACCCGGTGTGCACGAAGTCCCGGCAGGTCTCCTGGGTGAGCCCGGTGACGAAGGTGGACTGGCCCTGCCAGTAGGAGACGATCTTGTCGCGGGTGTTCAGGTTCTGGCTGGGCACGGTCTTCGGCAGGCCGCCGTCGGAGGCCAGATAGACGTAGGCGGCCGTGCGGGTACGGAACTTCGCCATCGCGGTGTCGTACGACGCCTTGTCGTCCAGGAAGACGGAGATGCCGACGGCGGCCTCCATCATCGTCAGTTCCCAGTTGCCGTTCGAGTTGGAGCCCTTGAGGACGACCGGGAGGTAGACGTTGCGCAGCATGGTCGAGAAGCGGCCGGCGTTGGTCCAGCCGCCCGTGTACGTGTACTTGATGATCTCGGCGGCCTTGGGCCAGGAGGAGCCCGCCCAGCCGGTCTGCAGGGGCGCGTTGCTGTTGGTGTGGCCGGTGATGGTGGCCGACCAGGCGTCCATGATCTGGATGGCCTTCTGGGCGTAGCGCGCGTCGCGGGTGACGTACCAGGCGAGGGCGTCGGTGTAGGCGGCGATCGCGTCCTCGCGCTCGTCGGTGCAGCCGAGGTTGGGGTCGGAGTAGGGGCCGCACTCCACGGTGGCCCGGGGTTTGGGCGTGCGGTTCAGGTCGGCGTACGGGCTCGCCATCATCCGGTCGTACGCGCCCTTCCAGGGCTGCGCGCCGGCCAGCACCTTGCCGCGGATGAAGTCCAGCTGCGCCTGGGAGACGGTGACTCCCGGGTGGACGAACGCGGCGGGGGCGGCGGCGGAACGCGCCGGGGTGGCGGAGGAGTGTGCCGGAACGGCGAGGACGGTGAGGGCGAGGGCGGCGACCGTGGCCAGGAGGCCGGTTCGGCGCATAGCGACTCCGTTCTTCTATGTGAACGTTGAGCGCCTTCATGAACGCAGGCGTTGGCCGGAGACCGTAGGTACAGACCAATGGCCCGTCAAGGGGTCGCGCAGACGAAAGAGCCGCGCCTCGGGACTCGGACTACGGCCGCACACGAAGGGGCCGCCTCCCCGGGACCGTGCGGCGTGCGGCGTGCGGCGTGCGGCGTGCGGCGTGCGGCGTGCGGCGTCGTAACGACCGCATGCAGAAGGGCCGCACCCCCGGGACCGGGACACGAGCGCACGCGAAAGGGCCGCACCCCGGGACTGGGGTGCGGCCCTCGTACTGCTCGGTCGAGCGGTGTGCTCAGCGGACCTCGGTGATCTCCGGCCCTCGCTGCAGCTGGCCCATGCCGCCGGAGAAGCGCGAGCCCTCCTCCTGCTGGACGCCCTCGGGAACCATCTGGGCGTCGTTCGGCAGCTTCAGGACGATCGGGTCGCGGGGCGCCATCGGGCCCTCACCGCGGACCACGACCGTGTCCCGGAAGATCTGCTCCAGCAGACCGGCAGCCTGCGGCTGCACGGCACCCTGGCCGGAGATCACACCGCGCAGGAACCAGCGCGGACCGTCCACACCGACGAAGCGCACGACCTGGAAGCCGCCGGTGCCGTCCGGCAGCTGCACCGGGACCTGGGCCCGCAGTTCCCAGCCCAGCGGGCCCTCGACCTCGTCGACGATGCCACCCTGCTGGGTGATACCGCCCGCGATCTCCTCGCGGACCTCGCCCCAGATGCCCTCGCGCTTGGGCGCGGCGAAGGCCTGCAGCTGAACGGCGCTGTCGCGCAGCACGACGGTCGCCGCGACGATCGCGTCACCGGCGACCTCGACCCGCAGCTCCATGCCGTCGACGCCCGGCACGAAGAGACCGCCGAGGTCTACACGCCCCTCGGCCGGGTCGCGCACCTCGGTGCTGTCCCACGGCCCGTCGGGCCGGGGCACGGGCTCCAGCCGGACGCGCTCGCGCCCGGCCTCGTCCTCTTCCTCGTCCGCCTCGGTGTCGACGCTGTCGACGACCTGCTCGGCCTCGCCGGCCGCGTCCTCGGCGGCACCCTTCTTCTTGCGACGTCCGAACACGTCACTGTCCTTCCCGGTCGGATACGACCGAAGCGTATCGATTCCCACCCGTCCTGCCGCCCATGGCGGCCGGACCGTTTGAGCCGCTTTCGCCGCCCACCGCGGCATGACCGCCGGTGGACCCGAAGCCCCCTTCGGCCCGCACCGAGCCGGGAAGTTCCGCGACCTCCTGGAAGCGGACCTTCTCGACCTGCTGGACGACCAGTTGGGCAATCCGGTCGAAGCGCTCGAACCGCACGGCCTCGCGCGGGTCGAGATTCACCACGATCACCTTGATCTCCCCACGGTACCCGGCATCAACCGTCCCCGGGGCATTCACGAGCGCGACACCGCAGCGGGCGGCGAGGCCCGAGCGCGGGTGCACGAAGGCCGCGTACCCCTCCGGGAGGGCGATCGACACACCCGTGGGCAACACCGCCCGCTCACCGGGTTTCAGCTCACGGGCCTCGGTGGTGCGCAGATCGGCCCCGGCGTCCCCCGGGTGCTCGTACGCCGGAAGCGGTACGTCCGGGTCGACGCGGCGGATCAGCACGTTCAGGGGATCCCGGCGCACGGGGCTCGGGAACTCCTCGGGGCGCACAAGGTTGTCGGCACTCATGGCGTTGTCGGCACTCATGGCGTTGTCGGCACTCACGGGATGGTCGGCGCTCACAGGGCTGTCGGCACTCACGGGGTTGTTTCGGGGACTCACGGGGCTGTCGGGGCTCACGGGTTCACCTCGAAGGCGCGGGCCCGCCGGATCTGGTCCGGGTCGCTCATCGCGGCCTGGATCTCCTCCCGGCGGCCGTGGTCGATGAAGTGGTCGACCTTCACCTCGATGAAGAGGGCGTCGGCACGCACGGCGACGGGCCCGTCGGGGGCGCCGATGCGCCCGGTGGCGGTGGAGTAGATCTTCCGCCCGGCCACGGCCGTGACCTCGGCCTCCAGGTACAGCGTGGTGCCCACCGGGACCGGCCGCACGAAGTCGGTCTCCAGCCGTCCGGTGACGGCGATGGTGCGCAGCAGCCAGTTCAGCGAGCCGAGGGTCTCGTCGAGGGCGGTGGCCAGCACTCCGCCGTGCGCGAGGCCCGGAGCGCCCTGGTGGGCGGGCTGCACGGTGAACTCGGCGGTCAGCGAGACACCCTCGCCGGCCCGGGCCTCCAGGTGCAGCCCGTGCGGCTGCTCGTGGCCACAACCGAAACACTGTTCGTAGTGGGCACCGAGAAGCTCGCCGGGCGCGGGGGCATCGGGGTGCCGCACCGGTGTCACGGCGTCGGCGGGAGGCTGAAGAGCTGCGGAACTACCACTCACAGCCGCAGACCTTACCCGCCCGCCCGTCCCTCACCACCGCCCTGTCCGACAGCGCCCCGCCCCCGGCCGCCCCGACTCGGGCCGTATCCCGCCACCGTGCCAAGCTTGGCCTCATGCAGCTCTCCGCCACCCCCTACGAAGAACGCCTCACCGCCCCCCGCTCGTGGTGGCTGATCAGCTTTCTCGTGGGTGTCTCGTTCGCCCTGATCCTGCTCCCCTTCGGCACCCTGCCGCTGCTCGGCGGCCTGGTGGGCGGCACGGCCGCGGCCGCGGTGGTCGCGAGCTCCTACGGCTCCCTGCGCATCCGCGTGGTCGGCGACTCCCTGATCGCCGGCGAGGCGAAGATCCCGGTGTCGGCGCTCGGCACGTCCGAGATCCTGGACCCGGAGGAGGCCCGGGCCTGGCGCACGTACAAGGCCGACACCCGCGCCTTCCTGCTGCTGCGCTCGTACATCCCCATGGCCCTGCGCGTCGAGGTCACCGACCCGCAGGACCCGACGCCGTACCTGTACCTGTCGACCCGCGAGCCGGAACGACTGGCGGCCGCCATCGAGGCGGCCAAGGCCGAGCAGGCGTAGAACGCTTCTCCCCGGGGACTTCGGCGGAGCTCAGTCCCAACGCTCCTCGGGAAGCTCGGCGATCGTCAGCGCGTCCGCCGGCTTCTCCAGGGGCGGCAGCTGCGGCAGCGCGTCCCACGGCACCTGGATCTTCCGCAGGTCCGCGCGGATCCGTGCGGCGAGTCTCTTCGTGTCGCGGCGGTTCATGACCGCTCCCACCGCCGCGCCCACCATGAACGGCATGAGGTTGGGCAGGTCCCGGACCATGCGCTTCATGATCTGCTGGCGCAGCTCGCGTTTCATCTGGCCGCCGAGGGCCGTGTTGATCGTCGACGGCTTCATCACGTCGATCCCGCGCTCCCCCGACCAGGAGGACAGATACGCGGTGCTGCGGGCTTTCACGTTGCCCGGTGGCCGCACGCCGTAGACCTCGTGCAGCTCGGCGATGAGCTTCAGCTCGATCGCCGCGACTCCGGTGATCTCCGCTGCCAGCTCCGTCGGCATGGCCGGCGGCACCGGCAGCATCGCCGCCGCCCCGACCCCGGCCCCGACCGTGGAGGTCGCGCCGGCCGCGCCCGCCACGAGCTTGTCGGCGAGTTCCTCGGGTCCGAGGCCCGGGAACTGCCTGCGCAGCGTCGCGAGGTCACGTACGGGGATACGCGGGGCGATCTCGATGATCCGGTCCGCGAGGTACGCCAGCCCCGCCCGAGCGCGGCTGCCGCCCCTACGGGCGCCTTCCCGGGCCAGTTGCCGGGCCTTGTCACGGATCACCGCGGCCCGTCGCCGTGCGACGGGCGCGGCCTGTTCCGTCGGCGTCACCGGCCCGCCCGGGCCGGACGCCGACTCGAGCGAGGCTCCCGGATCCGGTGAGCCCCGCCCGTCGTCACGCGCGCCGTACGGGCCGCTGGACGGCCCTTTGTCCGCTCCCGGCAGGGGAAAGCGGCGCTTCCGTGGAGGGGTCGAGCCAGTCACGGCCGACCCGTCCTCAGTCGCAGTCGCGGCAGATCGGCTGGCCGTTCTTCTCGCGGGCCAGCTGGCTGCGGTGATGGACCAGGAAGCAGCTCATGCAGGTGAACTCGTCCTGCTGCTTCGGCAGCACACGGACGGCCAGCTCCTCGTTCGAGAGGTCGGCGCCCGGAAGCTCGAGGCCCTCTGCGGCCTCGAACTCGTCGACGTCCACCGCCGAGGTGGACTTGTCGTTCCGGCGAGCCTTCAGCTCTTCCAGGCTGTCCGAGTCGACGTCATCGTCGGTCTTGCGTGGAGTGTCGTAATCGGTTGCCATGTCGCTCTCCCCCTCTGGGTGTCTGCGGTGTCTCCAGCGCACGTAACGCGTGAGAGGCCGGACTTGTGCCCGACCTGAGGCGGAGATTTTGCCTCACATCAAGGTCTGTTACTCAATCGACACCCAACCCGACTCCTCAAGAGTGATCGGCTTGGATGGCGGTGAGGACCGTACACGGTTCCAATGTCGCACCTCAAAGGCGCCTCACCGTGTACTTCCCGTGATCAAGAGCCCTGAAAACCAGGATTTTCCCGGCTTTACGACTCCTGTCATGATCACGGAGAGTACATGGCTGGAAATCCGCCCATGTGATTGATCACACAGGAACAACCGCAAAGGGCGGTCAGAAAATTCCGCGCGAAGCGAACATCCTCTGTGCGTGTCGGACCCTCGTCACAGCGGCAGGGTGACGCGCATCACCAGGCCCCCGCCCTCTCGGGGCTGCGCCGCGATGTGCCCGCCGTGCGCACGGGCCACGGAGCGGACGATGGACAGGCCGAGGCCCACGCCCTTGTCGCTGCCGGTGCGCTCCGTACGCAGCCGCCTGAAGGGCTCGAAGAGATTGTCGATCTCGTACGCCGGCACGACCGGCCCGGTGTTCGACACCGTGAGCACCGCCTGGTGGTGCTCGACCTCCGTGGCGACCTCGACCCAGCCGCCCTCGGGCACGTTGTAGCGCACCGCGTTCTGGACGAGGTTCAGCGCGATCCGCTCCAGCAGCACGCCGTTGCCCTGCACCACCGCGGGCTTGCGCTCACCGCGGATCTTGACGCCCTTGGCCTCGGCCTCGCCGTGCACCTGGTCGATGGCCTGGGTGGCCACCTCGGCCAGGTCTACGGGTTTGCGCTCGACGATCTGGTTGTCGCTGCGGGCGAGCAGCAGCAGGCCCTCCACCAGCTGCTCGCTGCGCTCGTTGGTGGCCAGCAGCGTCCTGCCTAGCTGCTGCAGCTCCACCGGCGCGTTCGGGTCGGACAGGTGCACTTCCAGGAGCGTGCGGTTGATCGCGAGCGGGGTGCGCAACTCGTGGGAGGCGTTGCCGACGAAGCGCTGCTGGGCCGTGAAGGCCCGCTGGAGGCGCTCCAGCATGTCGTCGAAGGTGTCCGCCAGCTCCTTCAGCTCGTCGTCCGGCCCGTCCAGCTCGATCCGGCGGGACAGGTCCGAGCCGGCGACCTGGCGGGCGGTGCGGGTGATCCGGCCCAGCGGGGACAGCACCCGGCCCGCCATCGCGTAACCGAACGCGAAGGCGATCACGGCGAGGCCCAGCAGTGCCAGCAGCGAGCGGCTGAGCAGGTCGTCCAGGGCCGTCTGACGCTGCTGGTCCACGCAGTGGGCGATCGCGTCGTTGAAGTCCGACAGCGGCAGCGTGCTGGAGTTGATCGCGGTGATCGCGGGGCAGTTGTCGCTGGAGACCCGGATCTGCGAGCCGCTGACGATCTTGAACAGCGGCTGGTTGCCGGTGCTGATCGCCTGCGCGGCGAGCAGGTAGATGATCGACAGCAGCAGGATGCCGGCGATCAGGAACATGCCGCCGTACAGCAGCGTGAGCCGTATCCGGATGGTCGGGCGCAGCCACGGGAAGGGAGGCTGTGGCCTGCGGGGGTCCCAGGTGGGCTTCGGGGGCGCCTGGGGCGGCACGGGTGTCGCGGCCATGGCGATCAGATCCGGTAGCCGGAGCCGGGCACGGTGACGATGACGGGCGGCTCGCCGAGCTTGCGGCGCAGCGTCATGACCGTCACCCGCACCACGTTGGTGAACGGGTCGGTGTTCTCGTCCCAGGCCTTCTCCAGCAGCTGCTCGGCGGAGACGACCGCGCCCTCGCTGCGCATCAGCACCTCCAGCACCGCGAACTCCTTGGGCGCGAGCTGGATCTCCTTGCCGTCGCGGAAGACCTCGCGGCGGTTGGGGTCGAGCTTGATGCCGGCGCGCTCCAGGACCGGCGGCAGGGGCACGCTGGTACGGCGGCCGAGCGCACGCACGCGGGCGATCAGCTCGCTGAACGCGAAGGGCTTGGGCAGATAGTCGTCGGCGCCGATCTCCAGCCCCTCGACGCGGTCGCTGACGTCACCGGACGCGGTGAGCATGAGCACGCGCGTGGGCATGCCCAGCTCCACGATCTTGCGGCAGACGTCGTCACCGTGCACGAGCGGGAGGTCGCGGTCGAGGACGACCACGTCGTAGTCGTTGACGCCGATGCGCTCCAGGGCGGCCGCACCGTCGTACACGACGTCGACGGCCATGGCCTCCCGGCGCAGTCCGGTGGCCACCGCATCGGCGAGCAGCTGCTCGTCCTCGACGACGAGTACGCGCACGTCGCTTGTCCTTCCTGTGTCCACCCGCGTAGCGCGCAGTGAGCGCGTGCGGGCAGGAGTGTCCGTGGGATGGTGACCTCCATCCTGCCCTTTTCGGCCATAAGTCGGCTGTAAGGCGGGGTCCTGGCCGCAGGGATCCGGGCACTGGAGCGGGAATGCGAGATTTTCTCTTCCGGTTAGGTTTCCGCGGAAGGGAGCGGGGGGAGGACGGCTTTACACCCCGCGATCACGCTCTGCATGTGCCGCAACACCATGCGGTACTACTCGTTCCGCTTCTGCAGAGCGGACGTGGGTGTCCGGCACCGTCGCCGCCCGGCAGGGCAGCGCTGGGCACCCGCAGGAGACGTGATCGCCCCTCCCGAACCGGCACACCCCCGTGCCACCGACCCACGACCCAGGACGAGGGGGCGCAGCATGGACGCATTCACCGCAGGACTTCTGCAGCGCATAAGGGCGACCGAGTCCGACCTGTCGCGGGCTCGTGACGAGGGCGACGACTTCCTCGTCGAGGTGGAGCAGGCCGAGCTCGACGACCTGCGCCGTCTCGCTGCCGAACACGGTGTGGAGGTCGGCGCGTCACGCGTCTGATCCGATCAACCCGCAGCACAGGACAAGACCCCGGCGAATCCAGCGCCGGGGTCCTGTTTTTTCCGCCCGCGTCCGGAGCCTCCGGCCGGCGGCTCCCGCCTGCGAAGCTGCCGTCCGGTGACCCCCGCTTGCGAAGCTGCCGCTCGCTGGCCCCTGCCTGCAAAGCTGCCGTATGGCGGCCCCCGCCTGCAGGGCTGCCGTCCGGCGGCTCGGCTCCGCTCAGTCGTGCCAGGCCCCGAAGCCCTCCAGCAGCTGCTGGAGGGGCTCGAAGACCCCGGGGGAAGCGGCGACCGTCAGATCGCGTGACGGCCGCTCTCCGGGCCGTCCGCCGGTCAGGGCGCCCGCCTCCCGGGCGATCAGGTCGCCCGCGCCGAAGTCCCAGGCGTTCAGGCCGCGCTCGTAGTACCCGTCGAGCCGGCCGCAGGCCACGTCGCACAGGTCGACCGCCGCCGAGCCGCTGCGCCGGATGTCGCGCAGCAGCGGCACGAGCCGCCCGGCCACCTCGGCCTGGTGGGCGCGGACCTCGGCGACATAGTTGAAGCCGGTGGAGACCAGCGCCTGCTCCAGCGGGGGCGCGGGACGGCAGGCGAGCGCGCGTTCGCCCTCCCACGCGCCGGTCGCCCAGGCGCCGCCGCCGCGTACCGCGTGGTATGTCTCGCCGCGCATCGGGGCCGCGACCACCCCGACGACACTCTCGCCGTCGTGCTCGGCCGCGATGGACACGGCCCAGGTCGGCAGGCCGTACAGGTAGTTCACCGTGCCGTCGAGCGGGTCGATCACCCAGCGGATGCCGCTGGTGCCCTCGGTGTCGGCGCCCTCCTCGCCGAGGAAGCCGTCGGCGGGGCGGTGGCCGGAGATCAGATCGGTGATCAGCTTCTCCGCCGCGATGTCCATCTCGGTGACGACGTCGATCGGGCTCGACTTGGTCCTGGCCACCGCCAGGTCGGCCGGACGGCCGTCCCGCAGCAGCTCACCGGCACGGCGCGCCGCCTCCTGGGCCAGGTCGAGCAGTTCCCTGTGCAGGGTGTCGGTCACGGGTCTCCTCACGCGTAGGGGCTGTCGGCGCCCGCGGCGGCCGGGCGGGGGGAACGGGCCGGGCAGCAGCCGACCGGGCAGAGGTCGTGGCTCGGGCCGAGCGCGCCCAGGGCGCACGGTGTGACCTCCTGGCCGCGCTCCACGGCGGCCCGTTCCAGGATCAGCTCACGGATCGCGGCGGTGAAGCGCGCATCGGCGCCGACGGTGGCCGAGCGGCGCACCGGCAGCCCCAGCTCCCCGGCCTTGGCGGTCGCCTCCGTGTCGAGGTCGTAGAGGACCTCCATGTGGTCGGAGACGAAGCCGATGGGCGCCATGACGACGGCGGGGGCACCCGCGTCGTGCAACTGCTCGAGGTGGTCGCAGATGTCCGGCTCCAGCCACGGGATGTGCGGGGCGCCGGAGCGGGACTGGTAGACCAGCCGCCACGGGTGGTCGACGCCGGTGCGCTCCCGGACGGCCTCGGCGATCATCTGGGCCACGTCCAGGTGCTGTTCGACGTACGCACCGCCCTCACCGTGGGCCTCGACGGGGCCGGAGGTGTCGGCGGCGGCGTCCGGGACGGAGTGGGTGGTGAACGCGATGTGGGCGCCGCCGCGGACGTCCTCGGGCAGGTCGGCGAGGGAGCGCAGCACGCCGTCGATCATGGGCTCGACGAAGCCGGGGTGGTTGAAGTAGTGCCGCAGCTTGTCGACCTTCGGGGGTGCGACGCCCTCCTGCTGGAGGGTGGCCAGCGCGTCGGCGAGGTTCTCGCGGTACTGGCGGCAGCCCGAGTAGGAGGCGTAGGCGCTGGTGGCGAGGACCAGGATGCGGCGGCGGCCGTCGGCAGCCATCCCGCGCAGGGTGTCCGTCAGGTACGGCGCCCAGTTGCGGTTCCCCCAGTAGACCGGCAGGTCCAGGCCGTGCTCGGCGAAATCCTTGCGCAGGGCGTCCAGCAGGGCACGGTTCTGGTCGTTGATGGGGCTGACCCCGCCGAACCGGAAGTAGTGCTGCCCGACTTCCTTGAGGCGTTCCTTGGGAATGCCGCGCCCGCGCGTGACATTCTCCAGGAACGGGACCACGTCGTCCGGGCCTTCGGGGCCGCCGAAGGAGAGCAGGAGCAGGGCGTCGTACGGGGTGGCATCGAGCGCGTCTGGCATGACTCGATCCTGCCACCCGGCTCCGACAGCGGGGCAACAGCGGGGTGAAGAGTCGAGTTCCAGTGGGTTTAGTCCGGTATTTCCCGCTGCGCTTCCCGATGCAATTAGGGTCACCTAACTCGTAAGCTGTATCGGCAGCCTTCGCGCCTTACGACCCGCCCCGGAGACCACGTGACCAGCCCCTACCGCAGCCTGTTCGCCGAGCCCGGCACCAAGGGCTTCTCCGCCGCCGGTTTTCTCGGCCGGATGCCGCTGTCGATGATGGGCATCGGCGTGGTCACGATGGTCTCCCAGCTCACCGGGCGCTACGGCCTCGCGGGCGCGCTGTCGGCCACCATCGCGCTGGCCGCCGCCGCGATCGGACCGCAGATATCCCGGCTCGTGGATCAGCACGGCCAGAGCCGGGTGCTGCGCCCCGCGACCCTGGTGGCGCTCCTGGCCGCCACCGGGCTGCTGCTAGCCGCGCATCTGCGGTGGCCCGACTGGGTGCTGTTCGTCTGTGCGGCCGGCATCGGCTCGGTGCCGAGCCTGGGCGCGATGATCCGGGCCCGCTGGGCGGCCCTGTACCGGGGCACGCCCAAGCTCCACACCGCCTACTCGTTCGAGTCGGTGGTCGACGAGGTGTGTTTCATCTTCGGACCGATCATCTCCATCGGCCTGTCCACGGCCTGGTTCCCCGAGGCGGGCCCCCTGCTGGCCGCCTGCTTCCTGGCCGCCGGTGTCTTCTGGCTGACCGCCCAGCGCGCCACCGAGCCGGAGCCGCACCCGCGCGAGCGGCACGACGGCGGCAGCGCACTGCGCTCGGCCGGACTCCAGGTGCTGGTGGCCACCTTCGTGGCCACGGGGGCGATCTTCGGCTCGGTCGACGTGGTCACCGTCGCCTTCGCCGACGAGCGCGGCCACAAGGGAGCCGCGAGCGTGGTGCTGGCGCTGTACGCGGCGGGATCCTGTGTCGCGGGCGTGGTCTTCGGGCTGCTGCGGTTCGCCGGGGCACCGGAACGTCGCTGGCTGCTGGGCGTGACGGCGATGGCCGTGAGTATGATCCCCCTCCTACTGGTCGGAAACCTGCCGCTTCTGGCCGTGGCGCTGTTCGTTGCGGGGCTGTCCATCGCACCGACGATGATCACGACGATGTCCCTCATCGAAGAGCACGTACCTCGCGCGAAGCTCACCGAGGGCATGACCTGGGTGAGCACCGGCCTCGCGGTCGGGGTCGCGCTCGGCTCCTCCGCGGCCGGCTGGGTGATCGACGCAGCCGGGGCGCGCGCCGGGTACGGGGTTCCGGCCGTGTCCGGAGCCGTCGCGGTCGCGGTCGGTTTCCTCGGGTACCGCCGGCTCCGCAGGCCGGCCGCGGGTCGGGGAGGCACCGTTGAGCACCACAGCGAGCGCGAAGAACGGAACCTGGCGTAACTGGGGCGGCAATGTCGCCGCCCGCCCCGCACGGCAGGTCATGCCGGCGTCGGTGGAGGATCTGGCCGCCGCGGTGCGCCGGGCCGCCGAGGACGGCCTGAAGGTGAAGGCGGTCGGGACCGGGCACTCCTTCACCTCGATCGCCGCCACCGACGGTGTATTGATCCGCCCTCAACTGTTGACGGGGATCCGCAACATCGACCGGACGGCCATGACCGTCACGGTCGAGGCGGGCACCCCGCTCAAGCGACTCAATGCGGCCCTGGCGCGCGAGGGTCTCTCGCTCACCAATATGGGCGACATCATGGAGCAGACCGTCTCCGGTGCCACGAGCACCGGCACGCACGGCACCGGCCGGGACTCCGCCTCCATGGCCACCCAGATCAGGGGGCTCGAACTGGTGACGGCGGACGGCTCGGTGCTCACCTGTTCGGAGAAGGAGAATCCGGAGGTCTTCGCGGCCGCCCGCACAGGCCTCGGCGCCCTCGGCATCGTCACCGCGATCACCTTCGCCGTGGAGCCGCTCTTCCTGCTCACCGCGCGCGAGGAGCCGATGCCCTTCGAACGGGTGACGGCCGAGTTCGATCAACTGTGGGCCGAGAACGAGCACTTCGAGTTCTACTGGTTCCCGCACACCGGCAACACCAACACCAAGCGCAACAACCGCAGCGCGGGGCCCGAGCAGCCGGTGGGGCAGCTGGCGGGCTGGTTCGAGGACGAGTTCCTCTCCAACGGCGTCTTCCAGGTGGCCCAGTGGGTCGGCCGCGCGGCGCCCGCGAGCGTTCCGGCCATCGCCCGGATCTCCAGCAAGGCGCTGTCCGCGCGGACGTACACGGACATCCCTTACAAGGTCTTCACCTCGCCGCGCCGGGTGCGCTTCGTGGAGATGGAGTACGCCGTCCCGCGCGCGGCCCTGGTGGAGACGCTGCGTGAGCTGAAGGCCATGGTCGAGCGCTCCGGGCTGCGCATCAGCTTCCCGGTCGAGGTGCGCACGGCCCCGGCCGACGACATCACCCTGTCCACCGCCTCCGGCCGGGACAGCGCGTACGTGGCCGTCCACATGTTCCGCGGAACGCCCTACCAGGCCTACTTCACCGCCGCCGAGCGCATCTTCACCGCGCACGAGGGCCGGCCGCACTGGGGCAAGGTGCACACCCGGGACGCGGAGTACTTCGCGGAGGTCTACCCGCGCTTCGAGGAGTTCACGGCGCTGCGGGACCGCCTTGACCCGGAACGGCTGTTCCAGAACGACTACTTGCGGAGGGTTCTGGGGGCGTAGGCGTCGCCGCGGACCCGCTGGGCGTGGGGGCCGGGGTGGCCGAGCCACCGCTCGCTCCCCCGCCCTGGGACCCGCCCGGGGAATCGCCCGTCGACCCGCCCGGGGAATCGCCCGTCGAGTCACCCGGGTCATCGGTGGAGTCACCCGGCGTGGGCGTCGACGGGTGCGAGGCGCCGCCGTCGCCGGACGGGGCGCCGCCGCTCGCGGGCAGGTCCGAAGGGGACCAAGAGGGCTTGTCCTCACCGGATTTCGACGGTGCCGAGCCCCGGCCGGTGACCGCGTCGCTGACCGTCGTCCCGCTGCCACCGCTGAAGCTGTTGCCCGACACCAGCTCGTACGTCGTGATGCCGGCCATGGTGACGCCGAAGACGAGGCCGGCCGCGAGGAAGGGCCGCTTCCAGCTCTTCACGCGCGCGCGGTAGACGGTCCCGGCAGTGAACTGACCCGGAGCCGCAGGCACTTGCCCTCCGGACTCCAGCCCCTTCGGCTCCCACCCCTTCGACTCCAGCCCCTTCGGCTCCTGCCGGCTCGGCTGCGGCTCCCCGGACTCCTGCTCCTTCGGCCGGCCGACGACCGTGGCCTCCCGGAGCTGCTCCCCGGTGCGCCGGAAGAAGTGCTGGAAGAGGCTGCCTCCACAGGTGGCGACGATACTGACGACGCCGGCCCCGAGGATCGTGCCGTACACCCCGAAGTACGAGGCCAGTTTGGCCGCCACGACCGCCGCCAGGGCACCTCCCGCGACCTGGGGGACGTTCAGGTCGATCCTCCTGCGACCCGCGTCGGGCGATTCACGCATACCCGGAACTTGCCTCCCTTTCCCGTACTTGAGCGATATCGGTCGACCGCCCGCACGAGAAAGGGACGTGCGAACGAAACCATTAGTTCCGTTTCTGGGGATTGCGTGAAGTTCACCACGTTCGTGATCACCGAAACCCGTTGACGGACGGCCGAGTTGCACGCCTTGCCAGAACTTGGGCGGCGCGCCGATCCACGCACGTGGCCCAAATGGAGTACTGTTGCGAGCCCTGGGTCCGGTCTCCCACCAGGGTGTCCGCGGCCTTGCAGGACCGCCGGGAGGGGGGCTAGTTGCACAGGGTGACGGTGTTGGTCACTTAGCGTTGCGAATAGGTAACCGTGCCATAACGGCGACCCAGGGCCCGTGCCCGACACGCCGGGCAACTCGGCAAGGTTGTGGCAGGCTGCACCCGGGCAGGCCACACTCGACTAGCGGAAGCAGCGACGCACGTGACGTCGGCAGGCACCACCCGGGAGGTCCCCATGCCCGAACTGCGTGTCGTGGCCGTCTCGAATGACGGCACACGGCTGGTGCTGAAAGCTGCCGACTCCACGGAGTACACGCTTCCGATCGACGAGCGGCTGCGTGCCGCCGTGCGCGGCGACCGGCCCCGCCTCGGCCAGATCGAGATCGAGGTGGAGAGCCATCTCCGCCCCCGCGACATCCAGGCCCGTATACGTGCTGGTGCCACCGCGGAAGAGGTCGCCCAGCTCGCCGGTATCCCCGTGGACCGGGTGCGGCGCTTCGAGGGCCCCGTGCTGGCCGAGCGTGCCTTCATGGCCGAGCGGGCCCGCAAGACCCCGGTCCGCAGGCCCGGCGAGAACTCCGGCCCGCTGCTCGGCGAGGCCGTCCAGGAGCGGCTGCTGCTGCGCGGCGCCGAGAAGGACACCGTGCAGTGGGACTCCTGGCGCCGCGACGACGGCACCTGGGAGGTCCTCCTCGTCTACCGGGTCGCGGGCGAACCGCACTCGGCGAGCTGGACCTACGACCCGCCCCGGCGGCTCGTCCAGGCGGTCGACGAGGAGGCGCGCTCGCTCATCGGCGAGTCCGACGACCTCGCGGTGCCGGAGCCGAGTTTCCCGTTCGTCCCGCGCATCGCCCGGCTGCCGCGCGACCGTTCGATGGACCGTGCCCTCGACCGGGGCGACCGGGAACGGCCGAGCCTGCCGGCGCAGCCCTCCGAGCCCGCCGAGGAGAGCACCGGCGAACGCGACTCGCTCACCAGCCTCCTGGAGGCGGTGCCGAGCTTCCGGGGCGACCTGGTGGTCCCGGAACGGCCGTCGGAGACCGTGGAGGAGCCCGCCGACGAACCCGGGACGGAGGAGCCCCCGGCGCCCGCCGCCTCGGCCGGCTCGGCCTACGCGGACGTCCTGATGCCCCGTTCGGTCGGCAGCCACCGCGACCGTCTCATCGGCGCGACCGACCGCCAGGCCGAGGCCGACGGTGTCCGCCCCGGCCGCCGGGCCGCCGTGCCGAGCTGGGACGAGATCGTGTTCGGCACCCGGCGCAAGAAACAGGAGTAAACCGGCCGTACGTCCGTATGAAGTGGGGGCACGCGTACGTGCCCCCACTTTCCGTTTCCGGCTGCCTACTGCGGATCAGCGCCCACCGCGACCGGACGGGACGGGTCCGAGGACCACTCCGACCAGGAGCCGACGTAGAGGGCCGACGGGATGCCCGCGACCGCCAGGGCCAGCACCTCGTGCGCGCCCGAGACGCCCGAACCGCAGTACACACCGACCTCCGCGTCATCGGAGACACCCAGGGCCTTGAAGCGGTCCCGCAGTTCCGCCGAAGGCAGGAAGCGGCCGTCCGGACCCACGTTCTCGTTCGTCGGCGCCGACACCGCGCCCGGGATGTGCCCGCCCACCCGGTCGATCGGCTCCACCTCGCCGCGGTACCGCTCCCCCGCGCGCGCGTCCAGCAGCACGCCCGCGCGGGCCAGGGCGGCCGCACCGTCCGCGTCGAGCAACCCGGCCGCGCCCGGCGCCGGTTCGAAGTCGCCCTCGGCCGGAGCCTGGACGTCCGTCGACAGCGGGCCCTCCCAGGCGGGCAATCCGCCGTCGAGGACCCGCACGTCCGGGTGACCCGTCCAGCGCAGCAGCCACCAGGCGCGCGCGGCCGCCCAGCCCTGCCCGCCGTCGTAGACGACGACCGGCCGGGCGGCCGACACGCCCGCGCGGCGCATGGCCGCGCCGAACTCCGCGACGTCCGGCAGCGGGTGCCGGCCACGCTCCCCGGGGGCCGAGGCCAGCTCCCGGTCCAGGTCGACGAAGACCGCACCGGGGATGTGCCCCGCCGCGTGCTCGGCCCGGCCGTCGAAGGCCGGGGCGCCCGCCGCCTTCGCCATGCTCAGCTGCCAGCGGACGTCCAGCAGGACGGGCGGGCGCTGCGCGGTCAGGTCCTGGGCCAGTTCTGTTGCGGTGATGATGGCTGTCATGACGTCCATCCTTACGCCAGGGGTGGCCGCGGCGTCCAGGTCCGGCTACTCTGCTCCGCCGTACAGGGTTGATCACGAGGCGTACGGGATCGGGCACACGCTGTACGGCTGACGGACACCCGTCGTCCATCGTCAGGAAGCCGCGTAAGACGGCAGACCGGACATCCTCCCGGGGGTACCGCCCAGGCAACGGCGCGGCACGGCATGCGGCACACCGGAGGATGCGGGTACCGGCACAGGCGTGCACGCACCAGCGGCACAGCCTCCGGGGAGCGGAAGCGACACGGCCACCGTGAGGGGCCGGGGAGAGAGTGATCGATGACCGAGGCACGGGAGTCGGCCGGTCCACACGCACGGCGCGTGCCCGGCACGCCCAGCTGGGTGAGCCTGATGGTGCACGAGCTGGGCGCGACCGAGAAGTTCTACGAGGCGCTGTTCGGCTGGGAGTTCCGGCCGGGTCCGCAGCAGCTCGGCCCCTATGTGCGGGCGCTCCTGGACGGGCACGAGGTGGCGGGCATCGGCCAGCTGCCGCCGGACCGCCGGCTGCCGGTCGCCTGGACGCCCTACTTCGCCTCCGACGACGTCGACCGGACAGCCGACACCGTACGGCTGTGCGGCGGCACGGTGGCCGTCGGACCGCTGGACGCCGCCGAGGCCGGGCGGCTGGCCATCGCCTCCGATCCCTCCGGAGCGGTGTTCGGGATCTGGCAGGGGGTGGCCCACCTCGGCACGACGATCAGCGGCGTGCCCGGCACACCGGCCTGGAACGAGCTGCTCACCTTCGAGACCGAGAGCGTCACCAAGTTCTACGAGACCGTGTTCGGATACGGCGAGGAGCCCGTGCTCTCCGCCGGATTCGACTACGTGACCCTGGACGTCGGGGGCCGCCCGGTGGCCGGTGTCCACGGCATCGGCCACGGGCTGCCCCGGGACCGTGGGCCGCACTGGCTGACGTATTTCGAGGTCGCGGACGTCGACCGGACGCTACGGCAGGTCCCCGACCTGGGCGGCCGGGTACTCCGGCAGGCCCACGACAGCGAGCACGGCCGGGTCGGCACGGTGGCGGATCCGGAGGGTGCGGTCTTCTCGGTGATCCAGAACCCGCGCTGAGCCGCGCACGGGCGGCCTTCAGGCCGTGGACACCGGCAGGACGTCCGGGGACAGGGCCGCCGCGCGGGCCGACGCGGCGGTCATCCGGCGCCGGTGGTGGCGGCGGCACAGCACCTCGTAGCCGACCTCGCCCGCGGACTGGTTGACGTCGCCGACGACCACCTGGGCGCCCTCCACCACCATCTCGCCGCCTATCGTGCGGGCGTTGTGCGTGGCGCGGGCGCCGCACCAGCACAGCGCCTCGACCTGGAGCACCTCGATGCGGTCGGCCAGCTCGACCAGCCGCTGGGAGCCCGGAAAGAGCTTGGAACGGAAGTCGGTGGTGATCCCGAAGGCGTAGACATCCAGACCGAGGTCGTCCACCACGCGCGCGAGCTGGTCGATCTGCCCGGGCGCGAGGAACTGCGCCTCGTCCGCGATCACATAGTCCGCGCGCCCGCCCTGGGAGAGCTGTTCCACCAGGTACGCGTAGAGGTCCTGGCCGTCCTCGACCTCCACCGCGTCGGTGACCAGGCCCAGCCGGGAGGACAGCTTGCCCTCGCCCGCCCGGTCGTCCCGGGTGAAGATCACGCCGGCCAGACCGCGCGCGGAGCGGTTGTGCTCGATCTGCAGCGCCAGCGTCGACTTCCCGCAGTCCATCGTTCCGGAGAAGAACACCAGCTCGGGCATGAGGAGTTGAGCACCTTTCGGCAAGGGGGTGGGGGCAGGGGCGTCAGGAGCGTACTTCGAGCAGCGGGACCAGCTGCTCGGCAGGGGTCATCGAACCGTGGTTGCCGACCAGCGCCGACTCCTTGGGCTCCCGCTCGGAGGCGATGACCAGGACGTCGTCGTGCGCGGCCGCGACCACGTCACCGATGCGTGCGTACACGCGTTCGTCGAACGCGCCCGGCGGCCCGAACCAGCCCGCCGCGATCGCCTCGTCCCGCGAGGCCACCCAGAACTGCTCGCCGAGCACCTCGCGCCAGACGGTCAGTACGTCGTACTCGGCGCCCGGCACCGCGTACACGTGCCGCGCCCGTCCCTCCCCGCCGAGCAGGGCGACGCCGGCGCGCAGCTCCCAGTCCTCGTCGAAGTCGATGCGGTGCTGCTCGTCGAACGGGACGTCGACCATGCCGTGGTCGGCGGTGACGTACAGCGCGCTGCGCGGCGGGAGCTGCTCGGCGAGGCGCTGGGCGAGCCGGTCGACGTACATCAGCTGTCCGCGCCAGGTGTCGGAGGCGACGCCGTAGCGGTGGCCCGCGCCGTCCAGCTCGGCGTAGTACGTGTACACCAGGGAGCGGTCCCCCGCGGCCAGTTGCCGGGCGGCGAGGTCCATGCGGTCCTCGCCGGTCAGCCGTCCGTGGAAGGTGCCGCCGCTGAGCGCGACCTTGGTGAGCGGGGTGTGCTCGAAGGCGGGCGAGGACACCTGGGCGGCATGTACGCCGGCCTTGTGGGCCAGCTGGAAGACCGTGGGGTACGGCTGCCAGGGGCGCGGCTCGGTGTACGGCTGCCAGCGGAGCTGGTTCATCAGCGCGCCGGTGGCCGGGTTGCGGACGGTGTAGCCGGGCAGGCCGTGGGCGCCCGGCGGCAGACCGGTGCCGACCGAGGCGAGGGAGGTCGCGGTCGTCGCCGGGTAGCCGGCGGTGAGCGGGCGTCCGGTGCCGCCGCGCGAGCTTGCGAGCAGCGAGCACAGGAAGGGCGCCTCGTCGGGGTGTGCCCTGAGCTGCTCCCAGCCCAGCCCGTCGATCAGGAAGACGCAGACGCGGTCGGCCGGCGTCAGCTCCGTGATCGTGGCGGTCATGCCGGGGACGCCGAGGCCGGCGGCCAGGGTGGGCAGCAGGTCGGCGAGCGAGCCGGTGCCGTACTCGGGCAGCGGCGCGGAGTCCAGGGCCAGCGGTTCCGGGTGGTCCCAGGAGGAGAGCTGGGACATCAGCGCGTGATGTCCGCGGTCGCCTCGGAGATGGCCTGCGCGAAGGCGAGCGCCTGGCGCACCGTCTCCGGGCCGTCCCCGGCCTCGCTGACGCGCAGGCTGAGGTCGTCCGCCGTGGAGCTGCCCGTGTAGCCGTGGTCCGCCTCACAGTTGGGGTCGCCGCAGGCGGCGGGCTCCAGGTCGATACGGCTGACCGCGCCCCAGCCGATCGTCAGTACGACCTCGCGGGGCAGGGTGCCCGGCGTGTACTGCTCCGGGTTCGCGACCACCCTGCTGACCACGACCGACGAGATCCGGCCGAGCTTCACGGACTCGGTGGACGTCGTGGCGTACGGGGTCGGGGAGGTGCTGTCGGCGGCCTGCTCGTCGGTGTGGCTGACGATGAAGCGGTTGCCGGTGAGGACCAGGACGGTCACATGCCGGCGCACCTCGTTCTGGTCGAACGTGGTCTCCTGGTGGACCAGGTACGACCGCATGGGCTCGCCGCCCACAGCGGCCTCCACCGCCTCGGCCACGAGGGCCGGGTAGTAGCCGCTGCGCTCGATCGCCGCGCGCAGCCCCTGGGTCGTCGTACTGGTCTTGGCCATGGCGTCCATCTTAATCCGTGGGCAAGGGAGGTCCGGGCCAGTCGCGCGTACCGAGAGCGGCTTCGGCACCGGCGTGCGGCCGCCGCGGGACGAACCCCGGCAGGATGTCCAGCCGCTCGGCGGCGACCAGACAGGAGACCGGTTCGCGGCCGCCGGCGTCCGCTTCGAACGCGACCACGAGGGGCGGTGATTCGCCGAGCGTCCGCGCGAGACGCGCCGTCTCCGCAGTCGTGGGCGGGCGGAAGACGGGGTCCTGGAAGGCGGGCGGGCAGGACACGAAGGCCGGGGCGACGAAGACGAGCTCCAGGCCGTGGTGGTACGTGAGGTCGGGTCCGGTGGCGAGCCGCAGCTGCCCGGCGTCCCAGACGATCACCTCCCAGTCCCACCAGCTGCCCTCGGGCAGTGCCCGCCCGGCGATCTCCATGTGCCCCCCACCCCGCTCAGTAGACCGGCAGCGTGCGCGGGCCGAGGTCGTCGCGGGCGGGCGGCGGCGCGAGCCGCACGGTGGCGCCGAGGACGCTCACGCCCTGCTGGGCGACGACGACCGGCTCCAGGGTGACGGCCACGACCTCGGGGTGGTCGTCCACGAGCCGGGACACCCGTAGCAGCAGCTCTTCCAGCGCGGGCGTGTCCACCGGCGTCGAGCCGCGCCACCCGAACAGCAGGGGTGCCGTCCGGATGGACCGCACCAGCGCGCCCGCCTCCCGGTCGGTGACCGGCACCAGCCGGTGCGCCATGTCCCCGAGCAGCTGCGAGGCGGCCCCGGCCAGGCCGAAGGACAGCACGGCCCCGGCGGCCGGGTCGATCACCGCGCGGACGACGGTGTCCACTCCCCGGGGCGCCATCGACTGCACCACCGGCCGCAGCTCCTCGGGCTCCCCGAACAGTCCGGTCAACTCGGCGTAGGTGCGGCGCAGTTGTTCCTCGTCCGCGAGGTCGAGCCGTACGCCGCCCAGGTCGGCGCGGTGGCGCAGGTGGGGGGCGGTCGCCTTGAGGGCCACGGGATAGCCGAGGGAGCGGGCGGCTTCGGCGGCGGCGTCCGGGGCGGGTGCGGGCAGTGCCCTGCGCACCTGGATGCCGTACTTCCCGAGCAGCTCGCAGGTCTCCGCCTGCCCGATCGTGAACCCCTGGCCGCGCTCCAGCAGCCCGGCGATCAGCTGGGCGGCCCCCTTCTCGTCGATGTCGTCGTACTCCGGCACCTTGCCCGGGTCCGCGGCCTCGCGCCGCCACTGTCCGTACTTCACCGCTTCGGCGAGCGCCCGCACGGCACGCTCGGCGGCCGGGTAGGCGGGGATGAGGCGGGTTCCTTCCGGCGGAAGGCCCTGCGGAGACGCTCCCGCGGTGGGGGGGTGTTCCCCGGGGGGCAGGTGTTCCGCGGGGGGACGGGGGCCCTGCCGCCCGGGTGGGGCCGGGAGCAGGGGAAGAGGGTTGCCGTCCTCGGCGCCGGGTGCCTTCGAAAGAGCCTGTGGTGACGTACTGGCCGCCGCCGACAGGGCCTCCGCCAGCCCCCCGAGCTCCACATGCACCACGAGGACCGGCTTCCCGGGCACCCCCGCCGCGGCCGACCTCAGCGCCTCCGCCAGCTCCGCGTCCCCCGGTGCCCCTTCCCCGATCGCCGGAATCGCCGTGACGACCACCGCATCACACGTCTCGTCCGCCAGCGCCCGCGCCAGCGCCCGGTGGAAGTCCCCCGCGGTCGCTCCCGTCGTCAGGTCCAGCGGACGCGACGGCCGCAGTCCTTCCGCGAGGCACCGGTCGTACGTCAGTACGCCCAGCGACTCCGAGTTCCCGAGGATCGCCACGCGGGGCCCCGCGGGCAGCGGCTGCCGGGCGAGCAGCAGGCCCGCGTCGACCAGCTCGGTGATCGTGTCGACCCGGATCACCCCGGCCTGCCGCAGCAGGGCGGAGACGGTCGCGTGCGGCAGCCGTGTCGCCCGTACCGCGTGGCCCTGCGGCGCCGAGCCGACCCCCTCCACCACCACCAGGGGCTTCGCCGCGGCCGTGCGCCGGGCCAGGCGGGTGAACTTCCGCGGATTGCCGATGGACTCCAGGTACATGAGGACGACGTCGGTCTCCTGGTCGTCGTACCAGTACTGCAGGACGTCGTTGCCGGAGACGTCGGCCCGGTTCCCGGCGGACACGAAGGTGGAGATGCCGGTGACCCCGGTGACCCCTCCCCCGCGCCGGTGCAGCCGGGACAGCAGTGCGATGCCGATGGCCCCGGACTGCGCGAACAGCCCTATGCGGCCGGGGCGCGGCATCTCGGGGGCCAGCGAGGCGTTCAGACGGACGTCGGGCGCGGTGTTGATGACGCCGAAGGCGTTCGGGCCGATGATCCGCATGCCGTACGCGCGCGCGTGCCGGACGAGGGCCCGCTGCCGCTCACGCCCCTCGGGCCCGCTCTCGGCGTACCCGGAGGAGAGCACGACGAGACCCTGGACGCCGTGCTCGCCGCACTCGGAGACCACCGCGGGCACGTGCTCGGCCGGTACGGCGACGACGGCGAGGTCCACCGGTCCGTCGATGTCCCGCACCGAGCGGTGGGCCCGCACTCCGTCGATCTCCTTGAGATCCTCGGGGAAGGCCCGGTTCACGGCGTACAGGCCGCCGGGGTAGCCGGCGTCGCGGAGGTTGCCGAGGACGCTGCGTCCCACGCCGCCGGGTGTGCGGCCGACACCCACCACCGCGACGGAGCCCGGTGCCAGCAGCCGCCGTACGGACCGTGCCTCTGCGCGCTGCTCCCGGGCGCGCTGCACGGCGAGGGAGCGGTCGGTGGGTTCGAGGCCGAACTCCAGGCGTACGACGCCGTCCTCGAAGCTGCGCTTCTGGGTGTAACCGGCGTCCGTGAACACCTTGATCATCTTGGAGTTGGCGGGCAGCACCTCGGCGGCGAAGCGCCGGATGCCGCGCTCACGGGCGACGGCCGCGATGTGCTCCAGGAGGGCGGAGGCGACCCCGCGGCCCTGGTGGGCGTCCTGCACCAGGAAGGCGACCTCGGCCTCGTCGGCGGGCGCGGGCGCGGGCATGCCGTCGGCGCCGATGCGGTCGTAGCGTACGGTGGCGATGAACTCGCCGCCGATGGTGGCCGCGAGTCCCACCCGGTCCACGAAGTCGTGGTGCGTGAAGCGGCGGACGTCCTTGGCGGACAGGCGCGGGTAGGGCGCGAAGAAGCGGTAGTACTTCGACTCGTCCGAGACCTGCTCGTAGAAGCTGACCAGGCGGTCGGCGTCATCAACGGTGATGGGCCGGATGCGCGCGGTGCCCCCGTCGCGCAGCACCACGTCCGCCTCCCAGTGGGCGGGGTACTCGTGCCGGTCGCGCCGGTCCGCCGGGCTCTGCATGGGCCCCAGAGTACGGCTCGCGTACGACAACGGCGCGAGGCAGTCTGTGGAGGACGGATGCCGGACCGAGGCCGCGGTCCGGCGCCGCACCGGGGCAGGGCGAGGGCCCGCTCCGGGCACGCTTCGCGATATGGGAAACTGGTCTAGACAACCCTGAGACAGTGAAGGGCAGCAACACATGGCTGAGCGCCGCGTCAACGTCGGCTGGGCCGAGGGTCTCCACGCCCGCCCCGCCTCCATCTTCGTCCGAGCCGCCACGGCCGCAGGCGTCCCGGTGACGATCGCCAAGGCTGACGGCAACCCCGTCAACGCGGCCTCCATGCTGGCCGTCCTCGGCCTGGGCGCCCAGGGCGGCGAGGAGATCGTCCTCGCCTCCGACGCCGAGGGCGCGGACGCCGCCCTGGACCGTCTGGCCAAGCTGGTCGCCGAGGGCCTGGAAGAGCTGCCCGAGACCGTCTGAGCCGTACCGGGAAGCCGCGTCACCTGTTCCGGGTGACGCGGCTTCCGCGTTTCCGGCAGTCGGCCCCGCTTCGACAGCGGGTCCCTCTTCGACGGACGGCCTCTTCCTCTTCGGTGGCCGACTCCTCGTTGGCGGCCGGCCCTTCATTCACGGCCGGCCCTTCGTCGACGGCTGACCCTTGGTCGACGACTGCCCCTGCGTCGACGACTGACCGTTCATTGACGGCCGACTCTTCGTCGACGGCTGACTCTTTTGGCACGGCCGACCCTTTTGAGTGGCCGGCCGGATGAATTCACCGCGGGCACGCCGGCAGCACGCTGTCGCGAATTCACGGCACGCCGGAAAACGGCAGCGAAAATACACGTCCACCGAATATCCACTCTTTGTATACGGCGCCCTTGTTAATACCGCAGGCTCGGCGTGTTTACGGCGTGTTGCGAGTTCCTCACACGCTCCGCGCGGTCGCCCGCGGAGGCGAACCGCAGCCGGTGCGCGGCCGTCACGCGCTCGGCGTGCAGCGCCGTGATCGCCCGCGCGCGCTCACTGTCGCCGCGCGCCACCGCGTCCACGATCGCGCCGTGCTCCGCCCAGGACTCCACCGGGCTCGGCGGCACCTCCACCGCGTAGACCCAGGCGATCTTGTGCCGCAGCTGGGTGAGCATCGAGGTCAGCGAGTGGCTGCCGGAGGCCTGCGCGAGCGTCTCGTGGAACCAGCCGCCGAGCGAGCGCAGATCCTCGCTGCTGCCCCGCCTGGCCCGCTCCTGGCCCAGCCTGACCAGACCGCGCAGCACCTTCAGGTGGGCCTCGGTGCGCCGATGAGCGGCCCGGGAGGCACCGAGGGGCTCCAGGAGCATCCGCATCTCCAGCAGGTCGGCGGCCTCCTGCTCGGTCGGCTCGGCCACACAGGCGCCCGCGTGCCGCCGGGTCACCACGAAACCCTCCGCCTCCAGGGTGCGCAGAGCCTCGCGGACGGGGACGCGCGAGACGCCGTAGCGGCGGGCCAGGACTTCTTCGGTGAGCCGGCTGCCGCGCTTGTAGACACCGGAGACGATGTCGTCCCGGATCGCCGTACACACCGACTGCGCCGGAATACGCATGACCGACCTCCGCCTTAATCCCCGTGAAACGTCGACATGGACGTGTGTTCCGTGACTCTATTGCAATGAGTCGGAATTTCCGACGGCAGGCCTGAATCCATGGATATTTTTTGGACAGCCGGTGCGACGGGCGCAGTGAAAAACGGCAAAAGCCCCGGCGTGTGAGCCGGGGCTTGGGGTGCCGTGCGCGCGGTCGTCGGACCTTCACGCCGTGCTCGCGGTCGGACGATGCGCCGCGCTCGCGGTCGGACGATGCGCCGTACTCGCGGTCAGGCGTTCACGCCGTGCTTGCGGAGGTAGGCGACGGGGTCGACGTCCGAGCCGTACTCGGGGGTCGTACGGGCCTCGAAGTGCAGATGCGGTCCGGTGACGTTGCCGGTCGCGCCGGACAGGCCGATCTGCCGGCCCGGGGTGACCTTCTGGCCCACGGTGACGCCGATGGACGACAGGTGGCCGTACTGGGTGTACATGCCGTCGGCCATCCGGATCACGATCTGGTTGCCGTACGCGCCGCCCCAGCCGGTGGAGACGACGGTACCGGAGCCGACCGCGTGGACGGGCGTGCCGCTGGCCGCGTGGAAGTCGATGCCGGTGTGGGAGCCGGAGGACCACAGGGAGCCGCCGGTCTTGTAGCCCGTGGAGACGTACGAGTTCGCGATCGGGGCTACGAAGGCGTTCAGGCGCTTGCGCTCGGCCTCGCGGGCGGCACGTGCGTGGGCCTCGCGGTCCTTCCTGGCCTTCTCGGCAGCCGCCTTGGCCGCTGCCTCCTCGGCCGCCTTCTGCTCGGCGGCCTCCTTCTGAGCGCTGGCCTGCTCGTCGATCTGCTCCGCGAGCGTGTCGCTCACGGTGATCACCGGGGTGAGACCGGTCTGCTCGGCGGAGTTCTCCGCGGCGATCGCCGGGGTGGCCGCGAGGCTGCCGATGACACCGGTGCCGGTGAGGGCCGCGATACCGGCCGCCTGGGCGGTGGTGCGCTTGACCCGGCCGGGCTTGCGGTGCTTCCCGGTGGCGCATATGAACGCCATGAAGTGGCTGGTCCTTTCCTTCCCTCTCGCCTACCGGGTTAGCTGACGGGTTCGGAGCAGGAAGGTCTCCTACGGACCCCCTCGCTCGTGCGCGGGCGTCCGATTCACCCCAGGGACTGCGATGGGTCCCCGGCTCCCCTGGCTCGCGCCGTACGGGGACTCGGCGATGACTGTCCGGTGCCGCGGGCGCGGCGCACTGCCTGACGAACAGCCCGGAAGACGCTAAAGGGCCCGACTTTCGATCCCCAAACGGATCCGGGCTTTTGTAGTGCATCCCACAGGCCAGACGCGCACCTCTGCCCCAATTCGGACATCTGGCCATCTGGGTACCTGGGTACCTGGAGAAGAGCGCCGCACGGCAAGGGGCCCTGATGACCCGTCGGTCACCAGGGCCCCCGCGCGCGTGGAACCGCCGTCGCCTCGATACCGGTCCGGTCGTCGGCACCGGGCTCGTCGTCGGCAACGGGCTCCACGCGCGCGTAGGGCCGTCGGCCGCTACTCGGCCGTCACGACGGTGACTTCGCCGATGCCCAGCGCCTCGACCGGCGCCTTGATCTCGGCCGCGTCACCGACGAGGACGGTCACCAGGCGGTCCACCGGGAAGGCGTTGATGACCGCCGCGGTGGCCTCCACGGTGCCCGTGGAGGCGAGCTGCTGATACAGCGTCGCCTGGAAGTCGTCGGGCAGGTGCTGCTCGACCTGGTCCGCCAGAGTGCTCGCGACGGCCGCGGCCGTCTCGTACTTCAGCGGCGCCACCCCCACGAGGTTCTGCACGGCGACGTCGCGCTCGGCGTCGGTCAGGCCATCCGCCGCGAGCGTACGCAGCACCGTCCACAGGTCCTCGAGCGCCGGACCGGTGTTCGGGGTGTCCACGGAGCCGCTGATGGCGAGCATCGCCGCGCCGGTGCCGTCCGGCGCCGAGCGCAGGACCTGCCCGAAGGCACGCACGCCGTACGTGTAGCCCTTCTCCTCGCGCAGAACCCGGTCCAGGCGCGAGGTGAGGGTGCCGCCGAGGCAGTACGTGCCGAGCACCTGGGCGGGCCACACCCGGTCGTGCCGGTCGGCGCCGATCCGGCCGATGAGCAGCTGTGTCTGGACGGCGCCGGGCCGGTCCACGATGACGACGCGGCCGGTGTCGTCGGCGCTCACCGCCGGCACGGGCCGCGGTTCGCCCGGGGTGCCCGTCCAGGCGCCCAAGGTGTCGGTGAGCAGCGCGTCCAGGTCGGTGTCGGTGAGGTCGCCGACCACCACCACGGTGGCGGTGGCGGGCCGCACATGGCGGTCGTAGAAGGCGCGTACGGCCGCCGCGTCGATCTTCTCGACCGTCTCCTCGGTGCCCTGGCGCGGGCGCGACATGCGCGAGGTCCCCGGGAACAGCTCCTTGGAGAGCTCCTTGGCGGCCCGGCGGGCGGGGTTGGCCAGCTCGTGCGGGATCTCGTCCAGACGGTTGCGGACCAGCCGCTCGACCTCGCTCTCGGCGAACGCGGGCGCGCGCAGGGCGTCGGACAGCAGGCCGAGGCCCTTGGCCAGGCGGGAGGCCGGGACCTCCAGGCTGAGACGGACGCCGGGGTGGTCGGCGTGCGCGTCGAGCGTGGCGCCGGCCCGCTCCAGCTCGGCGGCGAACTCCTCCGCCGAGTGCCGGTCGGTGCCCTCGGAGAAGGCCCGGGCCATGATCGTGGCGACGCCGTCCAGGCCGGCCGGCTCGGCCTCCAGGGGCGCGTCCAGCAGCACCTCCACGGCGACGACCTGCTGGCCGGGGCGGTGGCAGCGCAGCACGGTCAGGCCGTTGTCCAGGCTGTCGCGCTCGGGGGCCGGGAACGCCCAGGGCCTGGCCTCGCCGGCCTGCGGCTGGGGGTGGAAGTCCATCGTGGCGAGATCGCTCACTTGGCCGTCTCCTCGTTGTCGTTACCGGCCTCTACGGTGGCTTCCTGCTCCGGGTCCTCGGGCACGTCGGCGTCCTCGACGGTCTCGGGGGACTTCGGCTCGTAGACGAGCACCGCGCGGTTGTCGGGGCGCAGGCGGGCCTTGGCGACCTCCTGGACCTCCTCCGGGGTGATCTCCAGGACGCGCTGGACGGCGGTCAGGGCGAGCTGCGGGTCGCCGAACAGGACGGCGTACCGGCACAGTTCGTCGGCGCGGCCGGCGACCGTGCCGAGCCGGTCCAGCCACTCGCGCTCCAACTGGGCCTGAGCGCGCTCCATTTCCTCAGGAGTGGGGCCTTCCTCGGCGAACCGGGCCAGCTCCTCGTCGATGGCGGTCTCGATCACCGGCACCTCGACGTCACCGGAGGTCTTCACGTCCAGCCAGCCCAGGGAGGGCGCGCCGGCCAGTCGCAGCAGGCCGAAGCCGGCCGTGACGGCCGTACGGTCACGGCGCACGAGCCGGTTGTACAGGCGGGAGGACTCGCCGCCGCCGAGGACGGTGAGGGCGAGGTCGGCCGCGTCCGCCGCGCGGGTGCCGTCGTGCGGCAGCCGGTAGGCGGCCATCAGGGCCCGCGCGGGGACCTCCTCGACGACGACCTCGCGCAGTTGCTCGCCGATGGTCTCGGGCAGCGAGCCGTCGCGGGGCTCGGGCTTGCCGTCATGGGCGGAGATCGACCCGAAGTACCTCTCGATCCAGGCGAGGGTCTGCGCGGAGTCGATGTCGCCGACGACGGAGAGCACCGCGTTGTTGGGCGCGTAGTAGGTGCGGAAGAACCGGCGTGCGTCCTCCAGGGTGGCCGCGTCCAGGTCCGCCATCGAGCCGATGGGCGTGTGGTGGTACGGGTGCCCCTCGGGGTAGATGAGCGCGGTCAGCTTCTCGAAGGAGGTGCCGTAGGGGACGTTGTCGTAGCGCTGGCGGCGCTCGTTCTTGACGACGTCCCGCTGGTTCTCCATGGACTCGTCGTCCAGGGCGGCGAGCAGCGAGCCCATGCGGTCGGCCTCCAGCCAGAGGGCGAGCTCCAGCTGGTGGGCGGGCATGGTCTCGAAGTAGTTGGTGCGCTCGAAGCTGGTGGTGCCGTTGAGCGAGCCGCCCGCGCCCTGCACCAGCTCGAAGTGGCCGTTGCCCTTGACCTGTGCCGAGCCCTGGAACATCAGGTGCTCGAAAAGGTGAGCCAGGCCGGTGCGTCCCTTGACTTCGTGGCGTGAGCCGACGTCGTACCAGAGGCAGACCGCCGCCACCGGGGTCAGGTGGTCCTCGGAGAGCA
This sequence comes from Streptomyces sp. NPDC107581, assembly GCF_055657175.1. NCBI lineage: Bacteria > Bacillati > Actinomycetota > Actinomycetes > Kitasatosporales > Streptomycetaceae > Streptomyces > Streptomyces sp. NPDC107581. Next base: position 85,455 of record NZ_JBVKBH010000018.1, read on the forward strand.
CCACGCGCAGACCGTTGGCCAGGCGGTGCTCGGTCGCTGTCAGGCCCCCGGAGCCTGCCTCGGCTGTGGTCGTGTGACCCATGGGCATGTACGTCCCTTCGCGAGCGGAAGCGGTCGTCGAAACCGCGGATTTCCTGCCGGTCCTGCCACTGTATGCAAGCGTGCGAGCCGTCGGCGAAGTTCCCGCCGGGCGTACGCCCACAGCGGATCGCGTAACCTGCGTCCGACCCGTCCGCGGATGCCTCACGCGCACCGGCGAAGCCCGCAGCGACCGGGTCGTGACACGGGTTGTCAGTACCTCGGTCCACAATGGTCGGCGTCAGATCCGTCAAACGCTTCAGCAAGAGCGAGCCGGAGGGGCGCGTCGGTGTCGAGAGGGCGAGCGCGCGGAGGCCCGAAGGGGTGAGCACGGTCGCCCTCTCGACACCGACATGAGCGCCCCGTAGGCGAGCGACCAGATCAGAAGGAGCCAGGCAGCGATGGCCCGCCGCAGCACGAAGACCCCGCCGCCCGACGATGCGTACGAGGAGAAGATCCTCGACATCGACGTCGTGGACGAGATGCGTGGCTCCTACCTCGAGTACGCGTACTCGGTCATCTACTCGCGCGCCCTGCCGGACGCCCGCGACGGCCTCAAGCCGGTGCACCGCCGGATCGTCTACCAGATGAACGAGATGGGCCTGCGCCCCGAGCGCGGCTATGTGAAGTGCGCCCGGGTCGTCGGCGAGGTCATGGGCAAGCTGCACCCGCACGGCGACTCGTCGATCTACGACGCCCTGGTGCGCATGGCCCAGCCGTTCTCGATGCGCGTCCCGCTGGTCGACGGCCACGGCAACTTCGGCTCGCTGGGCAACGACGACCCGCCGGCCGCCATGCGGTACACCGAGTGCCGGATGGCCTCGGCGACGAGCCTGATGACCGAGTCCATCGACGAGGACACGGTCGACTTCACACCCAACTACGACGGCCAGGAGCAGGAGCCGGTGGCGCTGCCCGCCGCCTTCCCGAACCTGCTGGTGAACGGCTCCTCGGGCATCGCGGTCGGTATGGCGACGAACATGCCGCCGCACAACCTGCGCGAGGTCATCGCGGCCGCCCGCCATCTGATCCGGCACCCGAACGCGGACCTGGACGCGCTGATGAAGCACGTCCCGGGCCCCGACCTGCCCACCGGCGGGCGGATCGTCGGCCTGGACGGCGTCCGGGACGCGTACGCGACGGGCCGCGGCACCTTCAAGATGCGCGCGACGGTCGCGATCGAGACCGTGACCGCCCGCCGCAAGGGCCTGGTCGTCACCGAACTGCCCTTCACGGTCGGTCCGGAGAAGGTGATCGCCAAGATCAAGGACCTGGTCAACGCCAAGAAGATCCAGGGCATCGCCGACGTCAAGGACCTCACCGACCGCGAGCACGGCCTGCGTCTGGTCATCGAGATCAAGAACGGCTTCGTGCCGGAGGCGGTCCTGGAGCAGCTGTACAAGCTGACCCCGATGGAGGAGTCCTTCGGCATCAACAACGTGGCCCTGGTCGACGGCCAGCCGCTCACCCTGGGCCTCAAGGAGCTGCTGGAGGTCTACCTCGACCACCGCTTCGAGGTGGTGCGGCGCCGCAGCGAGTACCGCCGCAGCAAGCGCCGCGACCGGCTGCACCTGGTCGAGGGCCTGCTGACCGCGCTGGTCGACATCGACGAGGTCATCCGGCTGATCCGGTCCAGCGAGAACTCCGCGCAGGCCAAGGAACGCCTGATGGAGCGCTTCGGGCTGAGCGAGGTCCAGACGCAGTACATCCTCGACACGCCGCTGCGCCGGCTCACCAAGTACGACCGCATCGAGCTGGAGGCGGAGAAGGAGCGGCTCACCACGGAGATCGAGGAGCTGACCCGGATCCTGGAGTCGGACGCGGAGCTGCGCAAGCTGGTCTCGGCCGAACTGGCCGCGGTGTCGAAGCAGTTCGGCACCGACCGGCGCACGGTCCTGCTGGAGTCGGCCGGCGCCCCGGTCGCGACCGTGCCGCTCCAGGTCGCCGACGACCCGTGCCGGGTGCTGCTGTCGTCCACGGGCCTGCTGGCCCGCACGGCGAACGCCGAGCCGTTCGCCGAGGACGCCGACGTCCACCGCGCCAAGCACGACGTGATCATCTCGGCGGTCCCGGGAACCACGCGGGGCGAGATCGGCGCGGTGACCTCGGCCGGCCGCCTGCTGCGGATCAACGTGGTCGACCTGCCGCAGCTGCCCGACACCGCGGCCCCGCCGAACCTCTCCGGAGGAGCGCCGCTCACGGAATTCGTGTCCCTGGAGGACGCCGAGACACTGGTCTGCCTGACCACTCTGGACGAATCGTCCCCGGGTCTGGCGCTCGGCACCGAGCAGGGCGTCGTCAAGCGTGTGGTGCCCGACTACCCGTCCAACAAGGACGAGTTGGAGGTCATCACGCTCAAGGACGGTGACCGCATCGTCGGCGCGGTGGAGCTGCGCACCGGCGAGGAGGACCTGGTGTTCATCACGGACGACGCGCAGCTGCTGCGCTTCCAGGCCTCCATCGTCCGTCCGCAGGGCCGCCCGGCGGGCGGTATGGCGGGCGTCAAGCTCACCGAGGGCGCGAAGGTCATCTCGTTCACGGCGGTCGACCCGGCGGTCGACGCGGTGGTCTTCACGGTGGCGGGCTCGCGCGGCACGCTGGACGACTCGGTCCAGACGACCGCCAAGGCGACCCCGTTCGACCAGTATCCGCGCAAGGGACGGGCCACGGGCGGCGTGCGCTGCCAGCGGTTCCTGAAGGGCGAGGACTGTCTGTCGCTGGGCTGGGCGGGCCCTGTCCCGGCCCGGGCCGCGCAGAAGAACGGCACCCCGGTCGAGCTGCCGGACCTGGACCCGCGCCGCGACGGCTCGGGCACCTCGCTGCCGAAGACGGTGGCGGTGGTCGCGGGACCGGTGTTCTAGGCGGACGGATCCTCCGGGGTCCAGGCCGTCGGCCCCTCCGGGGTCCGGGCGGGCGGTTCCTCCCGGCTCCAGGCGGATGGATCCTCCGGGCTCCAGGCGGGTGGATCCTCCGGGTCCGCCCCGTCCGGGCCCTGTACGTAGCGCAGGACGCCCCACATGCCGTGCTCGTCGGTGTGCGGGGCGTCGTTCTTGCACGCCTCCAGTTCCTTGCCGAGGGCGCCCGCGTCGATGCCGGAGCCGATCAGGACGAGCTGGGAGAGGCGGGCGTGGGCGGGCGGCCACGGCTCGGGGTAGAAGCGCAGGAACCGGCCGACGGCATGGACGGCGTACCGGTTGACGGTGTCGTGGGGTCCGAAGTCGACATATCCCTTGATCCGGTACAGCCCCTCCGGACGGCTGTCCAGGAACCGCATCAGCCTGCGGGGCTCCATCGGCAGGTCGGCGGTGAAGGACAGGCTGTCGTAGCCGGTGTGCAGATGACCGGCGTGGTCGAGGCCGTCGTCGCCGTGTGCGTGCAGGTCGTCGAAGGACAGCTGACCGATGCGCTCCTCGCTCGGCCGGCAGTCGAAGAGGAACTCCGGGTCGACGCGGCCGTAGGTGGCGGGGACGACGGCGGCACGGTCGGTGAGCGAGCGGACGAGGCCGAGGACCCGGCCGGCGTCCGGCGCCCGGTCCAGCTTGTTGACCACGACGAGGTCGGCGAGGGCGAGGTGACGGTCGATCTCGGGGTGCCGGGCCCGGGTGCCGTCGAACTCGGCGGCGTCGACGACCTCGACGAGGCCGCCGTAGACGATGCCGGGATGCTCGCTGGCGAGGACCATCCGCACCAGTTCCTGCGGCTCGGCGAGCCCGCTGGCCTCGATGACGATGACGTCGATGCCGGCGGCGGGCGCGGCGAGCCGTTCCAGGTAGAGGTCGAGTTCGCTCGCGTCGACGGCACAGCACAGACAGCCGTTGCCGAGCGAGACGGTCGAGTCGCCGAGGGCTCCGGCGACGGCCATCGCGTCGATCTCGATGGCCCCGAAGTCGTTGACGATCGCACCGATACGACTGCCTCCGCTGCGGTGCAGGAGGTGGTTGAGGAGCGTGGTCTTGCCGGATCCGAGAAATCCGGCGAGTACGACGACGGGGATCTGCTGCGGGGTGCGGCTGTTGCCCAACGGGCGCCCTCTCTTACGTGGACCTACTGCCGGACCAGGATAAGAGCGGGCGCCGACAAGAGGGGCGCGCCGGGGCCTGCGCCCGGGAGCGGGGCCCGTCGGGGCCCGTCGCCGGGCGGGGGGGCGAGCCGGGGGGCCTTGCTCCGTCCCTCAGGGCTGGGCCGGCACCGCCACCGGCGGCGGAGGTCCCACATACCGTGCCGCCGGACGGATGATTTTCGAATCCGCCGCCTGTTCCAGGATGTTGGCGCTCCAGCCCACCACGCGGCCCGCCGCGAAGGTGGGGGTGAACATCTCCCGGGGCAGGCCGCACAGTTCCATGACCACGCCCGCGTAGAACTCCACGTTCGTGTGCAGTTCACGGCCCGGCTTCAGCTCGGCGAGGATCGCCTCGACCTGCCGCTCCACCTCGACGGCGAAGGCGACGCGCGGTCCCCCGAACCCGAGGGCGATCTCACGCAGCATCCGCGAACGGGGGTCCTCCGTGCGGTAGACCGCGTGCCCGAAACCCATGATGCGGTCGCCCGCGAGCACCCGCTCCCGGATCCAGGGGTCGATCCGGTCCGGCGTTCCTATCGTGTCCAGCGTGTCGAGGGCGCGGCTGGGCGCCCCGCCGTGCAACGGTCCGGACAGCGCGCCCACGGCCCCGACGAGACATGCGGCCACGTCGGCACCCGTGGATGCGATGACCCGGGCGGTGAAGGTTGATGCATTGAATCCGTGATCAATGGTTGAGATCAGGTACTGCTCGACCGCTCTGGCCCGCTGCGGCTCCGGTTCCTCGCCGGTGAGCATGTAGAGATAGTTGGCCGCGTACGACAGGTCCCCGCGCGGCTCCACGGGGTCGAGCCCCTGCCCGAGCCGGTACAGCGCGGTGAGCAGCGTGGGTACGGCCGCACAGGCGGCGACGGTGTCCGCACGGCGCCGGTCGGCAGCCAGGTCGTACACGGGCCGGAACCCCTTCGCCGCACCGAGCAGCGACAGCGCGGTGCGCAGCCCGGCGAGCGGGCCCGAGGTGCGGCCGGCCCGCGCGAGGGCGGGAAGGGCGGCCCCGACCTCCTCGGGCAGCCGGCGCAGCGCCGCGGTCTCGGCGGCGAAGGCGGCACGGCGCTGCGCATCCGGGAGCGCGCCGTGGACGAGGAGGTGCCAGACGTCTTCGAAGCCGCGGGTCCGCGCGAGTTCGACGGCCGAGTACTGGCGGTAGTGGTAGAAGCCCTCGAGCCCCCGGACGTCTCCGATCTCGGTGTCGGTGACGACGACTCCGGCGAGGCCGCGCGGTACGTCGACAACGGGTGCGGTCCTGTTGATGGACATGCTGTTCCTCCCTGGACTTGATCCGACTGTCCATGCTTGACTCAATTATTGTCAACGTTGATTGGATCAATGTGCAGTCATCAATGTGTGCAGGGCGGCTACGGTGACCTCCATGCGCGATCACGAACCCGCTCCCGGCGGCCCCGGGCGAAGGCTGAGCACCAAGGAGACCGCCGAAGCACTCGGCGTGAAGCCGGAGACGGTGTACGCCTACGTGAGCCGCGGCCTGCTCAGCAGCAGGCGCGAACCCGGCGGCCGCGCCAGCACCTTCGACGCGAAGGAGGTCGAGGCCCTCGCCCGGCGCAACCGACGCGAAGCCGCGGGCAGTCCGGGCTCCGGCGGCGATCTGTCCGTCCGGACCCGGATCACGCTGATCGACAAGGACCGGTACTACTTCCGCGGCGTCGACGCCACGGAGCTGGCCACCCGCCACTCCTACGAGGAGGTCGCGGAGTGGCTGTGGACGGGCCGCCTGACCACCGGCGTGACCCTCACCGCGCCCGGGGCCACCGTCGAGGTCGCCCGGCACGCCGTGAACGCCCTGCCCGAGCACACCTCCCCCACCGACCGGCTGCGGGTGGCGGCGATCGCCGCTTCGGCCGAGGACCCGCTGCGCTTCGACCTGTCCGAGGAGGCCGTGCTGAACACGGCACGGGCTCTCATCCCCACCCTGGTGGCCGCACTGCCACCCGCCCGGCCCACCCACGAGGACGCCGGCCCGCTGTCCCACCGCCTGTGGGCCCGGCTCACCGGCCGCCCCGCCGACGAGGCGTCGCTGCGCGTCCTGGACACCGCCCTCGCCCTGCTCGCCGACCACGACCTGGCCGCTTCCACGCTCGCCGTCCGGGTCGCCGCCTCGGCCCGGGCGCACGCCTACGCGGCCGTTTCGGCCGGGCTCGGCGTCCTGGAGGGCCCGCTGCACGGCGCCTCCAGCGGACTGGCCCACCGGATGCTGCTCGACGTGCTCGACCAGGGGACCGCGGTCCCGGTGATCGCGGACGAGCTGCGCGCGGGCCGCCGCATCCCCGGACTCGGCCACCGGCTCTACGTCGGCGAAGACCCGCGCGCGCGGGTGCTGTTCGGCCTCCTTGAGCAGGTCCCGGGTGCGGAGCCCGCCCTGCTCGCGGCCCGCGACATCGTCGCCACGACCGCCCGCCACACGCCTCTGCACGCCAACGTCGACCTGGCGCTGGCCGTGTTCACCGCCTCCAGCGGCATGCCCGCCACCGCCGGCGAGACGATCTTCGCCGTCGCCCGGACGGCGGGCTGGATCGCCCACGCCCTGGAGGAGTACGGCGAGCGCCCGCTACGCATGCGCCCCGTCGGGCACTACGTCGGTCCGCGGCCTCCGCAGCCCCTCCCGGGCTAGAACCCGGACGGGGCCGGAAGTCACCCTGAGCGGAGTCAGGTTAGGCTCACCTCTGTGAGTAGGTGCGCGACCGTCTCCCAGAGCCTTGAGGAGCCCGTTTCCGGCACAGCTGCCACGGCGACGACGTGGCTGCTGCTGGAACAGGCCGGCCCATGGGGTGCCAAGGCACTCACTTCGAGCCATCTCGACCCCGGGCTGGGCCGCGCCCTGGAGGCCGCCGCCGAGGGAACCGGTGTCCGCGTCGCGCTCATCCGGCGCCCCGGCCGCCACGCGGACCCCGGCATGCCCGCGCCGCGGCACGTGTACGCGGCCCACACCGTTCCCGGAAACGTGTGGCTGCACAGCGCCACCACCCGCGATCCGGGCCGGCTGCTCGGACTCGATCTCGCCGCCCTGGGTGCGGGCGACCACCGTTCCTTCGGTGCGGCGCTGGGCGGCCGGCCGCACACGGGCGACCCGCTCGCACTCGTGTGCACCAACGGCAAACGCGACCGCTGCTGCGCCCTGCTGGGCCGGCCCCTCGCCACCGAGCTGGCCGTGTCCGGTGTGCGGGGCGTCTGGGAGGTCACCCATCTGGGTGGTCATCGCTTCTCGCCGACGGTGCTCGTCCTGCCGTACGGCTACGCGTACGGCCGCGCCGAGGCGCACACCGTCAAGGAGGCCCTGCACGCCGTCCAGGAGGGGCGCGTGGTGGTCGAGGGGTGCCGGGGGTGCTCCGCATGGGAACGGCCCGGCCAGGCGGCCGAGCTGGCCGTGCGGTCGGTGGCGCACGAGTACGCGGCGGGCGCGCTGAACGTCGTACGGACCGAGGGCAGGGCACCCCGCTGGGAGATCACCGTCGCCCACGCCGACGGACGCCGCTGGCGGGTCACGGTGGCGCAGGGCGCGTCCCTGCCCCCGCGCCCCGAGAGCTGCGGCGCGGCCGTGCTCGGCACGCCGGCGCGCATGGACGTGGTGGCGGTCCGCGAGCTGCGGGCGACGGCGCTGGCGAGCTGAGCCGAAGCCGTCCGCGCCCACTTCTTCAAGAATTGGTCAAGAGATCCCCGCCACACCCCCTACGACGGCGGCCGTCCGCCCCCGTACCGTCGTGTGCATGAGCCGCACAGCCCCCGCACGCCGCCTGCGCCTCGGTCTGCCGCGGCGGGCCTTCTCGCAGGTGCTGCTGATGCAGGTGACGATCGCCGCGGGGGTGGCCGTGCTCGCGACCGGGCTCTTCCTTGCGCCGCTGAGCAAACAGCTGGACCAGGAGGCGATGCGCCGCGCCCTGGCCATCGCGCAGACGACGGCCCAGGACCCGCAGATCGCCGAAGGCGTCCAGCACACCCCGCCGGCCAGGAACGGCCCGGTGCAGAAGGAGGCCGAGCGGATCCGGCGCGCCACCCACGCCGAGTACGTCGTGGTGATGGACGGACAGGGGGTGCGCTGGTCGCACCCCACCCCGGGGGAGATCGGCCGCCCCGTCTCCACCGACCCCAGGGCCGCCCTGGCCGGCCGGGAGGTCATGGAGATCGACAAGGGCACCCTGGGCCGCTCGGCCCGCGGCAAGGTGCCCCTGTACGACGCCGGTCACCGGATCGTCGGGGCCGTCTCGGTCGGTATCGCGTACGACAGCGTGCGCGCCCGGCTGATCAGCGCCATCCCGGGGCTGTTCGCGTACGCCGGCGGTGCCCTCGCGGTGGGCGCTCTGGCCGCCTGGCTGATCTCGCGCCGGGTCCAGCGGCAGACCAGGGACCTGGCCTTCTCCGACATCTCGGCGCTGCTCGCGGAGCGCGAGGCGATGCTGCACGGCATCCGCGAGGGCGTGGTCGCCCTCGACCGCAGCGGCCGTATCCGCCTGTTCAACGACGAGGCACGGCGGCTGCTGGGCATCGGCGAGGAAGCCGTCGGGCAGTCCCCCGACGAAGCACTCGGCGCCGGGCGCACGACGGACGTCCTGACCGGCCGGGTGACCGGTACGGACCTGCTCACCGTGCGCGGGCAGCGGGTCCTGGTCGCCAACCGCATGCCCACGGACGACGGCGGCGCCGTGGCCACCCTGCGTGACCGTACGGAGCTGGAGCAGCTGGGCCGCGAACTCGACTCCACGCACGGTCTGATCGACGCCCTGCGCGCCCAGGACCACGAGCACGCCAACCGCATGCACACCCTGCTCGGTCTGCTGGAGCTGGAGATGTACGACGACGCCGTGGAGTTCGTGGGCGAGGTCGTCGGGGACCACCGGGCCACCGCCGAACAGGTCACCGAGAAGATCCAGGACCCCCTGCTCGCCGCCCTTCTGGTCGGCAAGGCGACCGTGGCGGCCGAGCGCGGCGTCGCCCTGTGGGTGTCGGAACGCACCCGCCTCCCGGACCGGCTGATCGACCCCCGGGGGCTGGTCACGGTCGTGGGCAACCTCGTGGACAACGCGCTCGACGCGGTCGCGGGCACCCTCCACGCGCGCGTGGAGGTCGAATTGCGCGCCGAGGGACGTACGGTCGTCCTCCGGGTACGCGACACCGGGCCCGGAATCCCCCAGGACCAGCAGGAGTTGATCTTCACGGAGGGGTGGTCGACCAAGGAGCCGCCCGCGCACGGCAAGCGGGGCCTCGGGCTCTCGCTGGTGCGCCGGCTCGCCGAGCGGCAGGGCGGAAGCGCGAAGGTGGGCGCGGCGGACGGCGGGGGCGCCGAGTTCACCGTCGTCCTGCCGGAGGCACTGACCGAGCCGGAACCGGAGCCCGCGCTCACCGGATCCCTGGAGCCCTTCGGGGAGCCTGGAACGACGGCCCCTGCCCCTGCACCCGCCCCGACCGCTGCCGAGGAGGAGGCGCGATGATCGAGGTCCTGGTCGTGGACGACGACACCCGGGTCGCCCGGGTCAACGCCGCCTACGTCGAGAAAGTACCCGGCTTCCACGTGGCCGGGGAGGCGCACAGCGCGGCCGAGGCGCTGCACCGGCTGGAGACGCTGCCACGGCCCGACCTGGTCCTCATGGACCACTATCTGCCCGACGGCACCGGGCTTTCGGTCGTCCAGGAGATGCGCCGCCGTGGCCACCAGACCGACGTGATCATGGTGACGGCCGCACGGGACGTGTCGACCGTCCAGGCGGCCATGCGGCACGGCGCACTGCAGTACCTGGTGAAGCCGTTCGCCTTCGCCGGGCTGCGCGCCAAGCTGGAGGCGTACGCGGAGCTGCGTCGCACGCTGGACGGCGGCGGCGAGGCCGAGCAGGCGGAGGTGGACCGCATCTTCGGCGCCCTGTCCGCGCCGTCGGAGCCCGGACTGCCCAAGGGACACTCCCCCGCCACGGCCGAGTCGGTGCGCCAGTCGCTGATGAGTGCCGAGGGGCCGCTGTCCGCCCAGGAGATCGCCGAGCGGACGGGGGTGAGCCGCCAGACCGCCCAGCGCTATCTGAAGCTCCTGGAGCGCACCGGACGGGCTCGGCTGACCCTGAAATACGGCGACGCGGGCCGCCCTGAACACCGTTACGTGTGGGCGACCCGCGCCTGACCGAGCTTCAGCGAGCGGTCACCCGCCGGTCTTGGTGAGCGGTCACCCGCCGGCCTCGGCCGGTGGTCATTCGGCGGCCTCGGCGAGTGGTCACTTGGCGGCCTTGTCGACGAATTCGGTCGTGTACGTCCTGCTCAGGTCCACCTTGGCGTTCTTGATGTTGGGGTTGAACGCCTTGAGGACCTTCTCGACGGTCTCGGGGCCGCCCTGGGGCATGACACCGTCGTCGGTGAACATCGGCAGCGTGCTCTTGATGGCCTGCGCGTAGAGCGTCTTGTTGCCCTGGGAGTAGTCGGCGGGCATCTTGGCCGCGATCTCGGAGGCGCTGTGGGTGGACATCCACTTGAGCGTCTTGACGAATGCATTGACCAGTTTCTGGACCGTGTCCTTGTGCCCGTTCACCCAGTCCGTCTGCATGTACAGACTGGACGACGGATACGGACCGCCCAGCGCCTGCTGCGAACCCTCGGGGGTGCGCATGTCGATGAGAACCTTGCCGGCCTTCTTGTCCAGGATCGTGGCGACCGTCGGGTCGGTGGTCATGCCGCCGTCGATCGCGCCCTTCTGGAGCGCCGCGATGAACGTCGGGCCCGCCCCCACCGCGACCGGCGTGAACTCGCTGACGTTCACACCGTTCTTGACGGCGAGGTACTTGGTGAGGAAGTCGGTCGAGGAACCAAGGCCGGTCACGCCCAGTTTCCGGCCCTTGAAGTCCTTGGGCGAGGTGAGGTCACCCGCTGCCTTGCCGGAGACGACCTCCACCTCACCGGGTGCGTGCGAGAACTGCACCACCGACTCCACGGGCTTGCCCTTCACCTGAAGGTCGAGCGTGTGGTCGTAGAAGCCAACCGCCCCCTGCACCTGCCCGGAGACGAGCGCGGTCTCGGCCTGGACTCCGGCGGGCTCGCTCAGGAGCTGGACGTTCAGGCCCTCCGACTGGAAGTAGCCGAGGCGCCGGGTGAGCATCGCGGGCAGGTAGATGACCTTGTCCAGGCCGCCGACCATGATCTTGACGGTCTCGCCCTTGCCGCCGCCCCCGCCGCTGCCGGCGTCGACGGCCGAGCCGGCCGCGTCATTGGCGCAGGCGGTGAGCGAGGAGAGGGCGAGCAGGCCGGCGACGGCGAGCGCGGCGTGTCTGGCGGTCTTGCGCATGACGGTTCACGTCCTTGTGAGAGGGCGGTGCGGGGAAGGATCGAGTGCGCGGGGCAGGCGGGTCAGCTGTCGGAACCGGCGGGTTTCCAACGGAAGATGCGGCGCTCGGCGAAGGTCAGCAGCCCCTCGGCGACCAGGGCGACGGCCGCGAGGATGACCATCGCGGCGTACACACCGGCCGCGTTGAAGGTGTTCTGCGACTGTGCGACGAGCAGGCCGATGCCCTTGGTGGCGCCGATGTACTCGCCGACGATGGCGCCGATCAGGGCGAAGCCGAAGCTGACGTGCAGGCTGGTGAAGATCCAGGAGGTCGCCGACGGGATGACGACCTGAAGGGTCACCCTGCGATCGCTCGCGCCCAGGATGCGGGCGTTGGCCACCAGGTTGCGGTCCACCTCGCGGGCGCCCTGGAAGGCGTTGAAGAACACGGGGAAGAAGACGAGCACGACGGCTGAGGCGACCTTGGAGGACGGCCCGAGCCCGAACCAGATCAGGAAGATGGGCGCCAGGACGATCCTGGGGATCGAATTGAGCACCTTGATGTATGGACCAAGAACTTCGGCGAGCAAGGTGATCCGACCGAGCGCGATACCGAGGAGGACACCGGCGATCACACCGATGACCCAGCCGAGCAACGCCTCGTACAGCGTGTACCAGATCTGCTCCCCGAGGGAGCCGAGCGCGGTTCCGTGCGTCACCCAGGTGTAGATCTGGTCCCAGATCTTGGAGGGCATGGAGAAGTTGAACGGGTCGATGACCTTCGCCCGGGACAGCCCCTCCCACGACCCGAGGACGGCCACCAGGAGCAGCATGCGTGCGGCAATGACGACGATCTTGCGCCGACGGGCGGCCTGCGCTCGGCTGCGGGCGCGGTCCGGCGCGGTCTTGGCGGTCTCGACGACCGGAGTGCTGAGGACCTCAGGCGACATGAGCGACACCTCTTTCACGGGTGATGCGGACCTCTTCGCCGAGGGACTCCCAGATCTCGCGGTAGATCTCGATGAACCGCGGCTCCAGACGCACCGACTCGACCTTGCGCGGCCTGGGCAGGTCGATGTCGAAGATCTGCTTCACGGTCGCCGGTCCGGCGGTCATCACAACGACCTTGTCGGCCAGCGCGATGGACTCCTCCAGGTCGTGCGTGACGAAGACGACGGAGGCACCGGTGCCCTCCCACAGCTCCAGCAGCTCGTCCGACATCAGCGCCCGGGTCTGTACGTCCAGCGCCGAGAACGGCTCGTCCATGAGCAGGATCTCGGGGTCGTTGACGAAGGTGGCGGCGAGGGCGACACGCTTGCGCTGGCCGCCGGAGAGCTGGTGCGGATAACGGTCCTCGAACGCTGCGAGACCGACCCGGGCCAGCCACTCGCGGGCCTTCTGCTTGGCCTCCGCCTTGGGCACGCCCCGGAATCGCGGGCCCGCCATGACGTTGGACAGGACCGTCCGCCAGGGGAAGGTGGCGTCCTGCTGGAAGACGAAACCGACCTTGCCGCCGACGCCGGCGACCGGCTCCCCGGCCACCAGCACCTCCCCCTCGGTGGGCTCCTCCAGCCCGCTGACCAAGGTCAGCGTGGTGGACTTGCCGCAGCCGGTCGGGCCGACGACGGCCACGAACTCACCGCGGCCGACCCTGAGGTCCAGATCCCGGACGGCGGTGTGCAGACCCCCCGACGGGGTCCTGAAGGTCTTGCTCGCGCCCCGTAGCTCGATGGCGGGGCTGGTGTCTGCGCTCATGGGCCGGACGGTAGGTGTGGCCCCGGCCACAGCAGCAGTCTTGTGAGCACAAGCTGTTCTTTTGCTCGCAAGAGCCTGTTGTGCTCGTTTTGCTCGCGCTACAACTGCGGAGCACGAAACACGGGCTTAACGCTCGCCGGCCTTGAAGGAGAGGCCTGATGATTGACGTCCTGGTCGTGGACGACGACTTCCGCGTCGCAGAGATAAACGCCAAGTACGTGGGAAAGGTTCCCGGCTTCCGGGTGGCCGCCCGCGCGCACAGCGCCGCCCAGGCCCTGGCCGCCGTCGAACGCGGCGCCATCGACCTGGTCCTGCTCGACCACTACCTGCCGGACCGGACCGGCCTCGAACTCGTCCACCGTATGCGGGAGCAGGGCCACGGCACCGATGTCATCATGATCACGGCGGCCAGTGATGTGACGACCGTTCAGCGGGCGATGCGCCTGGGCGCCCTGCACTACCTGGTCAAGCCGTTCACCTTCGCCGCCCTGCGCACCCGTCTGGATTCCTATGCCGCGCTGCGCCGCACCGTCGACCGGGTGGGCGGCCGGGGGCTGACGGGCCAGGAGCAGGTCGACCGGATCTTCGGGGCTCTGCGCACGGCCTCCGCACCGTCCGCGCCGGGCCTGCCCAGCGGCCAGTCGGAACCCACGACCGACCTCATCTGCGGCGTCCTGCACCGCGCGGACCATCCGTTGTCGGCCCACGAGGTCGCGGCGGAGACCGGCCTGAGCCGCTCCACGGCCCAGCGCTACCTGCGCACCCTGGAACAGGCGGGCCGCCTCCGCCTCTCCCTGAAGTACGGCGACACCGGCCGCCCGGAACACCGCTACGCGTGGGTGGCACCCTGAGCCCGGTCCCTCCCCCCTACGCCCCTCCGAACCGGCCACACGCCCCTCCGAACCGGTTACACGGCTCCCGCGCCGGTCAGTGACCGCACCTCGGTCTCCGCGTACTTGGCCTCGTCGGCGACCTCGTCCGAGGTGACCGTGCCCAGCCAGCCCGCGAGGAAGCCGAGCGGGATGGAGACGATGCCCGGGTTCTGCAGGGGGAAGTACTGGAAGTCGACATCCGGGAAGAGCGAGTCCGGGCTGCCGGAGACCACGGGCGAGAGCAGAACCAGCCCGAGCGCGGGAATCAGCCCGCCGTACACAGCCCACACCGCACCGCGCGTCGTGAAGCCGCGCCAGAACAGTGAGTACAGCAGCACCGGCAGGTTCGCCGACGCGGCCACCGCGAAGGCGAGGCCGACCAGGAAGGCGACGTTGAGGTCGCGGGCCAGCAGGCCCAGCGCGATCGCGACGACCCCGATGCCGACCGCCGCGGCGCGCGCCACCGCCACCTCGCTGCGCGCCCGGGCGTCCGGCCGCCGCAAGGACGCATACAGGTCATGGGCCACGGATGCCGAAGAGGCGAGCGTGATCCCGGCGACCACCGCGAGGATCGTGGCGAAGGCGACGGCGGCCACGATGGCGAACAGAACCGTTCCACCTGTGGAGCCGGCACCGCCGCCCAGGTCGAGGGCGAGCAGGGGCACCGCGGTGTTCCCTGCCGCGTTCGAGCCCTGCACGGTCTGCGGCCCGACCACGGCGGCGGCACCGAACCCGAGCACGATCGTCATCAGGTAGAAGCCGCCGATCAGTCCGATGGACCACACCGCCGAACGGCGTGCCGCTCGCGCGGTCGGCACGGTGTAGAAGCGGGACAGGATGTGCGGCAGCCCCGCCGTGCCCAGCACCAGTGCGAGCCCCAGGCTGATGAAGTCGAGACGGGCGGTCCAGCTCCCGCCGTACTTCAGACCCGGTGCCAGAAACGCCCTCCCATGACCGCTGCGGTCCGCTGCCGCCACCAGCAGCCGGTCGACGTCGCCATGGAAGTGCACCAGCACCAGCACGGTCAGTACGACCGTCCCGCTGAGCAGCAGAACCGCCTTCACGATCTGGATCCAGGTGGTCGCCCGCATCCCTCCCAGCGACACATAGATCACCATCAGGGCACCGACCCCGATGACCGTCCAGGCCTGGGCCGCCCCGCTCGTGCGACCCAGCAGCAGCGCCACGAGGCTGCCCGCGCCCACCATTTGCGCCACCAGATACAGAACGGACACCGTGACCGAGGAAGTTCCCGCGGCGATCCTCACCGGCCGCTCGCTCATCCTCGCGGCCACCACGTCGGCCAGGGTGAACCGCCCGCAGTTGCGCACCAGTTCCGCCACCAGGAACAGCACGACCAGCCAGGCCACCAGGAAGCCCACCACGTACAGCAGCCCGTCATAGCCGTAGAGCGCGATGAGCCCCGTGACCCCGAGGAAGGAGGCCGCCGACATGTAGTCGCCCGCGATGGCAAAACCATTCTCCATGGGGGAGAAGAGCCGCCCGCCGGCATAGAACTCCTCCGCCGAACCGTGCCGCCTGCGGCTCACCCATGTCGTGATCCCCAAGGTCACGGCCACGAACCCGCTGAACAGCAGCAGCGCCAGCATCTGGTGCTCACCGGTCACGAGGCACCCCCCTGGACTCCGCGGGTCAGTTCCTGCGTGTCCCAGCGCAGCTCCAGCGCCGCCCGGTCCCGACGCAGCCGCGCATGCCAGGCGTAGGCCCAGGTGAGGACGAACGTGGTGAGGAACTGCCCGAGCCCCGCGACCATCGCCACATTCACCGCCCCGGCCACGGGACGGGCCATGAGTGCCGGTGCTGTCGTCGCGGCGACCACATACGCCACGTACCAGGCGAGGAAGGCGGCGACTCCCGGCACCACGAACCTCCGGTACCTTCTGCGCACCTCCTGGAAGGCCTCACTGCGCTGCACCTCGACATACACGTCACGGGCACGAACAGTCGCCGCGCCGTGCTGCTCCCCGCGCGCGGACGGCACGGCCCGTGCCGGCGTCCCGGTGCCGTACGACTCGCCCCAGCCGGTGGCCAACGCGTCGTACCAGGGGTCCTCGTACCTCGCGTCACGAGAGGCCCCGCCGTGGTCTTCCCTCTTGCCGCCCGAACTCCCGGGACCATCCCCGGCTCCACGGGAACGACCATCGCTTGACTGCATGCCCAAGGATGGACAGATCGGGAAGATCCCTGACTCTTCTTCCCCCGGCTCTTCACCCCATCAGGTGACTCACTCCGCGGGCGGCCGCACCAGCCCCTTCCCATAGGCGTAACGCACGGCCTGCGCCCGGTCCTTGAGGCCCGTCTTGGCGAAGAGGTTGTTGATGTGGGTCTTCACGGTCGCGGTGGAGACATGCAGTGCACGGGCGATCTCCTGATTGCTCAGGCCCTCGGCGATCAGCACCAGCACCTCGGTCTCCCGCGCGGTCAGTCCGTCGGGCGCCTCGGCCGCCGGTGCGGGCCCGGGGTCGGGCTCCGACAGTCTTTCCAGCAGCCGGCGCTGGACACTCGGAGACAGTCCCGCCTCCCCCGACAGGACGCTCTCCACCGCACGGACGATCTCGTCGCCGCCCGCGTCCTTGGTGAGATAGCCCCGGGCCCCGGCACGCAGCGCGGGGAACAGGGACTCGTCGTCCGCGTACGTGGTGAGCACCACGACCTGGGTCCCCGGGTACTCCGCCCGGATCCGCCGGGTGGCCTCCACACCGTCGCAGCGGGGCATCCGCAGATCCATCAGGACCACGTCCGGCGCGAGCTCCCCGACCAGCTTCACCGCCTCCTCGCCGTCCCCCGCCGAACCCACGACCTCCACACCGGGCAGCAGCCCGAGCAGCATCACGATGCCCTCCCGGACCACGGTCTGGTCGTCGGCGACCACCACGCGCGCGGGCTTCTTCTCCCCCTCCGCCTCCGTCATACGGGCACCTTCAACGTCACCACGAACCCCTCCTCGTCCGGCCCTGCGTCCAGCGAGCCGCCCAGCAGTTCGGCGCGCTCCCGCATTCCCAGCAGACCGTACCCGCCGCCCGCTCCCGTGAGTTCGCCCGGCCGACCGCCCGAGTCCCTGACGTCCAGCGTCACTTCCTGCTCGCCGTAGTCGAGGCGCAGGTGCACCTTGGCGCCGTGGGCGTGCTTGCGGACGTTCGTCAGCGCCTCCTGCGCCACCCGGCGCACGGCCTGTGAGGCTTCGGCCGGCAGGGGTCTGCGCTCACCCGTGACGGTGACCTCGGCGCCGTCGCCCGTCCTGACGAGCTCGGTCAGGAAGTCCTCCAGGGGCGTCAGCTCCCCCCTCAGCGCGGACAGCGCCTGCCGAGTCTCGGCGAGGCCGTCGCGGGCCATGCCCCGGGCAGCCACCACCCGTTCCAGGATCTGGTCCCGGTCGGCGCCGCGCTCGATCAGCAGCCGGGCCGCCTCCAGGTGCACCAGCTGCGCCGAGAGGCTGTGGGCGAGCACATCGTGGATCTCCCGCGCGATCCTCGCCCGCTCGGCCAGCGCCGCCGACTCTGCTTCGGCGGCGCTCGCGGCCCGCTCCTGGGCGAGCAGCCGCTGCGCGCTTCCCCGGGCCTCCGCGTCGAGCCGAAGGACGTATCCGGCAAGGGCCATGCCCGCCACCGTGGCGGCCGTGGTCAGCCACACGTCGTTGTTGAACGCGGAGTACGAGGCCAGCGCCACCGAGGTCATGGGCACGGCAGCCCCGAGGGGCATCCGCTCCAGGGCGGAGATCCCGCAGCCGCACCAGATCACCAGGGCCGGTCCCCTGAACCCCGTGGCCTGGGCCGCGACCGCGATGCCCAGGAGCACACCCATGAGTGCCATCGAGCGCACCAGCCGGTGCTCGTAGGTACTGCGGAAGAAGGCCCAGGAGAGGAGACCGGTCAGCAGGACTCCGGCCACAGCAGCGAGCGCGCCCCAGACGCCGACGTGTTTCTGGCTGAACGCACCCCAGAGGAGCAGCGCGAGCACCAGCACCCTGATGCCCCAGGCGAGCAGGCGGCGGGGCAGTGGGGTTCCCGCGCGGCCGAGCGCCTCCCGTGACGGCCAGCGCGACCAGGCGTTCTCCGTCACACGCGCTCCTTCCACGCCGGGCCCATGTCGTCACCGTACGCCGGGGCCGGACGGCTCGCGGAGCCGAGGGACTGCGCCCGCCAGGCCAGGATCCCGGACCGGACGAGCAGGGTGCCGGCCAGGCCGAGCATCAGTGCCGAGCTGCCCTGATGCACGCCGAGCACGGTGCCGAGACCGAAGAGACCGGCCCGCAGGGCTATGCCGCCGACCCATACAGCCACGCTCGCCTTGCTGCTCTTGGTCCACACGACCCCGTCCGGTGCCGTCCAGATGCGGGTGGTCCAGGCCCAGCCTGCGCCGATGGCCAGGCCGATGAGCACCTCCACGGCGAGCAGCGCAGCGGATTCGACGCGGTGGTGGGCGTCGAGCATGCCGGGCTCGCGCAGCGCCATGGCCCCGAGGATCAGGGGCAGCAGCCACCAGCGCCGGTCGGTGTCGATCGCCCGCGCACGGAACTGGCGCGCGATCACTATGGCGGCTACGGCCACGATCACCAACGCGTTGACGAGCCCCGACATGACAGCCTCCGTGAGCGAGAAGGGGGTGTCGGGAGCGAGCGCTGCCCGACAGCTTCGAAGCTACGGAAAATCGCAGGTCAGGAGATCGCAGCGAGGGTGGATCGCGGGTGGAACCTCAGAGACGGCACGCCTCCACCCACGGGTGGACGGAACACTCGAGATCGAAGAAGACGCATCGGCTCCCGCCACCCGAGCCCCTCTCGGCGCGGTCGATCCCCCGCGCTCGGTCATGAACCCATGCGGCCGGCAGCGAACCCGTATGGTCGGCCGCGAGCCCATGGGGTCAGCCGCGGACCCATCGGGTCAGCCGCGGACCCATGGGGGCAGCCGTGAACCCACCGGGTCAGCCGTGAGCCTGCCAGACGGGCCCCGCTCCTGCCGAATCGTCCCGGCCAGCCGCGCAACCGGTGCAGGGAAAGCCGAGCCCGAAGGTGTCAGCACAGCCCGAACCACCGCAGGCCCCGCACGACAGCAGGCCTCAACCACCGGCAAGTCCCCAGCACCGCTGGCTGCTCACGCGACCGACCACCGCACGGGACCGCCTCCGACGCCCGCCAGCCGACCTGCCTACGCCTGGTGAGCAGTCAGGTCGGCCCGAGCCGGCGTCGTGGCTATGCGTCGATGCGGGACCGGTCCAGCGTCGCCGCCGAGCTGGAGATGAACTCCTTGCGAGGGGCGACGTCGTTGCCCATGAGCAGGTCGAAGACCTGCTCGGCGGCTTCCAGGTCGGCGAGGTTGATCCGGCGCAGGGTGCGGTGGCGCGGATCCATCGTGGTCTCGGCCAGCTGATCGGCGTCCATCTCGCCCAGACCCTTGTAGCGCTGGATGGAGTCCTTGTACCGGATGCCCTTGCCCTGGAACTCCATGAGCTTGTCGCGCAGCTCACGGTCCGAGTACGTGTAGACGTACTTGTCCTGGCCCTTCTTCGGCTGGATGATCTCGACACGGTGCAGCGGCGGCACCGCGGCGAAGACCCGGCCGGCCTCGACCATGGGCCGCATGTAGCGCTGGAACAGCGTCAGCAGCAGGCACCGGATGTGGGAGCCGTCCACATCGGCGTCGGTCATCATGATGATCTTGCCGTAGCGGGCCACGTCGATGTCGAACGTACGGCCCGACCCGGCTCCTATGACCTGGATGATCGCCCCGCACTCGGCGTTCTTGAGCATGTCGGTCACCGAGGACCGCTGCACGTTGAGGATCTTGCCCCGGATCGGCAGCAGCGCCTGGAACTCGGAGTTCCGCGCGAGCTTCGCCGTACCGAGCGCGGAGTCACCCTCGACGATGAACAGCTCGCTGCGGTCGACGTCGTCACTGCGGCAGTCGGCGAGCTTGGCCGGCAGGGACGAGGACTCCAGTGCGGTCTTCCGCCGTTGGGCGTCCTTGTGCTGGCGGGCCGCGACGCGCGTGCGGGCAGCCGCGACCACCTTCTCCATCACGACCCGCGCCTGCGCCGCCGCGTCCCGCTTCGTGCTCGTCAGGAACGCCTTGAGCTCCTTGGAGATCACGTTGAACACGATGCGGCGGGCCGCCGAGGTGCCGAGCACCTCCTTGGTCTGTCCCTCGAACTGCGGCTCGGCCAGACGCACGGTGACGACCGCGGTCAGGCCCTCAAGTGCGTCGTCCTTGACGATGTCGTCCTCGGCCACGCGCAGCAGCTTCTTGGCGCGCACCATCTCGTTCATCGTCTTGGCGACGGCCTGCTCGAAACCGGCCACATGGGTGCCACCCTTGGGCGTGGCGATGATGTTCACGAAGGAGCGCAGGGTGGTGTCGTAGCCGGTGCCCCAGCGCATCGCCACGTCCACGACCAGCTCGCGCGTGACCTCGGTGGGGGTCATCTGGCCGTGTTCGTCCAGGACCGGGACGGTCTCCTTGAAGGTGCCCTGCCCCGAGAAGCGGAGGACGTCGCAGACCGGCTTGTCATTCGCCAGGTACTCGCAGAACTCGCTGATGCCACCGTCGAAGCGGAACGACTCCTCACCCTTGCTGCCGCCCTCGCCGAGCCCGAACTCGTCGCGGACGACGATCGTCAGTCCCGGCACCAGGAACGCGGTCTGCCGCGCGCGCTGGTGAAGCGTCTCGAGGGAGAGCTTGGCGTCCTTGAGGAAGATCTGCCGGTCGGCCCAGTACCGCACGCGCGTGCCGGTGCGGGTCCTGGGGATCTTCTTGGCCTTGGCCAGGCCACTACCGGACTCGAACTTGGCGTCCGGCCCGTCCCCCCGGAAGGCGCCCGGCACGCCGCGCCGGAAGCTGATGGCATGGGTGTGGCCGCTGCGGTCCACCTCGACGTCGAGTCGAGCGGAGAGCGCGTTGACCACGGAGGCACCTACTCCGTGGAGGCCGCCGGAGGCGGCATACGAGCCGCCCCCGAACTTGCCGCCGGCGTGGAGCTTGGTCATGACGACCTCGACGCCGGACAGACCGGTCTTCGGCTCCACGTCCACGGGGATGCCGCGGCCGTTGTCTCGCACCTCGACAGAGCCGTCGTCGTGGAGGATCACGTCGATGTGGTCGCAATAGCCACCGAGGGCCTCGTCCACGGAATTGTCGATGATCTCCCACAGGCAGTGCATCAGGCCACGGCTGTCGGTGGAGCCGATGTACATGCCCGGGCGCTTGCGCACGGCCTCGAGGCCCTCGAGGACGAGGAGGTGCCGCGCGGTGTAGTTGGAACCGTCCCGGTCTGCTCCTGCCAGCAGCGCTGTGGACGGCACGGACGTATCGGCGGTCACGCGGTTCGCTCCTCGCTGAATTTCAGATGACCCCCCTGTGGGTAAGGGGGCGGCTTCGGTCGCCGCTCAGAGGGTACCGAGGCCTGGTAGAGCCGTTGTAACGCCACCCTCGTCAGGAACTCAGCCTAGTCCAGACTCGTATACACGTTCGATCCCTCGATGGAGTGAAGTACATATCACGTTCCCTTGGAGGCATGAACCATTTAGGCTCCGGGCACGTCCTCATGAACAACCGGCAACCCGGCCGGGAGGATGTGAACCGAAGACAGCGCGAACCCGTAAGCACACACCACACGTACTACGGCACATTCGCCGCCAACCGGCAGCAGACAGCCGCCCCGGAAAGATTTTTCGAGGAAAAGCCACGAGCGGGAACGTTTTCGGGCTGGTTGGATGTTGACCCTGGTACGACAGCTCGTCGAGCTAGAGAAGAGGCGACGTGACTACTGTTCTGACCCCCGCGAGCCCCCTGACGGCCGCCGATCGCTGCGACCGCTGCGGCGCCCAGGCATACCTGCGCGTCGTGCTGCTCAGCGGCGGAGAACTGCTCTTCTGCGCCCACCACGGACGCAAGTTCGAGCCGGAACTCAAGAAGATCGCCGCTGAGATACAGGACGAGACGGAGCGGCTTACGTCCGTTCCCGGCATCACTTCCGAAGAAGAGCGCTGAATCTCGCACCCACGACGAGCCAGCCCCGGCACAGGCCGGTGAACGGGCGGCCGCTCCTCGCCAGGAGCGGCCGCCCGTGCTCGTGCCCTCGTACAGCCCCTCAGGGCTCCTTCCGGGGCCGCTGGGGACCCGCGGCGGCTGCCGGCAAGGCGCGCAGCACGTCGGAGACGCGCGTGTACACGCCAGGGCTGCCCGGCCGTCCGCAGCCGCTCCCCCAGGACACGAGGCCGATCAGCCGCCCGGAGGCGACCAGAGGGCCTCCGCTGTCGCCCTGACAGGAGTCCGGACCGCCGGCGATCTCTCCGGCGCAGAGCATGGTGTCGGCTCGATAGGTGCCCTCCGGGCCGCCCGGGTAGGCGCGGGCACAGAGACCGTCGTCCAGCACATGGACATGTGCTCCATAGAGCCGGCGCGCGTAGGCGCCACCACCGGTAGTGTCACCCCAGCCGGAGACCAGGGCGTCCGTTCCGGCTGCGTACGCCGGGTCGCCCGCGGGCGCCGTGGCCACGACTGCGCTCTGCGGCAGCGGCTCGGCGAGCGTGAGTACGGCATAGTCACCTGAATTGGCCGCGGCGTCGTAGCGCGGATTGGTCCGGGCGTCCTGTACGGCGATCTCCGAGCCTCCTTCCGCGAGCAGGTCGGTACGGCCCGCGATGACCTTCAGGTCACGCACACGGTTCGGTGGCGCCCCCAGGACCTCCTCGGCCAGGCAGTGGGCCGCGGTGAGCACGGTGGTCCGCGTGACCGCCACGCCACCGCAGAACTGCCCCGCCCGCGTACCCCCGAACCGGGCACGGCTGGACAGTGCCACCGTCCAAGGGGCCTGGGAGACGTCGATCGGGAACCCCCCGACGACCACACTGTCGGCGGTCACCGGGGCCGCTCCCATCAGGGGTATGGCGGTCATGGCGGCCGCCAGGGCCAGCGGCCGGATCAGAGTCCGGACAACGGAACGGCGCATGCAAGCTCCTCACTCTGGGGTGGTGCTGGGACACCCAGAGTCATCCACAGGGCTGCTGCGCGCAGCACGAAGGCCCGGCTCCCGCGAGGAGAACCGGGCCTTCGCCTTGGTGCGACCGGGACCTAGTCGAGGTAGTCGCGCAGCACCTGCGAACGCGACGGGTGGCGCAGCTTCGACATGGTCTTGGACTCGATCTGGCGGATGCGCTCACGCGTCACGCCGTACACCTTGCCGATCTCATCGAGGGTCTTCGGCTGACCGTCGGTGAGACCGAAACGCATGGAGACCACGCCGGCCTCGCGCTCGGACAGGGTGTCCAGAACGGAATGCAGCTGCTCCTGCAGAAGCGTGAAGCTGACGGCGTCGGCCGGGACGACGGCCTCGGAGTCCTCGATGAGGTCACCGAATTCGCTGTCGCCGTCCTCACCCAGCGGAGTGTGCAGGGAGATGGGCTCACGGCCGTACTTCTGGACCTCGATGACCTTCTCGGGGGTCATGTCGAGCTCCTTGGCCAGCTCCTCCGGGGTGGGCTCGCGGCCCAGGTCCTGAAGCATCTGGCGCTGCACGCGCGCGAGCTTGTTGATGACCTCGACCATGTGCACCGGGATACGGATGGTGCGGGCCTGGTCGGCCATGGCGCGGGTGATCGCCTGGCGGATCCACCAAGTGGCGTACGTGGAGAACTTGTAGCCCTTGGTGTAGTCGAACTTCTCCACCGCGCGGATCAGACCGAGGTTGCCCTCCTGGATCAGGTCCAGGAAGAGCATGCCGCGGCCGGTGTACCGCTTGGCCAGCGAGACCACCAGACGGAGGTTGGCCTCCAGGAGGTGGTTCTTGGCGCGGCGGCCGTCCTCGGCGATGATCTCCAGCTCGCGCTTGAGCTTCGGTGCGAGCTTGTCGGAGTTGGCGAGCTTGTCCTCGGCGAACAGGCCCGCCTCGATGCGCTTGGCCAGCTCGACCTCCTGCTCGGCGTTGAGCAGGGGGACCTTGCCGATCTGCTTGAGGTAGTCCTTGACCGGGTCGGCCGTGGCACCGGCGGCGGCGACCTGCTGGGCAGGCGCGTCGTCCTCGTCCTCGTCGGACAGCACGAAGCCGGCGCTCTCGGCACCCTCGGGCTCGTCGGCGACCTTGGTCTCCTCGAGGACTTCTTCCTCGAGCAGCTCGGCGTCGTCCTTCTTGGCCGTGGTCTTCTTGGCGACCGTCTTCTTGGCGACGGCCTTCTTCGCGACCGCCTTCTTCGCGGTCGTCTTCTTGGCGGCGACCTTCTTGGCCGGTGCGGCTTCCTCGGCGGGATCGTCCGCCAGCGAAGCTGCGGGCGCAGCCGGGGCGGCCGTGGTGGCGGTGGCCTTCCGGGTGGTCACCGCCTTCGCCGCGACCGTCTTGGTGGCGGTGCGCTTCGCCGGGCTCTTCGCTGCGACGCTCTTTCGGGTGCGCTTGGGCTCTGCTGCACTGACCATCAGCGTCACACCCTCTTCCTCAAGGATCTGGTTGAGGCTGCGCAGTACGTTCTTCCACTGAGTGGCCGGAATCTGGTCAGCTTCGAAGGCCCGACGCACATCGTCGCCGGCGATCTGCCCCTCAGCCTTTCCCCGCTCAATGAGCGCCATGACAGAGACGGACTCGGCGATCTCCGGCGGGAGCGTACGGGATGTGCTGGCCGACACGAACAACCTCTCGGAACGTTGGAAAACGGCTTCCGGCCCCGTCCACAGCGGACAGGAGCCGACCACCGGCCTGGGGATGGGCCGACGGAACGGGCGGGGCCGGGGAGATTCACAGCGCCTGTCATGGCGTCCGTATTCCCTCCGCGGCTGTCACCTCTTAGGTCATCGCGTTGTTCCCACGAGCGTTACGCCCAATCTGCGTGGCCCGAGTCACACCCCGTAAGCGGCCATAAACGGTCAGGTGTGGACAAAATAGATCACCAATGGATCGACCGAAGCCGCTCCGCCCACCGCGGCGGCCTGCCGCGTCGCCGGGCCCCACCGGATTCCGAGGATCCGGTGGGGCCCGGCGACGGCCGGTTCCCTGGCCCGGCGCCGCCACGAGAAGCCACCACAACGCGGCACACCGGCGACCACACCGCTTTCGGTACGGCTCAGTGCTCGCGCGGGGCGGGGACCACTCGTTCCACCTCAGGGTGGACCGTCAGCAGCTGGCGCATGGCCGTCTCCGCAGCCGCACCGTCGCCGGTGCCGAGCGCGTCGACGATCCGCGCATGATGCGCGAGGGAGCTCTCGTTCGGTCGGTCGCAGCCGGTGACCGGGCCGCCGGACACCTGGAGGGCGGCCGAGACGATCCCGGAGAGGTGCTCCAGCATGCGGTTGCCCGCGATCTGGATGAGCAGGGTGTGGAACTCGGTGTCGGCGCGCGAGAAGGTCAGTGCGTCGCCCTGCGCCATGGCGTGGCTCATGATCTCGACCATGTCGGAGAGACGCTGCTGCACCTCCTCCCGTCCGTGCCCGGCGGCGAGGCGGGCGGCGAGGGGCTCGATCGTCCAGCGCAGCTCACTCAGCTCGCGGCGCTGGTCGTCGCGCTGCGGCCCGAAGGCCCGCCACTCGATGATGTCCGGATCCAGGAGGTTCCAGTCGCTGACGGGCCGCACGCGGGTGCCGACGTTCGGGCGCGCGCTGACGAGGCCCTTGGCCTCCAGGACGCGGAGGGACTCGCGGACGACCGTCCGGGAGACCTCGAAGCGCTGGCCGATCTCCTCGGGTACCAGCGGGCGGTCCGCCCCGAGGTCGCCGGAGACGATCATCTGACCCAGCTGCTGGACGAGTTGGCCGTGCAGTCCGCGTCCGCGGCTGCCCGCGGCACGCCGGCCCACGCGGCCCAGCTCCGGGTCCGCTCCCTCCCAGGCGGGCGCTCCGACGCGGTCGGCCACCGGGGCCTCGGCGTAGGGGTAGCGGTCGAGTTCGCCCGGGCCGGACAGACCAGAGTCTGCGGAGCGGGCGGCGGTCATCATGGTGTGCGCAAGGGTACTCACGGATCCTTTGTCGGCGCCCCCTTCAACTCCCTTGAGGTCTTTGGTGAAAAGCACACGAAAGGGTGATCGCTCACCGCATCGCAATTGACGCCTTATCGGAAAGAAACGGGCTTTCTCCGGGGAGTTGTGCACACAGCGGGTCCGGAAGCGTGCGGACAGCCTTCATCGGGCCCTGGTTCGCAGTGTCGTGAGCACATACGCGCACAGCAGCGCGCCGAGCGACAACGTCATGGCACCTCCGACGGGTTGGGCGACGACCCGGGCCACACCGAGCAGGTAGCGCTCCCCTCCGAAGGGCCACTGCAGGAGGAACACCTCCCGCATCCGCAGGGGCAGGCCGGCCGCCATGGGCACGGCCTGCCCTTGCAGCGCCTCGTGCACGAGGGGAACGACGAGAACGGGTACGGCGAGGACGGCGGCGAGGCCCGCCGTGGTGGACCGGAAGACGCCGGCCGCGAGGACCCCGGCCCAGGCACAGCCGACCACCAGCCCGAACCAACTCACGCTCAGTGGAAGCCAGTCCGAGGGAACTTGCGTGAGCTCCCGTCCGTAGACGAGGTAGAGCATCTCGGCGTCGCAGCCCACGGTGAGGAAGGCCAGCATCACGGCCGTGGCTCCGGAGACGAGAAGCTTGGCGGTGAGCAGCCCCAGCCGGCGGGGCACGGTGCCGCGGTCCGCCGCCAGCGCGGGGTGGCGGAACTCGTCCCCGAAGGCCAGCGCCCCGAGCAGCCCCGCCGCGAGCGCCGCGGGCGGCAGCGGCAGCTCCCGTGGCCACGCCGCGAACAGCCGTGCCTGCTGTGTGTGCCCGACCCGCGCCAGGACTACGGCGGTGATCGCGGACACCACCAGCACGGCCGCGCACGTGAGAAATCCGGCGCCGATTCCGGTGGCACGCCGCAGTTCGTAGCGCAGCGGACGGAGAGGACTGTGGGCCGGGCGAACGGAGATGGGCGGCGGGAGGGGGGACAGGTCGTCGAGGATACGTGTGGCTTCGGGGCGCGAGGGCTGCCCAGCCTGAGGTTGACGGTCGCCCGCATTCCGGGCATCCGGAACGCGGGCACCGGGAACGGTCGCACCGGCGGCCCTGGCATCGACGGCGGTGCGCGTCGCCCCGGGCCGCGGTTCCGGCTCAGCGGCCCCCGGGAGACCGGCCTCCGCCGCGGATGCGGCGGGCCGGCTGCCGACGGCGACCGCTGCGCCGACGGGAGAAGCACCGTCGTCGCCGTCTGCCGCGTCGGCACGAGCAGCGGTGTCAGAGGACGTGCGGTCGGTTTCCGGGGCCGTGCCGGCCTTGGACGTCTCTGCGGCGACGGCGCCGCCAGTGATCTCCTCGTGGTCCGGCCCGGACAGGCGGAGACGGGCACCACCGCGCGACGGCCCTTCGCCACCGAGGGCCTCCTCCGTGTCCGGCGCCGAGACGCCGGACACGGCCTGCACCGGCTCCCGCTGCTCGTCCGAGTGGTGGGGCGCCGCCTCCGGGGATTCCGAGGCGCATTCCTCCGGCAGGCGCCCGCCTGCCCTGTGCGGAGCCCCGTCCGGCACGCAGTCCGGAGCGGGCTGCTCCCGTCCGGCCGCCATCGCCTCGTCGCACACCTCCGCCTCGTCCCCGGACCCCTCTCCCGCACCCGGCCCCATGTCCCCCACCTCGTCGGCGAGTTGGTGGACGAGAATGCCGTTGCGGAACGCGGTCTCGCCGACGTCGGCCGTTGTGCTGCCGTACACGGAGAGGCGGTTGCCGCCCTCCCGTACGACCTCGACGGAGCGCTGGGCGGTACGTGCCTCCTTGGCAAGGAGGGCCGCGAGGCGGGCGGCGTGGGGGCTGCGTACGGCCACCCGCGGACGCAGGCGAGTGCGGGCGAACTCCCTGGCCGCCTGGTCGGCGACAAGCTTGCCGCAGCCGAGGGTGACGACCCGGTCGGCCGTGCGAGCGGCCTCCTTGGAGTCGGCCGTGGTGAACAGCACGGTGCCGCCCTGGGCGGCGTGTGCCCGCAGCATGCCGTGCAACCAGCGCGCCTCGCGGGCCGAAAGTCCACCGGTGGGGTTGTCCAGCACGAGCGTGTGCGGGTCGGGCAGCAGGGCGCAGGCCAGCCCCAGCCTGCGGTCCATGCCGCGCGAGAGGGTGCCCAGGCGTTCCTCGCGGAGGCTGACGAGGCCGACCACTTCGAGGACTTCGTCGGC
This sequence comes from Streptomyces sp. NPDC107581, assembly GCF_055657175.1. Classification (NCBI taxonomy): domain Bacteria; kingdom Bacillati; phylum Actinomycetota; class Actinomycetes; order Kitasatosporales; family Streptomycetaceae; genus Streptomyces; species Streptomyces sp. NPDC107581. The sequence goes on from NZ_JBVKBH010000018.1 coordinate 113,612, forward strand.
GCGCCGGGCGGAGACGCCCGCCGCCGCGCACAGCATGCGCAGGTGACCACGGACCGAGCGGGCCGGATGACCGGGCACGTCACCGAGGAGCACGCCGACTTCCCGCGACGGATGCGGGATGCAGTGCAGGGGCCGGCCCCTGAAATGGGTGATGCCTCGACCTTGTTGGAGTTCGAGCATAAGTTTGAGCACGGCCGTCTTGCCCGCGCCCGCCGCCCCGAGGAGCGCGGTGACACGGCCGGCGCGCGCTTCGAAGGAGACGTCGTCGACAGCGGGCGGGTGCGCCTTGCGGGCGTTGCTGGTCAGTCCGAAGGCCTGGATCACCTGCAGCAAGATAGCGCGCAATGTCCGGTTTTTCCGGTATAACCCGACCTGCTGCGCGGTGGCGTCCGAGCCAGGAGGGCTCATGTCCGCCATTCGACGGATCGGGCACCGGCGCATGCCCTCGGCTCAGGCAGCCAGGTGCCGCGGGTGGCAGAACCCCTCAGACCTCGGGACGGAGCATCGGAGGGTTGAGCAGAGTGGCTCCGCCGGCCCGGAAGAGCTGGGCCGGCCGACCCCCCTGACGGGTGGTCGTGCCGCCCGTCGGAACGAGGAATCCCGGGGTTCCGGTGACCTTGCGGTGGAAGTTGCGCGGGTCGAGAGCCACGCCCCACACCGCCTCGTAGACCCTGCGCAACTCTCCGACGGTGAACTCGGGCGGGCAGAACGCGGTGGCCAGCGAGGAGTACTCGATCTTGGATCGCGCCCGCTCGACTCCGTCGGCGAGGATCTGGGCGTGGTCGAAGGCGAGGGGTGCCACCGGCTCGCCGTCACGCCCGTATCCACCCTGCTGGAGCAGTTCCTCGACCGGTGCCCAGCGCGCATTGCTCGCATCGCCTCCGGCCCGGGGCGCGGGCAGGTCCGGGGCGAGGGCTAGGTGTGCAACGCTGACGACACGCATCCGCGGGTCCCGCTTCGGGTCGCCGTAGGTGGCGAGCTGTTCCAGGTGGGCGCCGTTGTCCTGGACGGGAACCGAGGGATCGTGGGCACGCAGCCCGGTCTCCTCGGCCAGCTCACGCGCTGCCGCCTGGGACAGGTCCTCGTCGGCCCGCACGAAGCCGCCGGGCAGCGCCCAGCGCCCCTGGAACGGCGGCTCACCCCTGCGGACCGCCAGCGCGCACAGGGCATGGCGGCGCACGGTCAGCACGACCAGATCCACGGTGACGGCGAAGGGCGGAAAGGCTGACGGGTCGTAGGGCATGCGGCGATCATAGTCGTCTGCCTGACGATAAACACTCCCTTCGCCGTCCGCATCGATGGCGGATCCACTTCGTCCAGAACGGAGCGCAGGGGCGGCGCCCGTCCATGACTCCGATTACGTCGTACGAGGTCACACCCCCAATTGCAGGCCGTCCGCCGCGTCCTCGACCATGGCCAGGCCCAGCCGGCTGACCCGCACGGCGAAGGGAGCGCCCACCACGCGCAGGCCGGTCAGGGTGATCTCGCCGAGGGGGGCGCCGCGTACAGGACGCAGGGTGACGGTGCGGGCGGGAGCGTCGGGGCGGATACCCGCGAGCGTGGTCAGAACCAGGACGGCGGAGGCCGCAGCCGTCGCCGCCGGGCGGCAGGCCGCCGGGTGCGGGAGGGGGGCACTCCCGGCGGAGCGCTGCTGCCCGCCGTACATCTCCGGAAGCCGGTGGCCGAAGTGCTCCGCCGCGTCCATGAGTCCCCTCAGCAGACCGGACGCCTCCTTCTCGTAACCGGCAGCGGCCAGTCCGGCGACGGCGAGTGCGGTCTCCTGGACGCGGACGGCTCCGCTGCGGTGGCCGAACGGGTTGTGTCCCGCCTCCTTGACTCCGAGACCGCGCAGCCCCCACCCCGTGTCCATCGCCGGGCCGCCGAGCAGCCGGGCAAGGTGTTCGGTCTGCACCTTGTCGAGCAGGCCGGCGGCGAGTCTGCCTGCGCCGAGCAGCCCGGTGTCGAGGAGATGCACGGCGGTGGAACCGAGGTGCACAAGAGGACGGCCGTCCTGCGCCAGGGCCGCGGCCGGGCGTCCGCCGCTGCGGTCCTCGACCCAGAAGTCCTTCCGGAAGGCGTTCCGCGCGGCCTGGGCCCACTGCCGTAACTCGGCTCCCCCCGGCCTGTCGTAGGCGTCGAGCAGATCGGCGCCGAGGACGGCCGCCCGGTGAGCGTGGGCCTGTGTCTCACAGCGGACCGGACCCGTCGGCTGCGGGTCGGCAAGGTACGTGCCGTCACCTGCGGTGGCCCGCAGCCAGGTCAGACAGCGCTCTGCCGCGGGCAGCAGGTCCTGTGTCTCCTGTTCGGGCAGCCCCCAGCGGCGGGCCTCGGCGAGCAGGACCGGGAAGAGCAGCGTGGCCTCCGTGCCCGTGCACGCGGGCGGGAGGAGCGCGCCGGCATCGCGTCGCGGACCGGGGATGAGGCCGGCCCGCGGGCCGGGGCCGGAAAGCTGTGTGCGGGACAGGGCGCGCAGTGTGCCCGCGGCAAGCCGGGTGCCGAGAGGCAGCGTCATCCGGGCGGCGGCAAGCGCCTCGGCCGGTGCCATTCCGCAGCGCCAGGGTGCACCTGCGGCCAGGTAGGTGTCGGAGGGATGCGCGGGATCGCGCAGCAGCAGGGCCTGGAGGTCGTCGACCGCGGCCCCCAGCAGTGCGGCCGCCCGAGGGTCGTCACCTGCCGCCCGTGCGGGCGCGAGGGGGCTCGTCGCGGCCTGGCGTACGGCGCGCAGCGGTGCTCCGCCCGGTCCGTCGGGGCGTACCCGTAGTTCCACGTCCGCTGTTCCGCCCGGAGGCAGTTCCAGTTCCCAGCGCAGCAGTCCGGCGGAGGCCAGCGCGTCGGCGGGCGGCGGGTGAGCGGTGACGCAGGCTCCGACGCCGGCCGCGGCCCAGCGCAGGCCCGAGTCGTGGACGCTGGCCGGCAGCTCGGGGCCGGCCGAACCGGAGGCGATGGCGCCGAGGTCGGCGAGATCCGTGCCCAGGGCGACCTCGACCGGGAGGCGCAAGGGACGCAGGGAGGCGTTGAGCAGCGTGATGCGCTCGGTCCCGTCCGCGTTGCGGGTTCGCTCGACGACGACGTCGGGATCCGGGCCCGCGGCCGGAGAGGCCCGAAGCGTCCCGACGAAGCGGGCCTGGTCGGCCCCGGCCATTCTGGCCTGCACCACGAGCGGCTCCCGTCCGGCCACTCGGACCTGGCATCGCGAGAGCAGACGCCTGCCGCCCCGGTAGAAGCCTTCCAGCCCCCGGCCGGCCAGTTCTCCCTGCCCGCCGGAGATGGCGAGCCCTGGTAGAGCGACGCAGATCAGCGCGGTGTGCGTGGACGGCAGGTCCGGGGCGGGCCGGGGTGTCGGGTACGGAGTGCGCGCGGAGGCGCCGGGAGGCGGCACGGTCGCGGTGCGGAGGGGGCCGCGCGCGGGCGGAGGCGGAGCGTGGGGGGAGCCCTGGGCCACCGGGGACCTCGGAGGCGTACCCAGGACACGGCCGGCTGCTGGTGCGCTGTTGCCGGCCCCGGCCTGCGGGAGGGGACCGCGCCCGCCCTGGGGCGGGCCGATGTCGTCGGCGGCGAAGGGCCGAGTCTGCTGCTGATGCATGGAGTGGCTTCTTCTGCGCTCGGTGCGCCTCGGACGTGCTGGGCGCGGGGTGGAGCGCCCGGAGGAGCAAGGGTCGTGCGGCGGCTCCACCCGTCCGGGCGTTCCGCCACTCAGGTGAACGGAGAGGGACTCGTCGGGGTCACGCCTCGCACGGAGGAAGCCGGTGGAACGGCCATGTGACGGAGAGGGGCGCCCGGTCGCCGAGGCGCTCACCGGTTCGAACGTCCGTCGGGCGAGCGGCACCTTGGGGCGGTACGGGCGGCGCGCTCGGCTCAAGCCCATGCCACCGAAGCGGTTCGGGCGACGAGAGCGACGGGCGGGGTTCATCAAGGGGCCTTCCCCACAGCACCACCGCACCCACTTGAAGCGGCTCATCCTGACAACACCTGCCGCCCATCGACTCGGTGTGCAGGCACCAGCCGCCCATCGACGCGGTTTGAAGAAGCCCGACGCCCGTCGAAGCGAAGTGAAGAAGCCCGACGCCCGCCGACGCGGTGCACCTTCCCTCTCCCTTTCCTGTCCTGCTGGGGCATGCCCCCGCGCCGTGCTGCCGGCCGGCAGCACGTCCTGGCATCGGCCGGCGCTCCCCGGCTGGGCGCTCATCCGCCTCCCTCCGTCTCGAGCTGATCGCTGCCCGCCGAGGTGCCGCGGCCTGCACCGTCGACTGAACGTGTGCGCGTGCCACCCGGCCTCGCGCTACTCGAACGCGAAGGTCCAGCGGTCGGCGCCTGGGGGTGGGAGCCGGTCGGACGCTGGCGTCCGGCCTCCCCTCGGGACGGACGGGAACTGCTGCCCTTGCTCGGCGCGGAACGCGTTCGGCGGCGCCGCCGAGAACCACTCCCCGAGGCCGGACCGGCAGTGCAGCCATCCGCTCGAGGGGAACTTCCGGAATCTGTGACGTCGGTTCCCGACCGAGCATCTGAAGGTGCGTCCGCAGGTGCATCCAGGGCTGCTTCCACCGCCGTACCCGCCCGCTGCGCGCTCCCGGCCTGTGCTCGGTCCTCGCGATCCGCGCGCAGACAGCGTCGGATGGACTCGGGGTCGAGTCCTTCGTTGCAGGCCTGGTGCAGCAGGCGGGCGAACAGGTAGTCGGGGTCGGCGCCCAGTGCCATGGCAAGGGCCTCCCGGGCCTCCAGCTCATCACCCTCCGACCAGGCGACCCAGCCCGCCAGAGTCAGCGGGGCGGCAGCGTGCTCGCCGTACGGGCCGACGCAGCGGCGGGCGAGCGCCCGCCAGAGTCGCAGGGCCGGAGCTGCCTCGTCGCCCTCCATCCATGCTGCCGCCCGGTCACGCGTCGTGCGGTCCTGGAGCCCGAGGATCAGCGTCGCCGCCTCGTCGTCTGCGAGCAGTTCGTCGTCGCGCAGGTCGGCCGCGTACGTGCCGGTCACCGGCAGTGCCGCGGCGAACCTGCGGATGATCCGCTCGGCGAGCTCGATGGTCTCCTGCGCCACGCTCCCGCGGGCGGCGTCGTCCAGGATGCGGGGCACCAGGGACATGCCGGCCGCGTCGAGCGCGATCTCCTGCGCCAGGGCCGCACTGGTCTCCCAGGGCAGCAGCCTCGCGCGCAACTCGCGCAGTGTGCCGCGCACTTGGATCCCCGCATATGCGGCCGCGGCGGCCAGCACCGAGGTGCCGGGCAGGCCCATCGGCGTTCCGTCCTCGGGGCAGCATCCCTCGAGCGGGCAGCAGTACGACCAGAAGCGGCCGTCCGAGATGCACAGGGCCTCGATCACCGGCACGTCGAGCGTGCCGCACTCGGTGCGCAACAGATGGGCGAGCGGCGCGAGCCGGAGCATGACGTCCCGCCCCGTCTCGCCGCGGCCCGGTTCCTGACAGACGTAGGCGACCATCCGCTCGGGCCGGGTGCCACGCCGCTCGCTGCCGGTCACGAGCCCCTGGATCAGCTGTCGTGCGGCCGTCGCCCAGTCCTCCTCGGCGGCGGGGATGCCCAGCCGTGCCCGGCCCCCGAACCTGCCGCGGCCTTCCCGGTCGTGCAGGGCGACCAGCACGATGCTGTCCTCGGGGCGGTAGCCGAGCAGATAGGGCAGGGCGTCGGCCAGCTCGGCCGGGGTGCGCAGGGTGACCTGGGTGTCGTGTGCGGACCGCTCGTTCCATGGCTCTTGCCCTGCGATGTCGCCGTTTTCGAGGGGTCCAGTCGTTTCGCCGTGATTCGTCATGCGCAGACGATCTCGCGGATCTCGGGACTCCGCTTGACCCTGTGGATAAGTCGGATCAGGGGCACGACAAGCCCGTTTCCGGACTCGGTGTTTTTCCACACAAGAACCGTCGCGACCGCCCGCTCGCGCCCGGCTGTCAGTGCAGTCCTGTTGTATGGGACGCATGGAGCACACGAGCAACGCGGACCTCCGGACACAGGCCGACACCGTCCTGGCCCGGCTCGTCGGGGACGCCACGGGCACAGCCCGGCTGCGCGAGGACCAGTGGCGGGCGATCGAGGCGCTGGTCGCCCACCGGCGTCGGGCCCTGGTCGTGCAGCGCACGGGCTGGGGCAAGTCCGCGGTGTACTTCGTGGCGACCTCGCTGCTGCGGGCCAGAGGCAGCGGACCCACGGTGATCGTCTCGCCGCTGCTCGCGCTCATGCGCAACCAGGTGGAGGCCGCGGCTCGCGCCGGCATCCACGCCCGGACCATCAACTCCTCCAACACCGAGGAGTGGGAGTCCGTCCAGAGCGAGATCGCGGCCGGTGAGGTCGACGTGCTGCTCGTCAGCCCGGAGCGCCTGAACAACCCCGATTTCCGCGACCAGGTCCTCCCCAAGCTCTCTGCGGCGACCGGCCTGCTCGTCGTGGACGAGGCGCACTGCATCTCCGACTGGGGACACGACTTCCGCCCGGACTACCGTCGGCTGCGCACCATGCTCGGCGACCTCCCGCCCGGTGTACCCGTGCTGGCCACCACCGCCACGGCCAACGCGCGCGTGACCGCCGACGTCGCCGAACAGCTCGGTACCGGCGGCACCTCGGACGCGCTGGTACTGCGCGGACCGCTGGACCGGGAGAGCCTGAGTCTCGGCGTGCTGCGGCTGCCGGACGCCGCACACCGGATGGCCTGGCTCGCCGACCACCTCGACGACCTGCCGGGCTCCGGCATCGTCTACACGCTCACCGTGGCCGCCGCCGAGGAGGTGACCGCGTTTCTGCGCCAGCGTGGTCACACCGTCGCCTCGTACACGGGCAGGACGGAGAACGCCGACCGCCAGCAGGCCGAGGACGACCTGCTCGCCAACCGGGTCAAGGCGCTGATCGCCACCTCCGCCCTCGGCATGGGCTTCGACAAGCCGGACCTCGGATTCGTGGTGCACCTCGGTTCGCCCTCCTCACCCATCGCCTACTACCAGCAGGTCGGCCGCGCCGGGCGCGGCGTCGAGCACGCCGAAGTGCTGCTGCTGCCGGGCAAGGAGGACGAGGCGATCTGGGAGTACTTCGCGTCGCTGGCCTTTCCCTCCGAGGACCTGGTGCGCCGCACCCTGGACGTCCTGGCCCGGGCGGACCGGCCGCTGTCGCTGCCCGCTCTGGAGCCCTTGGTGGAGCTGCGCCGCTCCCGGCTGGAGACGATGCTGAAGGTCCTCGACGTCGACGGAGCCGTGCAGCGCGTCAAGGGTGGCTGGATCGCGACCGGGCAGCCGTGGTCGTACGACGCCGAGCGGTACGCCTGGGTGGCGCGCCAGCGCACGACCGAGCAACAGGCGATGCGTGCCTACGCGGCGACCACGGACTGCCGGATGGAGTTTCTCCAGCGCCAGCTGGACGACGAGGGCGCCAAGCCTTGCGGCCGCTGCGACAACTGCGCGGGGCCACGCTTCACCGCCGGCACGTCCACGGCGGCGCTGGACGCCGCCCGTGTCGACCTGGGCCGTGCCGGGGTCGAGGTGGAGCCCCGCCGCATGTGGCCGACCGGCCTTCCGGCGATCGGCATCGACCTCAAGGGACGCATTCCGGCCGGTGATCAGGCCGCCCCTGGGCGGGCGCTGGGTCGCCTCTCGGACATCGGCTGGGGCAACCGGCTGCGCCCCCTGTTCGCGCTCCAGACACCGGATGCGCCCGTGCCGGACGACGTGGCGCAAGCGGTGGTGGACGTGCTGGCCGACTGGGCCAGGGGGCCCGGCGGCTGGGCCTCCGGTGCGGCCGGCGCTACGCCACGGCCCATGGGTGTGGTCACCGTCGCCTCGCGGAGCAGGCCGATGCTGATCCATTCCCTGGGAGCCCGCATCGCCGAGATCGGGCGGCTGCCCCTGCTCGGCTCCGTGGAGTACTGCGGTGACATGCCGCGGGTCTCACGCAGCAACAGCGCCCAGCGCCTGAAGGCCCTCGACGGCGCGTTGGCGGTTCCGCCCGCTCTCGCCTCCGCGCTCGCCGAGGCCCGTGGTCCGGTCCTGCTGGTGGACGACTTCACGGAGACCGGCTGGACCCTCGCGGTCGCGGCACGCCTGCTCAGAAGGGCCGGGGCCGGTGAGGTGTTGCCTCTGGTTCTGGCCGTCCAGGGCTGACGCACGGCGGCGCGTGGGGCGTCGGCACTGGTCACGGCGTACGAACGTGCCGTGATCGAACGTCCCGGGGCTGATCAGTGGCCCCTGTGGGTAGGGATATAAGCCACGCACCGCCAAATAACAGTCGGTGGCCCCAATTGCTCGTTGCCGCATCCAAGTTCGACAGGAAGAATTGAGGTCCGCTCCCCGCACGGCGCGTCCGTGATCCGGTTGGGCTTTGCTGCGGTGCGCGCCCCCCGAATCCGACCTCGCCCGCAGTGTGGGCGCGTAGCCGAAGGGAGGAACGTGACCTTCGGATTCGCCTCGTCCTCGGCGGCATCAGTGTCGACGTCCGCGTCCGCCGCTTCCGCCAGTCGCCTGCTCGAGCCCGCAGAGTGGGCCGCCGCTGGAATCCCACTGCTGCGCAACCCCCGTGAGGTCGTCAGCGGGTTGCACGCCCGCCATCACCCCAAGCCGTCCACAGCGATCGTGGCCGTCCTCGATCCTGACGAACGGCTGTGCGCCAGCGCCTCGTTCACCCGGCGTTCCGCGCCGGCCGACGGCTGGATGTTCCGCAACTCATTGCTCGCCCAGCTGCGCCTGGTCATTCCGCACGACCTGCGCCGCCGCACCCCGGTGCGTACGGCCGTACTGCTCTATTGCCGTGAGGGCGATGCCCGTTGGACCGAGGAGGACGGCGCCTGGATGTGGGGGCTGCGGGACGCGTGCACACTGCACGGGCTGCGCTGCGGGGCGTACATCACGCTGACCGGGGACGGCTGGCAGGTGCTCGGCGAGGGGCGCGGAGGGCGCCACCCGAGCGCCCACTCGGAGCCGGAGCCCTTCGCCATGTCGCAAGTCCCGCCGCTCACGCCCCGCACCGGAGGCCCGGTCTCCGAGGTCCTGCGCCGCGCGGCCGCCCGCTGAGGAGCAGGGCTGAAGGCTCGGCTCCCCCGCGCGGCACCAGCACGGCCGGCGCCATGCCTTCGCAGGCCAGCGGACGAAGGGACAGCGGACTGACGGGAAGTGCGGTGCAGAAGCCGCGAAGGGTCTCACTGGCCGCTCGGCCCGGACGTCGCCGACTGGTCACGGGACAACCGGACTCGCAACCGATGCATAGCGGCCGGCACGTCACCGGGACGCGAACAGGATGGTCCGTACCGGCACCCACGGCTCACGGGCGGCCCGTCGCAGGGCACATCCCTACAATGCCGGCACCCTGGCCCCGGTCCTTCACCGCTCTGCTTGCGGCCGTCCCACGAGGAGGAACGGCCGCTGCCGGTCATCCGGGCACGCCAAAGGCCACACCGTGCGGATGCCGTCGGAGCGGTTCCGTCGGCACCCCGATGCGCCGGGGTGCCGGACGTGACTCAGACGCCCGCGCCCAGCACCGAGTTGATCTGCTGCGGGTCACCGCAGACGATCAGCAGCGCACCGGCCCGGGAGTGGGCCAGCGGGAGGACGGTGCCGGCAGCGGCAGCGGGGCCACCGTTGACAGCCACAACGACCACGGGGCGGCACGCGGCACGGGAGGCGACGGCGCCGTCCGTGTAGAAGACGTCGTCACCGGTGTCATGCTGCGCCCAGTAGGCGTCTTCACCGAAGGACAGCTCGTGCTCGGCCCAGGGGTGCTGGGCACCGGTGGTGATCACCAGTACGTCGCCCGGGGCACGGCCGGAGTCCAACAGCAGGTCCACCGCCTCCTCGGCGGCGTCGAGCGCGCCCTCGGCCGAGGCCGGGATCAGCTGGATCTGCGGAGTCGCCGCCGTGGCGGCGGGAGCGGCCGGGCCCGACGGACCTGGCTTGGCCGGACCCACATCACGCGACGTGCGCTGCACCGGAGGTGTGGGCCGCTGGGGCCCGGGACGACCGGGGCGGGACGGAGCCGCGGGGCGGGGACCGGGTACGGGACGAGGGGTCGGCGCGGTGCGGCCACTGGCCGGAGTGGCGCGGGGACCCTGGGCACTCTCGTGAATCTGAGGCTCCTCGGGAAGGAGAGGCATGAGCTGATATTTATCAAACGTTGGTGCGACGCGGATGACCGGGTGGCACATCAGTGCGACCGGAACCGTCAGAAATCGAAGCCGAGCTGACCCTCGATTTCCGGAACGCTTCCGTCCGCCCAGCCCCGGACCTTCTTGAGGTGCCGCCACTGGGGCAGCGCATCAAGATACGCCCACGACAAGCGGTGGTACGGGGTGGGCCCCCGCTCCTCCAGTGCGGCCTTGTGCACGGGGGACGGATACCCGGCGTTGTCCGCAAATCCGAAGTCTGCATGGTCGATACCCAGTTCGGCCATCATTTTGTCGCGCTGAACCTTGGCGATCACCGATGCCGCCGCAACGGCCACGCACGACCGGTCGCCCTTGATGACCGTGCGCACCTTCCACGGGGCTCCGAGATAGTCGTGCTTCCCGTCGAGGATGACTGCGTCGGGAGGGACCGGCAGGGCGTCCAGGGCACGGACGGCGGCGAGCCGCAGTGCGGCGGTCATCCCCAGTTCGTCGATCTCCTCGGGGGAAGCATGCCCCAGGGCGTAGGCCGTCACCCACGACCGCAGTATCCCGGCCAGTTCCGTGCGCCGCTTGACGGTCAGCAGCTTGGAGTCGGTCAGGCCCTCAGGCGGTCGGCGGAGTCCGGTGATCGCCGCACAGACGGTGACGGGTCCGGCCCATGCGCCCCGCCCCACCTCGTCGACACCGGCAATGATCTTCGCTCCGGTCGTGGCGCGCAGTGAGCGCTCGACGGTGTGGGTAGGTGGTTCGTACGGCATGGCGCCCTTAGCCTACGCCGCCTGGGACCTGCCGCGACACCCCGGCCCCCGGTCGACGCAGGGGGCCGCGGTGACCCGGTTCAGACCCCGTGCGGCCGCAGCAGCGGAAGCATCAACTGGTCGATCATCCCCTCGAGGTCCTGGTCACTCCATTCACTTGTGCACATCTTCGAGCGGTACATCATCATTGCCGGAATGGCGTCGAACACATAGCCGTTGGCGGCGTCGGACCGTACCTCTCCTCGCTCTATTCCACGAGTGATCACCTCTTGCAAGAACATGATCATCGGCTGCACCACCCCCTCGAAGATCACTCCATGGAAGCGCTCGGCCTGCACGGGATCACACTCGTGAATCACGGAACGCAGCGCGACACCGGGGCGCGAGTACATGGCGTCCCGTGCACGCCGGCACAGAACCAGGAGATCCTCGCGCACACTCCCGAGGTCGGGCACCGCCTCCAGGCGGGGCAGTCCGGCCTGGAGCGCATCGGCGACCAGATCCTCCTTGGAGGGCCAGCGGCGATAGAGCGCGGCCTTGCCGGTCTGGGCGCCGGCGGCGACGCGCTCCATCGTCAGGCCACTCCAGCCGACCGTACTGAGCTGCTCCAGGGCGGCATCCAGGATCGCGCGCTCGAGCACCGCACCGCGCCGACGTGGGGAAGCCGTCTGATCTGGGGCGGCCGTCCAGCGCGAGGTAACCATCTGAGTTTCTCCAGCAAACAAGGGGAAGCGGGGGTTCCGGGGCGAGGTGCACCACGTCGCAGCAAAGGGGGACGCAACACGCGGTGCGGAATTAAGTGAACGCTTGCGTTCACTGTCGAGGACTCACTACCGTTGGCGCGACAGTGAACGCGAGCGTTCACTAACGCCTTCATGGGGGAACCATAGTGACAACCTCTCAACTGCTGCAGGAACAGAAACCGGGCGCGGCCCGCCGGGAGGGGCACCCCGGCATCGCTCTCACCGTCATCGCGGCCTGCCAACTCATGGTGGTACTCGACGCGACGATTGTGAACATCGCACTCCCGCACATTCAAGACGCTCTCAAGTTCAGCACCACGGACCTCACGTGGGTGGTCAGCGCCTACACGCTCACCTTCGGTGGCCTGCTGCTGCTCGGTGCGCGGGCCGGCGACATCCTCGGCCGCCGCCGCGTGTTCATGACCGGCATTCTGCTGTTCACCTTCGCCTCGCTGCTCGGCGGCCTCGCCCAGGAACCCTGGCAGCTGCTGGCCGCACGCGCCCTGCAGGGCATGGGCGGTGCCATAGCCTCGCCCACCTCGCTGGCACTGATCACCACCACGTTCCCCGAAGGCCCCGAACGGAACCGGGCGTTCGGTGTGTTCGCCGCCGTCTCCGCGGGCGGCGGTGCCATCGGCCTGCTGGCGGGCGGCATGCTGACCGACTGGCTCGACTGGCGGTGGGTGTTCTTCGTCAACGTACCCATCGGCCTGCTGATCGTCGCCCTCGCACCGCTGTACATCAGCGAGTCCGAGCGGCACCCGGGCCGGTTCGACATCACAGGTGCACTGACCTCGACCACAGGTATGGCCTCGCTGGTCTACGGCTTCATCCGCGCTTCGGAGAAGGGCTGGCACGACGGCCTCACCCTCGGCTCGTTCTGCGCGGCGGCAGTCCTGCTGGTCGCCTTCGTCCTCACCGAGATGCGGGCGAAGGAGCCGATCACCCCGCTCAAGATGTTCACCGACCGCAATCGCTCGGGCACCTATGTGATCATGCTGAGCCTGGCTGCGGCGATGTTCGGCATGTTCTTCTACATCGTGCTGTTCGTGCAGAACGTGCTCGGCTACAGCGCGATCAAGGCCGGCCTGGCCTTCCTTCCCGTGACGGTGGCGATCGCGGTCGGCGCAGGCCTGTCGCAGCGGTTCCTGCCCGTGCTCGGACCCAAACCGTTCATGATGACCGGCTCGGCGCTCGTGGCGATCGGGCTGGTCTGGCAGACCTTCATCCGCCCCGACAGCTCCTACCTCGGCGGAGTGCTGGGTCCCATGCTGGTGTTCGGCCTCGGCATGGGCCTGAACTTCGTGACGGCCACCGTCACGGCGGTCTCCGGTGTCGCCCAGCACGAGGCGGGTGCGGCGTCCGGGCTGCTCAACGCCATGCAGCAGGTGGGCGGTTCGCTGGGCCTGTCCATCCTGACCACCGTCTTCGGCTCCGCCAGCAAGGACGAGGCGAAGAAGCAACTGCCGAAGTTCCTCACTGGTGGTTCGCCGGAGCAGAAGGCGCAGTTCGCCAAGACGCACCAGCTGCCCGGGACCTGGGGTCACGAGGTGCTCGCCCACGGCATTTCCGTCGCCTTCGTCCCCGCCGCCGCGATGGCCGGACTCGCGTTCCTCACTGCCCTGCTGGTGATCAAGGTTCGCAAGAGCGACCTCGAGGCCCTCGCCGGAACGGCAGGCCCGGGCATCGGCTGACCCACCCCGAACCGCGCGAAGCGGCGGCCGGCCGGACCACTGCCGGGGGACAGACGGCATGAGCAGTGGTCCGGCCGGTCGCACCACGGCCCGGACCCCCGCCGCCCGAACCAGTGAGCTCCCCACTGCGCGGGCGACCAGCGCAACCATCTCGGCCAGCACGGCCCGCGCAACCGCCACGGCCCGCACGCCCAGCACCACCGCCACGGTCGACACAGCCCACGCAGCCAGTGCGCACGACATCGCCCCACCCCCTCGGATTACTCACCCCCGCCAGTCGGCCCGAGCGCTCATGCGACTCACGGCAGGAAGACGGATACCGGAAAAACGCCCGACAGTTACGCAGAGTTCCCATCGGGCACGGAGAGTTTCCGAGCGGATCAGGGGTCGGGAGGTTCCGAGGCGGCGGGGACCGACGGATCCCGTACTCCCCGCCGAAACGGTCCGACGAAAAGCGCGCTCCACTGAAAGCCTCGTGGAGCCGGCCGCCGGCCGCCTCAGAGGCCCGTAGGCACCCACTCCGGCAGCGCCTCGGTGCGCTCCACCCATCCCGTGGGCGGCGCGCCCGCCTTGCCGGATGCGAGCACGCCCCCCACGATGGCGCAGGTCGTGTCCACGTCCCCGCCCACCTGGGCAGTCGCCCAGAACGCCGCCTCGAAGTCACCCAGAGCCCGCGCAGCGGACCAGAGGGCGAACGGGACGGTGTCATGGGCGGACGTACGGCGTCCACAGCCGAGGACGGCCGCGACGGTGGCCGCATCGCCGTAGTCGAGCATGTCCCGGGCGCGACGCAGACCGGCACCGACGGCGCTCTTCGGCACAAGGGCGACGACGCCGTCGAGGAGTGCCTCGGGGCTGGGCGGCCCGTCCGGCGAGGCGGCCAGCGCGGCAGCCGCGGCGACGGCCATGGCACCCACCACGGCCTCGCGGTGCTGATGGGTGGGGTAGGCCGAGATCTCCGCCTGGTGGGTCGCCTGCTCCGGATCGTCCGCGTACCAGGCGCCCAACGGCGCGATCCGCATGGCCGCGCCGTTGCCCCAGGAGCCCTGCCCGTTGAAGAGCCGGGCGGCCAGCTCTCGCCAGTCCTGGCCCTCCCGGACGAGACGCAGGAGCCGGTTGACGGCGGGGCCGTAGCCCCGGTCGAAATCGTGGTGCTCGGCGAAGGAGCGGGCGAGCGCGTCCTGGTCGAGGCGCTGGTGGGCGGCCAGGACGGCCACCACGGAGCAGGCCATCTCCGTGTCGTCCGTCCACTGCCAGGGCCCGGCGGGCAGCTCACGACGCTTGAGCAGGGGGTAGTTCGCCGGAACGAAGAACTGGGAGCCCAGCGCGTCGCCCAGGGCCAGTCCGCGCAGGCTGGCCAGGGCGCGGTCCAGGCGCCCGAGGGAAGAGGAGTCAGCGGTCATCGCTCTGCCACTTTATCCGGTGACCCAGTGCGGCACCGGGTCCCGCCAGCTCTCGAAGGGCCGGTCGAGTGTGTACTTGCCGTCCTCCCCGAGAACGAGCATCCGCACCTCGGCGTTCCCGGGATTCGACAGCGACTCGAATTCCGCCACCGTCCAGTGGAACCAGCGCATGCAGAAGAGCCGCATCGCGAGCCCGTGCGTCACCAGGAGCACGTTCGGCGGATGGTCGGGGTCCTCGAAGCTGCGGAACAGGCTCTCCAGGAAGCCGCCGACCCGGTCGTACACGTCGGCGCCGGACTCCCCCTGCGGGAACCTGAAGAAGAAGTGGCCGTAGGCATCCCGGTACGCCTTCTGCAGGCGCACATCGTCGCGGTCCTGCCAGTTGCCCCAGTCCTGCTCGCGCAGCCTGGGTTCCTCCCGTACCCGTATCAGGTCCGGATCGAGGTGAAAGGCCTGCAGGGTCTCGAGCGTGCGGCGGTACGGGGAGACGTAGACGCTCACCCGCTCCGGGCCGAAGAGCTCCCTGAGCTCCTTGCCGGTCTCCTCGGCCTGCCGAAGGCCACGCTCGGTCAGCGCGAGAGCATGGTCGGGCTCCCGCTCGTACACGGCGTCATCAACATTGCCCGTCGATTCGCCGTGCCGGACAAGGACAATGCGCCGTGGTCGTGCCATGCCAAAACCCTAGATCGAACGGGGGACGGTCGAGCACCCGTACGGGCTCCATACGGCGTATGTCACATGAAAACCTGGTCCAGGGGCGCTATGGGGCAGACCGTATGAGCGTTTGCTTTTCAAACCTTCACAGAGTCGCCTCACACCGTCCAGGACGGCTCCAGCTCCACGATGTCACCCGAGAGGGCCGCGATGTCCGCCTCCGTCTGGGCCCGCAGCGCAAGGCGCTCCACCCGCTCCGTGCGGTACTTGCCGTGCTCCGCCGCCGACCGCCACATGGAAAGGATCAGGAATTCCTGCGCGGGCGCTTCGCCGAACATGCCCCGGATCATGCCGGGCGATCCGGCCATCGCGGGGTTCCAGACCTTCTCCTGCATGAGGGTGAAGTGCTCGACGCGGTCCTCGTGCACCCGGCAGAGCGCCACGCGGATCAGGTCGGTGTCCGTGAACCGGGGTTCGAAGCCGGTCTTCACATCGAAGCGGTACTCGAACAGCTTGACCTGGGGATCCTTGAACGTGCCGGACTGCGCGGCGGCCAGACGGTCGTGCGAGCGGGCCATGAAGGAGTCGTAGAAGGCGCGGCTCTCCCAGAAGGCGAAGATGTGCGCCACTCCGGGTCGCTGTCGGCTCCAGCCTCCGCCCTGTCCCCGAAAACCCGGCTCCCCCAGAAGCCCCGCCCATTTCCGCTGCCCCCGCTCGAAGCCGCGGCGGTCCACCACGGTGCAGCGAATCCACTTGACCAGCACCGCGCCATCGTACGGCCAGCGGGCGTGGCGCCGGTCACGCTCCGGCGGAGATCACCCGCCCCCGCACCCCGTGCGCATGGCAGGATGGACAATAGGTGCCGAGTCCAAGGGAGTTGAGGAAAAGGGATCCTCAGGGGGAAGGGAAGGCCCGGTGACTGGCTTCAGCAAGGGAATCCGCAAGGTCGAGGTCGGGCTCAAGTGGGACCCCAGTCCCGCGGGTCAGCCGCCCACCGATCTGGACGTCGTCGCGGCGACGTTCTTGTCGGGTGACGCGTACGGGGCTCCGGCCTATCTGGTGCACTTCGACAGCCGTTCGCCGGACGGCACGATCTTCCTGAACCGCGACAGCACGGACGGGCGGGGCTTCGGCTGGGACGAGGTCATGACGCTCGAGCTCGACCGGCTCGGCAGCCAGTACGCGCGCGTGGTGGTCGGCGTCGTCATCCAACAGCAGCCCGGGCACCGGACGTTCGTCGACGTCCTGAATCCGGCCATGCGCATTCGCGAGGGCTACACCGTGCTTGCCGAGGACGACTTCTCCTCGGTGCTCGGAGCCACAGCGGCCACGATCGCCGAGTTCGTGCGGGACGAGTCCGGCGCGTGGAACTTCCACGCCGGTGTCCACGGCTTCGACGAGGATCCTGCGACCTTCACCCGGGTCATGGGCAGGGCCACCCAGCCCTGACGGCCGGCCCCGAACGGAACCCAGATCGAGGCCGCCCCGGGGGCAGTGCTCGGTACCGGACCCGCGGGAGATGAACGCGCCGCAAAAGGTAAGGGGCGCCGGCCCATGGCCGGCGCCCCTTACCTCAGGAACCTCGCGTCATCAGCTGCAACCGCTGGTCGAGCCGCAGCCCTCGCAGATGTAGCAGGAGCCGGCCCGCTGCATCTTCGTACCGCAGGAGAAGCACAGCGGTGCGTCGGCCTGGATACCCAGCTGCATCTCCACCAGCTCGGCGCTGGTGTGCGCCTGCTGCGGTGCGGGCTTGGCCGCCTCGGACTCGGCCTTCGGGGTGGCGACGGCCTTCAGTTCCGTCTGGCGCGGCGCCGACTGGGCCAGACCCTCGACGTCGACCTCGTCGTCGGACGGCTCGTAGGAACCGGTCTCGAGGTGACGCTGGCGCTCCTCGGCGGAGTGGATGCCGAGGGCGGAGCGGGTCTCGAAGGGCAGGAAGTCCAGCGCCAGGCGGCGGAAGATGTAGTCGACGATCGACTGCGCCATCCGCACGTCCGGGTCGTCCGTCATACCGGCCGGCTCGAAGCGCATGTTGGTGAACTTCGAGACGTAGGTCTCCAGGGGCACGCCGTACTGGAGGCCGACGGAGACGGCGATGGAGAAGGCGTCCATCATGCCGGCGAGGGTCGAACCCTGCTTGGACATCTTCAGGAAGACCTCACCGAGACCGTCGTCCGGGTAGGAGTTGGCGGTCATGTAACCCTCGGCGCCACCGACCGTGAAGGACGTGGTGATACCCGGGCGGCCCTTGGGGAGGCGCTTGCGGACCGGGCGGTACTCGACGACCTTCTCGACCGTCTCACGGATGACCGCCTCGGTCTTCTCCGTGATCTCGGCCTTCGCCTTGTCCTTCGTCTTGGCGGAGAGCGGCTGGCCGACCTTGCAGTTGTCGCGGTAGATGGCGAGCGCCTTGACGCCCAGCTTCCAGGCCTCGTAGTAGATCTCCTCGACCTCCTCGACGGTCGCCGTCTCCGGCATGTTGACCGTCTTGGAGATGGCGCCGGAGATCCAGGGCTGGATCGCGGCCATCATGCGGACGTGGCCCATCGGGGAGATGGCACGCTCGCCCATGGCGCAGTCGAAGACCTCGTAGTGCTCGGGCTTGAGGCCCGGGGCGTCGATCACATTGCCGTGCTCGGCGATGTGGGCGACGATCGCCTCGATCTGCTCCTCCTGGTAGCCCAGGCGACGCAGGGCCTGCGGGACGGTGCCGTTGACGATCTGCATCGAGCCGCCGCCGACCAGCTTCTTGAACTTCACCAGGGCGAGGTCGGGCTCGACACCGGTGGTGTCGCAGGACATCGCGAGACCGATGGTGCCGGTCGGGGCGAGAACGGACGCCTGGGAGTTACGGAAACCGTTCTGCTCGCCGAGGCGCAGGACGTCCTGCCAAGCCTCCGTGGCAGCCGCCCACACCGGGGAGTCCAGGTCGTCCGTCTGCACGGCCTTGCCGTTGGCGTCGGCGTGCTGGACCATGACGCGCTTGTGGGCGTCGGCGTTGCGGGCGTAGCCGTCGTAGACGCCGACGACCGCGGCCAGCTCGGCCGAGCGGCGGTAGGCCGTGCCCGTCATCAGCGAGGTGATGGCACCGGCCAGGGTGCGGCCGCCGTCGGAGTCGTACGCGTGGCCGGTGGCCATCAGCAGGGCGCCCAGGTTGGCGTAGCCGATGCCGAGCTGGCGGAACGCGCGCGTGTTCTCACCGATCTTCTGGGTCGGGAAGTCGGCGAAGCAGATCGAGATGTCCATCGCGGTGATGACCAGCTCGACGACCTTCTGGAAACGCTCGGTCTCGAAGGACTGGTTGCCCTTGCCGTCGTCCTTCAGGAACTTCATCAGGTTCAGCGAGGCCAGGTTGCAGGACGTGTTGTCCAGGTGCATGTACTCGCTGCACGGGTTCGACGCGGTGATCCGGCCGGACTCGGGGCAGGTGTGCCAGTTGTTGATGGTGTCGTCGTACTGGATGCCCGGGTCGGCGCAGGCCCAGGCGGCCTCGGCGATCTTGCGGAAGAGCGCCTTGGCGTCGACCTCCTCGATGACCTCACCGGTCATGCGGGCGCGCAGGCCGAACTTGCCGGCACCCTCGACCGCCTTCATGAACTCGTCGTTCACGCGGACCGAGTTGTTGGCGTTCTGGTACTGGACGGAGGTGATGTCGTCCCCGCCCAGGTCCATGTCGAAGCCCGCGTCGCGCAGGACGCGGATCTTCTCCTCCTCGCTGACCTTGGTCTGGATGAAGTCCTCGATGTCGGGGTGGTCGACGTCGAGCACGACCATCTTCGCGGCGCGGCGGGTGGCGCCGCCGGACTTGATGGTGCCCGCGGAGGCGTCGGCGCCGCGCATGAAGGAGACCGGACCGGAGGCGTTGCCGCCGGAGGAGAGCAGTTCCTTGGAGGAGCGGATGCGGGAGAGGTTCAGGCCGGCGCCGGAGCCGCCCTTGAAGATCATGCCCTCTTCCTTGTACCAGTCGAGGATCGACTCCATGGAGTCGTCGACGGACAGGATGAAGCAGGCAGAGACCTGCTGGGGCTGCGAGGTTCCGACGTTGAACCAGACAGGGCTGTTGAAGCTGAAGATCTGGTGCAGGAGGGCGTACGCCAGCTCGTGCTCGAAGATCTCGGCGTCGGCGGGGGAGGCGAAGTACTTGTGGTCCTCACCGGCCTTCCGGTACGTCTTCACGATGCGGTCGATCAGCTGCTTGAGGCTGACCTCGCGCTGCGGGGTGCCGACGGCACCGCGGAAGTACTTGCTGGTGACGATGTTGACCGCGTTCACCGACCAGAAGTCGGGGAACTCGACGCCACGCTGCTCGAAGTTGACCGAGCCGTCGCGCCAGTTGGTCATGACGACGTCACGGCGCTCCCACGCAACCTCGTCGTACGGGTGTACGCCGGGGGTGGTGTGGACACGCTCGATGCGCAGCCCCTTGCTGGCCTTGGCGCCCTTGGATCGGGAACCCCGTGCCGGACCGCTCGCCGTCTCTGTCATGCCGCCTCCCTGTACGGGCTAAAACGCCCTGAAGTGCCACGATGTTCCCGTGGCACGGTGTTGTGTCTGGTGTTGCGGGCATCCTCACGCTGCCGCCCGCAACAGGTCTTCGCTCGCCGCTTACCGGCCGGAACCCGGGTCTCCGTCCGGTTTCCGGTCCGCCGGTCAGTCGGCGGCGCGGGCGGGCACGGGAACCTGAGTGGTCCCTCCGGGCCCGCGGTCGTCCTCCTGGCTCCCCGCTCCCGCGTCTTCGTCGTCCGCAGCGGGGTCCCGCGTGGCATCTCTCAGCTCCGCGATGGCGGCCTCGAAGTCCTCGAGCGAGTCGAACGCCCGGTAGACGGAGGCGAATCGCAGATAGGCGACGAGGTCGAGTTCCTGCAACGGGCCGAGTATGGCCAGACCCACGTCATGGGTGGTCAGCTCGGCACTTCCGGTGGCCCGCACCGCTTCCTCGACCCGCTGGCCGAGCTGGGCGAGTGCGTCCTCGGTGACAGGCCGCCCCTGGCATGCCTTGCGCACGCCGTTGATGACCTTGGTACGGCTGAACGGCTCAGTGACTCCGGACCGCTTGACCACCATGAGCGAGCACGTCTCCACGGTCGTGAAACGACGGGAGCAGTCGGGGCACTGGCGGCGCCTGCGGATCGACGTGCCGTCGTCGGTCGTACGACTGTCGACCACACGGCTGTCGGGGTGCCTGCAGAAGGGGCAGTGCATGATCTCCAACCCTCCTCACAGCAGACTCAATAGCCTCGCTGGACCTCAGGGGCCCCTCGAAGCAGCCCCAAGCATAGGCGATCGCGGAGGCCCCGGAGACCCGGGGGACCCGTACAAACACAACTTGTGGGCCGCTGTAGCCATCCAACCACTAGATGTGGGGATTGGCTCATACACCAAGGCAGACTCGCGTGTCGCTGCGGAAAGACAGGCCCCGGACCTCCGCGAACGCCCCACCGAACACGCGGACGCACAGTCGTTTCCCCGTGGCGCTTACGGAGATACCGTGGGCGCCGCACGGAGGACACGTGGGACTCCGGCACAGAAGGAGCCCAGGTCCCGGCAGGCGGGATTCCGGATGGCAGACTGGGGAAGCAACCCACAAGGTGGTCTGCCCCGGCGGTGAAGAGTACAACAATGGGCGCTTTTGTCGGCCAGGGATCGCGTTAGCCATACACCCGGACACACGATCACGTCAGGCGAATCGCACTTTTTCACTCGAACGTGTGTTTGGCGCAACCTTTCGAAAGCAACTACCGTTGTCCAGCAGGGAGACCATCGAGAGGGGCCGACGTGACCACCACCGCAGACAGTGCCACCATCACTGCCCAGGACCGCTCCCAGGGCCGAGTCGAGCCGGTACATGCGATGAACGAAGCCACGAATCCCGAGGGACACAAGCGCTCTCTACCGGGCCGACCTCCAGGCATCCGGGCGGACAGCTCCGGACTCACCGACCGGCAGCGCCGGGTGATCGAGGTCATCAGGGACTCCGTGCAGCGACGCGGGTACCCGCCGTCGATGCGCGAGATCGGCCAGGCCGTCGGCCTTTCGAGCACCTCCTCGGTCGCGCATCAGCTGATGGCTCTTGAGCGCAAGGGCTTCCTGCGCCGAGACCCGCACCGCCCGCGCGCTTACGAGGTGCGCGGTTCCGACCAGGCCGTGACCGTGCAGCCGACGGACACCGCGGGCAAGCCCGCCGCGTCCTACGTCCCGCTGGTCGGCCGCATCGCGGCCGGCGGCCCGATCCTCGCGGAGGAATCGGTCGAGGACGTGTTCCCGCTCCCCCGGCAGCTCGTCGGCGACGGTGAGCTGTTCGTCCTGAAGGTCGTCGGCGACTCCATGATCGAGGCAGCGATCTGTGACGGCGACTGGGTCACCGTCCGCCGTCAGCCGGTCGCGGAGAACGGCGACATCGTGGCAGCCATGCTCGACGGCGAAGCGACCGTCAAGCGCTTCAAGCGCGAGGACGGCCACGTCTGGCTCCTTCCGCACAACTCGGCCTACGAGCCGATCCCTGGCGACGACGCGACCATTCTGGGCAAGGTCGTCGCCGTACTGCGGCGCGTGTGACGGCTGCGGTGAACGGGCCGGACGGCTCGTCCCCTGACCGGGCCCCGGGACCCCTGCGCCGGTTCCGGGGCCCTGTGCTGTGCGGGCCCCGGACCCTACGGGCTGAGCCCGGGCGGTCCTGCATCGCGGGGTGGGCCGGGCCGGCCTACCCCGCGATCACTGTGTCTCCGCCTGCTTCGCAACCGCGTCGATCGCAGCGAGCGACCTGCGTACCTGGTTGCGGTCCGTCGTGTACCAGAAGTCGGGCAGCGACGTCTTGAGATATCCGCCGTACCGGGCTGTGGCCAGCCGCTGGTCCAGTACGGCCACCACGCCTCGGTCCCCGGAGGCCCGCACCAGACGGCCGGCGCCCTGGGCCATGAGCAGGGCTGCATGGGTGGCGGCCACGGCCATGAAGCCGTTGCCGCCGGCGTCCTCCACTGCCTTCTGGCGGGCGCTCATCAGCGGGTCGTCGGGGCGCGGGAAGGGGATCTTGTCCATGACGACCAGCTGACAGCTGGGTCCCGGGACGTCGACGCCCTGCCACAGCGACAGCGTGCCGAAGAGGCAGGTCGCGGGGTCGGCCGCGAAGTTCTTGATCAGCTCGCCCAGCGTCTCCTCGCCCTGGAGCAGGATGGGGAACTCCGGGACCCGGGAGCGCAGCTCTTCCGCAGCGAGCTGGGCGGCACGCATCGATGAGAACAGGCCGAGGGTGCGGCCGCCGGCCGCCTGGATGAGCTCGGTCAGCTCGTCCAGCATGTCGGCGCGCTCGCCGTCCCGTGCGGGGCGCGCGAGGTGCTTGGCGACATACAGGATGCCCTGCTTGGGGTAGTCGAACGGCGAGCCCACGTCGACGCCCTTCCACTGCGGCAGGTCCTCGCCCTCGACGCCCTCGGGACCCAGTCCCAGGGAGGCGCCGACGCCGTTGAAGTCGCCGCCCAGCTTGAGGGTCGCGGAGGTCAGCACGACGCTGCGGTCCGCGAAGAGCTTCTCCCTGAGCAGCCCGGAGACCGACATGGGGGCGACCCGCAGCGAGGCGCCGAAGCGGTCGTGGCGCTCGTACCAGACCACGTCCCACTCCGAGCCGTTCAGAACGCGCTCGGCCACGTCGTGCACCGTCTCCACCGAGGCCAGCGCCTGCTTGCGGACCGCGTCCTCGTCCTGGACCGACTTGTCGCGGGTCGTGCCGATCGCGGAAATGACCGTACGGGCAGCGTCCCGCAGCGCCATCAGGGCATACCCGAGGTCTTCCGGGATCTCCTCCAGGCGGCCGGGCAGGGCCAGCTCCATCAGCCGCTCGAAGCCCTCGGCTGCGGTCTGGAGCTGATCGGCGGCCTTCTCGTTGACGAGTTTGGCGGCCCGGCGCACCGCTCGATTGACCTGGCCCGACGTGAGTTCGCCGGTGGCGACGCCGGTGACGCGGGAGACGAGTTCATGCGCTTCGTCCACGATCAGCACCTCGTGCTGGGGCAGTACCGGGGCGCCCTCGATGGCGTCGATGGCGAGCAGCGCGTGGTTCGTGACGACGACCTCGGCGAGCTTGGCACGCTCGCGGGCCATCTCGGCGAAGCACTCGGCTCCGTAGGCACACTTCGAAGCGCCCAGGCACTCCCGGGACGACACGGACACCTGCGTCCATGCACGGTCGGAGACGCCGGGAGTGAGATCGTCACGGTCGCCGGTCTCGGTCTCGTCCGCCCAGTCACGCATACGCAGCAGGTCCTGGCCCAGCTTGCTGGTGGGCGCGGCGGCCTCGAACTGGTCGAAGAGCCCGTCCTCCTCGTCCTGCGGCATGCCCTCGTGCAGGCGGTGCAGGCACAGGTAGTTCGACCGGCCCTTGAGCATGGCGAACTCGGGGCGGCGCCGCAGCAGCGGGTGGAGGGCGTCGACCGTGCGCGGCAGGTCCCGTTCCACGAGCTGGCGCTGCAGCGCCAGCGTGGCCGTGGCCACGACCACTCTCTCCCCGTGTGCGAGCGCGGGCACGAGATAGCCCAGCGACTTTCCGGTGCCGGTGCCGGCCTGGCACAGAAGGTGGGATCCGTCGTCGATCGCTTCGGCGACCGCTTCGGCCATGGAGACCTGGCCGGGGCGCTCCGTACCGCCGACGGCTGCGACAGCGGCATGCAGGAGTTCGGGGAGTGAGGGCTTCGTCATAGCCCGACCACCCTACGGCCCGGCACTGACAAACGGGCGATCAAGGCTGGGACGAGGGGTGGGATCACTGACGGGGCTCCAGGGGTGGGACGGCGTGCGGGAGGCTCCGGGGACGGAGCCGACGACTCTGGGCGGGCAGATGACTGCTGGGCGGGGCAGATGACTGCGGGGCGGCGCAGATGGCTGAGCGGATGGCTGCGTGGCTGAGCAGATGGCTGTGGCACTGGGACGGCGCAGGTGCTTGCCGGGTGGCGCGGATCGGTGTGGATCGGTGCGGCTTGGTGTGGATTAGTACGGGTTAGTACCCGTTGGTGCGGGATCTTCGACCCGGCGACAACTGGCAGGCGCAGTGCGGCCGGCTCGGTGGATCCGGTCGCGATCGGCTCGAGGATCCGGCAGAGATTGACTCCGAAGATCCGGGAACCCGAGCCTTCCGCCGTTCGTACTCATTGTGACGGCGCCACCACCCGGCGCTACATCAGACCGCGCAGGACTCGGTCCCGGATCATGAGGGCGGCCCGTTTACCGGGCAGGTCGACCTCAGCCGCGTACCGATAGCCGGCGCTGAGGAAGGCGGATACGGAGGGGGTGTTGCGAAGATCGGGCTCCGCCACGACGCGAGCGCAGGCGGGGCGACGGTCCAGGACCAGGTCGGCCACGGCTCGGAGCAGGGCGGATCCAAGCCCCAGCCCTCGGTCGGAGGCGTCGCCGATGAGGAGGTGGACCCCGGTGTCGTGCGGACGAGCCGGATAGTGGCGGGCCAGCGGATCCAGGTCTGCCCGGTAGATCTCCCAGTAGCTCATGGGGGTGCCGTCCAGCAGGCCCAGACACGGCACGCTGCGTCCGTCGCCGTCGAGTTGCGCACGCAGGTGGTTCTCCGTCCCGCTCCGGGGACCGCCGAGGTGCCAGAACGCGGTGACGGTGGGGTCGTTCATCCAGCGGTGGATGAGTGGCAGGTCGTGCTCGATGCGCGCGGGCACCAGCTGGAAAGGCCCCACGGGGGTGGCGGTCGGCCCCCAGGTGGAGATGTGGTCGAGCAGGTCCTCCTCGACCTCGACACGGGGCACTTCAGCTCGGCCGAACTTCACGGCGGCGGCTCTGGCGAGGTCCTGGCCTGCCTGCAGTCCGCCGTAATCCTCCTCGGCCGCTCCCCGGGCGAAGCGGGCGATGAACTCGTCGGGCAGGTGCAGGTCCAGCGTGTCCTCGCCGTCCCCGAAGGAGGCGGTGCCACCCGTGCCCGCCAGGTCTTGGGGGTCTGAGCAGCCCGCGTGGACGGGGACGGCGCCGGGGCTGGTCCCGGCGGTCGCGTCGGTGGGAGGCACGGTGCGTTCCTCTCGGGAGAAGAAAGGGGTCGTGGTCCTCGGAGACAAAGCAAGGAAGACGGTGCGGTTCGTTCAGGAGTGAAGGGGGTTGGCGATGGTGACGTAGACGGACTGGGTGTCGACCGGGCCGACGAGTTCGTCGAGGCCGTGCAGCCCGGTCAGCAGGTTGGCCTTGCACCGCAGGACGGGTGAGTCGAGCAGGAGGCCGGGCAGCGGGGTGTGCAGGGAATCGCGTCCTGAAGCGACGCCGGTGAGGAAGCGGCGGAACGCGGCGAGGAGCAGTCGTTCGTCGGCGAGATGCTGGGAGCCGAGCGCGCCGATCAGGCCGAGCACGTTGTTGATGGCGAGGTAGTACGCGAAGCGTTCGTCGGCGATCTCGTCGGAGACGAACGTGTCGCTGCGCTCACCGATGCCGGGGAATCGCGCATCGAGTTCGGGGCGTCGGGACTCGCGGAAGTAGTAGCCCTGATTGTCCCGGTAGCGGCCACCGGCGGGCCAGCCGTCGCGGTCGAGCAGGAGCAGTGTGTTCTGTTGGTGGGCTTCGAGGGCGATTCCGGCCTCGCTGTCCAGCCACAGCACGGGCCGGACGACCTGCTCGAGGTACCGCAGGAACCACTCCGCGGTGACGGCTCCGACGGGCCGGCCGGTGCGTGCGGCAAGCCGTTGGACGAGCTGGGCCAGCCGGGACCGGAACGGCGACGTGCTCTGTGTCCGCGAGGCGTCGGCGCCCGCCGTGGCGAGAGGGCGGAGCGAGACGAGCCCGGCGACACAGCCGACGTCGTCGGCCGGGGTGAACGGGTTGTGCCTGATCACGACGTCGAGGCCGGGCACGGGCCGGCCGTCCGGGTCGTCGACGGCGATCCAGGCCGGGTCGCGGACGATGTCGAAGCCGGGGTGTACCGCCTGCCACTGCTTGGACAGGCCGCTGCGCAGCAGCCGGTGCACCTCGACTCCGCGATGGAGTTCCTTGCGCAGGTTCTGGCGCCGGGAGTTGGTGATGCGCAAGCCCAGGGACAGCTTGAGCATCGCGGGGGCGCCGGACCGGTGGACCGTACGTACGGAGGAGGTGGGATGCCAGGGAGAGCCGAGCGGACCGAGGTCGCGGAGCAGGCCGGAGTCGAGCAGGGCGGCGATCGCCTCGCGGTGCGCGACCGTGCGCGCCTGCCAGGGGTGCAGGGGCAGGGCGGCGTATCCGTCGGGCAGGGGCAGGGCTGCTTCGGCGAGCCGTCGGGAGAGGAGGTCTGCGGTGACGGGACGGCCGCGCTCGGTCCAGGCCGAGTCGCTCGCGAGCAGCGAAGGGGCGACCGCCATCCAGTGCAGGGGGAAGGAGCCGCGCAACTCCGGTGAGTACCACCGGGCTTCGGTCTCGGTCAGGCCTTCCCGGCTCTTGGGGGTCGGGTGCAGGGGATGGCCGAGGAGGAGGGCCTGCTCGGCGCCGAGGAAGAGGTCGGGGCCGTCGGCCGGATGTTCGCGCCGGTCGCGGATGAAGGTCGCGGTCCGGTGCAGGGAGTCGCACACCCTGGCGACGAGGTCGCCTCCGCCGCCGTGGGAGGTGGGGCCCGTGGTGCCGGCCGTGCCGCCGGGCGTCTCCCTGGCGAGCAGGGCTGCGAGGGTGACCGCGTCGACGGGAGGGGCCGCTTCGGGGGCGCCGGTCAGACGAGGTGGTCCGATGCGGTGCCAGCCCGTCGGGGAGCAGTAGCGGACCGGAGCGATCAGTGCGGTTCCGCTGGTCGGCAGGGGGATGCGGAAGGTGCCGGTGGCGGAGACGGCGAGGTTCGTCTCGCGTACCCAGCAGCGGAGGAGGTTCTCGACGGCGGCGGCCTGGGCGGCGGTGTGCGGGTCGGGATGCTCCAGCGGGTCGCTGCCGGGCTCTCCCCACCGTGCGGCCTCGGCGGTTCGCCTCTTCTGCTGGGGAACCGACTCGGCGAGGGGCACGGGCGAGGGCTGGGCGCCGGAGTCTCCCTGGTCGTCGGGGCTGCCGGAACGGCCGTCGGGTGTGGGGGTGGCGTTCAAGACGGCTCCTCGGGGCTGGGCTGGGTCTTGTGCGGGTGGTTCTCGTCCTGTCGTCCGCTCGGTTGGTGAGCAGTCATCGATGGGGCGTCCCGGCGGCGCCGGAGGGATCCGCGTCGAGCGGGGGCTGAGAGGGAGTGGTCGGGGTGTCAGTCGGGTGGTGGGGAAACGACGAGGTCGGGCGGGAAGTCCTGGACGGAGGTGCGGTTGAGATGGGGTGTGAGGCAGGCCCTGCCGTTTCCGCGGGCTACGGCGGCGGGGTCGACCGGGTACGGCAGCCCGCCGGGCGGGTACGGCCGCTAGCCCGTCGGTTCGGGAGGGCCGCCGTCATGACGCTGACGGCAGCCGTGATCCTGCTGACGACGGCCTTGGTCCTGCTGACGGCGGCCGTGGCCTTGCTGGCAGCGGGCCGCCGCGGCCACCGCGTCGGTCAGACGGTCGAGCACGGCTGCCGCCTGTTCATCGCTGATGGTCAGGGGCGGGAGGAGCCGTACGACGCCGGCGTGACGGCCGCCGAGTTCCACGATGAGGCCGCGCTGGAGGCACTCCCGCTGGACGGCCGCGGCGAGCTCGGGGTCGGCGGAGCAAGGGGGGCGGGTGGACTCGAGGCCGTCCATCGCCATGCGGTGGTCGCCGGCAGAGGGATTGTCGTCCGGCCTGCCCGCCCGGCTCTCGGGGTCGACCAGCTCGACCCCCATCATCAGGCCGCGCCCCCGGACTTCCCCGATGCAGGGGAACTCCTTCTGGAATGCGCAGAGTTGGGACAGCATCCGAGAGCCGATGACGGCGGCCCGTTCGGCGAGGCCGTTCTCGCGAACGTGGGCCAGGGTGGCGGTGCCCGCGGCCATGGCGAGCTGATTGCCCCGGAACGTGCCCGCGTGCGCGCCGGGTTGCCAGACGTCGAGGTCGTCGCGGTAGACGAGCACGGCCAGGGGGAGGCTGCCGCCGATGGCCTTGGACATGACCATGACGTCGGGCGTGACACCGCTGTGTTCGACGGCCCAGAAGGCGCCGGTGCGGCCGACACCCGTCTGGATCTCGTCGGCGATCAGCGGAATGGACCGGTCGGCCGTGATCTGTCGCATGCGGCGCAGCCAGTCGTCCGGCGCCGGGATCACTCCGCCCTCGCCCTGGACGGGTTCGAGGATCATCCCGGCGGGCAGCGGCACCCCCGACTTGGGGTCGTCGAGGAGGGACTCGCACCAGCGGGCCGCGATTTCGGCGCCGCGCGGGCCTCCGACACCGAATGGGCAGCGGTAGTCCTGCGGGTAGGGCAGGCGGGCGACCTGTACGTCGAGGGCGCCGCCCGAGGCGGCCAGGGCTCCGGCGGTCATGCCGTGGTAGGCGCCGGTGAAGGCGAGCATGCCGGTGCGTCCGGTCGCGGCCCGGACGAGTTTGAAGGCGGCCTCGACCGCGTCGGTGCCGGCCGGCCCGCAGAACTGGACGCGGGCACGGTCGGCGAGTCCGGGCGGGAGGGTGTGGAACAGCTCGGTGATGAAGGCGTCCTTGACAGGGGTCGCCAGATCGAGGACGGAGAGCGGGGCACCGGAGTCGAGGACCCGCCGGATGGCCTCCAGCACGACCGGATGGTTGTGACCGAGGGCGAGGGTTCCCGCACCGGAGAGGCAGTCCAGGTAGCGGCGGCCGTCGGCGCCCTCGATGGTCATTCCCCGTGCCCGGACGGGCACGATGGGCAGGGCACGGGCGTAGGTGCGCGCGGCGGATTCTCTCGCCGACTGGCGTCGCAGAATCCCCTCGTGCACTGCACGCGCTCCCCCGTACGCGCCATCAGCCACCGATTCGGTCATGGCCACGGCTCGCTGTCCTCCCCGCCGTCCAGAGGCAAGTTGATCCGCGGGGACCGGGCACAGGCAGCAGGCCCCCCACCGCTACCAACCGCGAACGGACCGAGGGGTTACGGGTTGATTCGAGATCACTGTCCATTGAAGGGTGAACGTCACGCGCTGAGGGCGGGGGCCTCGCCCGGCATCGCCGATCGGTGCAATCCGTCCAGCCGGCCGAGCAGCGCCGTGCGCCGGGCGCATGCCCTACGCGTCGTATGTCGTACGCGTCCTATGCCGTACGCAGTGACAGCGGGGAAGGGTGGGGCTAGACCCACCTCCCGCGGGGCGTAGCGGGATACCGGGCGCGGGACGGACGAACGTACCTTCATCAGGGTCGGCCGGGCGAAGGGGGATGGAGCGGAGCACCGGAAGAAGAACCGATCGACGGTCCTCCTGCTGCGCCGCCTCGTCTCCCGCCATCTCCAGCGCCCGCCGATCACCGGAGCGGCCCTCGCGGCCGCCGGGTCGGCGTCGGTCGCCGCAGCTGCTGGACGGCCGCGCCGCTCACCCTGGGGATGTTCGTTGACCGTGATCGGTGGCGGGCCCGGCAAAACCATGGCCGGCCGTCGACGATGAGCCGACCAGTGAGGGAAGTGGCCATATGTCCGGTGAGAGAGCGCCGGCCCTGCAGGGACCGATGCACCGGGCGGCTGCCGACGCCGCGGCAGGGTTCCCGGCACGTGGCCCGCGATCGGCGAGCGCTTCCCCGGACGGACCCGGCCGGCACGACGGCGAGCGTGGCGAGGGCACCGGCCGGATGGGACCACCCGTGAAGGGCGGTCTGCTGGGCTGGTGTTCCGAGATCGGGGTCGGGCTGTACCGGTCGGCGGTGCTGACCGGGCTCGTCGGCGTGATGCCCGCGGTCGGATCGGTCATCGGGCTGCTCGGCCCCCGCGTGGCCTATGCGTGGTCCTCGGAGTCGACCGGGTCCGGGTTCATGGGGGCGCTGGCGTTCCTCGGCGAGACGGCGGTGGTGATCCTGTGGATCGCCGGGGCCCTGTGGATCACGCATCTGCTCACCAGCCGGGTACTCGCCAGGACCGCGCGACGGCTTGCGGACAGTTGGCTGGGCTTGCGGATCGAGGCGGCCTACCGTCCCGTTCCGCCGGTCACCCGTATGGCGACGGGCTACTGGTGGGACGGCAGCGAGTATCACCAGTCCGAGCGGGAGGCGCGCCGTCGGGCCCGGGTGAAGGCCCGGTTCCATGATCCGCAGTTGCACTGGGACGGGGTGTGGACCGTGATCGTCGCTGTGCCCATGCTGCTCGTGGTGGCTCTCCCCCTGCTCGGGCTCGCGGGCGGCGCGTACATGGCATTGGGGACCGACCTCCTCGGCTACGGTGTCGCCGCGATCGTCGTCGGCCTGGGCATCGCCCCTGTCGCATGGAGGATCTTCGAACCCCTGGCGATACGGTTCCTGGGAGCAGCCCCGCGTTCGCGCCTCGGTAAGCGGGTGGACGAGCTGGAGGCCATCCGGGCCGACCTGACCCAGGCACAGGCGGCCGAGCTGGAGCGCATCGAGCGGGGCCTGCACGACGGGGCCCAGGCCCGGCTGGTGGCCATGGGCATGTCGATGGGAGCCGCCGAGCAGCTCGTCGACACCGACCCCGCCGCGGCCAAGGCGATCCTCGCCGACCTCCGGGCCACGTCCGTCACCGCGCTGACCGAGCTGCGGTCCCTGGTCCGCGGCATCAACCCGCCCGTGCTCGCCGAGCGCGGCCTGGTGGACGCCGTCCGGGCCCTGGCGCTCGACGCACCCGTCGAGGTCACCGTGCACAGCGCCGTACCCGCGCGGCCCGAACGCCCCGTCGAGTCCGCGGTCTACTTCGCCGTCGCGGAACTGATAGCGAACGCGGCCAAGCATGCCGAGGCCTCCCAGGTGGCGGTCGAACTCACCTATGCCGCGCCGACGCTCACCGCGACCGTGACGGACGACGGGATCGGTGGGGCCGCCGTCTCGCCGGGCTCCGGGCTGAGCGGCATCGAACGCCGGATGACGGCGTTCGGCGGCAGGCTGGAGATAGACAGTCCGGCGGGCGGTCCCACCCGCATCACCGCGTCGGTACCGTGCGCATTGTCGTGACCGAAGCGTCGACGCGCTGATCGGCGAACGGCCGGACATGGTTGTCGTGGACGTCCGTCAGCTGAGCAGGGACACGGTGAGGGGCTCCGGGCCACAGTGCGGGTCTCCGCGCCGCAGTCGACGCCCGCCGGAAAGCACCCCGGAAGGCACCCGGGACGACCACGCCGTTCGCCGGGCCCGGACTCGCTACCGAAGCCGACACCGACCGCCCTTTCCGGGCCGCCGACTGCCTGTTCCGAGCCGTCGGCCACCAACAGCGGCGCCGGCGGGCAGAACGACGCCGTAATTACGCGGAATTGGAGATCAGTCGACTCGGCAGGCCGACCGGCTCGGTGATTCGATTCTTTGTCCGACCTGCACCGCTTTCCAGGTGACCTTTGAAAATTTCTGAGGCGGTGCGTCAGATAACCACCCAAGGCGCACTGTTGAATCATGACCGAGTCACGGTTGAGCCCATATGGGACCGAGACGGGCGACGCTCGCAGAATACGTGAAATGCGCCGAGCAGCCCTCTCCAGCGCGTCAACGAGAACATGACACCAGTCACAGTGAGTGGGGGAGTCATTCGGCCACACCGTCCCCCACCTGGCCGGTCATCTGCTGCAACAGCTCGCCCGCATCGCTCAGTTTCAGCCGTTCCCAGTCGGCTCGCTCGACCCCGGATGGCCAATTGCACCACTTTTCGGTCCGGATGCTGGCCATTTTCGCCAACTCGCGCACAACATCGGTCATTCGGCCTGATCTTTGTCGGCATCCGAATGTTTGGACTCGTGGGGCCGGAACTCGGGTGGGGCTAGCCCCACTTCCCACGGGGCATAGCGGGATACCAGCAGCGGGCGGGCCGACCGTATCTTTTGTAGTGTCGGAAGGGCCTGCCACAGGCCCGTCGATATGAGCGGGGCACCGAACAGACGCCGATGACGCACACGAAAACGAGCACGTGAAAGGACAAGACCATGTCCGCAGTGATTGAGGTGCAGCATCTGCACAAGCGGTACGGCGACCTCGTGGCGGTCGATGATGTCTCCTTCGCCGTCGAGGAAGGTGAGATCTTCGGGATTCTCGGTCCCAGCGGCGCAGGCAAGACCACGACGGTGGAATGCATCGAAGGGCTGCGCAACCGCGACGGCGGCGAGATCAACGTGCTCGGTCTCGACCCGTGCGAGGAGCGGGCCGAGATCACCCAGCAGCTCGGCGTCCAACTGCAGGACGGCCGGTTACCCGACCGGATGCAGGTCGCGGAGGCGCTGTCGCTCTACAGTTCCTTCTACCGCAACCCCGCCGACTGGCGGCATCTCATGGACGCGCTCGGGCTCACTTCGACGAGCGGGACCACGTACGGCAACCTGTCCGGCGACCAGAAGCAGCGGCTGTCCGTCGCTCTGGCCCTGGTCGGCAACCCGCAGGTGGCGGTGCTCGATGAGCTCACCACCGGTCTGGACCCCCAGTCGAGGCGCGAGACCTGGAAGCTGATCGAGACCGTCCGCGACAGCGGCGTCACCATCCTCCTGGTCACCGACCTCATGGAGGAGGCCGAGCGACTGTGCGACCGGATCGCGCTGATCGACAAGGGCCGCATCGCGCTCACCGACACCCCGTCCGGGCTGGTCGAACGGGTCAGGACCGAGCAGCGCATCCAGTTCCGCCCCTCCGCGCCGCTCGACGACACCCTGCTCGCGCAGCTGCCCGACGTGAGCAGCGTCAGCCGCCAGGGTGACTACGTGGTGGTGACCGGCAACCACAACGCACTGAGCACGGTCACGTCCCTGCTGGCGCACTGCCGGATCATGCCCGAGCAGCTTCGGGTCGACCAGGCCACGCTGGAGGACGCGTTCCTCGCCCTGACCCACAAGCACTCCGTTGTCCGGTAGACCGACGGCACCGCAGAGCCCGACGGCCACGACCGACGGGATCGTGATGCCCGCTGCTGCCGGCTTGCCGAGCAACGAGCAGCAGGCAACCGACAACAGACAACGGGCAGCGAGCAACCGGCAAGGGTGAGGCCAGAGTCCACACGATCGACGTGCGGGCTCTGACCTCACCCTTGCCTCAACATGCCCCTGTCACCGTCGTGCGCGACAGCACCGCGTCCTATTCGGGATTCACGATCCGCGCCCGCCTGTTCAACTCCTGAGCGAAGTCTTCCCAGATCTGCGAGTTGTGACGGGAGAGCTGGATGATCAACTCAATGCAGTGCGACGGCACCGAGGCGCAGATGTCGGTCATCTCCTTGGCGCCCAGCACGTTCTCCTTGAACATGCGCAGCAACCGCCGGCCCAGCTCGCTCTGCCGCAACGACGGGTCGCGCATGAGCTTTTCGAGTGTGGCGGTCGTCGGCGGACCGATCACAGAGGAAGGCGCGACCGGCATGGGATCCCTGGGGGTCTCCGTTTCGGCACTGACGCTGCCGCCCTGGCTGGGGACAGGCTCTTCGCCACGCTCTAAGCGCCGCCGTACGTCGAGCGCCGTCGCGGGTGAAACCCCGGCCGTCCGCGCCACCTGACGCAGCGAAGCCTCCGGGTTCTCCCGGATCAGCTCCGCCACGCGCAGCCGCCCCTTCGCGCCGTTCAGGGGACGGACCTTGCCGTCTCGCCCCACCCTGAAATTCGAGTGCGGCACGGAGTCGGAGGAGCGCCGCAGTTCCGCGACCGCCCGGGCTCCGAGCCCGGTCGACTTGGCGATGGCGCGATCCGACATGGTGGGGTGCGACTTGAGTATGCGCAGTGCCGCCGCGGTGCGATCGGCCTGGGTCAGCGGGAGACCATGCTCGACATTCGCCTCAACCGCCTTGAGAAATGCATCCTCGCGACTGCCGTCGAAGAACTGGACGTCAATCACTTTCTGCCCCTTGAGAGAGGCAGCCATCAACCGGTGGATCCCGTCAATCACCCGCATGGTTCTTCGATCCACCAGTATCGGCGGAAGCGGGCTCTCTATGGCCGCGAGCCTCAGTACATGGACTTTGTCCTCGCCTTTCAGGCGGGGCGAGTCACCGGGTAGTACCTGCAAAATGGGAACCGAGACTATTCCTGGCTCACCATCTTGCCCTTCGTCCATTTCAGTCGAAATTGTAGTGCGGCCGGCAAGGCCCATACTGCACCCCCATGACAACTACGACGAGTTATTTGCAGCAAAGAAGCAGTGGCTGCTTCATCCGACTCATGTCGTATGCCCTGGAACCCGCAAGGCACGATTCAAAACGTCGCTCGAAAGCCCCCGTAAGTCCGAGATCCCCCGTAAGTCAATAGCTGGTCAGGCCATTATCGGAATTGTTAGAATCCGCCTACAGGCTAGCAGTCCACCGCTCCTCCACGGAAGCTGCACCTGTGGATTTACGACTTCTTTAACGGCTTACATAGGGACGTCCGGCGCTACGCTCGGTAGTACTCAGAGTCCTGACTCCACGCTTATTTCACTCAGGTTGCACTCAGCCGAACAAAACGGAACTGCAGGGAACAGATCCGTGGCACTTCCGTGAACACCGCAGGGCGGATATCGCCGGATCGTAGACGATTACACCTGCGGGGCCATCCGGACGCAGCGATTCTAACCCGTTCAAGCCAAGCCGCGTGGGGCTCCCGGCGGGTGTGTCGCGCCGAAGAGCGGCAAAGAGCGGGGGTCTCGCATCGAATCCTGGCCATGCGTTCTGGTCAGAGAGGCCGAACGGCACCGAGTTTACCGAGATGGAGAAACTGTGGAGGTTCGATGAACGAGCACTTTCGGCCAGTTCTTCGCTAAGCCCGCTTCCGCGTTTTTCGGCCAAGCCCTCCCCCCGGATCAGGTGTGCCGATTGCTGCGATTTCACGTCCGTCATGGACACGTGTCAGCAGGTCGGTGCCACAGCGCGGGCACGATCCGGATGGTGGGGTCGCGGGAACCCGTCCGTGGCAGCTGCCGGAACGACCCGCGCGTCCGCCAACTCGCACTGCGCCGGCCAACGCCCGGTACTCGACGCCCGGGGCCCCGCGATGCCGCCCAGGGGCCCGGTGATGCTGCCCCAAGGGCCCGGTGATGCTGCCCCAGGGACCCGGCGTTGCTGCCCCAGGGACCTCGTTGCCGTCCCGGGCGCCCAGCTCCCGTAAGGCTGGAACCCCGCTGCCGGAAGGCTGAAGCCCCCGTCGTCGCCCCAGCCGAGCGGGGTCGTGGAGGCCATTGAAAGGCAGTGTTCAACCGCGTCTCGTGTTCAACTGGATGGCCGAAGCTGTTCGATGCGGAGCTGTGTTCAACCGTAGTGCCACGTCAGTTGAACGGCCGCTGCAGAGCCGGGGCCGATCAGGTGGTGGCAGATGCGCACGAACGCAGCGAAGCTCCGGTTGTCCGGGGCAACTTGGAAAAGTCGTCCCGGCAACCGGAGCTTCGCTGCGTTCGTGGCGGCCGCTCTCAGCGGTCCATCAACTTACGGCGGCGGACTACGCCTTGTCCGCGGCGCTCGCCTTCTTGGTGCTGCGCTTCTTCGCGGGCGCCTTCTCGGCGGCCGAACCCTCGACCACCTCGCCGACCACGATGCGCGAGTCCTCGGCCGGAGCCTGCGGCACGGCCGGCACGGTGAGGCCCGGGACGGTGAGGTCCGGGACCTTCTTCACCGTCTCAAGTGCCGTTTCGATCGCCTCGGCCAGGGAGGGCGCAGCCGCGTCATCGAAGTCAATCTTCGTAACGGCGACGTCTGCATTAGTAGGAAGTGAATCGGTCGCGAAAGTCGCGTCGGTGAAGCCGGCCTCGCGCAGGATTCCCGACTCCTCATCGGTGATCTGCCGGCTGAGAACCAGGGAGAATTTGTGCCCCACGTACGTCACCTCTCATTGTCGCCACGTATTTTGGAACAGTAACCGGGTCCATGGGAACGACGCAACAGGCGGCCACATGCCCTCGTTCAGATAACTATCATCAAGACCGCTCCCCGGTCGCCGTTCAACTGCATCAGTTTGCCAGTTGAGCGGATAGCCGCAGGTAGAGGCAGGATGCGCGCCTTGCAGGCGTTCCGGCAATTCGCTATGTTCTGGCTTCACTTAATGATCCGGTGTGACAACTTTCTGGAGTGGCATGTCTCAGCCTTCGCCCGGAGATGAACTGTGGTGCCGCCGTTTTCACCCTGCCAAAAACCCGGCTGCTCGGCTGGTATGCCTCCCGCACGCAGGCGGGTCGGCGTCTTTCTACCTCCCGGTGGCGGCGGCGCTGAGCCCTGATGTCGATGTACTCGCCATCCAGTACCCCGGACGGCAGGACCGGCGTGCGGAACGGCCCATCGACGACCTGGCGGTGCTCGTCGACCGGATATACGAGGTGCTGCGACGTCAGCCGGAACTGCCGACCACCTTCCTCGGTCACAGCATGGGGGCCGTCCTCGGCTTCGAGCTGGCTCGCCGTCTTGAGGCCGACGGTCACGGTCCGGTCCGGCTGTTCGCCTCCGGGCGACGCGCGCCGTCGACGTACCGGGACGAGAACGCGCACCGCAGCGACGAGACGATTCTTGCCGAGGTGCGTCGGCTGAGCGGCACCGCGTCGGCCCTGCTCGGTGACGAGGAGATGATGCGGGCCGCGATGCCCTCGCTGCGCGCCGACTACAAGGCGGTCGAGACGTACCGCTGTGAGCCGGGTGCCACCGTGGACTGCCCGATCACCGTGCTGACCGGCGACAACGATCCGAAGACGACGCTGGACGAGGCGAAGGCCTGGGCCGAGCACACGACGGCATCACTCGACTTCCGTGTGTTCACCGGCGGGCACTTCTTCATCAGCGACCGGAACAAAGAGGTGCTCCAGGTCGTGGACCAGCACTTCCAGGACGAGCGCGCCCGCACCGCCGGCTGACGGTACGGCAGCAGCGCCCGGCACCGCCGGCTGACCGTTCGGCGAGAGCGCCCGCACCGTCGGCAGACCGTACGGAAGCAGCGCCCGTGCCGCCGCGTCATTCTGCGCGACCCTCATACCACGGCCCCGCAACCACCCGGCCAGTCCGGGCGGTTGCGGGGCCGTCGGTTTCGGTGGGCGACCCCGCGTCACACAGAGCGCGTACGGCACGGCCGGCGGACGGTCAGGGCGTCACATCGTCCTGGCGAGGCGGTCGGCGAGCAGCTTGGCGAAGCGCGCCGGGTCGGCCAGGTCGCCGCCTTCGGCGAGCAGCGCGGTGCCGTACAGCAGCTCGGCCGTCTCGGTCAGCTCCGGGTCGACGGCGCGTTCCTCGTGCGCGGACCTGAGCCCGCTGACCAGCGGGTGCTCGGGGTTCAGTTCGAGGATGCGCTTGACCTGCGGGACCTGTTGGCCCATCGCCTTGTACATCTTCTCCAGGGTCGGCGTCATACCGTCGACATCACTGACCAGGCACGCCGGCGAGCTGGTCAGACGGGTCGTCAGCCGTACGTCCTTCACATCGTCCAGCGCCTCGGTCAGCCAGGTCAGCAGCGGTGCGTACGCACCGGACTTCTCCTCGGACACCTCCTGTTCGGAGGGCAGGTCCACCGCGCCGCGCGCGACCGACTGGAATTCCTTGCCGTCGTACGCCTGCACCGCCTCGACCCAGATCTCGTCCACCGGGTCGGTGAGCAGCAGGACCTCGTACTCCTTGGCCCTGAACGCCTCCATGTGCGGGGAGTTCTCGACCTGTGCGCGGCTTTCGCCGGTCATGAAGTAGATCTTGTCCTGGCCGTCCTTCATCCGGCCCACGTAGTCGGCCAGGGTGGTCGGCTCGTCGGAGACCGTGGAGGCGAAGGAGGCGATGTCGAGGATCGCCTTGTGGTCCTCGGCCCCGCCGAGCAGGCCCTCCTTGACGGCCGGGCCGAATTCGCGCCAGAACGTGCGGTACTTCTCCGCGTCGTTCGTCATGAGGTCCTTGACGGTGGACAGGACCTTCTTCGCGAGGCGGCGGCGGATCAGCTGGATGTGCCGGTCCTGCTGGAGGATCTCGCGGGAGATGTTCAGCGAGAGGTCGGCCGCGTCCACGACTCCCTTGACGAAGCGGAGGTAGTCGGGCAGCAGCTCGCGGCTGTCATCCATGATGAACACGCGCTTGACGTACAGCTGGACACCGTGGCTGCCGTCTCGCTGGAAGAGGTCGTGCGGGGCACGCGACGGGATGAAGAGCAGGGCCTCGTACTCGAAGGTGCCCTCCGCCCTCATCTGGATGATCTCCAGCGGGTCGGTCCAGTCGTGCGTGACGTGCCGGTAGAACTCCCGGTACTCCTCGTCCTTGACCTCGGACCGCGGCCGTGCCCAGAGCGCCTTCATCGAGTTGAGGGTGTCGTCCCCCATCCTGATGGGGAACGAGATGAAGTCCGAGTACCGCTTGACGATCTCCCGGATCTTCCAGTCCTGGGTGTAGTCGTAGAGCGCGTCCTCCTCGTCCTCGGGGCGCAGGTGGACGGTGACCGACGTGCCTTCCGGCGCGTCCTCGACGGTCTCGATGGTGTACGTGCCGTCGCCGTCCGACTCCCAGCGCGTACCCGTCTCCTCGCCTGCCTTGCGGGTGAGCAGGGTGACCCGGTCGGCGACCATGAAGGTCGAGTAGAAGCCGACACCGAACTGACCGATCAGCTCGGCCGTTTCCTTGTTCTCGCGGTTCTCCCGCAGCTGGCGCAGCGTCTCGGCCGTACCGGACCGGGCGATGGTGCCGATGAGCCCCACGACGTCGTCGCGCGACATACCGATGCCGTTGTCGCGCACGGTCAGCGTGCGGGCGTCACGGTCGGTCTCGATGGCGATGTGGAGGTCGTCGGCCCGGAGGCTGTCGTCCGTGAGGCCGGCGAGGCGCCGTTTGTCCAGGGCATCGGAGGCATTGGAGATGAGCTCGCGCAGGAAGATGTCCTTGTTCGAATAGATCGAATGGACCATCAACTGCAGGAGCTGGCGCGCTTCGGCCTGAAACTCCAGCGTCTCGGTGCTCATGGGTTCCCTTCTGGTCAAGTGATATGTGCGAGCCCACGCACCATCGAAATCTGACACACCGGCATCGGTACGGACAAGCGCCCCCGACCGGCCTGAAGCCGTGCACCGTCCAGGGCTCGGACCGTGCACGGCTCCAGCGTGCGGGTCGTGCGTCTGTGCAGATATGCCCTGGTCGCCGGCCTATCGGCCGATCACCGCGAGGAGGTCTCCCTCCTGCACGGTGTCGCCGGGGACGACCTGGACCTCCAGGATCCGGCCGCCGTTCTCGGCGAGGACCGGGATCTCCATCTTCATCGATTCGAGGACGACCAGTGGCTCGCCCTCGGCAATGGCGTCTCCGGCCGCGGTGAGCACCTCGCTCACCACGGCGACGATCTCGGCTCGTACCTCTTCCACCACCGGCTCCTGGGGGTGCGCAATTGCCCGGGTGACGCGTTTACTCGGCGACGTAGGTGCTGTGGGTCCAGACGAAGACGCGCAGTTCGCGGTCGTCGACGCGAGTGGTCTCGGAACTGGCTTCGAAGTGCTCGTAGCGGTTGCCCCGCGGAATCTTGACCTTGGCCGCGTCGAGATCCGCGAGGTAGTGCAGCTGTTCCTCGCCGGCGACCGCCTCGGCGGGGGCGCCGGCGAGGAACACGTTGGGTGCACCGTGGTTGTCCATGATCATCCTCATCTCTGGACTTGGGGTTCCAGCTTCTGTCCGGACTCTCACAG
Organism: Streptomyces sp. NPDC107581; assembly: GCF_055657175.1. Lineage (NCBI taxonomy): Bacteria > Bacillati > Actinomycetota > Actinomycetes > Kitasatosporales > Streptomycetaceae > Streptomyces > Streptomyces sp. NPDC107581. The sequence goes on from NZ_JBVKBH010000018.1 coordinate 153,486, forward strand.
CGGGATGTTCCCGTGCGACCCACGCCGGCAGGGCTCGGCGGCGAAGACCTCCGCCACCGCGGCCCGGGTCCGCGACGGGTCGATGACCTCGTCGATCACCCCGAGCGCGAGTCCCCGGTCCACACCACCGGCGCGTCGTTTCTGTTCGTCGACGAGCCGTGCGCGCAGCTCCTCGCGCTCCGCTTCCGGTGCGGCGGCGAGGGCCTTGCGGTGCAGGATGCCCACGGCCGACTCCGCGCCCATCACGGCGACTTCGGCATCGGGCCAGGCGAACACCTTGGTGGCGCCCAGGGAACGGGAGTTCATGGCGATGTAGGCACCGCCGTAGGACTTGCGGGTGACGACCGAGACGCGCGGTACGACCGCTTCGGCGAAGGCGTACAGCAGTTTCGCTCCGCGCCGGACGACGCCGCCCCATTCCTGGGCGACACCGGGCAGATAGCCGGGCACGTCGATCAGGCTGAGCAGCGGGACGCCCATGGAGTCGCACAACCGTACGAAGCGAGCGGCTTTCTCCGCACTCAGCGAGTCCAGGCAACCGCCCTTGCGCAACGGGTTGTTGGCGACGACTCCCACGGTCTGGCCGGCCAGCCGGCCGAGGCCGGTCACGACGTTCGGCGCCCACTTCGCATGGAACTCCTCGAACGAACTCCGGTCGCCGGATCCACCGCCGGGACACCCGGGGCCGGCGTCCAGGAGTCCGGTCACCAGCGGCCGTACGTCGTAGGCCCGCCGGGGTGAGGCGGGCAGCAGCGCGCGCAGGTCCCGCGCCGGGCCGACCGCTTCCAGGTCGGCCTTTCCGGGTACGGCGAGCAGCGAGGTCACGTGCCGGGCGCGTACGTATGCGTCCGTCTCGGAGTCGGCCACGATGTGCGTCACCCCGGACTTGCGGCCATGGGCCTCCGTCCCACCGAGCCCCTCCATGTCGATCTGCTCGCCGGTCACACTGCGCACCACGTCCGGACCGGTCACGAAGATCCGGCCGGCGGGTGCCATGATCACCACGTCGGTGAGTGCGGGCCCGTACGCGGCGCCGCCGGCGGCCGCGCCGAGCACCACGGAGATCTGGGGGATCCTGCCCGAGGCCCGGACCGTGGCCGCGAAGATCCGGCCGATTCCGTCCATCGCCTCGATCCCGTCGGCGAGTTTGGCGCCGCCGGAGTGCCACAGGCCGATGACCGGGCGGTTCTCCCGCAGCGCGAGATCGATGGCGTCCGCGATGCGGCGGCACTCCTCGAACCCGACGGCTCCGCCCATCACCCGTGCGTCCGTGCAGAACGCGATGACGTCCACGCCGTGGACCCGGCCGGACGCCACCGCCGTGGTGATGACGTCGCTGTCGTGCACGACGGTGAGAGTTCCCTCGTCCAGCAGCCGCGCCAGTCGGATCAGCGGGTCGCGCGGGTTCTCCTCGGCGAGGGCCTCGCGACCGTTCGGTCCGCCCCCGGTGGCCGCCGGCTCCGGCGGGGCGATGGTGGGCAGCTCCGTCATGGCATGTCCCCTCTCCACGGGTTGACTCGCTCGCACCGAAAAGGGAAGGGCCGGGTGCGACGGGGGGCGCACCCGGCCCTGGTCTGCCTGCGGACGCGCAGGCGGTCCGTTCGTCCTGTCAGTCCTCGACCCAGCCGTGCCGCTTGCCGAACTGGACGAGGTGCTTGCGCATGGCGAGGATCTGCTGGCCCGTCAGCTCCGGGGCGGAGTTCAGCAGAAGCTCGGTCACCTCTCGTGTGTACTCGGCCGAGCCGAGCACGTCGCACATCGTGTCCTGCCCCTCCGCGGACGAAGCGTCGCCCACCGGGCCGGCCGGGACCGTCCCGGCCCGCGGTCCGGACACCACGGCGTGCAGCGACGGACTCTGCGACTCGGCGAGCCGCACCCCGGAAGCCTTCAGCCCGCGGTCACCGTCCTCGACCTCGAACTCCACCATGAGTCCGGAGCGCACCGACGACTCGGGAATGAGCAGATCGTTCACATGCAAGAAGACGTCTTCCCCACCTTGGTCCGGCGCGATGAAGCCATACCCACGCATCCCGTCGAACCGGATCACTCGACCAACAGCCATCCCACAAACCCCTCACTCCGGGCACCGTGCCCAACACCTTGCGCTGGATCGTAACCATGCTCATCACCACGGTTCGTGCACCAGTTGAACACGTCTATCTCAACTGCCGAGTAACACGGCAACGTTGTCCGCATTCACGGCACCGGGCATGTCTGCCGAGGTTGAACACACCTTCGGGCGGGGGCCTCGGGAGGCCCGCCGACCGGTCGGCTCAGCCTTCGACCCAGCCGTGACCGCGCCCGAATTCCACGACCCGGCGCCGGATCAGCAGGATCTGCTCAGCGGTGAGCGAGGGCGCCGCGGCCAGCAGCATTTCCGTGATCTCCCGGGTGAGTTCCGCCGCGGAGAACACATCGCACAACGGCTCCCCGTCGTCCCCCGAGTTGACGTGCTCCACCGGTACGGCTCTCAGAGAATTCCGGTCCACGCCATCGGCGAGCCGGACGGACGCTGCCCGCAGTCCGCGATCGCCCTCTTCGATCTCGAATTCGACCTGCAGACCGGAACGGAGATACTCCTCCGGAATCATCAAGTCATTCACATGAAGAAACACGTCTTCTCCGCCGTGCGCCGGGGCGATGAACCCATAACCCCGCACATTGTCGAAACGCACCACTCGACCCGCAACCACAGCCACTTCCACACTTCCACAGAACTCGGACACCAGAACTTGGACACCACTGGACCAACTCAACCCCGTTGCGGCCCCCGGCCGCGCGCGGCCGATGGTATCGGGTGGCCGACGGCAAGGACAGTCCCTGGATGATTGCCAGGTCAGACGGCTTGTAGCCGAACCGTTGCGGTACCGTCGGAACTCCCCCACAGCGAACGCATAGTGTGTGGTCCCGTTGTCAGGGCCGAAGTGCCGAGTTCCTTTACAGCAGGGGGAGTCACCACCATGCGATCCATACGGCCGTCGTTCACCGTTCGCCGAGGGAGGAGCGCGGCACGCCGGACCTCCCCCGTGCTGGCGACGGTCGCCCTCGTCTCGACGCTCGCGCTGACGGCCACCGCGTGCAACGGCGACGGTGACGACAAAGCCGACGGCAAGCCGACCGTCGGCGCGACCGCGGCCGGTTCCGGCGACGGAAAGATCCAGATCCCGGACGACATCAAGAACAAGCTCAAAGAGCACGGGATCGACGTCGACAAGTGGAAGAACGGCGCCTGGAAGAACTGGAACCGGGAGGACTGGCTGCGCGAGGCCAACGACTTCATCAACCCGATCATCAAGGGCCTGTGGGACCCGGACCGGATGCGCGGCGCCAACGACCCGGACAAGGACAAGGGTGTCGACGACAACGACCTCTCCGGTGACCAGGGCGTGACGGACCCGACACCGGCGCCGGTGAAGGCACGGTCGGTCCAACCGCCGTACCACACCAGCGCGGCCACCTCGGGCAAGGTGTTCTTCGACTCCCCCGAGGGCACCATGGTCTGCTCGGCGACGGTCGTGGAGGACCCGGCGCACCCGGGCAAGTCCAACCTGATCTGGACCGCGGGCCACTGTGTGCACGCCGGCAAGAAGGGCGGCTGGTACCGCAACATCGCCTTCGTGCCGTCGTACAACAACCAGGGCAGTTCGGCCGACCAGTTGCAGAACGCCTCCCGGTCCGAGATCGCCCCCTACGGCGTCTGGTGGGCCGACGCGGCGAAGACCTCGCAGCAGTGGATCGACCAGGGCGGCGAGACCGGCGGGAACGGCGCCTCGTACGACTTCGCCGTCATCCATGTGACTCCGGAGCAGGGCAACGCCGGCAAGTCGCTGGAGGAGACGGTCGGCGGCGCTCTTCCGGTGAACTTCAATGCCCCGGCCGTGCCGAAGGTGCAGAGCATCACGGCGTCCGGGTACCCGGCGGCGGCTCCGTTCGACGGTCAGCTGCTGTACCAGTGCCAGGACAAGCCGGGCCGGCTGTCGATCGCGAAGGCGGACCCGACCATGTACCGGATCGGCTGCACGATGACGGGTGGCTCCTCCGGTGGCGGCTGGGTGGAGACGGGCGCGGACGGCAAGCCGGCGCTGGTGTCCAACACGTCCATCGGCCCGGTGACTTCGGGCTGGCTGGCCGGTCCGCGTCTGGGTGATGTGGCCAAGGGCGTGTACCAGTCGGTGAGCAAGAAGTTCGCCGGGCGGTAGGCCTTCGGGCAGTGGTCGCCGGCGCACAGCGGGCCCACTGGGGGCGGCGGGACGCCTCACAGAAACCTTCACCGTCCCGCCGCCGTCCGTCCCCAACCCCACGGGCATAGTGGGGTGTCAGCAACAGTTCAACGGGGGGTCATCGCACCATGCGTTCCGCACGTAGGTCCTCGGCGCGCCCGCGCCGCAGCGCCCTTGCCGCGACCGGTCTCGTCGCCGCCCTGGCGCTCACCGCCACCGCCTGCAACGGCTCCGGCGACGACAAGGCGAGCGGCCGGCCGGGCGCTTCGGCCTCGCAGGCCGACGACGGCGGCAAGGTCCACATCCCGGCCGACATCGCGAACAAGCTCAAGAAGCACGGGATCGACGTCGACCAGTGGAAGAACGGCGGCTGGAAGAACTGGGACAAGAACAAGTGGCTCAGTGAGGCCAAGGACTTCGTCAACCCGGTGATCGCCGGACTGTGGAAGCCGGAGCGGATGAAGTCCGCGAAGGAGGCCAACAAGACGATCACCGCCAAGGACGCCGCCGCCGACCAGGGCGTCAGCGATCCGGAGCCGCAGCCGGTGCAGGCCGAGGCGGAGAAGACGCCGTACCACGACCACGCGGCCCCTGTCGGCAAGGTCTTCTTCGACTCGCCCGAGGGCCACATGGTCTGCTCCGGCACGGTGGTCAAGGACGTCAACCACCCCGGCAGGTCCAACCTGGTGTGGACGGCGGGCCACTGCGTGCACGCCGGAAAGGGCGGCGGCTGGTACCGCAACATCGCCTTCGTGCCGTCGTACAACGACCTCGGCAAGTCCGAGGCGGACCTGGGGAACGCGAGCACCTCGCAGGTCGCCCCTTACGGCACCTGGTGGGCGGACTGGGCGTCGACCTCGAACGAGTGGATCCAGGGCGGCTCGGAGACGGGCGGTGCGGGTGCGGCGTACGACTACGCGGTGCTGCACGTGAAGCCCGAGTCCGGGGCGAAGTCGCTGGAGGAGACGGTCGGGGCGGCCCTCGACGTCGACTTCTCGGCGCCGTCCGCGGCCGAGGCGGCGAACATGGGCGCCTGGGGCTACCCGGCGGCGCCTCCCTACAACGGGCTGCAGATGTTCAAGTGCCTCGACCGGCCCGGCCGGCTCGCGCTGAGCCCGTCGCTGCCGACGATGTACCGGATCGGCTGCACGATGACCGGCGGCTCGTCCGGCGGCGGCTGGTTCCGGGTGGTGAACGGCAAGACCGAGCTGGTGTCCAACACGTCCATCGGTCCGTCGGACAACACCTGGCTGGCCGGCCCGCAGCTGGGCCGGAAGGCCGAGGCGCTCTACCAGAACATGAGCAGGACCTACGGCGGGCGGTGACCGCACCGGCACCGGCATGGCCTGTGCGGCGGCCGGTACCGCGGGTACGGCGAGTACCCGCAGGCACGGCGAGTACCGCGGGTACTGCCGGCACTGCGGGTACCGCCGGCACCACCTGTACCGCGGGTACTGCCGGAACCACCAGTACTGCCAGTACCGCGAGTACCGCGAGTACTGCCAATGGCACCTGCACCACCTGCACCACCGGTGTCAGCCGTATCGGCGGTACCAGCTGAAGTACCCGTACTGCCTGCATGACGAAGGCCCGCCACCCGGGAAAGGGTGGCGGGCCTTCGTGGCGTGCAGGGGAGGGTCAGGCCGCGGAAGCCGGCGCGTAGGGCGCCAGGTCCGCCGCCAGTTCCTCGTGCACCCGGACCTTGAGCAGGGTGCCCTCCGCGGTGTGCTCCTCGGAGATCACCTCGCCCTCGGTGTGGGCGCGGGCGACGAGCTTGCCGTGCGTGTACGGAACGAGCGCCTCGATCTCGACCGAGGGGCGGGGCAGCTCGCTGTCGATCAGCGCGAGCAGCTCGGCGATGCCCTTGCCGGTACGGGCCGAGACCGCGATGGAGCGCTTCTCGTTCCGCATCAGGCGCTGGAGCACCAGCGGGTCGGCCGCGTCAGCCTTGTTGATCACGACGATCTCGGGCACGCCGGTGGCGCCGACGTCCCTGATCACCTCGCGCACGGCGGCCAGCTGCTCCTCCGGCACCGGGTGCGAGCCGTCCACCACGTGCAGGATCAGGTCGGAGTCGCCGACCTCCTCCATGGTGGAGCGGAACGCCTCGACGAGGTGGTGCGGCAGGTGCCGGACGAAGCCGACCGTGTCGGCCAGCGTGTACACGCGGCCGGTCGGGGTCTCCGCGCGCCGAACGGTCGGGTCCAGGGTCGCGAACAGGGCGTTCTCGACCAGGACGCCCGCGCCCGTGAGGCGGTTGAGCAGGGAGGACTTTCCGGCGTTGGTGTAGCCGGCGATGGCGACGGACGGCACCTTGTTGCGCCGGCGCTCCTGGCGCTTGATCTCGCGGCCCGTCTTCATCTCCGCGATCTCCCGGCGCATCTTCGCCATCTTCTCGCGGATCCGTCGCCGGTCCGTCTCGATCTTGGTCTCACCGGGACCACGGGTGGCGAGGCCGCCGCCCTTGCCGCCGCCCATCTGGCGGGACAGCGACTGACCCCAGCCGCGCAGCCTCGGCAGCATGTACTGCATCTGCGCGAGCGCGACCTGCGCCTTGCCCTCGCGGGACTTGGCGTGCTGGGCGAAGATGTCGAGGATCAGGGCCGTACGGTCGATGACCTTGACCTTGACGACGTCCTCCAGCTGGATCAGCTGGCCCGGGCTCAGCTCACCGTCGCAGATGACGGTGTCGGCGCCCGTTTCGAGGACGATGTCGCGCAGCTCGATGGCCTTGCCGGAGCCGATGTAGGTGGCCGCGTCGGGCTTGTCGCGCCGCTGGATCACGCCGTCGAGCACGAGCGCGCCCGCCGTCTCCGCGAGGGCGGCCAGCTCCGCGAGGGAGTTGTCCGCGTCCTGCACGGTCCCGGTGGTCCAGACGCCGACGAGCACGACCCGCTCCAGGCGGAGCTGGCGGTACTCGACCTCGGTGACGTCCTCCAGCTCGGTGGACAGACCCACCACGCGGCGCAGGGCCGCACGCTCGGAGCGGTCGAACTGGTCGCCGTCCCGCTCGCCGTCGATCTCGTGGCTCCAGGCGACGTCCTCTTCCATCAGGGCATCGGCCCGAAGACCTTCGGGATAGTCGTGCGCGAGGCGCTTGGTGTCCTGGGAAGGGGAAGAAGAGGAGGTCATTGGATCCTTACGTCGATGGGAGTGCCGGTCCGGCAGTCTCAGGGTAGAACGCGCGAGCAGCCCGGGAGATTCCCGAGTTCCGTGCCGCGCCGACATGAAGATGGTCGCACGGCACGGCCCGTCTCGTCACCGGCTTATTTCCGGGTCCTGCCCTTGGCGGCCTTGGGCGACGACCCCTTGCTTCCCTTGGGCGACGCCCCCTTGTTTTCCCTGGGCGACGACCCCTTGGCCTTGGACAGTGCCGTGGCCTTCCAGTCCGGGTGGCCGGGCATCGGCGGGGTCTTCTCGCCGTAGAGCCAAGCCTTGAAGAAGCCCGTCAGATCGCGGCCGGCGACGGACGAGGCGAGGCGGACGAAGTCGGCGGTGCCGGCGGTGGAGTCCCGGTGCTCCTGGACCCACATCCGCTCCAGGCTCTCGAAGGCCGGCCGGCCGATCTCCTGGCGCAGGGCGTACAGCACCAGCGCCGCGCCGTCGTAGATGTTGGGGCGGAAGATGCTGATCTTCTGGCCGGGCAGGGGCGCCTTGGGCAGGGCGGGCGGGCCGCCCGCCTCACGCCAGCGGTCGGAGGAGCCGTAGGCGGCCCTCATCCGGTCCTCCATCGGCTTGTTCGCCTTCTCCTCCGCGTAGAGGGCCTCGTACCAGGTGGCGTGCCCCTCGTTCAGCCAGACGTCGGACCAGGTGCGGGGGCTGACGCTGTCGCCGAACCACTGGTGGGACAGCTCGTGCACCATGATCGACTCGATGTACCACTTGGGGTAGGCGGGCTCGGTGAACACGTGCTTCTCGAAGAGCGAGAGGGTCTGCGTCTCCAGCTCGAACCCGGTGGAGGCCTGGGCCATGAGCACGCCGTACGTCTCGAAGGGGAACCGGCCGACCTTGCCCTCCAGCCAGGCGATCTGGTCGGGCGTCTTCGCGAGCCAGGGTTCGAGCGCCTTCTGGTCGGCGCTGGGCACGACGTCCCGGACCGGCAGTCCGTGCGGTCCTGTGCGGCGCACCACCGCGGAACGGCCGATGGAGACCTGGGCGAGTTCGGTCGCCATGGGGTGCTGGGAGCGGTAGGTCCAGGTGGTGGAGGTGCCGACCCGGTCCACGCCGGTGGACACGCCGTTGGCGACGGCGGTGTAGTCGTTCGGGGCGGTGATCCGGAAGGTGAACATCGCCTTGTCGGACGGGTGGTCGTTGCACGGGAAGACCAGGTGGGCGGCGTCGGCCTGGTTCGCCATGGCGAGTCCGTCGGAGGTGCGCACCCAGCCGCCGTCCTGGTCCTTGGCGGCGACGGGGTCGCTGGTGTGCTTCACGGTGATCCGCGTCCAGCTGTCCTCGGGCAGGGGACTCTCCGGCGTGACGACCAGGTCCTCGCCCGCGCTGGTGAAGGTGGCGGGGCGGCCGTCGACCTGCACCGACTCCACGGTGCCGTGGGCGAAGTCGAGGTTGATGCGGTCCAGGTCGGCCTTGGTCCAGGCATTGATGGTGGTGACGGCCTGCAGCGGTTTGTCGTTGGTGCCGGGATAGGTGAAGGACAGGTCGTACGACGCCACGTCGTATCCCGGGTTGCCCAGGTACGGGAAGAGCCGGTCGCCGACGCCCAGGGGCTCGGCCGGTGCGGCGGCGGCCAGGAGGCAGACGGAGACGGCGGAGGCGAGCAGGGCGGCCCTGCGGCGCCGCAGGGGGCGGTGGTGCGGGCGCGGGCGGGGGGTGAGCAGCATGCATCACCGCTACCAGCGCGCGGGGGCGCTTCGGCGGCGACGCGCGCCCGGCCCACCCGAACGGGTTGGTCCGGCAAACCCGTCTTCAGGAAGCCGACGCCTGGTGCTGGGCCCGGCTCACGTCGTACACCCCGGGCACGTCGCGCATCGCGCGCATGAGGGCCGGGAGACCGGCGGCGTCGGCGAGCTCGAGGGTGTAGGTGTGGCGCACCCGCTGCTGGCTGGGCGGTTCCACGGTCGCGGAGACGATCTCGGCACCTTCCAGGGCGATCGCCTCGGTGAGGTCGGCGAGCAGATGGGGGCGGCCGAACGATTCAGCGACCAGCGTGACCCGGCATGCGGTGGTGTCTCCCCAGCGCACGCCCATCTCCGCGCGCCCCCGGCTCTTCATGTGCGCCACCGCCGCACACCCCACGCGGTGCACGGTCACGACTCCCCCGCGCACGGTGAAGCCGGTGATCTCGTCGGGCGGTACGGGTGTGCAACACCCGGCGAGGCGCACAGCGGCCCCCGGCCGGTCCGCAAGGACGTCGGCACCGCGCGGGCGGGGGGCGGCAGCACCGCCGGTCCCGGCAGCACCACGCGGTCGGGCGGCAGGAGCACTGCCAGTCCCCGCGGCCCCGGAGGTCATGGGGGATCCGCCGGACCGGGCGGAGCCGGCGAGCCGTGCGGCCGAGCCGCTTTCCGCGGCCGTACGGCGTCCCGCGCCCGCGGTGTGCCCGTCGCTCCCGGCGGTCTCGTCCGCCGCACCGCTCGGCGCGGCCGCATCTCTTCCCGTCCCCGCGCCCGCAGCGCCCGCGCCCGTGCCGTCGCCCGCGCCGTCGCTCCCGCCCTCCGCTCCCCCGCCCGGGTGCGCCGCCAGCCACCGCTGGATGGCGATGCGGGCGGCCGCGGTGTGGGCGTGCTCCAGCCACTCGCGGGAGGGCTCGGAGGCCGGGTCCTGCCCCATCAGGAGCTGGACGGTGTCCCCGTCCTTCAGGACGGTGCTGAGGGTCGCCAGGCGGCCGTTGACGCGGGCGCCGATGCAGGCGTGGGCGTCCTCGCCGTACTGCGCGTAGGCGGCGTCGACGCACGTGGCGCCCTCGGGCAGGCCCAGGGTGCCGCCGTCGGGCCGGAACACGGTGATCTCGCGGTCCTGGGCGAGGTCTTCGCGCAGGGTGGACCAGAAGGTGTCGGGGTCGGGCGCGCCCTGCTGCCAGTCGAGCAGGCGGGAGAGCCAGCCGGGGCGGGTGGGGTCGGCGCGCTCGCCGTCCGGGGCCTGGGACTGCTCCTCCGCGGGCGGAGCGTAGGGATTGCCGAGCGCGACGACCCCGGCCTCGGCGACCTTGTGCATCTGGTGGGTGCGGATGAGGACTTCGGCCACCTGTCCGTCCGCGCGGGCGACCGCGGTGTGCAGCGACTGGTAGAGGTTGAACTTCGGTACGGCGATGAAGTCCTTGAACTCGGAGACGACGGGCGTCATACAGGTGTGCAGTTCGCCGAGGACGCCGTAACAGTCCGCGTCCTCGCCCACGAGCACCAGCAGACGGCCGAAGTCGGCGCCGCGCAGTTCCCCGCGCTTGCGGGCCACACGGTGGACCGAGACGAAGTGCCGGGGGCGGATGAGGACTTCGGCCGGGATGTCGGCCTCACGCAGCACCGCGCGGACCTCGTCGGCGATCTCGGCGAGGGTGTCGTCGGGGCGGGCCGCGTTCGCGGCGATCAGTTCCCTGGTGTGCGCGTACTCCTCGGGGTGGAGGATGGCGAAGACGAGGTCCTCCAGCTCCGTCTTCAGGGCCTGCACGCCGAGGCGTTCGGCCAGCGGGATCAGGACGTCGCGGGTGACCTTGGCGATCCGCTCCTGTTTCTCGGGGCGCATCACGCCGAGAGTGCGCATGTTGTGCAGGCGGTCGGCGAGCTTGATCGACATCACTCGCACATCGCTGCCCGTGGCGACGAGCATCTTGCGAAAGGTCTCGGGCTCGGCGGCCGCCCCGTAGTCGACCTTCTCCAGCTTCGTGACGCCGTCGACCAGGTAGCGCACCTCCTCGCCGAACTGCTCCCGCACCTGATCCAGCGTCACATCGGTGTCCTCGACGGTGTCGTGGAGCAGGGAGGCGGTCAAGGTGGTGGTCTCCGCGCCGAGTTCGGCGAGGATCAGGGTCACGGCCAGCGGGTGGGTGATGTACGGCTCGCCGCTCTTGCGCATCTGGCCGCGGTGCGAGGACTCGGCCAGGACGTAGGCGCGGCGCAGGGGTTCGAGGTCCGCGTCGGGGTGGTGGGCGCGGTGCGCCTCGACGACGTGGCTGATCGCGTCGGGCAGCTTGCCGCGGGCAGTGGGGCCGAGCAGTGCGGCCCGGCCGAGCCTGCGCAGGTCGATCCGGGCCCGGGACTTCCTGCGGGCCACTGCGGGCGCTGTGGGCGCTACCGGGCCAGGGGTCGCAGGGTTCGTGGCCTCCGCACTCATGGGCACCTCCGGCTCGTCGACCGGCGGACGGAGCCCAGGGCATGCGCGGCTCAGGGATGGCAACGTTCCCCCGTCCGTGCCGGTGCTTGATGCTATCGAGCCGAACACGTGCGACCGACCGCCTCTCGCCGACCGTGAAACGGATCACCCAATCGAGCGATGAGGAAGAGGTTTAGAGTTTGCGCCACCTGCCCTGCACTCGGCCGCGGTTTCGAACGGACCCGGCCACCCGAAACCGCAGTTCCAGGCGCCCGCAGCCGCCGCGGCCGATGTTTCGACAGGTCAGCTGAGCGCGTTTTCCAGCCAGTCGGCGTCGATCTCGCCCTCGCCGACGATCACGGCGGGTCCGGTCATCTCGATCTCGCCGTCGGGCCGTTCGGTGATGACCAGACGCCCGCCGGGCACGTCCACGGTGTACGTCGCCGGGGCGCCGGTGACGGCCGGATCGGCGCCGTCGCGCCGGGCGGCGGCCACGGCGACCGCGCACGCGCCCGTGCCGCACGAGCGGGTCTCGCCGGAGCCGCGCTCGTGCACGCGCATCGCGACATGGCGAGGGCCGCGGTCGACGACGAACTCGACGTTCACACCGTCCGGGTAGGCGGACGCCGGACCGACCGGCGGCGGATCGAGCAGTCTGCCGGCGTGCGCGAGGTCGTCGACGAACGCGACGGCGTGCGGATTGCCCATGTTCACGTTGCGCGCGGGCCAGCTGCGCTCGCCGACGCTCACCGTGACCTCGCCCTCGGGCAGGCGCGCGCTGCCCATGCCGACGGTGACGTCACCGTCCTTGTCGATGTGGACGGACCTCACACCCGCGCGCGTGGCGATCGCCAGGTCGCCCTCGACCACGTGTCCGGCGTGCTGGAGGTAGCGGGCGAACACCCGGGTGCCGTTGCCGCACATCTCCGCGATCGAGCCGTCGCCGTTGCGGTAGTCCATGAACCACTCCGCCTCGGCAGCCATCTCCCGGGCCTCCGGATGCGCGGCGGACCGGACGACGTGCAGCACCCCGTCGCCGCCGATGCCGGCGCGGCGGTCGCACAGGGCGGCCACGGCGGCAGGGGAGAGGTCGAGGGCGTTCTCGGGGTCCGGGACGATCACGAAGTCGTTCTCGGTGCCGTGCCCCTTGAGGAAGGCGATCCGCGTGCTCATTCCTCGATCGTACGGGGTGGGTACGACAGCGCCGACGCCGACGTACGGGCAGGTGCGGCCATGCCCACGCCGATGTACCGGCGGATGCGGCAGCGCCCATGCGGGCACACGGACGGGTGCGGCAGCGCGCACCCGGGCGCACCGGCGGGTGCGGCAGCGCGCATGTCGGCCGCTCAGCGCAGCCGGGCCACCCGCCACACCGCGAGCACGGCCACGACGGCCACCAGCAGCATGTAGGCGAGCACGACGCGCCAGTCGGGGCGGCGGCCGGAGCCGCGCGGGGGCAGGCCCGGCCAGGTGTAGCCCACGCGGCGGGCGGCCATCATGCCCCAGCCGGCGGCGCAGGAGCAGATCAGCAGGCCCAGCATGGCGATGACCGCACCGCTGTCGCCGAAGTCGAAGGCGAGCGGGAAGGCGAACATCAGGGAGCCGCCGGCGGCCAGGGCCACGATGGGCGCGAGCTGCCAGATCCGCAGCCGCCGCTGCGGGCGCAGCTCGACCTCGAACTCCGGACCGCCCGCGTACATCTCCTCGGGCGTCGGTCCGTCCGCGGTCACACCGCCCGGGGCGTCGTCGGGGCCGTCGTCGGTCAGACGGTCCTCGACCAGTTCGGGCAGTTCCGGTTCTGCGCTGCCGGTGCTGACGTGCTCGGCACTTGGTGCGGTGTCGCGAGGGCCGGCCTCCATCGCCACGCGCCCTCCCAACTAGGACTTCACTTGGTCGATCGCAGCTCGATGATGGCACGGCGCCACCGGCCGCGATGACCGGCGGCGCATCCCGATGCCATGACGTGATCAGGCTGTAACCGGTCGTTCGACCAATGCCTGGGCCAGCCGTGGAAGTTCCCCGCGGTCGGCCACGGCACCACTCAGCCAGTGCACCCGGGGATCCCGCCTGAACCATGAATCCTGACGGCGCGCGAAGCGTTTGGTGGCGCGCACGGTCTCGGCCCGCGCTTCCGCTTCACTGCAGTCCCCGGCGAGCGCCGCGAGGACCTGCTGGTATCCGAGTGCGCGCGACGCCGTGCGCCCCTCGCGCAGTCCCTGCGCCGCCAGGGTGCGCACCTCGTCCACGAGTCCCGCGTCCCACATCCGGTCCACCCGCTGTGCGATGCGCTCGTCCAGCTCGGGGCGGGCGACGTCGACACCGATCTGGACGGTGTCGTAGACGGAGTCATGGCCGGGAAGGTTGGCGGTGAAGGGCTGGCCGGTGATCTCGATCACTTCCAGGGCGCGGACGATGCGGCGCCCGTTGCTGGGCAGGATCGCGCGGGCCGCCTCGGGGTCGGCGGCGGTCAGGCGCGCGTGCAGCGCACCCGGGCCGCGCAGCGCCAGCTCCTCCTCCAGACGGGCCCTGACCTCGGGGTCGGTGCCGGGGAACTCCAGGTTGTCGACGGCACCGCGGACGTACAGGCCGGAGCCGCCGACCAGGATCGGCCAGCGGCCCTCGGCGAGCAGTGCGTCGATCCTGGCGCGCGCCAGTTTCTGGTACTCCGCGACGGAGGCGGTGACCGTCACGTCCCAGATGTCCAGCAGGTGGTGCGGGATGCCGCCGCGTTCCTCGGGCGTCAGCTTGGCGGTGCCGATGTCCATCCCCCGGTAGAGCTGCATGGAATCGGCGTTGACGACCTCCCCACCGAGTTGCTGGGCGAGGAAGACGCCGAGATCGGACTTTCCGGCCGCGGTGGGTCCGACGACGGCGATGACGCGGGGGGAGGCGGGTGCACTGCTCACCGCACCAGTCTCGCAAACCTCGCGGACATGCCTCGAACGAGTTACGTGACGGGAGAGATTCCGGGTCGTTGCACCGAGGTGCGCCCGCCGGTTCCGGACGGGGTGACCCGGGCGGCGCAAACGGACGCACCGTTTGACGCGGGATTTCGCCCGCACGAGTAACGTATGGAGTGGATATGGGCGTTTTTGCACGACTTCTCGGCAGGTCGAAGACGGCAACGGAGGCGTCGACCACCGAGGCACCGGCCGGCACCGAGCCGGGAGCGGCCGAGACGGAGGAAGCGGTTCAGGCTGCGGAGGCGCAGGGGCCGGCCGAGGACGGACGTGAGGGCGCGGCGGCGGCGAAGGCCGAGGCCGTCGAGACCGACGCGGCCGAGGGTGCCGAGATCCCCAAGCAGCAGTCCGCGGACGAGGCCGCCGACCGTGAGGCCGGTAAGGGCGCCCGCACCTGACTGTCCCCGTGAGGGAAGGTGGACCATGGGTCTCAAGGACAACATGAAGGCCAAGCTCGCCCCGGCCAAGGACAAGGTGTCGGACCTCGCGCGCCAGCACGGTGACAAGGTCCAGCACGGCATCGACAAAGCCGCCAAGGCCGTGGACGAGCGGACCAAGGGCAAGTACAGCGACAAGATCCACGCCGGTACGGACAAGGCCAAGGGTGCGATGGACCGCCTCGCGCACAAGGAAGGTCCGGAGGCCGGCGAGGCCGCGACGCCGACCCGGCCGGAGGGCCCGCCACCGGCTTCCTGAACGGCACACGGATCGGCGTACGGCCGCGGAGCGCGACGGCTCCCGGCCGTACGCCGTATCCACGCTCGAATTCCAGGCCCGGGGACGCGACAGGGCCAGGCCTGGGGCCACGCACAGGGTCAGGCCCGAGGCCGCGCACAGGGTCAGGCCCGAGGCCGCGTAAGGGGCCAGGCCCGGGGCCGCGTAAGGGGCCGTGCAAGGGGCTGTGTGCGGCCGGGGTCCGCACTCGGACCGCCCCCACGGCCGGGGACACCCCCGAGGCCGCCCACGGCCGGGATCCGCACCCGGGCCCGCCATGGCCGAACGCTCCTGAGGCCCCCCGGGGCCCTGCGTGACGATCCCTCTACGACCAGCTGGCGACCAGATAGCCCACACCGTACGGCGCGTCGTCGTACAGCAGCGTGCCCGCCAGACCCGCGCCCTCGGCCGCGCCGGACAGGACCTGCCAGGGCGCGCGGCCGGAGGCCTTCAGCTCGTGGGCCAGCTCGGCGTCCAGCGCCTGGACGGCCGCCACGTCCGCCGCCCCCAGCGCCCGCGCGACCTCGGCGTCGAAGGGCGCCGCCCGCTCGTCGAGGTATCCCGGTGCCTTGAGTGTGCGGCACGCGCTGGCGTCGCCCATCACCAGCAGCGCCACCCGTCCGGCCCGGGTGCCGATGTCCCTTCCGGCGTCGATGCACCGCTCGGGCGCGAGCGGTTCCCCGATCCCGAGTCCCTCGATCGGGGCATCCTCCCAGCCCGTACGCTCCAGCAGCCAGGCGGCGACGGCCAGCGAAGGGGGCAGTTCGCGCTCGATGACGGCGCCCCTGTCGGGGCCCAGCCGTACCTCCACGTCGACGCCGAAGCCGCGGAAGGATCCCGGGGTGCCCTGCGCGTACCCTCCACGCCCGCTCTGCCCGGCGGGCCCGACCACCACCAGCAGGTCGGGGCGGGCGGCGGCGAGCACACCGAGGGCGTCCGTGCACGCCGCGCGCGCGGCATCCAGTTCGGGCGCGGCACCCGCGGCGACCTCGGGAACCAGCAGCGGCGGGCAGGGGCAGACGGCTGCGGCGACAAGCATGATCGGCAGCGTAACCGCAGGAGGGCCGGGCGTCAGTCCTCCGTCGGCACGTCGGCGAAGCCGGTCGCCGTGGGAAGAAGTCCGACGAGGCCGGCGTCAGTCGCAGCCGCAGCCACCGGTGGCGGCGGGCAGCGGCTCGGGCACGCCGATCTTCGGGAGGCCGAGCAGCACGCCGGCCGGCTTGGCCGCCTGGGCCGCATTGCGCTGCTCCCACGCGTCGCCCGCGCGCGTGCGGCGCACATCGAGGACGGCGCCCTCGGCCAGCAGGTGGTGCGGCGCGGCGTAGGTGATCTCGACGGTGACCACGTCGCCGGGGCGGACCTCCTGGTCCGGCTTGGTGAAGTGGACCAGGCGGTTGTCCGCGGCGCGGCCGGACAGGCGGTGGGTGGCGCCGTCCTTGCGGCCCTCGCCCTCGGCGACCATCAGCTCCAGGGTGCGGCCGACCTGCTTCTTGTTCTCCTCCCAGGAGATCTCCTCCTGGAGGGCGACGAGACGCTCGTAGCGCGCCTGGACGACCTCCTTGGGGATCTGGTTCTCCATGGTCGCGGCGGGAGTGCCGGGCCGCTTGGAGTACTGGAAGGTGAAGGCCTGCGCGAACCGGGCCTCGCGGACGACGTGCATCGTCTGCTCGAAGTCCTCCTCGGTCTCGCCGGGGAAGCCCACGATGATGTCGGTGGTGATCGCGGCGTGCGGGATGGAGGCGCGGACCTTCTCGATGATCCCGAGGTAGCGGTCCTGCCGGTAGGAGCGGCGCATCGCCTTCAGGACCGTGTCGGAGCCGGACTGCAGCGGCATGTGCAGCTGCGGCATGGCGTTCGGCGTCTCGGCCATGGCGGCGATGACGTCGTCGGTGAAGTCCCGCGGGTGCGGGGAGGTGAAGCGGACGCGCTCCAGGCCCTCGATCGAGCCGCAGGCGCGCAGCAGCTTGCTGAAGGCCTCGCGGTCGCCGATGTCGGAGCCGTAGGCGTTGACGTTCTGTCCGAGCAGCGTGATCTCGGAGACACCCTCGGCGACCAGCGCCTCGACCTCGGCGAGGATGTCACCGGGGCGGCGGTCCTTCTCCTTGCCGCGCAGGGCTGGGACGATGCAGAAGGTGCAGGTGTTGTTGCAGCCGACGGAGATCGAGACCCAGGCCGCGTACGCGCTCTCGCGCCGCGTCGGCAGGGTGGAGGGGAACGCCTCCAGCGACTCGGCGATCTCGACCTGCGCCTCCTCCTGGACGCGGGCGCGCTCCAGCAGGACGGGCAGCTTGCCGATGTTGTGCGTGCCGAAGACGACGTCCACCCAGGGCGCCTTCTTGACGATGGTGTCCCGGTCCTTCTGCGCGAGGCAGCCCCCGACCGCGATCTGCATCCCGGGCCGCGAGGCCTTCCTCGGCGCGAGCCGGCCGAGGTTGCCGTAGAGCCGGTTGTCGGCGTTCTCGCGCACGGCGCAGGTGTTGAACACGACGACGTCCGCGTCGCCGTCCGATCCCTCGGGGGCACGCACGTACCCGGCCTCTTCGAGCAGCCCGGACAATCGCTCGGAGTCGTGGACGTTCATCTGGCACCCGTAGGTGCGGATCTCATAGCTCTTGGGGGCGTGAACGTCCACTGCGGGGCTCCGGTCGCTGCTGCTGGTCATCCCTCAAGGGTAGGTGCTCCCCGAAGGTGCCGGTCCCTGTGTTCCTGATGCCGGTGCCCGCGCGCTTCCGGCGCTGGTGCCCGCGTGCTCCGGGGTACGGATGCCCGAGTGCTGCGGTGCAGGTGCCCGAGTACTCCGGTGCAGATGCCCGAGCGCTTCCAGTGCAGGCGCCGGAGGAAGGCCGGTCGGGTGATCGGTGGCGTGGTCAAGGGGCCGGCGCGTATCCGCGGGTGCGGACGAGGCCCTGGGTGAGGTGGGTGAAGGCGCGCGTGGCGGCGCTCTGGTAGGCGCCGGTGCGTCGCAGGAGGGTGACGGTGCGGGTGGGGAGGGCGGGGTCGAGCGGGACGGGGGTGAGGCGGGGGATGTCGTGGGTGACGGCGTCGGGGAGGACGGTGGCGAGCGGGGTGCGCTGGACGACCTCGGTGAGGGCCTGGATGGAGTTGGCCTCGACGGCGATGCGGGGGCTGACGCGGTGTTGTTCGAGGTAGGCGTCGATGTGGCCGCGAGTGGCGAAGTCGCCGCTGAGCAGGGCCAGTTGGTGAGCGGCGAGATCTCGCGCCGGTAGCGGGCCGAGCCGGCCGGCGGCAGGGTGGTGGGCGCCGGTGACCAGGGTGAGCGCCTCGGTGAACAGGGCGGTGGCGGTGATTCCGGGCAGATGGGGCCCCTGGAAGGCGATGCCGGCGTCGAACTCGTCGGCCAGCAGACCGGCTTCGATGTGGTCCTGGGTCGTCTCCCGCACCGTGAGGGTGATGCCGGGGTGGCGGGTGTGGAGTTCCGCGATGAGCGGGCCGACGAGATAGGCCGTGAACGTGGGGGTGAGCGCGAGCCGCAGCTGCCCGCGGGAGAGGTCCTGCACGTCATGGACGGCTCGCTCGGCGGCGGCCAGGTCCCGCAGCGCGCTCCGCGCGTGGTGGGCGTACGCCTCGCCGGCGTCGGTGAGGCGTACGGTGCGGCCGGTCCGGTCCAGCAACTGCGTGCCCAGTCGCCGTTCGAACTGCTTGATCTGCTGGGACAGGGTGGGCTGGGAGATGTGCAGTTCCTCGGCGGCGCGGGTGAAGTTGCCGTGCTCGGCCACGGCGAGCAGGTAGCGCAGATGACGCAGTTCCAAGGCCATGACCAGAACTATAGATGGCAGCTATGACTCTCATGGCCAGCACGCCTTGGACCCTATAAGCCGAGGTCATGCATGGTGGATCTCGCCGGACCCCACGGGACCGGGCCACCACGAAAGGGAGTGACCCCATGCATGACCTCGCCCAGGGCGTCGCGCGTTTCCGGCAGGACGTCTTCCCGGCCAAGAAGGAGCTCTTCGCCCGCCTGGCCACCACCCACACACCCCACACGCTGTTCATCGGCTGCTCCGACGCCCGCGTCGTCCCCGAGCTGATCACCGGCTGCGAGCCCGGCGAGCTGTTCGTCATCCGTACCGCCGGGAACCTCGTCCCGGCCTTCGCCCCCGGCGCCGACGGGGTGGCGGCGAGCATCGAGTACGCCGTCACGGCGCTCGGAGTGCCGGACATCGTCATCTGCGGGCACTCCGCGTGCGGCGCGATGACCGCCCTCGCCCACGGCCACGACCTGGGCGACGCCCCGGCGGTCGCCGCCTGGCTGCGGCTCGCGGAGGCCTCGGTGGCCCGAACCGCCACCGCCGAGGACGTGCCGGCCCTGGTGCGGCAGAACGTACTGGCCCAGCTGGCGAACCTGGCCACGCACCCGTCGGTCGCCCGCGCCCTGGCCGAGCAGAAGGTCACCGTGCGCGGCTGGGTCTTCGACATCGCCACCGGCCGCGTCGAGGAACTGAAGGCCACCGGCTCTCCCGCCGCACGCGCGGCCTGACCCCGGCTCCCCGGGCCGGCCCCGACGGCACGCCCCGGGACCACCGCCCCTGAACCCGCCCGCCGCGCGCACGCTGCGCGAAGGGGCACACACCGAAAGGAACCCGCTCATGATGCACGCCCAGTTCGACCCCGCCGCCCGCCGGGCCCTGGCCGTTCAGGCCGTGGAGGCCAAGACCCGCGGGAACCTCTCCTGGCAGCAGATCGCCGACGCCTCCGGCCTGTCGGTCGCCTTCACCACCGCCGCCGTCCTCGGCCAGCACCCCCTGCCGGAGAGCTCCGCGAAGGCGGTCGTCGAGCTGCTGGGCTTGGAGGAGGACGCGGCGCTGCTGCTCCGGACCGTCCCCACCCGCGGCTCGATCCCCGGCGGCGTCCCGACCGACCCGACCGTCTACCGCTTCTACGAGATGCTCCAGGTCTACGGCACCACCCTCAAGGCCCTGGTCCACGAGCAGTTCGGCGACGGCATCATCTCCGCGATCAACTTCAAGCTCGATGTGCGGAAGGTCGCCGACCCCGAGGGCGGCGAGCGCGCCGTCATCACCCTGGACGGCAAGTACCTGCCGACCAAGCCCTTCTGATCCGCTCCGCCGGCGGAACGGGCCGCAGTCCCGACCGCGGTCTCCTGCAACGCCCTCAGACCGGGATGCGACAGCGGTGCAGCAGGTACCGGCAGGTGGCGGTCACCTGCTCGTCGCTCAGAGCCGCGTCGCAGATGACCGCGGCCGCCAGCAGTCCCCGGAACTTCACGTCGTCGCGGTGGCTCAGCACCAGGGTGGACCACGCGACGGTGCGGACCCGGTCGTTCCTGCGCAGGTCGTACGGGTAGCCGTTGGCGAAGGTCTGGAGGCGGCGGGCGGGTCCGGCCGAGCAGCGGACGGTGTAGACCGCCCAGTCCGTGTCGGATTCGCCGGAGTTCGTCCGGAGGAGGAAGTCCAGCTGCCAGCCCTGCCCGTTGGTGCGCAGCGAACCGCGCCGGCTGGGGGCCGAGTCGAAGAACGGCAGCCGCTGGGCGACGAAGAACCAGGTCGCGGCGCCGGTCGTGCCCGCCGTCCCGGCGGACTCGTACCGGCCGCCGGTGAAGCGCAGGCCCACGAGACCGCCTGCCACCGAGGCCTCGAGCACGGCCGGGCTGCCCACGGGGGTGCCGTGGTGGCCTGCGGAACCGAGGTCGGTGAGGCTGGTCACCGGGGCGCCGTCCCACAGGCCGAGCGCGTCGGCGCGGTAGTAACCGATCAGGCCCGGCAGCTGAAGCAGCGGGTCGTCGGCGGGTGGTACGAACGGGACGGTCACCGGTGGCGGGACCGTCCCGATGCCGACCCTGGCCGACGCGCCCGGTGTGGCGGTGTTGATGACCAGGGGTTTGTCCGTGGGCGGAATGCCTTCCGCCGCGGGTTCCCTCACGGCCTCGATCCGGCCCGGCCGGCACCTCTACTCGTCCATGACGTGCACGACGGCCAGCGTGATGTTGTCCGGACCGCCTGCCGCGATGGCGGCCTTCCACAGCTCGAACGCCGCGCGGCTGTCGCCGTGCTCCCGCAGCACGTCGTCGAGCACCTCCGGCGGCACGGGATCGGTCAGACCGTCGGTGCAGATGAGGTAGCGGTGACCGGGCGACAGGGGCACGGATGCCACATGGGGGCGGACGGGGCGGTAGGTGGGGCTGCCGCCGAGGCACTGGGTGACGATGGACGTGGTGCGCTGCCCGGGTTCGAGCGGTGGGCTGTCGTCGACGCTCAACTGACGCAGCCCGTCCGGGGAGACCACGAAGACCCGGCTGTCGCCCACGTTGAACACCAGCAGCCCGTCGGACTGCACGACGATTCCGGCGACCGTCGTCCCCATGGCGGCCAAGTCGCTTCCCGCATCGCCTCCGGCGGCCCGGTACACGGCACGGTTGCAGGCGTCCAAGGTCTCGCGGACGGCTTCCTCGTTGCTCAGGGCGGTCCCCGTGGAAGCGATCCGACGGGCGACGAGAGCGCTGGCCACGTTGCCGCCGGGGTGTCCGCCGAGTCCGTCGGCGACGGCGACGACGAGGGGCGTGCCGAGCGGGAAGAGCAGGGTCTGCGGGCTCTCGGTCACGGTGGCGCACAGAGTCCAGGGCCCTACGACGAGGCTGTCCTCGTTCCGCTCACGGAGCAGCCCTGGGTGGCTCAGTGCGCTCACAGCCACGTACGGCACGGAACGCCACCGCCTTCCCACACCGGCCACACCGCCGGGAGGCCGGGCTTCCCTCTGAAGTCTAGTAGCAGTGTGCCATCGCCGCCGGTGAGCCACGCGACCCCGGTACCGCCGGCGTCGACGGTGTCGCGGGCACCGACGCCCTCATCGGTCCCGCCGGTCCCGTCGAACCCGCCTGCCTTACCGGTCCTGCGGGTCCTGCGGGTCCTGGCGTTCCTCGCGGTTCTGGCGTTCCTCGCGGTCCCGCTGTGGTCCCCGGCGGGCCCGGTGCCCGTAAACCCGGTGGAGGCCCGCCCGCCGATCCGCCTAAGGTCGCGCAATGAGTACCCGGACCTTTCGTATCACCGTCCGCGGCGTCTTCGACGGGCTCAGCGCCGCCCAGCGGGCCGGCCTGCTGGCCGACGCCGCCGAGCACGACGTGCTGCACGCCGCCTACACGCCCGAGGGGCACCTCAGTTACGACATCGCCGCCCGGACCGCCTTCGTCTTCCGCTTCTCGGCCACCGGGGAGGAAGAGGAGGACGTCCTGGAGGCGACCGAGCGGGCCGAGGAGGCGGCGAAGTCGTGGCTGACCGAGCGCGGTTTCGGCTTCAAGAACCTGCGGTCCAGCGCGGAGGACCTCTCCCAGGCGCCCCTGGGGAAGCGGCAGCGACGAGCCGCTCGTTCCAACGGCGCATAAACTTGAGCACTCAAGGAGACAGCAATGACCAGGACCGATGCGATGAGTGATACGCCGAGCGGGGCCGATGCGCGGGGGTGGAAACGGCAGTGACCGACGCCCTCGACACCTCACTGCGGCTGGTGCGGGCGCAGGCGGCTCTCGTACGGCGCTTCGACGCACGGCTCGGCGGACTGCACGGCGTGAGTCTGGCCGACTTCACCATGCTGCTGCGCCTGGGTCAGGCGCCGGGCGGCCGGATGCGCCGGGTCGACCTGGCCGAGGCCCTGGGGCTGACCGCATCCGGGGTGACCCGCGGGCTTGCACCCCTGGAGCGGATCGGGCTGGTGACCCGCGAGCCGGACGCCCGTGACGCGCGGGTGGCCTATGCGTCGCTGACCGGGACCGGCAAGCTGCGGCTGAAGGAGATGCTGGCCACGGCCGAGGAGACCGCCGCCGAGATCTTCGCGGGCCCCGCGTGGAGCGAAGGGGATCTCGCCCTGCTGTCCCCCCTGCTGACCCGGCTCGGCGGCACCGGCCTGCCCGGCCATGGCGGCGCACCCCGCTGATCCGTTCGGCGGCCGTTCGGCGGCCGGGTCTTGGCCGCCGCGGTCGCCGGGGTTCCCGGAACCGTCGGGGCCGTCATGGTCGCCGGGGTTCCCGGAACCGTCGGGGCCGTCATGGTCGCCGGGGTTCCCGGAACCGTCGGGGCCGCCACGGTCGCCGGGGTTCCCGGGACCGTCGGGGCTGCTGCCATGGTCGCCGGAGCCGTCACGGCCGTCGGAGTCGTCATGGTCGCCGGGGTCTCCAGGGCCGCCCCCGAAGTGTCGCCGGGGCCTGCCCCCAAAGTGGCGGGCGAGCCCCGCCAACCACGGGCCATTCGCCCCCCCTCCAGACGCCCGTCTGAGAACCAGCCACCGCACGGCCTGAACTGACCGTGGTTCAGGTCACGTTGCGTTGTGGCCGGATTGTGAGGGAACGGTGCCCACCGCCATGGCATGCTCATGGCCCATCACCGAGTTACCGGCTGGTTCTACTCATTCGTAGACCCCTGCCGCTGTCGGTGCATCTTCGTCACCCCCCACCTCTCACAGGACCGACCTTGCGCAGACGCACGAGGCACAGGCGTGCCCTCCTGCCCGCTTTCGCCGTGACCGCCCTTCTCCTCGCCGCCGGGTGCTCCTCGTCCCCGCCGCACGCCGAACCGTCGGCGGCGGGCCACGGCCAGGACATCCGGGCCGCCGAAGGCCCCACGGACCACCGGCTCACCGTCGGGGCCGCCCCCGCGCCCGCCGCCACCGCCACGGCCGGCCCGGCCGGTTCGGGCAGGCAGGCGCACAGGACCAAGCTCACCATCAGCTCCTACGACGGCCGCACCCGTCGTGCCGTCATCTCCAAGGGGCAGGCGGCGCACGGGACTTCGCGGACTCCCACGGCCTCCGCCGCCCCCTCCCCGACCTCCTCCGCCACTGCCTCCCCGACCTCCCCGACCTCCTCGGCGGCGCCGCACGAGGCCGTCGTGGGCGATGTCATCGCCAGCGCCCCGGCGCCCGGGGCCCCGCACGGGCTGCTCGCCAGGGTCACCAAGGTGATCGGCGAGACCGACCGGGGTACGGAGGTCCAGACCGAACCGGCGGCGCTGAACGCGCTGCTGGGCGACGACACGGCGAAGGGCACCGTGCCGGTCGACCCGTCGTCCTTCACCGTCGACAAGCTGCTGCCCGACGTCAAGGTCTCCTGGTCCAAGACCGGTGACGTGCACGTCGGCCCGAAGGGCGCGACCGTGCCGCTCGGCAGCCTCCGCCTCGACGTCGGCGCCTCGGTGCCGACGTCCAAGGACGCCCCGGCGACGGCCACCGCCTCGGTGTCCGGGTTCGTCCAGGTGGCTCCCCAGGTCGACTTCACCTACGGCGGTGCCGGGACCGACGCGGCGCCGGGCTCGGCGTACCTCGGCGTCTCCGGCGACTGGGCCTCGGGGTGGGCCGTGAAGGGCCGGGCCGCCGCGGCCACCGGAACCCCGCTGCGGATCCCGTTCGCCAAGCTGCATGCCGACCCCGTCCTGCAGGTGGGCCCCGTCCCCGTGGTCGTCAACCTCGACCTGACCTGCTACGTCCAGATCAGCGGCGACGGACACGTCACCGTCGACGTCGAGCAGAGCCTCAAGGGCGACTTCAAGGCGGGCGGCAGCTTCGGGCCGGCCAAGGGCTGGACGCCGGTCAGCTCGGCGGACATGAAGAGCACGCCCGTACAGGCCTCCCTGACCACCGCGGGAAGCGTGAAGACCGCCCTCGGCGCCGAGGCGTCCGTCGGCCTCTACGGCGCCGTCGGCGTCACCGCCGACCTGGCGCCGTACCTGCGCGGCGAGGCGTCCGGAACGGTCACCGCCTCCTCCGACACCCCCGGTGTGCAGGCCAAGGGTGTCTGGGCGCTGTACGGCGGCGTCGACCTGTCGGGCACCCTGCGGCTCCAGTTGTCCATATTCGGCACGCCGGTGCTGCAGCGGAGCGTCCCACTGGGCACGCTGCACCGCGAATGGAAGCTGGCGGGCGGCTCCCTGCCGTCGTAGGCGCCGTCGCGGACGTCAGGCTGCGCCGCCCGGTATCCAGCCCTGGCGGCGCAGGACGGCCGACACGTCCGGCGCCCGGTAGTGCTCGCCCTTGAGGACCTTGCCGTCGGCACGGCGGGCGACTTCCCCGTCGGGACCCAGCTTGCTCATGTTGGCGCGGTGGATCTCGGCGATCACCGCGTCGAGGTCGACGCCATGGACCAGGGCCGTGCCGTACGCCACGTACACCACGTCCGCCAGCTCGTGCGCGAGCCGGTCCAGCGGGCCCTGGACCGACACCTCGGCGACCTCCTCGGCCTCCTCGGCGAGCAGCTCGCCGCGGTGCGCGGCCAGTTCGGCACTCACCTCGGTCGGTGTGCTGCGGGCGTCGAGGCCGAAGGCGCGGTGGAATTCCTGGACGAGGCGGGCGGGCGAATGGCTCATACGACGACTCTATCGGCCGCCACCGACAGCGCCCTCCCGCTTCCCGGGAGCCCCGGAGTGACCCCGGCCCTGGTCAGTCCCGTGCGGGGCCTGGCAGGATCGCCCGCATGTCCAAGGTGTTCCCCCGTATCAGCAGGCGCCGGGCGCTCCAGGGTGCGGCCGTCGGCGTCGTGACCCTCGGGCTGCTGCTGTGGTGGCTGCTGCCCTTGGGCGAGACGCCGCCGAGCGGGACGGTCGTCTTCAGCACGGGCACGCCGCGCGGGGTCTACCAGGAGTACGGCGAGCGGCTGCGCACCGAGTTGGGCAGGGACATGCCCGGCCTCACGGTGAAGCTGCTGAACAGCGCCGGTTCGCAGGAGAACGTCCAGCGGGTGGCGACCGGAAAGGCCGACTTCACCATCGCGGCGGCCGACGCGGTGGAGACGTACGAGGCGCAGGACCTCAGCGGCGCCGGCCGGCTGCGTGGTGTGGCCCGGCTCTACGACGACTACCTCCAGCTGATCGTGCCGCGCGACTCGCGGATCAGCAGCGTCGCCGACCTGCGGCACAAGCGGGTGGCCATCGGCCTGCCCGACTCCGGGGTGCGGCTGATCGCGAACCGGGTGCTCAGGGCCGCGGGCATCGACCCGCACAAGGACATCACTCCGCTCTCGGACGGCATAGACACCGGGCCCGACCGGCTGCAGAAGGGCAGGATCGACGCCTTCTTCTGGTCCGGCGGGCTGCCCACGAAGGGACTGGACGCGCTGGCCCGCAGGTCCGCCTTCAAGTTCGTACCGATCGACGGCGACCTCGTCGGCAAGCTGCACGCCGAGGGGGACTCGGCCCGCTACTACCGGGCCACCAGCATTCCCGAGTCGGCCTACCCGTCCGTGCAGCACGGCTCCACGGTGCCGACGATCGCGGTGTCCAACCTGCTGATGACCCGCAAGGACATGGATCCCCGGCTGACCGAGTGGGTGACCCGCACCGTGATCAAGAGCCGTGACGGCATCGGCGCCCACGTCCACTCGGCGCAGCTGGTCGACCTGCGCACCGCGATCTACACCGATCCGCTGCCCCTGCAGGAGGGCGCCCGGCGGTACTACCGGTCGGTCAAGCCCTGAGGCCTGACGGGCCCGTCCGGCCCGTCCCACCCGTCCGGCCCGTCCAGGCCCCTTCGGGCGGCTCCTGGCCCGGCTCCGCGTGTCTCGGCACCGTCACCGTCACCCGCAGCCCCCGCGGCTCGTGGTGCGCGTAGGTGATCGAGCCGCCGCCCGCGGCGAGCAGGGCGCGGCTGATGGAGAGGCCGAGGCCCGAGCCCTTCACGTTCTGGTGGCGGCCGCTGCGCCAGAAGCGGTCGCCCACGCGCGCGAGTTCCTCGTCGGTGAGGCCGGGGCCGGTGTCGGTGACGACAACCGTCGAGCTGTCACCGTTGGAGGAGACGGTGACCTCGACCGTGCCGTCCTCCGGAGTGAACTTCACGGCGTTGTCGATCACCGCGTCCAGCGCGCTGGACAGGGTGACCGGATCGGCCCAGGCGGTGGTGGGCGGGCAGCCGCCGACCAGCCGGACACGCCGGGCGGCGGCGGCCGGCGACCAGGCGGCCACCCGCTCCTCGGCCAGCGCGCCGATGTCGGTCAGCGCGAGGTCGGCCTCGGCGTGCTCGGCCAGCGCCAGGTCGAGCAGGTCGTCCAGGACCTGTGTGAGGCGCTTGCCCTCGGTGCGGACCGAAGCGATCTCCTCATTGCCCTCCGGGAGTTCCAGAGCGAGCAGTTCGATGCGCAGCAGCAGCGCGGAGAGCGGGTTGCGCAGCTGGTGCGAGGCGTCCGCGACGAAGGCACGCTGCTGCTCCAGCACGTCCTCGACGTTGTCCGCCATCTCGTTGAACGAGCGGGCCAGCCTTCTGAGTTCCGGCGGTCCGCCGGCCGCGGCGACCCGGGACTTGAGGCGCCCGGTCGCGATGTCGTGGGTGGTGGCGTCCAGGATCCGTACCGGCCTGAGCACCCAGCCGGTCAGCCGCAGCGCCGCGCCGACGGCGAGCAGCATGGCGGCGATCTCGCCGGTCCCGATGAACAGCCAGCCGCGCAGGATCCGTGAACGCATCTGCCCGGTGGGCGAGTCGGTGACCACCACCGCCACCACGTCTCCGTCCCGGATCACCGGCGAGGCGACGATCAGCCGGCTGCGCTGCCAGGGCCACACCTGCCGGGGATCGTGGCTGCGGCGGCTCAGCAGCGCTTCGTCGAACGCCTCCCGGACCTCTCCGCTCCGCGGTACGAACCAGTCGCCGGGGGCATTGCCCATCGCCGCCCCGTTGCGGTAGAAGACGCCCGCGCGGATGCCGTAGACGCCGTAGTAGCTGTCCAGTTCGCGGCTGAGCGTCTCCTGGCGCTCGTCCGGAGCGGTACGGCGGGAGCCGGTGGGCCCGTCGGTGACGAACTGGGCGAGCGCGGCGAAGCGCGCGGTGTCGTCGATCCGGTCGACGACAACCTTCTGCTGCTGGGCGGCGGCCACGCTGACGGCGAGCGGGACGCCGAGGGCGAGGAGTACGGCCGCCATCAGGACGATGAGCAGCGGCAGGAGCCTGGTGCGCACCCCGCCCCGCTATGCGGCCGGGGCGACGAGCCGGTAGCCGACGCCGCGTACGGTCTCGATCAGCGCGGGCATGCGCAGTTTGGCGCGCAGGGAGGCGACATGCACCTCCAGAGTCCGGCCCGTGCCCTCCCAGCTGGTGCGCCACACCTCGCTGATGATCTGTTCGCGCCGGAAGACCACTCCCGGTCGCTGGGCTAGCAGCGCGAGCAGATCGAACTCCTTGCGGGTCAGTTGGACTATCGAACCCGCCACGCTGACCTGCCGGGTGGGCAGTTCGATGCGGACCGGACCGAGGTGCAGTGCGCTCCCGCCGCCGGGCACGGGGTCCTCGTGCGCGGTGCGCCGGCTGACGGCGTGGATCCGGGCGAGCAGCTCCCCGGTGTCGTAGGGCTTCACCACGTAGTCGTCGGCGCCCAGGTTGAGGCCGTGGATGCGCGACCGGACGTCGGAACGCGCGGTGACCATGATCACCGGGGTGCTGGTGCGTTTGCGGATCTTGCCGCAGACCTCGTAGCCGTCCTGGTCGGGCAGGCCGAGGTCGAGCAGGACCACGCCGAATCCGGCGCTCTCGGGGACGAGCGCCTGGAGGGCCTCCTCGCCGCTGCGCGCGTGGGTGACGTCGAACCCGTGCCGTGCGAGAACCGCCGACAGGGCGGCGGCAACGTGGTTGTCGTCCTCGACGAGCAGCAGCCTCATCCCGGCCCCCTCCGGTTCAGCGATCGTACGGTCATGGTTTTCGTGCGCTCGGTACTTGCATGCACGCGCGCGTGCACCATGCAGTGACGCTGATGGACAAGGACGGCGTCAAGAGGGTTCCGGTTGCCCGCCGCTTCCGTTACCCGGCCGATACGCATACAAGCGGCAAGTGCTACGACACGTGTCCGATTGCTATCGGATCGTGATGCTCAGATCTCCCTCAGATGTGATGACGCAGGTCACAGCGCCTCACTACTGTCCTCGGAAACCCGAGCAGGACGGAGCCTGAGAGCGATGACCGAAGTATCGGTGGCCAAGGAAGACGTGGCCGCGACCGACGAACTGGTCGTCCTGAAGAGCGTCAACAAGCACTTCGGGGCGTTGCACGTGCTCCAGGACATCGACCTCACGATCGCCCGTGGCGAGGTCGTCGTGGTCATCGGGCCCTCGGGGTCCGGAAAGTCGACCCTGTGCCGCACCATCAACCGCCTGGAGACGATCGACTCGGGCACCATCGCGATCGACGGCAAGCCCCTGCCGCACGAGGGCAGGGAACTGGCCCGGCTGCGGGCGGACGTCGGAATGGTCTTCCAGTCCTTCAACCTCTTCGCGCACAAGACCGTGCTCGAGAACGTGATGCTGGGTCAGGTCAAGGTCCGCAAGGCCGACAAGAAGCAGGCGGAGGAGAAGGCCCGGGCCCTGCTCGACCGGGTCGGTGTGGGCACCCAGGCCGACAAGTACCCCGCGCAGCTCTCCGGCGGCCAGCAGCAGCGCGTGGCCATCGCCCGGGCGCTGGCGATGGGCCCGAAGGTCATGCTCTTCGACGAGCCGACCTCGGCCCTCGACCCCGAGATGATCAACGAGGTCCTCGAGGTCATGCAGCAGCTCGCCCGTGAGGGCATGACGATGATCGTCGTCACCCACGAGATGGGCTTCGCCCGATCGGCTGCGAACCGGGTGGTCTTCATGGCGGACGGCCGCATCGTCGAACAGGCCGCGCCTGACCAGTTCTTCAGCAGTCCGCGCAGCGACCGGGCCAAGGACTTCCTGTCGAAGATCCTGCACCACTGACACCACCTCCCGACCGCCCCGTCCCCCGATACCGAACCCGCGCCGCCGGCGCCTGTGCCCCCGTGTGTCCGGTTGCACGCAGCACCGGCCCCGCCGACTCGAAGGATGTCCACGATGAAGTTCCACAAGTCCGCCTCCGCGGCCGTCCTCGCCGCCCTGGCAATGTCCCTCACGGCCTGTGGCGGTGATTCCGGCAACGCCGGCGACCAGCCCGGTGGCGGGAGCACCGGCGCCAGCGCGCCGAAGCTGCCGACGTACACCGTCGCATCCAACGTGAAGATCGACTCCCCCACACTGAAGAAGGCCCAGCAGGCCGGCAAGCTCGTCATCGGCGCCAAGAGCGACCAGCCGTACCTGGGCTTCGAGGACACCACCGGCAAGCGGTCCGGCTTCGACATCGAGATCGCCAAGATGGTCGCCGCCGACCTCGGCTTCAAGCCCGACCAGATCGAGTTCAAGACCGTGGACTCGAACGTCCGCGAGACCACCATCTCCAAGGGCGAGGTCGACCTGTACGTCGGCACGTACACGATCAACGACGAGCGCAAGAAGCAGGTCGGCTTCGCGGGCCCGTACTTCCTGGCCGGTGCGGATCTGCTCGTGCGCGGGGACGAGAAGGGCATCACCGGGCCCGACTCGCTCAAGGGCAAGACGGTCTGCTCCATCAAGGGCTCGACCCCGCTCCAGGAGATCAAGAAGCCCAAGTACGGCGCGAAGACCGTCGAGCTGTCGAAGTACTCCGAGTGCGTGCAGCAGCTGGTCAACAACGAGGTCGACGCCGTCACCACCGACGACGCGATCCTCAAGGGCTATGCCGCGCAGCGCCCCGGCAAGCTCAAGGTGGTCGGCAAGCCGTTCACCAAGGAGCCGTACGGCGTCGGCATGAACAAGGACGACAAGGCCCTGCGGGACGCCGTCAACAGCGCGCTGGAGAAGCACGAGAAGAACGGCGACTACAAGAAGGCGTACGACGCCACGCTCGGCCTGTCCAACTCCACCTACGCGGAGCCCCCGGCCCTCGATCGCTACTGACGCGACCCTGTGACGCCGTCACGGCGTCACATGAGCCGGCCGCCGCCGACCCGGTGCCTGCGGGTCCGCGGCGGCCCGTCGCCCCGCCCGGCGCCACCGACCCGGACGCGGCCTTCCCTGCCCGTACACCGCCACGAGGACCTCCCCGTGAACGTATTGCTCGACCATCTCGCGGACTTCCGCGACGGGTTCATCGGCACCGTACTGCTGACTCTGGCCAGCGGACTCCTCGCGATGGTGCTGGGAGTCATCGTCGCCGGGTTCCGTGTCTCCCCCGTTCTTCCGCTGCGGATGTTCGGCACCGGATGGGTCACCCTCTTCCGCAACACGCCCCTCACGCTGCTCTTCCTCATAGCGTGGTTCGTCGTCCCCGTGATCTTCACACCGGGGATGAGCCCGTGGACGAAGGCGCTGCTGGCGCTGAGCTTCTACACCTCGGCCTTCGTCTGCGAGGCGGTGCGTTCGGGCATCAACACGGTGCCCATGGGGCAGGCGGAGGCCGCCCGCTCCCTCGGCATGACCTTCTCGCAGACGCTGCGGCTGATCGTCCTGCCGCAGGCCACGCGTACCGTGGTCGCGCCGCTGAGCTCCATCTTCATCGCCCTTACCAAGAACTCGGCGATCGCCGGCGCGTTCAGCATCACCGAGCTGTTCGGCTGGCAGAAGACGCTGAGCGACCAGGGTTACGCCATCGCCTGGATCTTCCTGTGGGTGGCCCTGGGCTACCTCGTCATCACCTTCTCGATCAGCGGCCTGTTCCGGCTGCTGGAGCGGCGCCTGGGGGTCGCACGATGACTTCGAGCGTTCTGTACGACGCGCCGGGCCCCAAGGCCCGGCTGCGCAACCGCCTCTACACAGTGCTCGGCTCGCTCGCGCTGGCCGGCCTGCTCGCCTTCGTCATGTACCGGCTGGACGTCAAGGGCCAGCTGGATCCGAAGGTCTGGAACATCTTCAACAACGCCGGTGTGCGCACCATGATCCGCGACGGCGTGCTGACCACGCTGAAGGTGTTCGCCGTGGCCGGCACGCTGTCCCTGCTGCTCGGCCTGCTGCTCGCCGTGGCCCGGGTGTCCGAGCACCGGGCGGTCCGCTGGTTCGCGACCGGATTCATCGAGCTGTTCCGCGCGGTCCCGCTGCTCATCACCATCTACGCCCTGTGGGTGCTGTTCCTCAGTTACAAGGGCGACCTCGGGGCCATCGGGGACAATTCCGCCTTCTGGGGCCTGGTCATCGGCCTGACCGTCTACAACGGCTGTGTACAGGCCGAGGTGTTCCGGGCGGGCATCAGCGCCGTGCCCCGGGGCCAGGTAGAGGCCGCTTATGCGCTCGGTCTGCGCAAGTACCAGGTGATGACGACCCTGTTGCTGCCGCAGGCGGTCCGCTCCATGCTGCCGACCATGATCAGCCAGCTGGTGGTCACCCTGAAGGACACCTCGCTCGGCTACGTCATCACCTACACCGAGTTGCTGTACGCCACCCGGCAGATGGCCGGCAACATCATCGTCAACGGGGAGAGCCCGTACACGGCGGTCACCATCGTGGCCGGCGCGATCTACGTGGCGATGTGCCTCGCGCTCTCCTCGCTCGCGACCTGGATCGAGCGGCGGGGTCGCCGTACGAAGACGGGTGTCGCCGTCGCAGCGGCGGCCGAGCCGGCCGAGCAGCCGACGGTGCTCGACGCCGTGGGGGACGGCGACCAGGTGGTGCAGTAGCAGGGAAGCGAGGGTGCGGGCGGCAGCCGGTCGCGCCGCCCGCACCCTCGCTTCACACGGTGATCACTTCCTCGTGGCGGGCTTGATGACAACAGCGGCCGACATGTCCGCAGGGTCCTGATGGATGCCCAGTGTGACGTTGGCGTTCAGGTCACCTATGGGCGTGAGCAGGATCGACTTGTTGCAGCCCGTGGTCGACGACTGTTCGGTGTCGTAGCTGGACCCCCACTTGACGGACGCGCGGGCCCGCCAGGCGGCACAGCCGGGGAAGGTGATGCGGATCGTGTGCTTGCGCAGGTTGGGCAGCGACGTGCTGCGGTACTGCTTGTCGACCCAGGTGTACTTGGTGGGGAACCCGCCGACCTTGACGGTGCCGGACACCTTGCCGAGATAGATCTCGGAGGGGCCGTCCGCGAACGCGGTAGGCGTGGCCAGGGCGGAAGCCAGGACCACCGTGCCGAGAAGCATGGCCGCGCGACGCTTCACCTTCGTACCTTCAGTGGTGCGCATGAACAAACTCCTTCAGGGACCTCGCGCAGGGAGCACCCAGACGTGAGCGAGGAGGGCGTGAGCTTTGCGGGAGAGATCGGCCTACGCCGGGTATTCGCCCCAGTTCCAGTGCCATGTGTCCTTGAACACCGGCGTCGTACTGCTGTCGCCGACCTTGTAGACGACTTTCGCCTCGGCGTAGAAGGACTTGCATTCCCTCTTCGACGGCAACGCCTTCGTCAGGGTTTCCACGGGGGCCTTCGCGCGCATGACATTGTCGCGATAGACCAGCTTGGGCTGCCCAGACGGGGTCGTGCAGTAGATCTGTCCGCCGAGGTTGTCGACCTGCCGCCCCTTGGGGCAGCCCTTGGCCGTCTCGAACCACACCTTGAGGTATTTGCCGAACTGGTCCGAGTCGTACCAGACCTTGAGTACCGGGTTGCCGCAACTGATTTTGAGACTCGAAGCGGCGGGCGCAGAAGAAGCCGCTTCCGCCGGCACGCTCGCCGCTCCCATGGTCAGCACACTGGCGGCTGCGGCCGCTGCCCACACCACACCGCGTCGGGCCACATTGGCCATCTGAATTCCGTTCCTTTCACTCAGGCTTGCGAAGCGCCTCCATCCTGCGTTCCAGGAGACGGAGCGATAACCCCCATCTCGGGGGATGGTGAATAGCTGACCCCCCGAGATGGGGGTTGACATCGCCAAAGCGTCCAAAAAGGAACTTGACACACGGCAGCGACAATCGGGAGGGTCATTTGAGCGTCATTCGCCATGACCGGGCGAATGCGTGTCACACGTTCCGTTGACCACGCACAGAACCACACGGGGGCGGTATGTTACGGGTGGGAATAATTGACGACAGATCGCTCTCACGCGCGGGACTGCGCGCAGTGCTCCATTCCCTGCTGGACCGGCACCTGAACATGAGGATCAGCGTCGTGGCCGAGTCCAGGCGCACCGACGCGACCTCACTGGTGAAGGCCACCCGCCCGGATCTTCTGCTCAGCGGTGACGCGTGCGGCAGGGATTCCCTCACGCTCGTGGAAACCGTGGCCTGCGTTCCGGCGGCCCCCGCCGTCCTGGTCATCGCGGAGCGCGTGACCGAACGGGACGCCCGCACCCTTCTCGCCCGCGGCGCGGCCGGCGTTCTGCTGCACCGCTCCGCGCCCAAGCACCTCGCCTGGGCCCTCACCGCAGTCATCGAGGGCAGCCGCGCGCTCTCCCCCGAGATCGCCGACGCGATCATCCCCGGCTGTCCCGCGCCGGTCCGCTCCCGGCACGGTGCTCATGAACGCGTGGCCGGCCTCAGCTCACGCGAGCGCGAGGTCCTGGTCCTCCTCAGTGACGGCCTCCCCAATCGCGCCATCGCCCAGGCCCTGCACATCAGTCCGGAGACGGTCAAGGACCATGTACGTACCCTGTGCGGGAAACTGGGCGCCGACAACCGGATGCACGCAGCCCGTATCGCCTGGCAGGCCAGCGTCGCCGACTGACCAACACTCAGCCGTATGACGACCGATGTCACTTGACGCAAGCACGCGCACTGGGTTGCATACGTTCTGTGATCGTGCACCCCGCTTCACCTTCCTGTTCACCCACCGCTGTCAGGGCACCGCTGCAGGCAGGGGGCACCGCGCCGTGGACCCGGTGATCGTCGTCGGAGCGGGGCCCGTCGGGCTCACGCTCGCGCTGTCTCTGGCCCGTCAGGACGTGCCGGTCGTCGTCCTGGACGAGGGCCCCGGCAAGGACGACGCGCGCCCGGCGCGCACCGTCGTCCTGCGCGAGGAAACGGCCGCCCTGCTGGAGCGGCTGACCGGAGTGGCGCTCAGTGATCACGGCTTGAGATGGGCCGGATGGCGGTCGGTGCGGCGCAAGCAGGTGATCAGCGAGATCACCTTCGGCGAGGGCGGTCCCGCTCCGCTGCACATCGCCCAGCACGTCCTCACCGCCGCCCTGCGTGCGGCCATCGCCGACGAGCCACTCGCCCAGGTCGCCGCGGACAGCCGGCTCGACTCGATCGAGCAGGAGCGTTCCGGCGTCGCCGCGCACACCCGCGGCCCCCAGGGCATCTGGTGGCGCGGCAGCTATCTGGTCGGCTGCGACGGCCCCCGCTCGACCGTGCGCAAGCTGCAGGACATCCGTTTCCCGGGCCGTACGGCGGTGGAGCGGCACGCGGTCGCCGCACTGCGCGTGGAACTTCCGTGGGAGGGCCAGGCGTTGCTCCACCGGATGCCGCCGTGGCGGTCGTCCGGGCCCTCGGCCGGGGAGGTGACCGCCCGCCCCCTCCCGGACGGCGTGTGGCGCCTGGACTGGCTGCTGCCGCCGGGCAAGGACCTGGTCACCCCCGAGATCCTGGTGGCCCAGGTCCGCGAGACCCTCACGGGCTGGACGGGCGACTCCGCACCGGTGTACGACCTCCTCGACACCGGTGTCCACACGGTGCACCACCGGCTCGCCCGGCGCTGGCGCGTCGGACGGGTCTTCGTCGCCGGGGACGCGGCCCACCTGCTCGGCACGCTCGGCACCCAGGGGCTCGACGAGGGCCTCCAGGACGCCGACAACCTGGCCTGGAAGCTGGCCTCGGCCTGGCACCACGGGCACTACGAGAAGCTGCTCGACAGCTACCAGACCGAGCGGCGCGCGGTGGTCGCCGCCCGGTTGCGCGCCGCCGATCAGGTACTGCCGGTGCTGCGCGGCGGGGGCGGGCTGCGCCACATCGTCCCCGGCGCGACCCGGGGCCACGATGCCCTGCTCACCGACGGCCACCTCGGGCGCGGCCCGGTCGGTGCGCCGGGGGCGTATGCCGACTCGCCGCTCGCGCCCCGGAGTCTGGAGGGCGAGATCCCGGTCGACACCCCGCGCGGCGCACCGGTCACCGATGTCCGGGTCACGGCGGAGGACGGCTCCTTCGTACAGCTGCGCGACCGGCTGGGTCGCGGTGCGCTGCTCGTCGTGCTGATCGCGCCGGGCACCGGCGTGTGGGACCGCAAGCACTGGATGTCCGCCGGGATCATGCCCCGGCTCGCGGCCGCCGTGACCGCGCTGCCGCATGCGGCCGAGCTGCT
Organism: Streptomyces sp. NPDC107581; assembly: GCF_055657175.1. Taxonomy (NCBI): domain Bacteria; kingdom Bacillati; phylum Actinomycetota; class Actinomycetes; order Kitasatosporales; family Streptomycetaceae; genus Streptomyces; species Streptomyces sp. NPDC107581. The sequence goes on from NZ_JBVKBH010000018.1 coordinate 189,613, forward strand.
GGTGGCCGAGGAATACCCGGGTGCGCCCGCGCACAGCGTGCTGCTCGTGCGCCCCGACGGCCACCTGGTCACCGCGCTGAGCGGGGTCCGCCCGGCCGACCTGTACGCGGCGGCCGAGGCGACGCTGGGCGGCACCGTGAAGCAAGAGGCGGAGGCCGGCTCCGGCGCCCGTTGACCATGAGCCCGGTCACCCTCTGTCCATATGGTGACGGTGAGTTGACCGGAGTGCAGCAGCGTGCTGTACTCCGGATCGTGACCGACACCTGTGTGCGCCTGTGGCGGAGGGTCCATATGGACCTCGTCCGCTATGCGGGCTGCGTGTGTCGCCCGTCCTGCTGAATTCGCTCCCTTTTTTCTCCGGACGCCTCGTGCGTCCGTTCGGCGAACCTTCTTCAGGACGGTGTACGTGTCTGTCTCCCCTCCCGCATCCGCCGCCGCCCGTGCGGCCTGCTCGGTGCCGACCCAGGCCGACCTCCTCGACTTCGTGCGGCGCACGGCCGCCGACACCGGGCTGATCGCCTCGCTCCCGCTCGACCCGGAGGGCCGCACCTGGGTGCGGCTGGAGGGTCCCGGCGGCAGCGAGGCCTGGCTGATCGGCTGGCCGCCCGGCAGCGGCACCGGCTGGCACGACCACGCCGACTCGGTCGGCGCCTTCCTCACCGCGTCCGGCGAACTCAAGGAGTCCTCGCTGGCCGCCCGGCTGCCGACCGACGGCTGGAAGACCCTCGAACTCACCGAGGGGGTGGACCGTGAGCGCCGGCTGCCCGCCGGGCAGGGCCGCGCCTTCGGCCACCACCATGTGCACGAGGTGCTCAACGAGTCGCCCGACCGGCACGCGATCTCGGTCCACGCCTACTACCCGCCGCTGCCACGCATCCGTCGTTACACCCGTACGGGCCAGACGCTGCGTCTGGAGCAGGTCGAGCGTCCGGAGGACTGGCAGTGAGCGACGGTACGAACATACGGCCGGTCGGCATCGACGACCTGCTGGAGCGGGTCCGCGCGGGCTACCGGCGCATCGAGGCACGAGAGGCGCATGAGGCGGCGCGGACCGGCGAGGCCCTGCTGGTCGACATCCGGTACGCCGCCCTGCGCGAGCGGGACGGGCTGATCCCCGGTGCCCTCGTCATCGAGCGCAATGAGCTGGAATGGCGCCTCGACCCCCGGGGCAGCCATCGCGTCCCCGAGGCCACCGGCCACGATCTGCGCGTCGTCGTCATCTGCAACGAGGGTTACGCATCCAGCCTTGCGGCCGCCTCCCTCCACCAACTGGGCCTGCACCGCGCGACGGACCTGGTGGGCGGTTTCCAGGCCTGGCGCGGGGAGGGCCTGCCGGTGCAGCGGACCCAGGGCTGAGAACCGGGCACGGGCCTGGGGACTCGACGGCGGTACTGACCACCTGAGGACCGGTCACGGGGCTGAGGAGCCACCGGCGGCACAGGGCCGAGCAGCGGACACCGCGCTGAGGCCCGGTCACGAGGCTGAGGAGCCACCGGCGGCACAGGGCCGAGGGCGGATACGAGACTGAGGAGTTGACGGCGGCGCGGAGCTGAGCACCGGGCTGCTGTCAGAGCCCCTCGCCCTCCAGGAACTCCGTGTCCTCGCCCTCGTCCGCCAAGGCCTGGCGGACGACGCGCAGGGCCATGGACTCGGGGTAACCCTTGCGGGCGAGCATGCCGGCGAGGCGCCGGAGCCGCTTGTCGCGGTCGAGCCCACGCGTGGCCCGCAGCTTACGGGCGACCAGGTCGCGGGCGGTCGCCTCCTCCTGCTCGGAGTCGAGCTGTCCGACGGCCTCGTCGATCAGCGCCGAGTCGACGCCCTTGGTGCGCAGCTCCCGGGCGAGCGCGCGCCGGGCGAGCCCCCGGCCGTGGTGCCGGGACTCCACCCAGGCGTCCGCGAACGCGCTGTCGTCGATCAGCCCGGCCTCTTCGAAGCGGGACAGCACCTCCTCGGCCACGTCCTCGGGGATCTCCCGCTTGCGCAGGGCGTCCGCGAGCTGCTTGCGGGTGCGCGGGGTCCCGGTGAGCAGGCGCAGACAGATCGCCCGTGCCTGCTCAGCCGGGTCCCCCGAAGACTCCCCCCGCTCGGCCCTCGACGAGGAGGGGGCGCCTTCGTCCTCACCGGACGGCTCCCCGAAGCCGCCCCGCCGACGGCCACGGCCACGGCCGCGCCCGTCTCGCGGGCCCGCCGTGCTCCGGGCACCACGGCCGGACGAGCCGCCCCCGTAGGGCTCGTCGGCCGGGTGCCTGGCGCCGTCCTCGTACCCGCGGTCCTGGTATCCGCGCCCCTCGTCCCCGCCGTATCCGTCGTTTCCGACGCACCCGCCGTTTCCGGCGTAGCCGTCGCTCCCGTACCCGTCGTCACCGGCCATGACGGAGCTCGTGTCGCCTCCGGTGCCCCTCCCCCGCGGGGTGCCGGGGGCGGCGTACTCGTACTCGGCCCAGTCGGTTCGTCGTGTCACGGGTCAGCTCTTGGCTGCGGCGGCCTTGGGCTTGGTGGCCTTGGCGGCCGCCGGGGTGGCGGGCCCCGTCTTGGCGTCGTCGGCGGCCGTGGCGGTGACCGCCGCGTCCGCGCCCGGCTCGGCGGTGGGCTCCTCCGGCCGGACACCCACGCCCAGCTTCTCCTTGATCTTCTTCTCGATCTCGTTGGCCAGGTCGGGGTTGTCCTTGAGGAAGTTGCGCGCGTTCTCCTTGCCCTGGCCGAGCTGGTCGCCCTCGTACGTGTACCAGGCGCCGGCCTTGCGGACGAAGCCGTGCTCCACGCCCATGTCGATCAGACCGCCCTCGCGGCTGATGCCCTGGCCGTAGAGGATGTCGAACTCGGCCTGCTTGAAGGGCGGGGCGACCTTGTTCTTGACGACCTTGCAGCGGGTGCGGTTGCCGACCGCCTCCGTGCCGTCCTTCAGGGTCTCGATGCGGCGGATGTCGATACGCACCGAGGCGTAGAACTTCAGCGCCCGGCCACCGGTCGTGGTCTCCGGGGAGCCGAACATCACGCCGATCTTCTCGCGGAGCTGGTTGATGAAGATCGCGGTGGTCTTGGACTGGTTGAGCGCGCTGGTGATCTTCCGCAGTGCCTGGCTCATCAGCCGGGCCTGCAGACCCACGTGGCTGTCACCCATCTCGCCCTCGATCTCCGCGCGCGGGACGAGGGCCGCGACGGAGTCGATGACGATGAGGTCGAGGGCACCGGAGCGGACCAGCATGTCCACGATCTCCAGTGCCTGCTCGCCGTTGTCCGGCTGGGAGAGGATCAGGTTGTCGATGTCGACGCCGAGCTTGCGCGCGTACTCGGGGTCGAGGGCGTGCTCCGCGTCCACGAAGGCGACCTGGCCGCCGGCCTTCTGCGCGTTCGCCACCGCGTGCAGGGTCAGGGTCGTCTTACCGGACGATTCCGGGCCGTAGATCTCCACGACGCGGCCGCGCGGCAGGCCACCGACGCCGAGGGCGACGTCGAGCGCGGTCGACCCGGTCGGGATGACCTCGATGGGCTCCCTCGACCGCTCGCCCATGCGCATGACCGCGCCCTTGCCGAACTGCCGTTCAATCTGTGCGAGCGCGGCGTCGAGCGCCTTCTCGCGGTCGGTTCCTGCCATGGGTTCCACCCGGTTTGCTTGAGTCGATCGCTTCACGTCAAAGACGCTAACGCCTGCCACTGACAATGCGCCCCGACGTCGGCCCGGCCTGTGGATAACGGGGGGACATCACCACCCAAACCGTGTCGAAATCCCCGCCGTGAGCCTCGCCCGAGATTCCATAAGAATGGATGTTCGATTTTCGTGTCAAGCGCACCGCGCGGTGTCCGGACCCCTTCATTCCAGAGTCGTCGCCCCTTCTCGCCCCCTGACCGCGCAGCCGACTCCAAGGGCCTCAGGGCTCGGGCCCCCTGACCTCTCAGCCGACGCCGAGTGCCCTGGGCTCGGGCCCCGGACCTCTCGTCGGCTCCGGGTGCCCTAGGGCGAGGACTCCTCCGTACCCGTACCGGGCCGCCGTTCCGCCAGCCGCCGCATGCGGGTGAGCATCCCGGGGGAGCCCGGCCCCCGCGTGCGGTGTCCGTGCACCCGGGGATCGTCCGTGACGGCGTACCGCTTCACGTACGCCCCCAGGAAGGCCTGCAGCGTGGCGACCGCCGGGATGGCGATCAGCGCGCCGACCGCGCCCAGCAGCGCGGTGCCCGCGATCACCGAGCCGAAGGCGACCGCCGGGTGGATGTCCACGGACTTGGCGGTCAGCTTGGGCTGCAGCATGTAGTTCTCGAACTGCTGGTAGACCACGACGAAGACCAGCACCCACACCGCGTACCAGGGGTTCACGGTGAACGCGATCAGCATCGGCAGCGCGCCCGCCAGATAGGTGCCGATGGTCGGGATGAACTGCGAGACGAAGCCCACCCAGACACCGAGCACGGGCGCGTACGGCACGCCCAGGGCCTGGAGCAGGATGTAGTGCGCCATCCCGGAGATGAGCGCCATGAGGCCGCGTGAGTAGAGGTAGCCGCCCGTCTTGTCGACGGCGATCTCCCAGGCGCGCAGTACCTCGGCCTGACGCGCGGGCGGCAGCACGGAGCACAGGGCGCGGCGCAGCCGGGGGCCGTCGGCGGCGAAGTAGAACGAGAACAGCGAGACCGTCAGCAGCTGGAAGAGGCCGCCGAGCACCTGGGCGGACACGTCGAGCACTCCGGCGGCGCTGTTCTGCGCGTACTTGCGCAGCCAGTCGGAGTGCAGCAGGCCCTCCTGGACGTCCACGCGTCTGAGGTCGGTGCGGAACGTCTGGTTGACCCAGTGGATGACCGAGTCCAGGTAGGCCGGGAAGCCCTCGACCATCTTGATGATCTGGCCGGCCAGCATCGAGCCGAGCAGCGTGATGAAGCCCGCGACGGCGACCGTCAGACCGAGGAAGACCAGGAAGGTGGCCAGTCCCCTGCGCATACCGCGGGCCGCCATCCAGCTCACGGCGGGCTCGATGGCCAGAGCCAGGAAGAACGCGATCAATATGTTGATCAGCAGTCCGGTCAGCTGGTGGAAGGCCCAGCTGCCCAGCTGGAACGCGGCTACGAGCGCGAGTGCGAGCACCATGGCGCGCGGCAGCCAGCGTGGCATGCGCGCGCCCGGCGCGGCGGCGCCGTCGGCCGAGGGCCGGGCGGGCGGCGTCGTAGCGGTCGGGGTTGCTGCGTGCCGGAGTGCCGGCTCGATGTCGTCAGTGGATGCCACGGGCCAAGTCTCGCCCACGCCACCGACAGCCCGGAACCTTCGCGGCCGCTCAGTGCCTCTCCCCGGGCACGTGCATGACCGAGCAGACCACGCGCCACACGTCCTTGGCCGCCCAGCCGGCGTCCAGTGCCTCGTTCACCGTGTGTCCGCCGAGCTCCGTCATCACATGATCGCGCGCGAAGGTGTCGGCGTACCCCGGACCGAAGTGTTCCGCCATCCGCTGCCAGAAGACCGTCAACCGCATGACTCCAGTATCCCGCGCCCGGGGGTGGGGCCCGCCCGGGGCCGCTTGCCGAGACCGCTTTCCGTCCTACGGTCTGTCGCATGTCCGAAACAGGAGCTTCCCCACTCCCCTCCACACCCCCGGCGCGCTCCCCGCTCTTCCGCGCCGAACAGTTCGTCTGGCTCACCGCGCGCGTACTGGAGCAGCGGCTCTTCGCGTACCACTTCCTGAACGGCGCCGCGGATCCGGTGGACGCGGCGCTGGACGCCTACCGCAACGAGGACGGCGGGTACGGCCACGCGCTGGAGCCCGATGTCCGCGGTCCCGTGAGCCAGCCCCTGCCCACCGGACACGCGCTGCGCGTGCTGGACGCCGTCGGACGCTGCGGCGGTCAGCGCGTGGAGCGCGTGTGCCGCTATCTGACCTCCGTCTCCACCGCGGACGGGGCCCTGCCGGTGCTCCATCCCGGCCAGCGCGGGTATCCGGTGGCACCGTTCGTCCCGCTCGTGGACGACCCTCCCAGCGCACTGCTGGCCACGGGTCCGGTGGTGGGCCTGCTGCACCGCAACGAGGTGTGGCACGCCTGGCTGTTCCGGGCCACCGACTTCTGCTGGCAGGCGGTGGAGTCCCTGGAGAAGCCGCACCCCTACGAAGTGGCGGCCGCCGTGGCCTTCCTGGACTCCGCACCCGACCGCACGCGCGCGGAGGCCGCCGCCGGCCGCCTGGGCCGCCTGGTGCGCGAGCAGCGGCTCGCCGCGCTGGAGCAGGACCGCCTCGACGCGCACCCGCTCGCGCCGGGCTGCGCCCCGGGCGAGCACCACTTCCCGCACGACTTCGCGAAGGGCCCGCAGTCACTCGCGCGCGCGTGGTTCACGGACGAGGAGATGGCGCGTTCCCTGGACTTCCTCGCCGCCGAGCAGCAGGACGACGGCGGCTGGCCCGTCCGCCGGCGTCCGTGGGCGCCGGCGCCCGTGCTGGAGGCGCGCCCCATCGTGACGATCGAGGCGCTGTGCACCCTCAGGGCGTACGGCCGCTTCGTGGGCTGATCCGGCCCCGCCTCACCCGGCGATCGCCCGTACCCCTGCCGTCACCACCACGGCCGCGGCGACGACCAGCAGGAAGGGGGCTCGCAGCACCAGTGCCACGGCGGCCGCTCCGAGCCCCGCGGCCCGGGCGTCCAGCACGAGCGCGTGCCCGTCGGCAAACGTCTGCTGGGCCGTGAGCGCGGCCAGGAGGGCGACGGGCAGCAGGGCGGCGAGCCGCCGGACGAGCGGGCGCTCCCCGGCGCTCGCGGGCACGAGCAGTCCGGCGAGCTTGACGGCGTAGCAGCCCAGGGCGGTCACGCCGATCGCGATCCAGGTGTTCATCGCTCCTCCTCCGGCCGGTCCGGTGCGTTCTGCCGGGTGCGGCCGCTGCGCCGGCCCTCGGCGAACAGGACGGCCGGTGCCGCCAGCGCCGCCACCAGGACCGGGGCGCCGGCCGGCAGGACGGGCAGCAGGCCGAGGCCCAGCAGGACCGCGAGGCCGGCCACCGCGCGCTCGGTGGGCGTCTTCAGCATCGGGGCGAGCAGGGCCAGGAAGACGGCGGGCCCTGCCGCGTCCAGGCCCCAGGCCGCGGTGTCTCCGACGGCCTTCGCGCCCAGCGCGCCGAGCAGCGTGGTGAGGTTCCACAGCAGGTACAGGCTGAGGCCGGTGACGGTGAAGCCGATCCGCGCGGCACGCCGGGTCGGCTGGGCCAGCGTGACCGCCGTGGTCTCGTCGATGACCCACTGGGCGGCGAACGGCCGCACCGCGCGCGGGAGGGCCAGCAGCTGTGACAGGCGCAGCCCGTAGAACGCGTTGCGTACGCCCAGGAAGAAGGCGCCGGCGGCGGCCGTGAACGGGTTGCCCCCGGCGGCGAGCGCGCCGACGAGGGCGAACTGGGAGGCGCCGGTGAACACCAGGAGGCTGAGTGTGCAGGTCTGGAGGAGTCCGAGTCCGCTGCCGGCCGAGGTCACCCCGAAGGCGAACCCGGACAGCCCTACGGCGACGCCGACTCCCAGGGCGTCCCGTACGACGGCCGCGTCGGGCTTCGGCCTGCCCCCGCCGGTCCTGTCCGCCATTGCTGTCTGCTCTGTCACACCCGGACGGTACGGGCGGGCATCAGTCCCGGTCTTGTACGTTCTTGCGCTCGCGCCGGTAGGCGCCCGGGGGGACACCGACGATGCGGGTGAAGTGCCGGTTGAGGTGGGGCTGGTCGGTGAAGCCGACGGCGACGGCCGCCTCGGCGGGTGCCGTCCCCGCATCCAGCAGCAGCCGCGCACGGCGCACCCGGGCATCGGTCAGCCAGGTGTGCGGCGGCATGCCATAGGCGTCGCGGAACGCCCGCAGCAGGGCGAACGGGCTGGTCCCGAGGTCGGTCGCCAGACGCTCCAGGGTCGGTGGCGCGGTCATCCGCTCTTCCAGCACGGCACGCGCGCGTGCGGCGATCCGGGCCCCGGCCGCCGGTGTCCGCCGCTGGGGCAGCGGGCCGCCGTTCAGCCGCAGCAGCCTGGTCACGGCCACGCGCAGCAGGGTGTCGGCGGCCAGTGCATTGCCCTCGTCGGCGGCGCGCAGGACCTGGTGGACCAGGCGGACGGTGTACGGGTCGTCGAGGACGGGGCTGACGAAGCCGGGAGTGCCGCGGATCGTGCTGGTCTCGGCCGCGATCTCCGCCACCACCTGGGGCGACGGATAGACGGCGCCGTACTGCCAGCCCTCGGGGACACCGGCCCGGCCGGTGTGCGGGGTGTCCGGGTTGACCAGCGCGAGGGCTCCCGCGCCGGCGGACACGTCGGAGCCGCGGTGGTGGAAGACCTCGACGCCGTCGGCGATGGCCGCGATCACGAAGTTCTCGTGGGTGTGCCGGACGAAGGTCTTGCGGATGTAACGGGCGCGCAGCAGATCGACGCCGGGCAGCTCCTCGTACCGCCAGTGCCGCGCCCGCTCCGCCGAACCCGCCATACGCCCATTGTCCGTCCCGCCGACGGGCCGGCCCCGTCGGCCTGTCTCTCGCTGAATTCCCAGGTCAGCACGATTGTCAGTGGCCGGGTGCAGGATGGGAGGCATGGTCAGCTCCGCACACCGAGCCCTCGACGGCTTCTCGCCCGCGACCCGCGGCTGGTTCACGGGGGCGTTCTCCGCGCCCACCGCGGCCCAGGCCGGGGCGTGGCAGGCCATCCGGGAGGGCTCGGACGTGCTGGTGGTCGCCCCCACCGGCTCGGGAAAGACGCTGGCCGCGTTCCTCGCCGCCCTGGACCAGCTGGCCTCCTCCCCTCACCCGGCCGACCCGAAGAAGCGCTGCCGGGTGCTGTACGTGTCTCCGCTGAAGGCCCTGGCCGTCGACGTCGAGCGGAACCTGCGCAGCCCGCTGACCGGCATCCGCCAGGAGTCCGTGCGCCTGGGCCTGCCCGAGCCCGAGGTCAGGGTGGGCATCCGCTCGGGTGACACCCCGGCCGCGGAGCGGCGTGCCCTGTCCACGCGACCGCCCGACATCCTGATCACCACCCCCGAGTCGCTGTTCCTGATGCTGACCTCGGCCACGCGCGATGCGCTGACCGGGGTGGAGACGGTGATCCTGGACGAGGTGCACGCGGTCGCGGGCACCAAGCGCGGTGCGCATCTCGCGCTGTCCCTGGAGCGGCTGGACGAGCTGCTGCCGAGGCCGGCCCGCCGCATCGGCCTGTCGGCGACCGTGCGCCCGGTGGACGAGGTGGCCCGCTATCTCTCGCCGCGGCGCAAGGTGGAGATCGTCCAGCCGGAGTCGGGCAAGGAGTTCGACCTCTCCGTCGTCGTACCGGTGGAGGACATGGGGGTGCTGGGCGGCTCCCCGGCCGGCGACGGCAACGAGGGAGCGGAGCGGCCCTCGATCTGGCCGCACGTGGAGGAGCGGATCGCCGACCTGGTCCAGGCCCACCGTTCCACGATCGTGTTCGCCAACTCGCGGCGGCTCGCGGAGCGGCTGTGCAACCGGCTCAACGAGATCGCCTACGAGCGGGTGACCGGCGAGCCCCTGGAGGAGCATCACGCACCGGCCGAGCTGATGGGCGGTTCGGGTGCGGCCCAGGGAGCGCCCCCGGTGATCGCCCGCGCGCACCACGGCTCGGTCTCCAAGGAGCAGCGCGCCCTCGTGGAGGAGGACCTGAAGGCGGGACGGCTGCCCGCCGTGGTCGCCACGTCCAGCCTGGAGCTGGGCATCGACATGGGCGCCGTCGACCTCGTCGTCCAGGTCGAGTCCCCGCCCTCGGTGGCCTCCGGGCTCCAGCGTGTGGGCCGCGCGGGTCACCAGGTGGGTGCCGTCTCCACCGGCGTGGTCTTCCCCAAGTACCGGGGCGACCTGGTCCAGGCGGCCGTGGTCACCGAGCGGATGCGTTCCGGTGCCATCGAGTCCCTGAGGGTGCCCGCGAACCCGCTGGACGTGCTCGCCCAGCAGCTCGTGGCCATGACCGCGCTGGACACCTGGCAGTTCGACGACCTGCTCGCCGCGGTCCGCCGCGCGGCGCCCTTCGCGTCGCTGCCCGAGTCGGCGTTCACGGCGACCTTGGACATGCTCGCGGGCCGCTACCCGTCCGACGCGTTCGCGGAGTTGCGCCCGCGCGTGGTGTGGGATCGCGTGGCCGGCACGGTCACCGGCCGCCCGGGAGCCCAGCGCCTCGCCGTCACCTCCGGCGGCACGATCCCCGACCGGGGTCTCTTCGGGGTCTTCCTCGCCGGTTCCGACCCCAAGAAGGGCGGCGGCCGGGTCGGTGAGCTGGACGAGGAGATGGTGTACGAGTCCCGGGTGGGGGACGTCTTCACGCTGGGCACGAGTTCCTGGCGCATCGAGGACATCACCCGCGACCGTGTCCTGGTCTCCCCCGCGCCGGGCGTGCCGGGCCGGCTGCCCTTCTGGAAGGGCGACCAGCTGGGCCGCCCGCTGGAACTGGGCCGCGCGGTGGGCGCGTTCCTGCGCGAGGTCGGCTCGCTGTCCAAGGACGAGGCCCGGCTGCGCCTGCTCGCCGCGGGCCTGGACGCCTGGGCGGCGGACAACGTGCTGTCCTACCTGGACGAGCAGCGCGAGGCCTGCGGCCATGTCCCGGACGACCGCACGATCGTGGTCGAGCGTTTCCGTGACGAGCTCGGCGACTGGCGGGTGGTCGTGCACTCCCCGTTCGGCGCCCAGGTCCACGCCCCCTGGGCCCTCGCCCTGGGTGCCCGCCTCTCCGAGCGGTACGGCATGGACGCGCAGGTGATGCACGCCGACGACGGCATCGTGCTGCGCCTGCCCGACGCCGACCTGATGGGCCTGGACCTGCTCGACCAGGAGCCCGTCAAAGCGGGCACCGAGTGGGACAGCGAACAGGCACCGGTGGGTGCGGCGGACGTCGCCTTCGACAAGGGAGAGGTCGACCAGGTCGTCACCGAACAGGTCGGCAGCTCCGCCCTGTTCGCCTCCCGGTTCCGTGAATGCGCCGCCCGCGCACTGCTGCTGCCACGCCGCAACCCCGGCAAGCGCACCCCCTTGTGGCAGCAGCGCCAGCGGGCGGCGCAACTGCTCCAGGTGGCGAGCGAGTTCGGTTCGTTCCCGATCGTCCTGGAGGCGGTCCGCGAGTGCCTCCAGGACGTCTTCGACGTCCCCGGCCTCGTCGAGCTGATGGGCGACATCGAGTCCCGCAAGGTCCGTCTGGTCGAGGTCACCACCCCGGAGCCGTCCCCCTTCGCCCGCTCCCTCCTGTTCGGGTACGTCGCCCAGTTCCTGTACGAGGGCGACTCCCCGCTCGCCGAGCGCCGCGCCGCCGCGCTGTCCCTGGACTCCCGGCTGCTGGCCGAGCTGCTGGGCCAGGCGGAGCTGCGCGAGCTGCTCGACGCGGAGGTGCTCGCCGAGCTGGAGCGCGAACTGCAATGGCTGACGGAGGACCGAAGGGTCAAGGACGTGGAGGCGGTGGCCGACGTCCTGCGCCTGCTCGGCCCGCTGACGGACGCCGACCTTGCCGAGCGGGGCGCCGATCCGCAGTGGGCCCGGGAGCTGGCCGCCGCCCGCCGGGCCATCCGGGTCCGCATCGCAGGCGCCGACCACTGGGCGGCGGTCGAGGACGCGGGCCGATTGCGCGACGCGCTCGGCACGGCGCTGCCGGTCGGTGTCCCCGAGGCCTTCACCGAACCGGTCAAGGACCCGCTCGGCGACCTCCTCGCGCGCTACGCGCGCACCCACGGCCCCTTCACGTCGACCACCGCCGCGGCACGCTTCGGTCTGGGTGTGGCGGTCACCGACGGCGCCCTGCACCGGCTCGCCGCGGGCGGCCGGGTCGTCCAGGGCGAGTTCCATCCGGCGGGCATCGGCCAGGAGTGGTGCGACGCCACCGTGCTGCGCCGGCTGCGCCGCCGCTCGCTGGCGGCCCTGCGGCACGAACTGGAGCCCGTGCCGCCGGCCGCTCTCGCCCAGTTCCTGCCGCAGTGGCAGCACATCGGCAAGGGCCATGGACTGCGCGGCATCGACGGACTGGTGCGCGCCGTAGAGCAGTTGCAGGGCGCCTCCGTGCCGGCCTCCGCACTGGAGAAGCTGGTCCTGCCCTCCCGCGTGGCGGGCTACACGCCGGCCATGCTCGACGAACTGACCGCGGCGGGCGAGGTGGTGTGGGCCGGAGCCGGTGCCCTGCCCGGCAAGGACGGCTGGATCTCCCTCTATCTGGCGGATGCGGCCCCACTGCTCCTGCCACCGCCGCATCCCTTGGAACCGACCGCGCTTCACCAGTCGGTCCTGGACGCCCTCCTGGGCGGGTACGGCCTGTTCTTCCGGCAGATCGCCGACCAGGTCCGCGCCACCACCCATCCCGACGCCACCGATCCCCAGCTGGCCGACGTCCTGTGGGACCTGGCCTGGTCGGGCCGGCTCACCAATGACACGCTCACCCCGATGCGCTCCCTGCTGGGCTCGGGCCGCACAGCGGGCTCCACGGCCCACCGCGCCAAGCGTGCCGTCCCGCGCGGGCGTTACGGATCCCTGACCGCAGCCGCCCGCACCGCCTCCCGCTCCGGTCCGCCGACGGTGGCCGGCCGCTGGTCCCTGCTCCCCGCGGCCGAGCCGGACGCGACCGTGCGCGCCCACGCGCTGGCCCGCACCCTCCTCGACCGGCACGGCGTGGTCACCCGGGGAGCCGTCGCCGCGGAGGGCGTGGAGGGCGGCTTCTCGGCGGTGTACCGCGTCCTGTCCGCCTTCGAGGACAGCGGCCAGGCCAGGCGCGGTTACGTGGTCGAGGGCCTGGGCGCCGCCCAGTTCGCGATGGACGGAGCGGTCGACCGTCTCCGCGGGGTGTCCAACGCCCGCGAACGCGGCGAGGGCCCGCCCGCCCCGGACTTCCCGAACGGCTTCGGCAGCGGCGGCGGTACCCCGTCGCTCTTCCTCGACGGCGGCCACACCACCCCGAGCGCCTTCGACCAGGCCGAGGGCGCGTTCGCCCACCCGGGCCTCGACGGCGACTTCACCTGGCCGCCGGCGAGCGCCGGCGACTTCGGCCGGGCTTCGAAGGAGCGTCCCGCCGCACCAGGCGCATACGTCTCGCCCCGCGACCTGGCTCCGGCCGACGACCTCTTCGCCTCGCCCGGCTACGGCGGCCCCCGAGGCGGTGGCTCCGCCTCCCCCTACGGCTCGCCGGCGCACCGCGGCTTCGGCGAGCGCCGTGCGCGCCCTCCGGTCCCGGACCCCCGCGCCGTGGTCCTCGCCGCGGCCGACCCGGCCAACGCCTACGGAGCGGCCCTGCCCTGGCCCGAGCCGCCGACGGGGGCCGGACACAAGCCGGGCCGCAAGGCCGGCTCGCTCGTCGTGCTGGTGGAGGGCGAGCTGACCCTGTACATGGAGCGCGGCGGCAAGACGCTGCTGGCCTGGCCCTCCGAACCGGACACCGCCGCCACCGACGACCCGCGTCTGCGGACGGCGGCCGAGGCCCTGGCCGCGGCCGCCCGAGCGGGCTCCCTCGGCACGGTCACGGTGGAGCGGGTCAACGGCGCCCAGGCCCTGACCTCGCCCCTGGGCACCCTTCTGGAAGGAGCGGGCTTCATCGCGACCCCGCGCGGCCTGCGCCTGAGAGCCTGATCGCACGGCCCGCCGGACCTCACCCCACCGTGGCACTCTGGACGCATGCCCGAAGGTGACACGGTCTGGCAGGCCGCGAAGCGGCTGCACGAGGCCCTCGCCGGCAAGGTACTGACCCGCAGCGACTTCCGGGTGCCGAAGTATGCGACGGTCGACCTCACCGGCCGTACGGTCCTGAACACGGCCCCGCGCGGCAAACACCTGCTCACCCGCTTCGAGGGCGGCCTGACCCTCCATACGCACCTGCGCATGGAGGGGGCCTGGAAGGTGTACGGCACGCAGGAGCGCTGGCGGGGCGGACCGGCGCACCAGATCCGTGCGATCCTCGGCACCGCGGACCGCACGGCCGTCGGCTACCGCCTCCAGGTGCTGGAGTTCCTGCGCACGGGTGAGGAGGAGCGCGTCGTGGGCCACCTCGGCCCCGACCTGCTCGGACCGGACTGGAATTCCGAGCGTGCCCTGGCCAACCTCCTCGCGGACCCCGCCCGCCCGCTCGGCGAAGCCCTGCTCGACCAGCGCAATCTGGCCGGCATCGGCAACGTCTACAAGAGCGAGTTGTGCTTCCTGCTCGGCGTGACCCCCTGGCTGCCGGCCGGGGCCCTGCCCGCGGACCGCGCGGCCCAACTGCCCGCCCTCGCCCGGCAGCTGCTGGAGACGAACCGCGACCGACCGGTCCGCCGGACCACGGGCCTGCACGGGCAGGACCTCTTCGTGTACGGCCGCGCACCCCGTCCCTGCCTGCGCTGCCGCACCCCGGTCCGGGTGGCCGACCAGGGCGACGGTTCGCAGGAGCGCCCCACCTACTGGTGCCCGGCCTGCCAGAGGGGCCCGGCACCGGCGCCGGGAGCGCCGCAGCAGTGGCGCAGCCGCTATCCCCGTCCAACTAATTGACGCACCGTCAGATCCGCTCGTACCGTCCCTGTATGCCCCTCACGGCGTACGACCTCACCGGACGCACCGCATTCGTCACCGGAGCCGCCGGCGGCATCGGCCGGGCCTCGGCCGTCCTGCTGGCCGAGGCGGGCGCGACGGTGCACTGCGCCGACCGGGACGCGGACGGACTGCACGGCACCGCCAAGCTGATCGAGGACCGCGGCGGCACCGCCCGTACCCATGTCCTCGATGTCACCGACCGGACCGGACTCGGTGCGGCCGTGCGCTCCTGCGGACGTCTGGACGTGATGGCGGCGATCGCCGGGATCATGCACAGCAGCCCGGTCCTGGAGACGCGGGACGAGGATCTCGACCGAGTGCTGAACGTCAACTTCAAGGGCGTGCTGTACGCCTGCCAGGAGGCAGCCCGGCTGATGCTCGCCCACGGCACCCGGGGCAGCATCGTCACCATGGCGTCCGGCGCGGTCGACACCGGCGGCCCGGGACTGCTCTGCTACGGCGCGGCGAAGGCGGCCGTGGTCCAGTTGACGAAGACGCTGGCCTCCGAGGTCGGCCGGCACGGAATCCGGGTCAACGCGGTGGCACCGGGCTGGGTCCGCACCCCCATGACCGACCGCCACGACCGGGAGTCGCAGGCGCACACCGAGTCCCGGATGGCGCGGATGTCACCGCTGGGCCGCGTCGGCGAGCCGGACGACGTCGCGCACACGGTGCTCCACCTGGCCTCGGACGCTTCGGCGTTCACGACGGGTCAGATCCTGCGCCCGAACGGGGGCGTGGCGATGCCCTGGTAGCGTCGCCGGCCTGCCAGGCGGCCGCCCAGCGCCCCGTTTTGACGGCACCCTCCGCCCGCCCCCTGGGCACACAGTGCACCGGCAGCAGGCTCAGCCCCCACCCGCCGACCGCGACGGCCCCTTCGAGCACACCCGCGTTGTCCGTCAGCACGATCCGCAGTGCGGCCCACCACCACACCGCTCCCAGCCCGAACACAGTCCCCCAGCGCACCACGCGCCTCACCATGGCCGCCACCTCCAGCCGGACGCTAGAACGCCGCCCGCCCCACACGGGAGGCGCACGGAGGGCTCACTGATGCAACGCCGGACCGCACGACAGCCCCTCCGGCGGTCCGGGGCAGGACCGAAGGCCGGCAGCGCGGAGCCGGGCGACGGTCCCTCTGCGGCAGCCCCGGCACCGGGCAGCGGATCCGACACCGGGCACCCGTCCCCGGCCGGACCCCTACGCGTTCTCCGCCTGGAACATCCAGTGATGCTTCTCGAGGTCAGCCGAGATCCCGATGAAGATGTCCTGCGTGACGGGGTCCGCCTCCCCTGTCGCGTTCACCCGCTCCCGCATCCTGGTGATCACCGCACCGAGGGCGTCGACCATCGCCCGGACCGCGTCCGTGTCCTTGATCCAGCCCGCCGGGGTGTTCCCGATCCCGCTGCCGGAGGCCACCGTGGCCGCGCGCCCGTCGGGCGGGACGCCCAGCGCCGACGACCGCTCGGCGACCGTGTCGGAGTGGGTGCGGGCGGAGGCAACGACCTCGTCGAGCTGGAGGTGGATGGACCGGAAGCGGGGTCCGACGACGTTCCAGTGGATCTGCTTGGCGACCAGCGAGAGGTCCACCAGGTCCAGGAGGGCGCCCTGAAGCGCCTCGGACACGGTCTTCAGGTCGTCGTCGGGCAACGGGCTCTTCACGACGTACATCCGTTTCCTCCGGTGGGTCGGCGCCATCACGTCCCTCCCACCATGACCGTCCCGCCGAATACCGGCAAATGGACGCAAAGGAGACACGGATCACACGCACGGGCCATACGAAAGCCCCGGCCGGGTTCCCCAGGTCCCCCTGGAGAAACCCGGCCGGGGCTTCACACGTATCGGGCCGCTAGGCCGCGCACGCCGACGTCACGCGGCGACCACGTCCACCGCTTCGGCGGGGGCCTTGATGGTCACCCGTTCCGGTGGCACACCGGTCACCGACACAGAACCCAGCATCGGACGGACCGGCGCGGGTACGGGCTCGGTCGCCCTGGCGGACTGAGCCAGCTCGGCGAGCGCAAGCTCGTCGCTCACCTCTCGCATGAGTTCCGACATCCGTACGTCCAGCGCGTCGCAGATGGCGGCGAGCAGCTCGGAGGAAGCCTCCTTCTGCCCCCGCTCCACCTCGGAGAGATAGCCGAGTGAGACTCGGGCGGACGAGGAGACTTCGCGCAGAGTACGGCCCTGGCGCTGGCGCTGCCGACGCAGCACGTCACCCAGCAGGCGACGGAGCAGAATCATCGGTGGCTCCCTCCTCGGACCGCGTAGCCGCATCCTTCTCGCCCCACCGTACCGCCTTGCGCCGCGGCCGTGCGGGGAGCGATGTCGTGTTCACTCAGGGCTGCAAACATCAAAACCCCCCGTTCCGTTCCGTATCCTGTGCCCGCTCATTCCCAGTCTGTTCGCCCGCAAGCTCCCTCAGAAGCAGTGCGAGTACGCTCCGTACACTCTCCATACGGATTTCCGCACGGTCGCCGTTCAACCGCAGGGCCTCTACTTTTCTGCCACCGGCAGAACCGGATCCGTCCGTGAGCGGTCCGTCGACGGCGACGAAGACCGTCCCGACGGGTTGGCCGTCCTGCGGCTCGGGCCCGGCGACACCGGTCGTCGCAAGGCCCCAGTCGGCCCCCAACGCCTTGCGTACACCGCCCGCCATCTGGCCCGCGACCTGCGGATCCACGGCTCCACGCTGAGCCAGCAGGGTGGCGTCGACCCCCAGCACCTCATGCTTCAGGTCGGTGGCGTAGGCGGTGACCGAACCCCGGAAGACCTTGGACGCCCCGGGGACGGCCGTGATCTCCGCCGCGACCAGACCACCGGTGAGCGACTCCGCGACGGCGAGGCTCTCGCCCCTCACGGTCAGTAGTCGCACCAGTTCGGTGGCGGGGGAACTCACGCTTGCTTCTCCTCCAACGCTGCCTTCCGCTCGGCGATTCCCCGCCGGCGCAGCACAATGGCTTGTCTCACGTAGTCGAGGCCTGTGACGACGGTGAGGACGACCGCCGCGGCCATCACCCAGAACCTCAGGGTTGCCAGCCACCCCGTCAGCGCCAGGACGTACATCCCGACCGCCACGCCCTGGGTGAGCGTCTTGAGCTTGCCGCCCCGGCTCGCCGGGATCACGCCGTAGCGAATGACCAGAAAACGCAGCAGTGTGATGCCGAGTTCCCGGCCGAGGATCACGGCCGTCACCCACCACGGCAGATCGCCCAGGGCCGAGAGACAGATGAGCGCCGCCCCCATGATCGCCTTGTCGGCGATGGGGTCGGCGATCTTCCCGAAGTCGGTGACCAGGTTGTAGGTGCGCGCCAGATGCCCGTCGAACAGGTCGGTGATCATGGCGACGGCGAACGCCGCCCAGGCGAGCGAGCGCCAGGCCGGGTCGTAGCCGCCGTCCGCCAGCATCAGGACCACGAAGCCGGGCACGAGCAGCAGCCGGAGCATCGTCAGCAGATTGGCGACGTTCCACACGCTGGCCTGGTTGACGGCCGCGGCCGCGATCTTCGCTCCTCGCGCGGGCCTGGCGCCTTCCTGAAGGCTCTCCTGAGCGCCGGCGGAGCCGGCAGCGGCGGGACCAGATGCAGAACCGGAGACCTCGGACGCAGCGCCGTCGGCAGCGGCGGCGGAACCCCGGGCGCCCTGCGCACCGGGGGAGCCGCCCGCGGCGGATGCCGGGACTCCGGTCATCTGCCCGCCTCCTCGCTCCATGCGAACGAGCCCGTCAGCGGCTCGGCCACCAGGTCGACACCTTCCGTACCGACCACCTTCGCCTCGACCATACGTCCGACGCTCAGACCCTCGCCGCTCGTGAGCAGCACCTGGCCGTCCGTCTCCGGCGCCTGGTGCGCGGCACGGCCGTACACGCCCTCCGCCTCGTCGACGGACTCCACGAGGACGCGCACGGTCTCCCCGACGCGCTCCTCGGCGCGCTGCGAGACGAGTTCCTCGGCGATCCGGGAGATACGGGCGAGGCGCTCGGCGACGACGTCCTCGTCGAGCTTGTTGTCGTACGTGGCCGCTTCCGTGCCCTCCTCGTCGGAATAGCCGAAGACACCGATGGCGTCCAGCCGGGCGCCGTTCAGGAAGCGCTCCAGTTCGGCCAGGTCCGACTCGCTCTCGCCGGGGAAGCCGACGATGAAGTTGGAGCGCACGCCGGCCTCGGGCGCCTTGCTGCGGATGGTGTCCAGCAGCTCCAGGAAGCGGTCGGTGTCGCCGAAGCGGCGCATGGCGCGCAGCACGTCGGGCGCGGAGTGCTGGAAGGACAGGTCGAAGTACGGGGCGACCTTCGGGGTGGAGGTGAGCACGTCGATCAGGCCCGGGCGCATCTCGGCCGGCTGCAGGTAGCTCACGCGGATGCGCTCGATGCCGTCGACCTCGGCCAGCTCCGGCAGCAGGGACTCCAGCAGGCGGATGTCGCCGAGATCCTTGCCGTAGGAGGTGTTGTTCTCGGAGACCAGCATGATCTCCTGCACACCCTGCTCGGCCAGCCATCGCGTCTCGTTCAGCACGTCGCTCGGGCGGCGGGAGATGAAGGAGCCGCGGAAGGACGGGATGGCACAGAAGGAGCAGCGGCGGTCGCAGCCGGAGGCGAGCTTGACCGAGGCGACCGGGGCGCCGTCCAGACGGCGGCGCAGGGGCGCGCGCGGGCCGGAGGCGGGCGCGACTCCCTCCGGGAGGTCGGCCGGGCCGTGGCCGGGCAGCGCGACGGAGGCGGCCGATTCCTGGCGCTCGGCCGGGCTGATCGGCAGCAGTTTTCGGCGGTCGCGGGGGGTGTGGGCGGCGTGGATGCCGCCGGACAGGATGGTCTGCAGGCGGTCGGAGATGTCGGCGTAGTCGTCGAAGCCGAGCACGCCGTCGGCCTCGGGCAGCGCCTCGGCCAGCTCCTTGCCGTACCGCTCGGCCATGCAGCCCACCGCCACGACGGCCTGGGTTCTGCCATGATCCTTGAGGTCGTTGGCCTCCAGCAGGGCGTCGACGGAGTCCTTCTTGGCGGCTTCGACGAAGCCACAGGTGTTGACCACGGCGACGTCGGCGTCCGCGGCGTCCTCGACGAGCTGCCAGCCGTCCGCCTCCAAACGGCCTGCGAGCTCCTCCGAGTCCACCTCGTTACGGGCGCAGCCGAGAGTGACTAGTGCGACGGTACGGCGTTCAGGCATGGGCTCAAGACTACTTTGTCTGTCTGACACCCCATGTCGAAGGGGTTGGCCGATCTTGGCCAACCCCTTCGGATCCGCTTCCCCGAGGACCTCTCAGCCGGCCTCGGGGTCGCCCTTGGTGTATGTGAGGCGCTCCACCGCGCCCTTCTGGAAGTTGTCCTCGATCTTCTTGCCGTTGACGTACAGCTGGATCGCGCCGGCGTCGCCGAGGATCAGGTTGATCTTGGAGCTGTCCTGGAAGGTCTTGGACTCGCCCTGCTTCAGCAGCCCGTCGAAGAGCATCCGGCCGTTGTGGTCCTTGGCGGAGATCCAGCTGCGCCCGCCGGCCGCGCTGACCTGGACGGTCACCTTGTCCTGCGGAGCGGCCGCGATGGCACTGTCCGACGCCTCGGACGTCGGCGCGGCGGGCTTGTCCTTCGTCGGAGTGGGCGAGGCGGACTGGGTGGGGGTCGCGGTGGCACCCTCGGCGACCTGCGACTTGGCGTCGTTCCCGCTGTCACCGCCCTTGAACGCGGTGAACCCGACGAAACCGACGACGGCGACGATCGCGGCGACCATGGCCGCCGTCCAGTTCGGCCCCCGGCGCTCGGGGCGGATACGTTCCGCCTCGAACAGCGGCGCGGCCGGCGTGGGCGCGGGCCGTCCCCCGTGCTCGTCGTCGTACTGCGCGATCAGCGTCGCGGGGTCGAGGCGTACGGCCCTGGCCAGCGTGCGGATGTGCCCGCGGGCATAGACGGCACCCCCACAGGGGTCGAAGTCGTCCGCCTCGATGGCGTGCACGATGGCGATACGGACACGGGTGGCGCTGCTGACGTCGTCGACGGTGAGCCCGGCGGCGATGCGGGCCTGCTGCAGGGCCCGGCCCACGGAGGGACGGGCTTCCTCGGACTCGTCTTGGAACGGACGCTCGTCTTCAGGGGAGTTGCCGATGGACACGGGGGCGCCTTTCGAGCGTTTAAGCCACCTGTGCTGGAGGTTCAGTCTAGGGGGGTGCGAAAGCGTGGGGCGACCGGGCGGTAGGACTTTGTACGCCATCGGAATGACCGGACAATCCGATGGTGGGACATACACGTACCCCAGGATGGGATCCGTAGCTGTCCTTTCGCTCAACTTGACGTACGACAAAGGGAAACGGTTGCCCGCAGCTCTCTAACGGGTGGATCACGGCCGTGCCGCCACCCGGCGTAAAGGCGACACGCCGGGCGCACGCCCCCCTGCTCCGTCTGGCTCCCAACGGATCGGCGCGAGCCCACCGGCCCACCCGCCGGACCCCGCGCGGACCAGCGTTGGCCTGCCGAACCACCCGCCGGACCAAGGCAGGGACCGGCGCGCGGACCAGTGCAGGGACCGGCGCACGGGCCGGCGCGCGGACCGGCGCGGCCGCACCGCCCTACCCGTCCGACTCCCCGCGGATCACCGCGAGCACGCCGTCCAGCTCGTCGGGCTTCACGAGGACGTCACGCGCCTTCGAGCCCTCGCTGGGCCCGACGATGTTCCGGGACTCCATGAGGTCCATCAGGCGCCCGGCCTTGGCGAAGCCGACGCGCAGCTTGCGCTGGAGCATGGACGTCGACCCGAACTGGGTCGAGACCACCAGCTCGGCGGCCTGGCACAGCAGATCGAGGTCGTCGCCGATGTCCTCGTCGATCTCCTTCTTCTGCTTGGTGCCGACGGTGACGTCGTCCCGGAAGACCGGCGCCATCTGGTCCTTGCAGTGCTGGACGATCGCCGCGACCTCTTCCTCGGTCACGAACGCGCCCTGCAGACGGGTCGGCTTGTTGGCCCCCATCGGCAGGAACAGCCCGTCGCCCTTGCCGATCAGCTTCTCGGCGCCGGGCTGGTCGAGGATGACCCGGGAGTCGGCGAGCGAGGAGGTGGCGAAGGCCAGCCGGGAGGGCACGTTGGCCTTGATCAGGCCGGTGACCACGTCGACCGACGGGCGCTGGGTGGCCAGCACCAGGTGGATACCGGCCGCGCGCGCGAGCTGCGTGATGCGCACGATCGCGTCCTCGACGTCACGCGGGGCGACCATCATCAGGTCGGCCAGCTCGTCCACGATCACCAGCAGGTACGGGTACGGCTGGAGTTCGCGCTCGCTGCCCTCCGGCAGCTTCACCTTCCCCTCGCGGATGGCCGCGTTGAAGTCGTCGATGTGCCGGTAGCCGAAGGCCGCCAGGTCGTCGTAGCGCAGGTCCATCTCGCGCACGACCCACTGGAGCGCCTCGGCGGCCCGCTTGGGGTTGGTGATGATCGGCGTGATCAGGTGCGGGATGCCCTCGTAGGCGGTCAGCTCGACGCGCTTGGGGTCGACCAGGACCATCCGCACTTCTTCGGGGGTCGCCCGCACCATGACCGACGTGATCAGGCAGTTGATGCACGACGACTTGCCGGAACCGGTGGCTCCGGCGACGAGGACGTGCGGCATCTTGGCGAGGTTGGCCATGACATAGCCGCCCTCGACGTCCTTGCCGAGCGCCACCAGCATGGGATGGTCGTCCTCGGACGCGTCCGCGAGGCGCAGCACGTCACCGAGGTTGACCATCTCCCGGTCGGTGTTCGGGATCTCGATGCCGACCGCGGACTTGCCGGGGATGGGGCTGATGATGCGCACGTCGGGGCTGGCGACGGCGTACGCGATGTTCTTGGTCAGCGCGGTGATCCGCTCGACCTTCACGGCGGGGCCGAGCTGGACCTCGTAGCGGGTGACGGTCGGTCCGCGGGTGAAGCCCGTGACGTCGGCGTCCACCTTGAACTCGCTGAACACGTTGCGCAGGGAATCGACGATCGCGTCGTTGGCCGCGCTGCGCGCCTTGCCGGGGCCGCCGCGCGTGAGCAGGTCCAGCGACGGCAGTGCGTAGGTGATGTCTCCGGACAGCTGGAGCTGCTCCGCGCGCGCGGGCAGGTCCCGCGGCGCGTCCGGAGCCGCCTTCGTCAGGTCGGGGACGCTCTCGACCTTCAGCTTCTCCTGCTTCGGCTTCTCCTGCTTGAGCCCCTCCTGCCGGGGGCGCGCGGCCGGCGCCGGAACCGGGGCCGGCGTGGGTACGGGTGTGGTCTCCTCGCGGTCGCCCACGCTCACCCCCTGGGTGAGATCGGCGACGAGCGCGGACGGCGGCATGCCGTGCAGCACGGCTCCGTCGAGCGCGGCGGCGGCGGCCGCCGCGACGTCCACGGCGTCCATCTGCCGCTGCAGATCGGGCTGCGGCACCGCGGAGCGCCTGGGGCGGCCGCGGCGCCGCGAGAGGGCCTCCTGCTCGGCGTCCTCGGTGTCGTACGCCTCGGGCGCGCCCCGGCGCTTCCGGGGACGCCCGGGCAGCGCCTCGCGCCACTGCTCGTCGTAGCGCTCGTCGTCCTCGGTGTCTTCCTCCGGCTCGGGCTCGTGCACCACGCCCAGGCGCACACCGAGTGCGCGCAGCCGCTGGGGAATGGCGTTGACCGGGGTGGCGGTCACCACGAGCAGGCCGAAGAGCGTCAGCAGCGCCAGCATCGGTACGGCGAGCACGTCGGTCATGGCGCGCGTCAGCGGGGTCGCCGCCGCCCAGCCGATGAGGCCGCCGGCGTCCCTTATCGCCTGCATGCCGTTGCTGCGGGCGGGCGAGCCGCAGGCGATGTGGACCTGCCCGAGCACGCCGATGACGAGCGCGGACAGACCGATCACGATCCGGCCGTTGGCATCCGGCTGCTCCGGGTGCCGGATGAACCGTACGGCGATCACCGCGAGCAGTATCGGGACCAGCAGGTCGAGCCGGCCGAAGGCGCCGGTGACCAGGATCTCCACCAGGTCGCCGACGGGACCGCGCAGATCCGCCCAGGTGCCGGCGGCGACGATCAGCGCGATGGCGAACAGCAGCAGCGCGATGCCGTCCTTGCGGTGGGCCGGGTC
The DNA here is from genome assembly GCF_055657175.1 of Streptomyces sp. NPDC107581. Lineage (NCBI taxonomy): Bacteria > Bacillati > Actinomycetota > Actinomycetes > Kitasatosporales > Streptomycetaceae > Streptomyces > Streptomyces sp. NPDC107581. Next base: position 213,099 of record NZ_JBVKBH010000018.1, read on the forward strand.
GAGGTTCTTGGCGCCCCGCCCTATGCCCCGGAAGACGGCGCCGACGGCGTGCGCGAGCCCCAGCCACAGGGCGCGCACCAGCCGGTAGACGCCCCCGGTGGGGCTCGGTGCCGGCTTGGGCGGCGCGGCCTTCTTCGCCGGGGCTTTCTTGGCGGGTGCCTTCTTGGCGGGTGCCTTCTTGGCGGGCGCCTTCTTCTTCGCGGCCGCCTTCCCCGCCGCAGCCTTCGCGGGAGCGGCCGCCTTCTTCGCGGGCTGCTTCTTGGCGGCGGAGGGACGTGAGGCCATGGAGCTGAGGTTACCGGGGGAGACGACAGCGGACACGTGTGCCCACTGCTTCACCCGTTCGTGTCGCCCGCCGCCGGGCGGAGAACTGACGCACCCTCATGGGCAACTGCGCTCCCGCCGGACGTCAGTTCTGCGTCGGCACCGATGCGCTGCCGCTGCCCGCTCCCGGCTCCAGGGCGTCGAGCGCGCGACGCAACCCGGTGAGCTTGCGCTCCAGATGGGCCGCCGTGGCCACCGCCGCCGCATCCGCGGACTCGTCGTCCAGCTGCTTGGACAGCGCCTCCGCCTGCTCCTCGACGGCCGCGAGCCGCGCGGACAGCTCGGCGAGCAGCCCGGCGGACTCCTTCCCGCCGACCCCGCCCTTGCCGCCGCCCTCCAACTGGAGCCGCAGCAGCGCCGCCTGCTCCCGCAGCTGGCAGTTCTTCATGTACAGCTCCACGAACACCGAGACCTTGGCGCGCAGCACCCATGGGTCGAACGGCTTGGAGATGTAGTCGACCGCGCCCGCCGCGTAACCCCGGAAGGTGTGGTGGGGGCCGTGGTTGATCGCGGTGAGGAAGATGATCGGGATGTCCCGGGTCCGCTCACGCCGCTTGATGTGCGCGGCGGTCTCGAAACCGTCCATGCCCGGCATCTGGACATCCAGCAGGATGACCGCGAAATCGTCCGTGAGCAGTGCTTTGAGCGCTTCCTCCCCGGAAGATGCCCGCACCAGCGTCTGATCGAGCGCAGAGAGGATGGCCTCCAGCGCCAGCAGATTCTCCGGCCGGTCATCGACCAGGAGGATCTTGGCCTTCTGCACCATGGCCCGCCCTCCTCGCCCCGGCGATACACCGGGCGCCGCCCCAGAGGACGACTCCCTTTCGCCGCCCGTCCTTGTGCCGGTCATCGTAGCCGCACCCCGCCCGTCGCCACACCCTGTCACCGCGATGTCACTGTGCACGTAAGAGAAACGCCGCAGGAGATCGGAAGGTTCCCGGAATCCGGGATTCCTACACACCTTCGGGCTTCCCGATAAGGGGAACTCCGCGCGCACACCCGAGGTTCCCGCAGCGTTCACATCGACTCCAGCCGTCGGGTCACTCCTCCCGCATCCACTGCCGCATGACCGCGAGCAGGTGATCGGGGTCGACCGGCTTCGTCACATAATCGGAGGCGCCCGATTCGATCGCCTTCTCCCGGTCCCCCTTCATCGCCTTCGCGGTCAGGGCGATGATCGGCAGCCCGGCGAACTGCGGCATCCGACGGATCGCCGTGGTCGTCGCATACCCGTCCATCTCGGGCATCATGATGTCCATCAGCACGACCGCCACATCGTCGTGCTGCTCCAGCACCTCGATGCCCTCCCGGCCGTTCTCGGCGTACAGCACCGACAGCCCGTGCTGTTCCAGGACGCTGGTGAGCGCGAACACATTACGGATGTCGTCGTCGACGATCAGCACCTTCTCGCCACCGAACCGCACCGCGCGGGCCTGCTGCGGACCGCTCTCCTGCTCGGCGACCATCGTCCACGGCTCGGGCCGCTGCTCGGCCGACGGCAGGCTCCGGCGGCGGCGCCGGAAGAGCGCGGCCGGCCCGTTCTGGGTCTCCTGGTACGACTTCACCTCGGCCGGCGTCTCGATCTCCGCGGCGGACAGCTCCAAGGACCTGCGGGCCTCGGAGGCGACCAGCTCGACGGCCTCCAGCGCGGGCACCGACTGCTGGTAGCCCTGGGGCGGGAGTTCGCTCGGGTGCAGCGGCAGGTACAGCGTGAACGTCGAGCCGCGGCCCGGTTCGCTCTGTGCATGGATCTCACCGCCGAGCAGCTGGGCGATCTCCCGCGAGATCGACAGGCCCAGGCCGGTGCCGCCGTACTTGCGGCTGGTCGTCCCGTCCGCCTGCTTGAACGCCTCGAAGATCACCCGCATCTTGCTGGCCGCGATGCCGATGCCGGTGTCGGTCACCGAGAAGGCGATCAGGTCGCCATGCGGGTCGGTGAGCGCGCCGGCCTCCAGCAGCTGCTCCCGGATGGTCTGCGGAACGTCCGCACCGGCGGGCCGGATCACGAGCTCCACCGACCCCGAGTCGGTGAACTTCACCGCGTTGGACAACAGGTTCCGCAGCACCTGGAGCAGCCGCTGCTCGTCGGTGTGCAGGGTCGCCGGCAGCTCCGGTGAGACCCGTACGGACAGGTCCAGGCCCTTCTCCGCCGTCAGCGGCCGGAAAGTGGCCTCCACGTAGTCCACGAGCTGGACGAGCGCGATGCGCGTCGGGGAGACGTCCATCTTGCCCGCCTCGACCTTCGACAGATCGAGGATGTCGTTGATGAGCTGGAGCAGGTCGGAACCGGCACCGTGGATGGTCTCGGCGAACTCGACCTGCTTCGGGGTGAGGTTGGTGTCCGCGTTGTCGGCGAGCAACTTGGCCAGGATCAGCAGCGAGTTGAGCGGCGTACGCAGCTCGTGCGACATGTTGGCGAGGAACTCGCTCTTGTAGCGCATCGACACCGCGAGCTGCTCGGCGCGCTCCTCCAGGACCTGCCGCGCCTCCTCGATCTCGGTGTTCTTCACCTCGATGTCGCGGTTCTGCCGGGCCAGCAGCTCGGCCTTCTCCTCCAGTTCGGCGTTGGAGGCCTGCAGCGCCTTCTGCCGGTTCTCCAACTCCGCCGACCGCTCACGCAGTTGCTCGGTCAGCTCCTGCGACTGCTTCAGCAGCTGCTCGGTCTTGGTGTTGACCGAGATGGTGTTGACGCTGGTCGCGATCATCTCGGCGATCTGGTTGAGGAAGTCCTTCTGGATCTGCGTGAACGGCGTGAAGGACGCCAGCTCGATCACGCCGAGCACCTTGCCCTCGAAGAGCACCGGCAGCACGATCACCTGCGCGGGCGGGGCCTCGCCGAGCCCGGAGGAGATCTTCAGATAGCCGCTGGGCGCGTTCTCCACCAGGATCGTGCGCTTCTCCTCGGCGGCCGTGCCGATCAGCGCCTCGCCGGGCCGGAACGACGTCGGCATGGAGCCCATCGAGTAGCCGTACGAGCCGAGCATCCGCAGCTCGTACTGCTCCTCGGCGTCGCCGCTCAGCTCCTGGCCCTCCATGAGGGGCATCGCCACGAAGAACGCGCCGTGCTGCGCGGAGACCACCGGCGTCAGCTCGCTCATGATCAGCGAGGCGACGTCCTCCAGGTCCCGGCGTCCCTGCATCAGCGCGGAGATGCGGGCGAGGTTGCCCTTGAGCCAGTCCTGCTCCTCGTTGGCGATCGTGGTGTCGCGCAGGTTGGCGATCATCTTGTTGATGTAGTCCTGCAGCTCCTGGATCTCGCCGGACGCGTCGACGTCGATCTTCAGGTTCAGGTCGCCGCGGGTCACCGCGGTCGCCACGCGCGCGATGGCGCGCACCTGCCGGGTCAGGTTCCCGGCCATCTCGTTCACCGACTCGGTCAGGTCCCGCCAGGTGCCGTCGACGTCACGCACGCGCGCCTGGCCGCCGAGCTGCCCCTCGGTGCCCACCTCGCGGGCGACCCGGGTCACCTCCTCGGCGAAGCTGGACAGCTGGTCGACCATCGTGTTGATCGTCGTCTTCAGCTCGAGGATCTCACCGCGGGCGTCAATGTCGATCTTCTTCGTCAGGTCGCCCTTGGCGATGGCCGTGGTGACCATGGCGATGTTGCGCACCTGGCCGGTCAGGTTGGACGCCATACCGTTCACCGACTCGGTGAGGTCCTTCCACGTGCCGGCCACACCGGGTACGTGCGCCTGGCCGCCCAGGATGCCGTCCGTGCCCACCTCGCGGGCCACCTTGGTGACCTGGTCGGCGAACGAACTCAGCGTCTTCACCATGGTGTTGATGGTGTCGGCGAGCTGTGCGACCTCGCCGCTCGCCTTGATGGTCACCTGCCGCGTCAGATCGCCGTTGGCGACCGCCGCCGCCACCTGGGAGATGTTCCGCACCTGCATGGTCAGGTTGTTGGCCATCAGGTTGACGTTGTTGCTCAGGTCCTTCCAGATGCCCGTGACACCCGGTACGTGCGCCTGGCCGCCCAGGATGCCCTCGGTGCCCACCTCACGGGCCACCCGCGTCACCTGCTCGGCGAAGCTGGACAGCTGGTCGACCATGGTGTTGACCGTCGTGACGAGTTCGAGGATCTCGCCCTTCGCGTCAACGGTGATCTTCTTGGACAGGTCGCCCTTGGCGACCGCGGTGGTGACCTCGGCGATGTTGCGGACCTGGATGGTCAGGTTGTTCGCCATGAAGTTCACGGACTGCGTGAGGTCCTTCCAGGTGCCGGAGACGCCCTGGACCTCGGCCTGCCCGCCGAGCATGCCCTCCGTGCCCACCTCACGGGCCACCCGCGTGACCTCCTCGGCGAAGGACGACAGCTGGTCGACCATCGTGTTCAGGGTGTTCTTCAGCTCCAGGATCTCCCCGCGCGCATCCACGGTGATCTTCTGGGAGAGGTCACCACGGGCCACCGCGGTGGCAACCTGGGCGATGTTGCGCACCTGTGCGGTGAGGTTGCCGGCCATGCCGTTCACCGAGTCGGTGAGGTCGCGCCACACACCGGCGACGCCCGGCACCTGCGCCTGACCGCCCAGGCGGCCCTCCGTACCCACGTCCCGGGCGACCCGGGTCACCTGGTCGGCGAAGGCGGAGAGCTGGTCGACCATCGTGTTGATGGTGTTCTTCAGCTCCAGGATCTCCCCGCGCGCGTCCACGTCGATCTTCTGCGACAGGTCACCGCGCGCCACGGCCGTCGTCACCTGGGCGATCTGGCGCACCTGGGAGGTCAGGTTGCCGGCCATGAAGTTGACGGAGTCCGTCAGCTCCTTCCAGGTGCCCGACACACCGTCCACGCGGGCCTGACCGCCCAGGCGGCCCTCCGTGCCCACGTCCCGGGCCATCCGCGTGACCTGGTCGGCGAAGCTCGACAGCTGGTCCACCATCGTGTTCACGGTGTTCTTCAGCTGGAGCATCTCACCGGAGACGTCGACGGTGACCTTCTGGGAGAGGTCGCCGTTGGCCACCGCCGTGGTCACCTGGGCGATGTTGCGCACCTGACCGGTCAGGTTGCGGAACGCCGTGTTGACGGAGTCCGTCAGGTCCTTCCAGGTACCCGCCGCGCCCGACACCTGCGCCTGGCCGCCCAGCTCGCCCTCGACACCGATCTCCCGCGCGACCCGGGTCACCTCGGCACCGAATGCCGACAGCTGGTCCACCATGCCGTTGACGGTGTTCTTCAGTTCCAGCATCTCGCCGGCCACGTCCACCGTGACCTTCTGCGAGAGATCACCGCTGGCCACCGCGGTGGTCACCGCGGCGATGTCCCGCACCTGCGTGGTCAGGTTCCGGAACACCGTGTTGACGGAGTCCGTCAGGTCCTTCCAGGTACCCGCCGCGCCCGGCACGTTCGCCTGCCCGCCGAGCCGTCCCTCCGCGCCGACCTCGTTGGCCACGCGCGTGACCTCGTCCGCGAAGATCCGCAGGGTCTCGGTCATCTGGTTGATCGTCTCGGCGAGCTGCGCGACCTCGCCGCGCGCCGGCACGGTCACCTTCTGCGAGAGATCGCCGTTGGCGACGGCCGTCGTCACCTGGGAGATCCCGCGCACCTGAGCGGTCAGGTTGCCCGCCATGGTGTTGACGGAGTCGGTCAGCTCCTTCCACACGCCGGCCACCCCGGGCACCTGCGCCTGGCCGCCCAGGATGCCCTCGGTGCCCACTTCCCGGGCGACCCGGGTCACCTCGGAGGAGAAGGAGGACAGCTGCTCCACCATCGTGTTGACGGTGTTCTTCAGCTCCAGCATCTCGCCGGCGACATGGACGGTGACCTTGCGCGAGAGATCACCGCGGGCGACCGCCGTCGTCACCAGGGCGATGTCCCGCACCTGGGCGGTCAGCCGGTTCGCCATCGTGTTGACGGACTCGGTCAGGTCCTTCCACGAACCGGACATACCGCGCACCCGGGCCTGCCCGCCCAGCTTGCCCTCGGTGCCGACCTCGCTGGCCACGCGCGTGACCTCGTCCGTGAACGTCGACAGCTGGTCGACCAGATTGTTGACGGTACGGCCGACCTTCAGGAACTCGCCCCGCAGCGGATGCCCGGTGCCGTCCGGCGCCTGCGTGCGCAGATCCATGCGCGGCGAGAGATCCCCCTCGGCGACCGCCGTCAGCACCCGGCTGACCTCGGACACCGGCCACACGAGATCGTCGACCAGCGCGTTGGAGTTGTCGATCGCGCTCGCCCAGGAGCCCTCACAGGCGCCCGTCTCCAGCCGCTCCGTGAGTTTTCCCTCACGCCCCACCATGCGCCGCACCCGCGACAGCTCACCGGTCAGGTGCATGTTCCGGTCGGCCACCTCGTTGAAGACGGCCGCGATCTCGGACATCACGCCGTCGCCGTTCACCGTGAGCCGCTTGCGGAAGTTGCCGTCCCGCATCGACACGAGGGCCGCCAGCAGCCGGTGCAGGGCAGCCGTGTCCACGGCGGTGGTACCCCCGCGCCTGCCCAGGGACGGTCCGCCCTTCGCGCGCGCCTTTGTGCCCCGCGTCGCTGCGCCAGACTCCACTGTGTCCCTCCCGAAGGGGTAGACCATTACTGCCGTGCTCGGCCGCTTCGCCCCGGTCCAGGCCGAAACCCTGCCCACCGGTCACTTCCGCGTACCCATTACTGCTTGGTATTTCTGCCAGACGAGATCCGGCCACACCAGAGGCTGCTGCCCGCCGTGCACGGAACACACGCAGTCTGATCCGACCTTCATCAGAAGCTTGCCCAGTGTTTCACCCCGGCCGAACCAGGCCATAACAGTTCGGCAGCTTCGCACATCGTCCGCACACCCTGGGGGCGTAAACACCGGCGACCGGCATCCGCTCGGACGGCGAAGGTAAGTAACCTTGCATCCGGCTGTCCAGCCGCACCGGCTCCGACCGGCCTGGGCGGTGGCACGAGAACGAGCGGGCATCGGAGGGGCGGCCGCAGACCATGACCACCGGACTGATCCCCGGGGGACATCCCCCGGAGCCACGGCCGACGGGCGAGCGGATGCCGCAGCAGCGGCGCGAGCCGGTCGGCCATGCAGCCCTGCCCGTCGACAACCGGCCGAGGAGTTCTGTGATCACCGCGCGTGCGGCCGCCAGTTTCGAGCCCGTCGGGCGGTCGGTGGCAACCGCCCGCTCCTTCGTCCGCGACACCCTCCAGGGGTGGGGCTTCGCCGACATCGTCGACGATGCGGTGGTCCTGACCAGCGAACTGGTCACCAACGCGGTGGTGCACGCGGGCACGCACGCGGACGTCCTGTGCCTGCGCACCGAGGACGGCGTGCGCATCGAGGTGGCCGACCGCTACCCGGAGCGCGAGGTCCCCCTCCAGAGCTCCCCCGCCGCCATGGGCAGCCCCGACCGCGAGGGCGGCCGCGGCCTCCAGCTGTGCGCGGCCCTGGCCGCCCGCTGGGGCGTGGACTACACCCCCACGCACAAGAACGTCTGGTTCCACCTCGATCTGCCCGAACGTGCGGTCGGCACCCGCACCGCCGGCCCCGCGCTCCCCGCCGAGCTGCTCCCGCTGGCCGACAGCCGGGTCCGCGTCGCCGTTCTCCAGATCGACCGAAAAGGTTCCATCAACGCCTGGAACGAGGACGCGGAGGAACTCTTCGGCCACCCCGCGGACGAGGTCATCGGCAAGCCCCTCACCGACCTCGCCGCCTGGCCGCACACCCCGGGCACCGGCACGGGAATCGCCGAGGCCCTCCAGCTCTCGCGCTGGGAGGGCAGCTACGGCATCCGCGGCGCCGACGGCCGGGTGGCCCCGGTGTACGCCTCCCACCTCAGGGTCCGCGACACCGGCGGCGAGCCCTCCACCGTCTGCCTGCTGGTCCGGGACCACGAACGCGCCGTCCTGCAGACACCCTCGCGCGTCCCCGCCACCGACCAGTCGCCGGCCTCCGACGGCCAGAGCACCGACCCCTTCGAGGTGTTCATCGGCTCCCCCGCCCCGGACGACCTCGACGGCCTGCTGCAGCGCACGGTGGAGCGGGCTCGCGACATGCTCGACGCCGACTCGGCCTTCCTGCTCCTTGCGACCGACGACGAGACGGAGCTGGAGGTCCGCGCCTCCACCGGCCTGCCCTCCGCCCGACAGCGGTTCGCCCGCGTCCCCGTCGAGGCGGGCCCCGGCCGCTACGGCTCCGCGCGCATGCCGGCCGTCCACGACGACCTCACCGCCGTGCCCGGTGCCGTACCGCTCCTGGCCGGCACCGGCATGCGCTCGGTGGTCACGGTCCCGCTGAAGGTCGAGGGCCGCCTCACGGGCTCCCTCGGCGTCGCGGCCGAGGCACCGGGCCGGTACTCCAACGAGGAGGCACTGCGCCTGCAGTTCGCCGCCGACCGCATCGCCCTGGCCGTCGAATCGGCCCGCCTGGGCGAGCTGGAGCGGCTGCGCCGCGGCTCCCTGAGCTTCCTCGTCGAGGCCTCCGACCTGCTGGCCGGCACCCTGGACCGGGACCAGACCCTGGCCCTGATGGCCCAGATGACCGTCCCGACCCTGGCGACCTGGTGCGCGGTCTACACCATCGCCGACCAGGCCTCCGAGCCGTACCTGTCGTACGTCCTGCACGAGGACGAGGAACTCATCGACGGCATCAAGTCGTTGTTGTCGAAGATGCCGCCGCCCGACCCGGTACCGACGCCGGGTGCCCGGGTCTGGACCGCCCCCGGCGAGGTGGCCCACCAGGCGGCCCTGCGCACCTCGATGCGCAGCCTCGGCCTGGCCGGCGGCCCCATCCAGCAGGTGGCCGCGGGAATCGGCCCGACCCTCGCCACGGCCTCCGCGGTCGGCGGCGAGACGGTCGTGCTGCCGCTCGTCGCGCGCAACCGCGTCATCGGCATGCTGACTCTCGGCAAGCCCACCGACGAGCACTTCCGGCAGGAGATCCTCGAACTGGCCGAGGACCTCAGCCGCCGGGCCGCCCTCGCCCTGGACAACGCCCGTCTGTACTCGGAGCGCACGGCCATCAGCCAGGCCCTCCAGCGCAGTCTGCTGCCGCCCGGCACGCCCCACATCGACGGCGTCGAGGTCGAGGTCATCTACCGCGCGGCCGGCGAGGGCAACGAGGTCGGCGGCGACTTCTACGACCTCTTCCCCATCGGCAACGGCGCCTACGGCTTCGCCATCGGAGACGTCTGCGGCACCGGACCCAACGCGGCCGCGGTCACCGGCCTGGCCCGGCACGCACTACGCCTGCTGGCCCGCGAGGGACTCTCCGGCCCGGCGGTTCTCGAGCGCCTGAACTCCGCGATCCTCGACGAGGGCGACCGCAGCCGCTTCCTGACGCTGCTGTACGGCGAGTTGCGTCCGCAGCCGGACGGCAGCGCCGAGCTGAAGGTGGTCTGCGCCGGCCACCCGCTCCCGCTCCGCCTGCGCCAGGACGGCACGGTGGTCGCATCGGCCGAACCCCAGCCGCTGCTCGGCGTCATCGAGGACCTGGAGCTGTACGAGGAGACGGTCACCCTCGACCCCGGTGACGTCCTGCTGTGTGTCACGGACGGCGTCACCGAACGCCGCGAGGGCACCCGCATGCTGGGCGACGACGGCCTCGCCGACGTCCTCACCACCTGCACGGGCCTCACGGCGGGCGCGGTGGCGGCACGCATCATGCGCGCGGTGGAACGCTTCGCGTCCGACGCCCCGTCCGACGACATGGCGATCCTGGCGATGCGGGTCCCAGGGCTTCACAAGGACTGAAGCCCCCGGGGCCGCCCGGGCCCGCCCGGGCGGGCCCGGACACACCGGCACCTGAACACGCAATAAGGCCCCGCCCGAAAGGGCGAGGCCTTATTTTCTGGAGCCCCCAAACGGAATCGAACCGTTGACCTTCTCCTTACCATGGAGACGCTCTACCGACTGAGCTATAGGGGCCTGTCGTTTTCGAGGTTTCCCTCGCGGCGACAAGAAAAGACTACCCTGAACAGGTCCGAGTTCCCAAATTCGTTCGGCACCCGCTCAGAAGGCGGGCTGGAGCAGTCCGCCAAGGGCGTTGCAGGCCGAGACGATCCGCTGCATCTCACGCTTCGTCAGCGCGGCCTCCACGGGAAGCGCAAGAGTCTCGTCCGCGGCACGCTCGGTCTCCGGAAGCGCCACACAGCGCCGGAATTCGGGCAGTCGGTGCACGGGCGTCTTCACCGGAACCCGGCACTCGACTCCCTTGGCCCGCAAGGCCCGTGCGAAAGCGTCACGGTCCGGCCTGCCGTTGCCCGGGACCCGCACCACGTACTGCTGGTAGGTGTGTCCGTCACCGCCGTCGGGCGTCTGCACGCCCTTGAGCTTGGCGTCGAGATAGGCGGCCCGCTCCCTGCGCTGCGCCATCTCGTCGTACGGCGCCTCGGACTCGCCCTGCTCCACCACGAGCAGTCCGTGCCGCTGTCCGGCCTCGTGCAGCCGCGCGATGTCGGCGCGCCGGCCGAAGCGGTGGACCACAACTACGGCCGCCGTACGGGACGTTACGGCCGCTTCCACGGAGGACGGGGCGAGGCAGTAGGTGACCGGATCTATGTCGGCGAACACCGGGAGCGCACCCGCCAGGGCCACAGCCTCGGCGACCTCGACGTTCCCGAAGGCCGGTACGACGACCTCGTCACCGACTCCGACACCGGCGGCCCTGAGCATTGCAGCAGTACCCATGTGCTGGATGCTGGGGGCGCAACGTGAACGACACGTTAAGCAAACCAAAAAAAGGCCGGACCCCGAACCGAAGTTCAGGATCCGACCTTTTCAAAATTTGTTCGGCGGCGTCCTACTCTCCCACAGGGTCCCCCCTGCAGTACCATCGGCGCTGTGAGGCTTAGCTTCCGGGTTCGGAATGTAAC
>NZ_JBVKBH010000019.1:0-93311 GCF_055657175.1 Streptomyces sp. NPDC107581
AGGGCCCTGGCCCGCTCCACCAGCAGCGGCATCGGATCGCCGGCCGTGACCAACTCCCGCAGCGGGTACCGGGACAGCACCGCGTCCACCTCGGGAGACAACGCGTCCTTCAGACGGTCGTGCACCGAGAGCGTGTCGTCGCCCAGAGCCCGCGCGGCGGCCAGGACCAGGTCCCGCTGCGGCCCCTTGGGCACTCCGGCCGCCGCCCGCTCGTGGAGGCCGGCGCCCTCCTCCAGGACCAGACCGGTGTCGATGCCCGCCGGAACCTTTACGGCGGCGGTGCGCCGCCAGGTGGCCAGCGGATGGCTCCAGGCCTCCACGCGGAAGGTCCAGCGGCCGGTGACGTCCGGGGTGACGTCCGCACCCCAGAGGTCGCTGCCCGGGGACAGCTCCCGCATCGGCGTCCACGGGCCGCGGCGGCCGGCCGGATCCCGCAGGACGACATTGGCGCCGACGGCGTCATGGCCTTCCCGGAACACGGTGGCCGTGACCTGGAACGTCTCCCCGGCCACCGCCTTCGCCGGGCGCCTGCCGCAGTCCACGGCCGGCCGGACGTCACGTACCGGTACGCGGCCGATGGCCGGGGTCCTGCGCATCTCTCACCTCCGCCGTGCGCGAAGCCGGGCCCGGGGCCCGGCTTCGCGATCCGAGAAACGGTCCGGCTGCTGCCGTCCCGTGTGGAACGCCCTGTACGGTGCCAGGTCAGTGCCTCGGCGCCGTGGAACGCCGCTCCGGTGGCGGCGCGCGGCGGCCCGCCCGACGCGGCTGCGTCCGCCCGTCCTGCTCGCGCAGGTAGCCGGCCAGGGTGGAGCGCAGATAGCGCTCGGCCGCTTCCGCGGCCTCCCGGGCGCAGCGTTTTCCCATCAGCACGCACAAGGTGTAGCCCGAGTCCTCGAAAGTGGCCCGGACCGTGCGGTCGTGGGGCGAGGCGAGCATCATGCGCTCCCATGCCCGGTAACGCCGCAACTGCCTGGCCACTTCGGCCTTGGCGGGGAGCAGCATGACCCTCTTCACCTTCCACGCTCTCGACTGGGCGCGTTCCCGACGGTCGGGTGGCGTCCGCGCACAGGAGGGCACGGAACCGTTACGGCGATCGAGGCTTTCACTCATGGTGCACGTACGACGACACAACGTCCTGTTGGACGTTCAACCATCCGGCCGAACGTGAGCCTCGTGTTGCACGAATGGCGTAGCGCGCTCACTGTGGAGGTGACTCAGAAGCGATCAGCGCTCACGCTAGGTGTCCGGGACCTCTCCCGGGCGGGCAAGAGTCCGGGATCCCTCCCGGGCCGGGCAAGGGGAGCGGGAGCTTCGCGGGTGAGGAGCAAGCGACAATGAAGACCGCAGTGCCCTGCTACTACCACCTCGATGTGGAAGTCAGCCCGGAACGGGTCGGACAGGTCAGCCGGATCCTGGCCGCCCATCTCCGCCACTGGGACCTCGAAAACCTCGTGGACCCCGTCCGCCACGGCGCAGAACTGCTGCTGCGGGCGATCGACCAGCACGCCACCGACAAGCACGCGTCGATCGAGATGTGGTGGAACGGCCAGCACCTCATCACCGCCGTCGGGGGTGAAGACCGCGACCTGCGCCCCGACCAGGACCTCAGGGCGTGCCTCGCGGACATCGCCGCCATGAGCGACGGCTGGGGCTGCTGTGCCTCGGAGACCGGCTGCAAGATCATCTGGTTCTCGCAGCGCGCCCGTTCCGGCGAGCGCGTCCCGCTGGTCCCGAAGGCCCCCGCGCCCCACCTGCGACAGGGGCTCCAGGTGCCCCGATCGATTCCGGTGGCCGTCCTGGCCGCCCGGGCCGACGCGGCGGACGGCGCCCTGGAAGGCGCCGCCCGGTGACGGCCCGGAAGTCCCGCAAAGGGGTGCCCGTGTGGAGCGGGCACCCCTACCCATTGGGTGCCTCCTTCGACGGGCAGGGCACCAACTTCGCGCTGTTCAGCGAGGTCGCCGAGCACGTCGAGCTGATCCTGGTGGACGACGCCGGCACCGAGCGCCCCGTCCCGCTGTACGAGGTCGACGGGTTCGTGTGGCACGCCCATCTGCCCGGCGTCGGCCCCGGACAGCGCTACGGCTACCGCGTGCACGGTCCCTGGCAGCCGTCCTTCGGCCACCGGTGCAACCCGGCGAAGCTGCTGCTCGACCCGTACGCGCGCGCGGTGGACGGACGGACCGACAACCACGCCTCCCTCTACGAGCGTGCGCCGGACGGCCCCTCCGCGGCCGACAGCGCGGGCCACTCGATGCTGGGCGTGGTCACCGACCCGTACTTCGACTGGGGCGACGACCGTTCCCCGTGCCACTCCTACGCCGACTCCGTCATCTACGAGGCCCACGTCCGCGGCCTGACCCGCACCCATCCGGACGTCCCGGAGCGGCTGCGCGGCACCTACGCCGGGCTCGCCCACCCCGCGGTCATCGATCACCTGACCACGCTCGGCATCACCGCCGTGGAACTGATGCCGGTCCACCAGTTCGTCCAGGACGGCGTCCTGCAGGACCGGGGCCTGGCCAACTACTGGGGCTACAACACCATCGGCTTCTTCGCCCCGCACCACGCCTACGCGGCCCTCGGCAGCCGGGGCCGGCAGGTCGACGAGTTCAAGGCCATGGTGAAGGCGCTGCACGCCGCCGGCCTCGAAGTGATCCTCGACGTGGTCTACAACCACACCGCCGAGGGGAACGAGAGGGGTCCCACCCTGTCCTTCCGGGGCATCGACAACGCCTCGTACTACCGCCTGGTCGACGGCGACTGGGGGCACTACTACGACACCACGGGCACCGGCAACAGCCTGCTGATGCGGCACCCCTACGTACTGCAGCTGATCATGGACTCGCTGCGGTACTGGGTGACCGAGATGCACGTCGACGGGTTCCGCTTCGACCTCGCGGCCACGCTGGCCCGGCAGTTCCACGAGGTGGACCGGCTCTCCGCGTTCTTCGACCTGATCCAGCAGGACCCGGTGATCAGCCGCGTCAAGCTCATCGCCGAGCCCTGGGACGTGGGGGAGGGCGGCTACCAGGTGGGCAACTTCCCCCCGCTGTGGTCGGAGTGGAACGGCCGCTACCGGGACGCCGTGCGGGACTTCTGGCGGGCGGAACCCGGCTCGCTCGGCGAGTTCGCCTCGCGGCTGACCGGCTCCTCCGACCTGTACCAGCACAGCCGGCGCCGGCCGCGTGCCAGCGTCAACTTCGTGACCGCGCACGACGGATTCACCCTGCGCGACCTCGTGTCGTACAACGACAAGCACAACGAGGCCAACGGCGAGGACAACCGGGACGGCGAGAGCCACAACCGGTCCTGGAACTGCGGGGCGGAGGGCGCGACCGACGACCCGGCCGTCCTCGAACTGCGTGCTCGCCAGCAACGGAACCTGCTGGCCACGCTGTTGCTGTCCCAGGGCATCCCGATGCTCAGCCACGGCGACGAACTCGGCCGCACCCAGCGCGGCAACAACAACGCCTACTGCCAGGACAACGAGGTCTCCTGGGTGGACTGGGACCTGACCGACGAGCAGCGTGCCCTCGCCGAGTTCACCCGGCGCGTCATCGGCCTGCGCGCCGGGCACCCCGTGCTGCGCAGGCGCCGCTTCTTCCTCGGCGAGACCGCGACCAACGCCGAGCAGCCGCTGCCCGACCTGATGTGGCTGCGGCCCGACGCCCGCGAGATGACCGACCGGGACTGGCAGCGCGGCGACGCGCACTCGGTCGGCGTCTTCCTCAACGGCGACGCCATCGCCGAACGCGACTCCTACGGCGGCCGCGTGGTCGACGACTCCTTCCTGCTGCTGCTCAACGGCTACTGGGAACCCGTCGACTTCCGCCTCCCCGCCGACTCCTACGGCGAACGCTGGACGACCCTGATCGACACCGCCGATCCCGAGGGCGTCCCCGACGAACGCGAGCACAAGGCCGGCACCCGGCTCCGCGTGGAGTCCCGCGGCCTGATCCTGCTGTCCCGGCCGTCGCGGGCCGCCGGACCGCGCGGCGCGGGACGGGCACGGGACCGCTCGAAGCGCAGACGCCGGGATACGGCGACGGCGTGAGCGAAGTCCCCGGCCCGGTCAGCGCTCCAGGCGTGAGGTCACGGTGAACTGAGCCCCGTCCGGGTCGCGCAGCACCGCCTCCGTCTCCTCCTCGTGCAGGACGCTGCCGCCGTGCTTCTCCGCGGTGCGGGCACAGCCCACCACATCGGCCACCGCGAAATGGATCTGCCAGTGGGGCCGGACCGAGGGGTCCGGGGCCGCCTCCACCGCACCGGAGTCGATGCGCGCCACCACGTCGCCCCTGCTGCGCAGCACCACCTCGCCGCCCTCGTACTCCACCGAGCAGCAGCCCGCCGTCCCGGTGGCCCAGCCGAGCGTCTCGCCGTAGAAGATCGCGGAATCGAAGGCGTTGCGGGTGTGCAGCCGGATGAAGGTGGGGGCAGCCCGCCGCCATGTCTCCCAGTTGGAGACCAGTTCGCCCTGCCAGATGCCGAAGGTCGCCCCGTCGCGGTCGGCGAGGAGGGCGGCCCGTCCGGGAGGGAAGGACAGCGGCCCCACCGCCGCCGTGCCGCCGCGTTCCCGGGCCCGGGCCGCGGCCACATCGGCGTCCGGAACCGCGAAGTACGGCGTCCAGGCCACCGCCATCTGCCACATCGAGGCGACCGCGGCGATCCCGGCCACCGGCACCCCGTCCGCCAGCGCGATCCGGAAGTGCTCGCCGAGCTTGGCGCCGCGCCAGCGCCAGCCGAACAGGGCCGAGTAGAACTCCTGCGTCGCCCCCAGGTCGCGGCTGGTCAGGCTCACCCAGCACGGCGCGCCGAAGACGGAGTGCGTGGAGACGATGTCCCTCGTCCTCGGTCCACTGCTGGCAGGCGTGTCATCGTTCATGGCAGTCGCGTCCTGGTCTCGGGGTCCGGCGCCTGCCGGTCTGGCACCAGTGTCCGACCGCAGGGGGCGCGGTGCCTGTCGAGTACCCCGGTGGCGGGGGCCCAGGCGGGTGAGCACGATGGAGGCATGGGAGAGACGGAGGCCGACCGGATCGCCGAGCTGCAGGCCGAAGTGGACCAGCTGAAGGAGGCCGTGGCCTCCCACGCAGTCGTCGATCAGGCCATCGGCATGGTGGTGGCCCTCGGACGGGTGACCCCCGACGAGGGGTGGCAGGTGCTGAAGGAGGTCTCCCAGCACACCAACATCAAGCTGCGCACCATCGCGGACCTGATCCTCATCTGGGGGCGCCGCGGCGACATCCCCGCCGAGGTCCGTGCGGAGCTGGAGGACACCCTGGACCGGTACGGCCCCTGTCAGGTCCCCGGGGCGGCCGAGCCGCTGCCCGCCGTCGTGGAGGAGGTCCCCGACCGTTCACGGGAGTGAGGCTCAGCCGGTCTCGGCGAGCAGTTCCTCACGCAGCCGGTCGCAGCAGCCGCTGAGCAGCCGGGAGACGTGCATCTGGGAGATCCCCAGTTGCTCGGCGATCCGGCTCTGTGTCATCCCGCCGAAGAACCGCAGGTAGAGGATGGTGCGCTCGCGCTCGGGCAGCGCCTGCAGACACGGCTTGACCGCGGCGCGGTCGACCACGAGGTCGAAGCCGGGGTCGGCCTCGCCCAGACAGTCCCCGAGCGCATACCCGTCCGTGCCGGCCACCTCCGCGTCCAGGGACAGCGCGGAGAAGCACTCCAGGGCCTCCATGCCGGCCTGCACCTCGGCCTCGCTCAGCCGTGTGTGCGCGGCGATCTCCGCGACGGTGGGCGCCCGGCCGGGCGTGGTCTGGGCCAGCTCCTTGACCGCGCCGCGCACCCGGTTGCGCAGGTCCTGCACCCGGCGCGGCACGTGCAGGGTCCACATGTGGTCGCGGAAGTGGCGCTTGATCTCGCCGGTGATGGTGGGCACCGCGTACGCCTCGAAGGCGCGGCCCCGGCAGGGGTCGTAGTGGTCGACCGCCTTCACCAGGCCGAGTGCGGCCACCTGGTACAGGTCCTCCAGGGACTCCCCGCGGCCGCGGAACCGTACGGCGATCCGCTCGGCCATGGGAAGCCAGAGCCGGACCAGTTCGTCCCTCAGCGCCCGGCGCTCGGGACCGTCGGGCAGCTGCGCGAGCCGTTCGAAGGACTCGGCCGTGTCGGGGGCGTCGTCGTGGGGGTGGGACTTCGTGCTCGCAGTGACAGGCATCGCGCGCACCTCTCTCAACAGGTGCTGGATCGAACAGGCACTGTGGGAGGGGGCTCGGACCTGAGGGAGGCACCGGGGTGCCCGGCTGAGCCGGCTCCCACGGACGTGCCTCCGGTCCGAAGCACTCATGTTCGTATTCCCCTCGACGGATACGTCAAAACAATCTGGTCCATATCGGGATGTACCGGGCGTCGGGCGCCAGGCGCCGGGGCAGCGGAGCAGCGGGGCGGCGGGGCGGCGGGGCACCTGGGTACCCGGGTGCCGGGGTGCCCTTGACCTCTCCTTGGGAGGCATTACCTCTGTAACAGAGGTAATCTTCGGACCATGGAAGCGGACCTCTCCGAGGAGCTGGCCGACGCACTCATGCGGATCCAGCGACTGGTCCGGCGCCGGCTGCGCGGCGGGCTCGCCGGGCCGCCGCTGCGCGGGGCCGAGGTGGAGCTGCTGCGGCTGGTCGAGGCCCGGCCCGGCATCGGCATCTCGGACGCCGCCAGGGCCCTGCACCTGGCCGGCAACTCCGTGTCGACCCTGGTCAACCAGCTCGTCCGGGACGGCCATCTGACCCGGGAGACCGACCCGGACGACCGGCGGGCCGCCCGTCTGCTGCTGACCGGTGCCGCCGAGAAGCGGCTGGAGGACTGGCGTCGCCGCCGTACCGAACTGGTCGGCCGGCATCTGTCCCGACTCGACGAGGGCGACCGCGCGGCCCTGAGCGCGGCGCTGCCCGCACTGCGCAAGCTGGCCGTCACCCTGCACGAGGAGGCCGAGGAAGCATGACCAGCGACACGTCCGCCGAGACCGCCGAAGCCGTCGCCTGTACCCGCCTCGCCTACGCCTTCGGGGACACCAACGCCGTCGACGGACTCGACCTGGCCGTCCGCGAGGGCGAGGTGTTCGGGCTGCTCGGTCCCAACGGCGCCGGGAAAACCACCGCCATCCGCTGCATCACCACGCTTCTCCCGGTCCCGGCCGGCATGGTCCGGGTCTTCGGGCACGACACCGCCAAGGACCGCATGGCGGTGCGCCGCCTCCTCGGCTACGTCCCGCAGCAGCTGTCCGCCGACAGCGGGCTCACCGGCCGGGAGAACGTCGCCCTGTTCGCCCGCGTCTTCGACGTGCCGCGGCGCGAGCGCGCCGAGCGTGTCGCCCAGGCCCTGACCGCCGTCGGCCTCACCGACGCCGCCGACCGGCTTGCCGGCACCTACTCCGGCGGCATGATCCGCCGCCTCGAACTCGCCCAGGCCCTGGTCAGCGCGCCCCGGCTGCTGATCCTGGACGAACCCACCATCGGCCTGGACCCCATCGCCCGCACCGGCGTCTGGGACCACATCAACGCCGTCCGCGCCGCCACCGGCATGACCGTCCTCGTCACCACCCACTACATGGACGAGGCCGACCAGTACTGCGACCGGGTCGGCCTGATGCACCGGGGCCGCATCCGCGCCCTGGGCACCCCGGCCGAGCTGCGCCAGGGGCTCGCCGAACGCCGGGGCACGGACACCCTGCCCACGCTGGAGGACGTCTTCCGGGACGTCGCCGGCAGCGGCCTCGACTCCGGAGGAGGTTTCCGCGATGTCCGAAGCACCCGCCGCACCGCGAACCGCGTCGGCTGACGACACCGCCGCAGGCATCTCCCTGCTGCTCAGCCCGCCCCGCCCACGTGCGGGCTGGCGGCTGCTGCCCGCCCGGGTTGCCGCGATGTGCGCCGTCGAGCTGCAGAAGCTGCGCCACGACCGCACCGAGCTGTACACCCGCGCGGTCCAGCCGGCCCTGTGGCTGCTGATCTTCGGCCAGACCTTCACCCGGATCCGGGCGATACCCACCGGGGGCATCCCCTACATCGACTACCTGGCGCCCGGCATCATCGCCCAGTCCGCGATGTTCATCGCCATCTTCTACGGCATCCAGATCATCTGGGAGCGCGACGCGGGCATCCTGAACAAGCTCCTCGTCACCCCCACCCCGCGCTCGGCACTGATCACCGGCAAGGCGTTCGCGGCCGGAGTGAAGTCACTGATCCAGGCCGTCGTCGTCATCGTCATCGCCGCCCTGCTCGGCGTCGCCCTCACCTGGAACCCGCTGAAGCTGCTCGGCGTCGCCGGGGTCGTGGTCCTCGCCTCCGCGTTCTTCTCCTGCCTGTCGATGACCATCGCGGGCATCGTCCTCAGCCGGGACCGCCTGATGGGCTTCGGGCAGGCCATCACCATGCCGCTGTTCTTCGGCTCCAACGCCCTGTACCCCGTCTCGGTGATGCCGGGCTGGCTCCAGGCCGTCAGCAAGGTCAATCCGCTCAGCTACGAGGTCGACGCCCTGCGCGGCCTCCTGCTCGGCACGCCCGCCCACCTCGCCGCCGACTTCGGGGTCCTGGCGGTGGCCGCCGCCCTCGGCATCGCCGCGGCCTCCTCGCTGCTCGGCCGGCTGGCCCGGTGATCTTGCCGCGGCACGTGATGTGCGGCACGCGCCCGCGCCGCCTCGCGGCACCGTCGGCGGGATTGTTGCTGGGCAGCGCTTGATCACCGATCAAAGCGGGCGAACCCCCTGGCCACAGCGCATTCTGCTCATTTGACAGTGCACTGAGCGCCCAGATAGACAGCAGCTCTTGGAGGTCGAGAGGGGCGCTGTGTACGAGCCGAACGTGGTCGGGGACTGGCAGGAGTACGACGAGCATGCCGGTCTGCGGGTTCGCGTCCACCGCCTGGAGGCGGCCGAGCCGCCGCGCGGACGCGACGACGCCGCGGCCGGGCTGACGTACTTCACCGTCCGGGTGACCGTCGAGAACCGGGGTGCACGGCACTACGGCATCCACCTGGAGGACGGGCAGATCGACGTCCGGGTCGGCCAGGACGGGGAGAGCGCCTTCATCGACTGGCGGAACTCCCAGTTCATCGAGGGCTTCGACGTCTATCCGCTGCGCCGGGCCACCGCCGTGCTCTACGCGGCCGCCCCGGAGGCCGCCCTGACGCACGTGGACGTACAGGTCCAGCTGCGGGTCGAGGAGGAGTGGACCGACCGCCGGCTCTGGGCGGGCGGCATCGGTGTCCTGGAGGCGACCGCGGTGCCGGCGCCGGCCGGCACCGGACAGGGCAGCCTGGCCCACCAGGTCAGCGCCTTCCTGAAGGACCAGACGGAGCCGGGCACCGCCTGACGGGGGTCAGTGCGGGATGCCGTCGATGATCTCCCGTGCCCCCTGCCGCAGCAGCGCCACCGCCACCGACGTCCCGAGCGTGGCCGCATCGAGCCGGCCCGCCCATTCGTGGGCGTTCAGCCGGGTCTTGCCGTCCGGCGTGAACACACACGCCCGCAGGGACAGTTCACCGCTGCGGTCCACGCGCGCATAGCCGGCGATGGGGCTGTTGCAGTGCCCCTGGAGCACATGCAGGAACATCCGCTCGGCCGTGGCCTCCCGGTGCGTGGCCGGGTCACCGAGCCCGCTGACCGCGTCGATCAGATCGGTATCGCCCTCCCGGCACTGCAGGGCGAGGATGCCCGCGCCGATCGGCGGCATCATCGCCTCCGGGGACAGCACC
Source organism: Streptomyces sp. NPDC107581 (assembly GCF_055657175.1). Classification (NCBI taxonomy): domain Bacteria; kingdom Bacillati; phylum Actinomycetota; class Actinomycetes; order Kitasatosporales; family Streptomycetaceae; genus Streptomyces; species Streptomyces sp. NPDC107581. The sequence goes on from NZ_JBVKBH010000019.1 coordinate 9,688, forward strand.
TCGCTGATGACGTCGGGGCGGCCGATCCGCTCGAGACCGGACACCGCCAGCAGCAGCGCGTCCGCCTCCCCGGCGGCCAGCTTCTCCAGCCGGCGGTTGGCGTTGCCGCGGAAGGGCACGCACTCCAGGTGCGGGTGCGTGGCGGCCAGCTGGGCCACCCGGCGCACCGAGGAGGTGCCGATCCGGGTGCCGGCCGGCAGCTGGTCGAGGGTGAGCCCGCCCGGGTGCACCAGCGCGTCACGGATGTCGTCCCGCTGCAGGAACGCGGCGAACACCGTGCCGGCGGGCAGCGGCCGGTCCGCGGGCACGTCCTTGACGCAGTGCACCGCGAGGTCCGCCTCCCCGGCCAGCAGGGCCGCGTCCACCTCCTTGGTGAACGCCCCCTTGCCCTCGACCTTGGAGAGATCACCGAGCCACTTGTCACCCGTGGTCTTCACGGGCACGACCTCGGTGCGCACTCCCGGGTGCAGCACGCCCAACTCGGCGCGCACACGCTCGACTTGCGCGAGGGCCATCGGTGAGTCACGGGAGACGATACGGATGAGTTCCGGGACGGACATGGGGGACACGATAGACCCTCGGGTGCCGTGCCCCGTCCCCGGTCACCCGTGCAGCCGCCCGTCGAGGGGGAACAGGTCCGCCTCCAGCCGGGCTCGCGGCGCGCACCTGCCGCGGCGGGGTGGTGAGGACCGCTGGGGGACCGGTAGGCGGCTGGTGCGTACTCGGCCGGGGTTCGCCGACGGGTCTGCTGAGACCGCGTCGGGGTGGGGGACGGCAGTTGCCGTGGGATCCGGTAGTTGCCGTGGTCGCCGTGGTCGCCGTGCATGCCGTGGTTGCTGTCGCATGCTCAGTCGGGGTTCTGCGGCAGGTATGCCGAGGACTCCTCGGGGGTGAGGTCAGGTCGCAGTCGCAGCCAGGACGGCTGGCGGAGGAGCCCGGCCCGGGTCCGGGTGCTGTAGCCGACCTCGCCCACCAGCCGGGGCAGCACCCAGCGCGCGTGCGCGATCCGTGGCACCGGGTCGAAGGGGCACCGGCTGCTCGCGGCCGCCCGCAGCAGCGCCGCCAGTTCCGTCCGTTCCGTCTCGCTCCAGCCGGTGCCCACCCCGCCGACGTACCGCAGCCGGCCGCCGGCGCGCTGGCCGACCAGCACCGCGCCCGGCAGCCCGGTCAGCCGTCCCCTGCCGGGCAGCCAGCCCCCGACGATGACATCCTCGCTGCGCATGTTCCGGATCTTGATCCAGGCACGGGAGCGCACCCCGGGCTCGTACAGCGAGTCCAGACGCTTGCACACCAGGCCCTCCAGACCGTGTTCCCGGGTGGCCCGGAGCGCCTCGGCACCGTGCCCGGTCACGGCCCCCGGCGTCGACCAGTACGGCCCGGTGAGGCCCAGCTCCACCAGCCGCGCCCGCCGCTGGGCGTAGGGAAGGCGCAGCAGCGGGCGTTCCAGGTACGGAACGTCGAACAGCACCAGGTGCACCGGAACCTGCGCGGCCCTGCGCGCCGCCAGTGCGGGGGAGTGCGCAAGGCCCATCCGGCTCTGCAGCAACTGGAAGTCGGCGCGCCCCCGTTCGTCCAGGGCGAGCACCTCGCCGTCCAGGACGGCGGGTGTGGCGCCCAGAGCGGTGCCGAGCGGGCGCAGCTCGGGGTAGGCGGCGGTGATGTCCTCGCCGGAGCGGGCGCGCAGCAGCACGCCGCCGTCGCCGGACAGGTAGGCCATCACGCGCTGGCCGTCCTGCTTGGTCTCGTACGCCCACCGCTGGTCCTGGGCGGCGGACGGCAGCGCGCCGGGCGTGGCGAGCATCGGCGCGATGAGCGGCAGGTGCACGTCGGTCACGGCTGAAGGTGTCGACCGCTCCCGGCGCCCTCACGCGCCTTCGGGCACCGGTTCGCCTGATCGGGCCCGTCCGGGCGGCCGGCCGCCCGGGCCGCGCCTCCGCCCGTTTCGACTGACGGACCGGCGCACCGAGTTGGGCGCCGTCACGGGCGGGCCTGCTCCGTCACGGCCCGGTGTGGCCCGCCGGACGTGCGTGCGAGCGTGAGCGCGGACGCGAACGGTGGGCCCCGCGCTCCCCGGCCACGCGCTTTCCACGCTGCCCCCAGTCCCGGCCGGCCCGGCCGCCCCGCGCCCCGAGGGTCCGGGCGGATCGGCTTCTCCTGCGTCGAGTGCCCGACTCGCCCATGCCGAGTGCCCGACTCACCTTCAGCGGCATGGAAAGGCGGTCCCGACGGGGCCTGTCGGTCGGGGGCCGGGCGTGCCCCGTAGGCTCTTCTGGCTGGACCTCGCCGCCCCGGTCGAGGACCTGGAGCGGCGCGCGGGACTGGCCGCCCCAGGGCGGTGCGCAGTCCCGGAGCGGTGGTGAGCATGGCGCGCAGGACGGCCCGGGCGGAGCAGGTGAACGCGACGCGGGAGGCGATCCTGACCGCGGCGGAGCGGCTGTTCGCCGAGCACGGCGTGTACGCCGTCTCCAACCGTCAGGTCAGCGAGGCCGCAGGCCAGGGCAACAACGCCGCGGTCGGCTACCACTTCGGCACCAAGGCCGACCTCGTCCGTGCCGTCGCGCGCCGGCACGCCGGGCGGATCGAGGTGCTGCGGGAGCGGGCCCTGGCGGCGGCGGCCGGTTCCGCCGACGTGCGCGACTGGGTCGACTGCCTGGTGCGCCCGGTCACCGAGCACCTGGCCGGCCTGGGCAGTCCCACCTGGTACGCCCGGTTCTGCGCCCAGGTGATGAGCGACCCGGCGCTGCACGAGATCATGGTCGAGGAGTCCCTGGCCTCGCCGGCGCTGCGTGAGGCGATCGACGGCCTGAACCGCACCCTGCCCGCACTGCCCGCCGAAGTCCGCATGGAACGGGGCCAGATGGTCCGGACACTGATCCTGTACACCTGCGCCGAGCGGGAGCGTGCTCTCGCCGAGGACACCCCGACCCCGCGCACCGGCTGGAGCGAGGTCGCCACGGGGCTCGCCGACGCGATCGTGGGGCTGTGGCTGGCCCCGGTCACCCGCACCGGCTGACCCCGATGATCCGAGGCCGCCGTGGTCTTCCCGGCGAAGCCGCCCGCAGCATGAGCACGCGGGTGAACGACCGTCGGCCGTCCCCGGCCGTGCGCGGGTGAGCGGCTGTCAGTCGTCCCCGGCCGTGCGCGAGTGAGTGGCCGTCAGTCCCCGGTCGCGCGCGGGTGACCGGCTGTCAGCCGTCCCCGGTCGCGGACGGGTGAGGGGCCGGCAGCCGCGGCCGGTAGCGCGCGGGTCAGCGGTCGTCAGCCGCGGCCGCCCCGGCATGCGTCGCGATGCTGAGCGCGTTCGCGGCGACGACCGCCCCGATGCCCGCCCACTCCGGGCCGCCGAGACCCTGACCGAGGACGATCCACCCGACCACGGCCGCGAGCACCGGATTGACGCTCATGAACAGCCCGAACGTGTGCGCGGGCACGGTGCGCAGCGTGAGCAGATCGGCGAGGTACGGCACGGCCGAGGAGAGCACTCCCGCGGCGACGGCGCACAGCAGGGCGCCGGCCGTGGGCGGGTGCCGTACGGCGACGGCGATCCCGGCCGGCAGGAAGGCCAGCGCCGACACTCCCGCGGCGGCACCCGCTCCCTGGACCCCCGGTATGCGCCGGCCGACGATCCGGTTGAGCAGGATGTACGACGCCCAGCAGCAGGCGGCCACCAGGCCGAGGCCCATCCCCAGGTAGTCGGCCGACGGCTGCGGGCGCATCAGGACCACCACCCCGGCCGCCGCCAGCACCGCGCACCCCGCGTCCAGCCGGCGCCGGGACGCGGCCAGCGCGATGGCGAGCGGGCCCAGGAACTCCAGCGTCACCGCGAGGCCGAGCCCGATCCGGTCGACCGCGCTGTACAGGCTGAGGTTCATCGTGCCGAAGACCGCCGCCAGCAGCAGCACCGGCCACCACTGACGCCAGGTGAAGGCCCGCAGCCGCGGCCTGCCGACGGCCAGCAGCACCAGCGCGGCGACGTACTGACGCACCGCCACCACACCGAGCGGACCCAGCACGGGGAAGGCCAGCGCCCCGACGGCCGCGCCCGTCTGGTTGGACAGGCCGCTGCCGACCATGGTGGCCACTCCGGCCGACCGCCGGGCCTGGGGCGCGGGACCCGGCGCCGCCGACGGCACGGTGGCGGCGGCAGGGCGTTCGAAGACTCGAGGCATAGCGGGATGCTGCGCCACCAGGATGTTTGCGCATAATGCATGGCGGTGTCGATCTATACGCTGAGCGTATGCATGAACCCGACATCGACCTGCGCCGGCTCCGCTGTTTCGTGGCCATCGTGGACGAGGGCACCTTCACCGACGCGGCCATCGCCCTCGGTGTCTCCCAGGCCGCCGTCTCCCGCGCCCTCGCCTCCCTCGAACAGGCCCTGGGCGTACGGCTGCTCAGGCGCACCTCGCGTGCCGTGACCCCGACCGCGACCGGGCTGCGCGTGCTGGCGCAGGCCCGGCGGGTGCTCGCGGACGTGTCCGAGCTGGTCCGGGAGGCCACCTCGGGGCACGAGCGGGTGCGGATCGGGTACGCATGGTCGGCGCTCGGCCGCCACACGGTGGCCTTCCAGCGGCGCTGGAGCGCCGCGCATCCCGGCACCGACCTGCATCTGGTGCGGGTCAACTCGCTGTCCGCGGGCCTGGCCGAGGGTGCCTGTGACCTCTCGGTCGTCCGCAGGCCGCTGGACGACCGGCGCTTCGGCACCGCCATCGCCGGCCTGGAACGGCGTCTGTGCGCGCTCGCCGCCGACGACCCCCTCGCCAGGCGCCGCTCGGTCCGGCTCGCCGACCTCGCCGACCGCACCCTGCTCGTCGACCGGCGTACCGGCACGGCCAGCCCGGAGCTGTGGCCGCCCGGCGCCCGCCCGGCCGTCGAGGAGACGTACGACGTGGACGACTGGCTCACCGTCATCGCCGCCGGACGTGCCATCGGCGTGACCGCGGAGTCCACCGCGAACCAGTACCCGAGGCCCGGCATCGTCTACCGGCCGGTGCGCGACGCCGAACCCGTCGCCGTGCGCCTCGCCTGGTGGCGCGACGACCCGCACCCGGCTCACCAGGACGTGCTCGAACTCCTCACCGACCTGTACCGCAGCGGCTGAGCGACCCGGACCCGGACCGAAGGAACGCGAACCACATGGCTGACAGTCTTGGCTGGCTGGATTCACGCCTCCGGCCGTTTCGGCGCCCCCGCATCTCCGCGATCCGGTCCGCGCACACCGCGGCCGGCGTCCACCTGCTCGGCGTCCGCATGCCGTGTCGGGGTGCCGTGTCCGGATGCCGGCTCCCGGGTGCCGGGGGCCGGGACAGGGTGCCGCGTCCGCATGCCGTGTCCGGTGCGGCACGCGCCCGTGTCATCCCTGGCCCATCGGCTCCGCGTTCAGACCCGTGCACGCCAGCTGCCCGCCCACCTCGGCACACGCCTCCACGCCCCGAGGTGAACGGACGGCGATCATCGGGCTGGTGTGTCCGGTGGAGTCGTCCGCCGGATAGCTCGCGGAGAGCATGTCCTGACCCGCCCGTACCGACACCTCGCGTGCCTGCGGGGAGCGCACGCGCACCTCCGACCACGCGGTGCCGCAGGCGGGCGAGTAGCGAAGGCGGACGTCATAGCCGGAGTCGGTGACGGCGCTCTTGGTCTGCGCGTCCCTGGCGCACACCGAGGCTTCGGGCAACTCGCCCTGGCAGGAGCGTGCGTGGCAGCCGGGCCCGGTCAGCAGGGTCTGCGCGGCGGGAGAAGGAGAGCCGGGCCGTCCGGCCACGGTGACGGCGGCGGCCACCGCCGCGGCCGTACCGAGCAGGGCGAGCGCCGACAGCGGGAGCCACCGGGAGCGGGGCCGGACCTGCTCCTTGTACGGACTGGGCGCGGGCGGTTCCTCGGCCGCCTCCCACAGGGCCAGTACGGGGGCGGGATCGGCACCGGCCAGCCGGCTGAGCGCCTCCACGGCCGGTCGTGGAGGCCGCTGGGTCCCGGTCAGATAGCGGTGCCAGGCCGACTTGCTGTAGGGGGTGCGGGTGGCCAGCGCCGCCAGGCTCAGCCCCGTACGGTCTCTCAGTTCCCGCAGTTTCACCGCCAGCGATTCGTCCGGTGTGGCCGACTTTTGGGGATGCCGCATCGTGCGTCCCTCGACTCCCGTTCCGCTATGGGCGCTTTGGCCCCTGTTGTCGGAATGGTTTCCCTGCGGTGCGGCCTCTGCAACACACGATGGGGTATGAGGTCGGTGAGGCACATATGTGCCGAAGGCCTGTTCGGGGGAGGGGAGTTCCCGAACAGGCCTTCGACGGTCAGGTGGTGCGGTGGTCCGTGGCGGTCAGCACCACGGGACGGTGCGTCCGGTGCGGACGTAGTGCGCGGACACGTAGCCACGGTGGTGGCGGAGCCGGTACCAGGTGTGGTTGCCGAAGACCCCGGAGCCGTACGACTTGCAGGTGACCCTCAGCAGCCGACCGGTGTGCCGGTGGCCGATCACGCGGTAGTAGGTGCCCGGTCCCGAGCGGACGTTCAGCCGGGCGCGGTGCGTGGTGACCCGCCCGGCGACGGGCACCGTGCGGCGGTACGACATGCCCTGCACGACGGCCCGGGAGACGCCCGGCGCGACGAAGTGGCGGACGTGACGGTGGTGGACCCGGCGGTGGTGGGCGCGGTGCGTGTGCCGCCTGGCGTGGTGGTTGCGGTGCTTCGGGTGCTGCGCGGGGTGCTGGGCCGTCACGGCGGCCGCCGGGCGCGGGGCGGTCGCGGCGCTCGCCGGGGCGGCCCCGGCCGCCCCGGGCAGGAACGCGAGCACCGCGACCGTGGCCAGCAGACCGCTCTTGATGGTCTGTCGGATCATGGAAACCTCCGGCTGTCGTTCTCGTGACCACGAAGCGTGATCACGTCAGCAGCGTTGCCGTGACGGGTGGTCGCAATGCCGTCCCGGCATCCCGCGGGACGGCCGGGACGTGCCCCGGGACGGGTGGCGTGGTCACCCCCTGGCTCAGCTGCGGCTCGGCCGGGACGCGTTCCGCCGTCCTGTCCGTCCCCGTGGACGTGCCGTGCCGCCCTGCATGCCTCGGTTACTTACTTGCCTTATGCAACCATGTGGAGGGATTTCGGACATGCCCACGGAACCGCTGTCCGAGGTCCCCGCCGCTGCTGCGGAGGTCGTCGAGACCGAGCGTGCCCCGACGGGCGTGGCCTGTCTCGTGCCCCGCCGGGCGTGGCCTGTCTCGGCCCGTGCCCGTAGCGGGCGGGCTTCCTCGCCCGCGCGGTCGACGACGAGGGGGCCGGGAGGCGGACCCGGTCGATCGTTCCGAAGCGGTCACACGTCGCTCTACCGTCGAGTAATATCCGGCGGCAGATCAACGAGGAGGAACCGTGCCCCGGTCCGAACGTTCACCCCTGTTGCTGGCCGGCCTGCTGGCCGCCGCCGGGGTCGCCCACTTCGCCGCTCCGCGGCAGTTCGATGCCACGATTCCGAAGGCGCTGCCGGGCTCGCCCCGGGCGTGGACGTACGGCAGCGGGCTCGTGGAGCTGGCGCTGGCGGCCGGGGTGGCCTCGCCCCGCACCCGCGCGGTGGCCGGCAAGGCGGCGGCCGCCTTCTTCGTCGGGGTCTTCCCCGCCAACGTGAAGATGGCCGTGGACTGGCGAAACCGGCCTGCCCCGCAGCGGACCGCGGCCCTGGCCCGGCTGCCCCTTCAGGTACCCCTGGTGCTGTGGGCCCGCGGTGTCGCCCGCGGCGGGGAGGGCCGGTCATGACGGAGACCGTGGAGGTCGGGGACAAGGTCGAGGACTTTGCGCTGCCCGACGAGAGCGGCACCACCCGGCGGCTCACCGAGCTGCTGGCCGACGGGCCGGTCGTGCTGTTCTTCTACCCCGCCGCGCTGACGCGTGGCTGCACGGCAGAGGCCTGCCACTTCCGCGACCTCGCCGCGGAATTCGCGGCCGTCGGTGCCCGCCCCGTCGGGATCAGCGGCGACAGCGTCGAACGGCAGCAGGAGTTCGCAGGACGGCACACCCTCGGCATGCCCCTGCTCTCCGACGCCGACGGGGCGGTCCGCGAGCGCTTCGGCGTCAAGCGCGGCTTCAGCCTCGCGCCCACCAGACGGGTCACCTTCGTCATCGCGCAGGACCGCACGGTCCTGGAGGTCGTCCGCAGCGAACTGCGCATGAACACCCACGCCGATCGAGCGTTGTCCGTACTGCGCACGCATCGAGGCTGAGCCGGGTCGCCTCCGCGCTTGATGCGCCGGAACATTCGGATCATCCTTGGGCATATGGAGCGTGTCGCGGCCGCGGCGATCATTGATGCCCAGGGCAGGCTGACCGGGTGGAGCGAGGGCGCGCGGCTGCTCACGGGGCACACTGCGGACGAGGTCGTCGGCCGGCCCGCGGCCGACCTCCTCGCCGCCGAGGTGCCCCCCGGTGTCCTCACTGCGCGATCCGGCACCGTCGCACTGCGCCACCGCGACGGCCACCGGACCGAGCTGGCCCTCACCGCCTGCCCGGTCCTCGGCCAGGGCGGCGAGGCGACCGGATACGTGGTCACCGCCGACCAGGCCGGCCCGCCCGGCGCCGTGCTCGCGGCTCAGGCCTTCCAGACCGCCTCCATGTCCATGTCGGTCTTCGATCTCCAACAGCGCTATCTGCGGGTCAACGACGCCGCCCGCCAGATGGTCGGCGTGCCCGAGGAGGAACTGGTCGGCCGGTTCTACCAGGAGACCGTGGAGGACGCCGAGCACAGCCGGATCTTCCTGCGCCATCTGCGCCAGGTCGTCGAGACCGGCCGGCCCGTCCACTACGAGAGCTTCACCAACGCCCCCGCGCTCAACCGGGAGAACGCCTGGAGCGTGGAGATGTGGCCGCTGCGGGACGCGTCCGGTGAGCTGGCCGCGGTCGCCCTGGCCGCGTTCGACAGCAGCGAGCAGTACTGGGCCCGGCGCCGCCTCGCCCTGCTGAACGAGGCGGCCACCGGCATCGGCACCACCCTGGACGTGGTGCGCACCGCCGAGGAGATGATCGAACTCCTCGTCCCGCAGTACGCCGACTTCGCCAGCATCGACCTGCTGGACTGGGTCCTCGGGGCGGACGAGCTGCCGATGATCCCGGACGGCGGCATCACCCTGCGCCGTGTCGCGCACGGCTCCACCCGGGAGGGCAACCCGGGCGTGGCCGTGCACCTGGGCGAGACGCACGTCTACCGGCCCTCCTCACCGCCGGCCCGAGCCCTGCGCGAGGGCGGGGCCGTGCTCAGCCAGGCCAGCGAGCCCGAATTCGACCAGTGGCTCGCGGAGCGCAACGCGCGCTCGCCCGAGGGCCGCCAGTACCGCGAGGGCGTCCATTCCATGATCGCGGTCCCGCTGCTGGCCCGCGGCACCACGCTTGGCGTCGCGGTGTGCGTGCGCGCGGCCCATCCGGACGACTACGGCCCCGACGACGCCGTCCTCGCCGAGGAACTCGCCAGCCGCGCCGCCGTCTGCATCGACAACGCCCGCCGCTTCGCCCGCGAGCGCAGCACCGCCCACGTGCTCCAGCACAGCCTGCTGCCCCGCGGGCTGCCCGGACAGGCCGCGGTCGAGGTGGCCCACCGCTATCTGCCGTGCGGATCGCTGGCGGGCATCGGCGGCGACTGGTTCGACGTGATCCCGCTCTCCGGCAGCCGGGTCGGGCTGGTCGTCGGCGACGTGGTCGGCCACGGCATCCAGTCCTCGGCCACCATGGGCCGGCTGCGCACGGCCGTACGCACCCTCGCCGATGTCGACCTGCCCCCGGACGAACTCCTCACCCACCTGGACGACCTGGTCACCCACCTGGCCTACGAGGACAGCGGCGAAGAGGTCGCCGAGGTCGGCGCCACCTGCCTCTACGCCGTCTACGACCCCGTCTCCCGGCGCCTGTCCCTGGCTGCCGCCGGCCACCCGGCCCCGGCCCTCGTCCTGCCCGGCGGCCTCCCCGAGTTCATCCCCATGGCCGCCGGACCGCCCCTCGGGGTCGGCGGGCTGCCCTTCGAGGGGACGGAACTCGAACTGCCCGAGGGCTCGATCGTCGCCCTCTACACCGACGGACTGATCGACGACCGCGACCGGGACGTCGACCACGCCACGAACGAACTGCGCCGCGCCCTCGGCGCTCCGGCCGACTCCCTGGAGGCCCTCACCGACAACGTCCTCAAGGCCGTCATGCCCGAACAGCCCACCGACGACGTGGCCCTGCTCATGGTCCGCAGCCGCGCTCTCGGCACCGACCGCGTCGCGACCTGGGACGTACCGCCCGACCCGGCCGAAGTGGCCACCTACCGGCAGGCGGCCACCGAGCAACTGGCCGCCTGGGGTCTGGAGGAGGCCGCCTTCGTCACCGAACTCGTCGTCAGCGAACTCGTCACCAACGCCATCCGCTACGGCGTACCGCCCATCAAACTGCGTCTGATCCGCGACCGCGCGCTCATCTGCGAGGTCTCCGACGCCAGCTCCACCTCACCGCACCTGCGCCGGGCGCACGCCTACGACGAGGGCGGCCGAGGACTGCTGCTGGTCGCGCAGCTCACCCAGCGCTGGGGCAGCAGGCAGACGGGCAGCGGCAAGACGATCTGGGCGGAACAGCCGCTGCCCGACGCGTGATCACCGCCGCGGCCGCCATCACTCGGACGCGCAGCCCGGTCTCGGCGTGCGTACGTCACCCCTCGCCGTCGGCGGCGACCTGGGCGAGGGTGCGGCCGGTGCGGGCCGAGCGGGCGCGGCGGGGGTCCGGGGTGCCGTGGCCGGCTGCCCGGGCGGGGCCCTTGCGCACCAGCAGCCAGGCCTCCTCCTCGTCCTGGCCGCTGCGGAAACGCGTGAGGGCGTACTCGCCGTGCAGCTTGGTGCCGTGCAGCCGGAAGGTGGCGTGACCGCCCTCCAAGGACTCCGCGAAGTCCACCGGACGCCCGGCGCGGTCATGGCTGAGTGGCTCGTACGTGCCGTGGTCCCAGACGATCACGGTGCCGCCGCCGTACTCGCCCTTCGGGATCACGCCCTCGAAGTCCTCGTACTCCAGCGGATGGTCCTCGGTGGGCACGGCCAGCCGCTTGTCCCCGGGGTCCGTGGAGGGCCCCTTCGGGACGGACCAGGACTTCAGGACGTCCTCCACCTGGAGCCGGAAGTCGAAGTGCATCCGGCGCGCGTCGTGGATCTGCACCACGTACCGGGGCCGCTCCGCACCGGCGGAGGCCGCCGTTCTCCCCGAGGGCTCGTGGGTCCGTTCGAAGTCACGCTTGCCGCGATAGGTCCGCAGCCGGTCCTCCCTCGCCACGTACGGCTCCTTCCGTGCGTCCGCCTCGCGGGCCTCCGGAGCGCACCCGCGGCTCCTTCCGGACTTCCGCCGCACGGGCCCCCGAAGCGGCGCGTGCGGCTCCTCCCGTGCGCCCGACCCGCGGACCCCCGAGGCGCCACGTGCGGCTCCTCCCGTGCTTCGGTCTCACGGGCCCCCGAGTACCCCGGTACGGGCCCCTCAGCCGCCGATGCCGTCCAGATCGGCGACCGCGTCCTCGGGGAGGACCAGCGAGGCGGCGGCGATGTTCTCGCGCAGGTGCTCCGGGGACGAGGTGCCGGGGATGAGCGCGATGTTGGGCGAGCGGCGCAGCAGCCAGGCGAGGGCGACCTGCTGCGGCGAGGCGCCCAGCCGGGCGGCGGTCTTCGACAGCGTCTCCGACTGCAACGGGGTGAATCCGCCGAGCGGGAAGTACGGCACGAAGGCGATGTTCTCCGCCGCCGTCATCTCCACCAGGGCGTCGTCCTGCCGGTTGGCCAGGTTGTACAGGTTCTGCACGGTGACCACGGGTGCGATCGCCCGGGCCTCCTCCAGCTGCGGGAGGGACGCGGTACTGAGCCCGAGGTGCCGGACGAGCCCCTCCCGGCGCAGCTCCGCCAGCGCGCCGAACTGCTCGGCGACGGAGTCCTCGTTCGGGGTGTCCATGTCGCCCAGCCGGAGATTGACCACGTCCAGCGCGTCCACCCCGAGGCTGCGCAGGTTGTCGTGCACCTGCGCCTTCAGGTCCTCGGGATGCCGGGAGACGATCCAGCTGCCGTCGGCGCCGCGCCGGGCGCCGACCTTGGTGACGATGTGCAGGCCGTCCGGGTAGGGGTGCAGAGCCTCCCTGATGATCTCGTTGACGACCGCGGGGCCGTAGAAGTCGGCGGTGTCGATGTGGGTGATGCCCGCCTCCACCGCCGCGCGGAGCACCGCCACGGCCCGGGCCCGGTCCTTCGGCGGACCGAAGACGTGCGGGCCCGCCAGCTGCATGGCGCCGTAGCCGATGCGGGTCAGGGTCGGACCGTTCGCCAGGGTGACGGTGCCACCGAGCTGTGCAGTCATGTCGTGCCTCTCGTGTCGTGCCGGGCCACCAGTGCCTCCGGTGACCTCTTTCCACGGTGCGCCGGACATGCCCGAGGCGGCAGTGCCCCCGCGTTCCTGGGAGTGACAGGGACAGCCACGGTCACCGGTGCGGGCCGTACGGTGGTGTCATGGACGGTACGAACGCGCTCGGCGAGTTCCTGCGGGCCCGCCGGGCGCAGGTCGGGCCCGAGGACGTGGGGCTGCCCGGTTCGGGACTGCGCCGGGTGCCGGGGCTGCGGCGCGAGGAGGTCGCGATGCTCTCCGGCATCAGCTCCGACTACTACCTCCGCCTGGAGCAGGGCCGGGACCGCAACCCGTCCGCGCAGGTCCTCCGGGCCATCGCCCGCGTCCTGCGGCTGGACGCCGACGCCACCTCCTACCTCCTCGGCCTGGCCCAGGACCGGCCGGCCGGCACCCGCCGTCCGTCCCGCGCCGGGGCGCCGCGCCGCCGGGAACAGGTGCCCGCCGCCCTCCTCCAGCTCATCGACGGCTGGCCCCGCAACCCCGCCTACATCCAGAACCGGTACACCGACTGCCTCGCCGCCAACACCCTCGCCACGGCCCTCACACCGAACTACACGCTCGGCGTCAACCTGCTGACGGCCGTCCTGCTCGATCCCGCCGAGCGCGCACTGCGCCGCGACTGGGAGGACCTCACCGAGGAGGGTGTGGCCGCCCTGCGCGCGTACGCGGGGCCCGACAGCGACGACCCCCGGCTGCGCGACCTGGTCGGTGACCTGTCCGTGCGCAGCGAACGCTTCCGCACGCTCTGGTCCCGGCACGAGGTACGGCCCCGGCGCGGCCGGGTCAGCCGGCTGAGCCACCCACAGGTCGGCGACCTCGACCTGCACTCCAACAAGCTCTCCGTGGACGGCACCGACGGACTCACCCTGGTCGTCTTCCACGCCGAGCCCGGCAGCCGCAGCGCCGAACTCCTGCAGATTCTCGGCAGCCTCACCGCGCCCCGCCCCGGCGCCCGCCAGGAACGCGTCGAGGAGCCGTAGGGGATCGCGGCGGTTCGCTGCGGTGCACGGAGGTTCATGGCGGGGCACGGCGGGGCACGGCGTCTTACGGCGCAAGCCGGCCCGGGCCGGCCCCGGGGACGCCGGGGGTGCGAGGCCCTGTCGCGTCGGCGCGCCCTGACTGTCACGATCACCCCAGAGCCCGTACGGACGACCTTCGGAGCGCGCATGACGACGGACAGGGTCACAGCGGAGCAGGCCGGGAGCGCGGAGCCGGTCGAGGGCGTCGAAGTGCGGCCGGTGGCCGGGCACATCGGCGCCGAGATCACCGGCGTCGACCTGGCCGAGCCCCTCGACGACGCCGTGGTCGCCCTGATCCGGGAGGCGGTGCTGCACTGGAAGGTGGTCTTCTTCCGCGAGCAGCGCCTGGACCACGCCGGGCACGTCGCCTTCGCCCGGCGCTTCGGCGAGCCGGTCGTGCTCGGCAGGCGCGGCGGCGCCTCCCCGGCCGGCTTCCCCGAGGTGGAAACCACCGCGGACCGGCTGGAGCTGGGCGGGCGCTTCGGCATGGACCACGAGGAGTGGCTGCAGCGCCGTCGGCACACCCTGCTGCGCGGCTGGCACTGCGACCACGGCGCCCGCATCGACCCGCCCGCCGCGACCGTCCTGCGCGCCGAGACCGTGCCGGCGTACGGCGGGGACACCACCTGGGCCAACCTGGCCGCCGCCTACGCCGGGCTGTCGGCGCCGGTCCGCGCCTTCGTGGACGGGCTGCGCGCCGAACACCGGCTTGGCGTCGGCTACCAGCCGCGGCCCGGCGCCGACGCCTATGTCCGCCATCTCCTGGACCACCAGGTCGCCTCGGTGCACCCGCTGGTGCGCGTGCACCCGGAGACCGGGGAGCGGGTGCTGTTCGTCAACGGCTACTACCTGGAGCAGATCACCGAGGTCTCCCGTCCGGAGAGCGCGGCCCTCCTGGAGATGCTGCTCGAACAGGCGGTCCGCCCCGAGTACACGGTCCGTTTCCGCTGGGAGCCCGGCAGCGTCGCCTTCTGGGACAACCGGGCCACCATCCACCTGGCCCCCGGCGACAGCGCCCACCTCGGCTTTCCGCGGATCATGCACCGGGTGATGCTCGCGGGCGACGTACCGGTGGGAGTGGACGGCCGGCCGTCCGAGCCGGTCACCGGTACGCGGGCGGGCCGCTGGTGAGTCAGCCCGCCGGCCGCCACCCGAGTGCCGGGCCCAGCTTCGTCGCCAGGTCCGTGAGGATCTGGACGTAGTCCTCGTGCTCGAAGGTGAACGGCAGCGCGAACGCCACCTCGTCGATCTCCCGGAACGCGGCGTGCGCGTGCAGCCGCTCGGCCAGCTCGTCGGAGGTGCCGACGAGGTCGGGGGCGAAGAGCAGCCGGGCCGGGCCCTGCGGGACGGCCGTGCGCGGGAGCCGCTCCGCGGCGTACCGCGCGTACTTGGCCCGCTGCCCGGGGCTCGCCGAGTCGGTGGGGATCACCACCAGGCCCTGGGAGACACGGGCCGCCTCCCCGTCGGGGTGCCGGGCGCGGAACGCGCGGATGAGGGACCGCTGGATCTCCGCGAAGTCCTGCGCTCCTTCCGGGTCTTCGGCCTTGACGACGCTGCTGGTCAGGAAGTTCATGCCGTGCTCGCCCGCCCAGCGCGCCGAGCCGAGGCTGCCGCCGCCGTACCACAGCCGGCGCCCGAGCCCGGGGGAGTGCGGCTGGACGACGTCGGAGAACACCTCGAAGCCCTCCATACCGCTGAAGCCGGTGGCCGGCTCGCCGCGCACGAAGTCCAGCAGCCGCCGCACCCGCTCGTACCCGAAGTCCTCGGCGTCCGCGGTGTCCGGGTACAGGGCCCCTTTCACCTGCTCGAAGTGCATCGGCGGGCCCACGCTGACGCCGGGGTTCAGACGGCCGCCGGACAGGATGTCCACCGTCGCCAGGTCCTCGGCGAGGCGCAGCGGGTTCTCCCAGCCGAGCGGGATCACCGCGGTGCCCAGCTCGATGCGGCGGGTCCGCTGCGAGGCCGCCGCCAGCACCGCGACGGGGGACGAGATGCCGTACTGGAGATGGCGGTGGCGGACCCAGGCGCTGTCGAAGTCCAGCCGCTCGCCCAGCTCGATGATCTCCAGCGTGGACTCGTGCCCCCGGGCCGGGTCCGCCGCGTCGAACAGGCCGATCGTGAGGAAGCCCAGCTTGCGCAGCGGGCGGGGGGCGGACGGCACGGGCTCCTCCAGCGGTCGTACGTCTCTGTGACCTCGATTCTGGCAGGCGAGTGTGACAACCGTGTGATCACTTCAGCGGGATGGTGACCTCGTCCTCGACCGGCGGGTCGAGCTCCTGGGCGCGGTTGCCCGTCGCGGCGAAGCAGCGCAGCCGTACCGCCTCCGGGGTGACGTCCAGGCGCAGGAAGCACTTGAAGAACGGCGGGCTGTAGGTGGCGGAGCCGGGCGAGAACAGCTGGGTGTACAGCTTGCGCACGGGCAGCCGGAACCGGGAGGTGCGGTCCGGGCGGCCGCCGGAGCCCAGCAGGCTCGCGACCAGGCGGGTGCGCCGGGTGACCCGGGCGTCCGGGCCGGGCGTCCGGCCCGGCTCGATGCCGAGCCGTTCGGCGACGACGGCCGTCGCCTCGGACTCGGTGAGCGTGAAGAAGCGGCGCAGGCGCAGGCGGCGGCCGTACAGACGGCTGTAGAAGGCCAGCGAGTCGCCGCGCAGCGGATAGCAGCGGAAGTCCCGCTCGGTGACGTTCGCGACCGAGACCCGCGGGATGGTGTGCGTGGCGTGCATGAACGCCCCGCCGCCGCCCGCGACCACGTACTGCACGGTGCGGCCGTCCACGTCGACCGGGTAGCGCTGGTAGTTGTGGATGTCGCCGCCGATCGCGGCGACGTAGTGGTGCTCCGGGTCGCGGACGACGGCGTCGACGGTGCCGCCGCCCTCGATGGCGCACGGGTGGTGCTCGCCGTCCACGTACAACGGCGAGCCGGTGACCAGGATCTTCGGCTTCGGCCCGCGGGAGACCTCTCGCAGCCATGCGCCCTGTTCGGCGTCGATCGTGCCCAGCAGCCCGGTGTCGATGCCGACGATCCGCACCGGCCCGGCGTCGATCGCCCAGTACGGCCCCGGCTGCACGGCCTGTTGCTCCGGCGCCGACCGCATCTTCCGCGCGTCGGCCAGGTGTTGCCCGTCCGTCCGGCGCGGGCGGTGCCACAGCAGGGTGCGCCACCAGGCCCGGGTGAGCGGGCGGGGCGCGGGCTCGGGGGCGGGCGGCGGGGTGTCGGCGCAGAAGACACGCATGAACGCGCCCAGGCCCTCGTACCAGTCGTGGTTGCCCGGTATCGCGTAGATCGGGGCCGGGTAGTCCTGGTACGGCCGGAAGAACTTGGTGTCGTAGTCGTCCGCGCTGCCGACGGGATAGATGACGTCGCTCGCTATCACCGCGAACTCGGTGTCCTGACCGGCCTTCAGGAAGCCCGGCACCACGGCGTACTGGCAGTCGTCGCCCTCTCCGGTGTCGCCGATGACCATGAAGGAGAACCGGCCCGGTACGTCCCGGTGGATGACCTTGTCGGCGGGTGCCCCGGCCTCGGCCTGCCGGGCCGCCCAGCGGCTGCGGGTACGGCCCGTCGGATCGCCGAACCAGGACGCCAGCACCCCGTTGCGGGCGGCCCACAGGGTTCTCGGGTTCAGCCACGACAACTTCTCGACGTGGGCGGGCATCAGCTGCTGGTAGGCGCCGCGCTCGGCCGAGCCCCAGCCGGCGCCCTGCGCGGTATCGCGTGAGGAGTCAGACACGCCGTGCACGGTAACAACGAGCCGGCCCAGCCGGATTGGGCGGGGCCGGGCGCCGTGGCTCCGGCCCGCGTCGCACCGGCCGGGGCGGCCTTTTTGTCACTGGTGTTGCAGGGCGTGCCCATGCACTGCTCACAGACCTTCCAGCTCTTGCCCGCGGCCTCCAGGGTGTCGCCCGGGTTGCGCTGCAAGGAGTTGATTTCCGGCCAGTACGTGGCGCCCTTGGCGTAGGTGTCGTCGCCGGCGATGGCCAGTTCGGTTGGCGCGGAGTGGGTCAGGCGGATCCCGGCCTCACGGCATCCGCCGGCGCCCGGTGCGCCCGGCCTCCGATGCCGTTGTCCGGATCGCGCGACATAGGGAAAACCCTCGAATGCCCCCGATGTGGCTGACATGTGCGAGTCAAGACTGAAATCCTCCCCCAACACACAGATCCTCCACGGTGTGTTCACGGAGCACGGCCCCCGCACAGCTCAGCTCGTCCCGGACAGCACACCCGTCTGCCCGGACTGTCACCGGCCGCGACCCGGCGGCCGCAGCAGGAGGAGTACGAGTGAGACGTCATCCCCACAGACGGGCCACGGTCGGAGCCGCCCTGGTCTCCACCGCGGCCTTCCTCGCCGTCGGCATCCAGGCGTTCCCGGCGACCGCCAAGCCCGCGGGCCCCCACCCCAGCCCCCTCCACACCGGAGGCCTGGAGGCGAAACTCACCCCGGCCCAGCACTCCGCGCTCGTCGAGAACGCCAAGCAGCGGACCGCCGCGACCGCCCGCACCCTCGGCCTCGGCGCACAGGAGAAGCTGGTCGTCAAGGACGTCGTCAAGGACAACGACGGCACCCTGCACACCCGTTACGAGCGCACCTACGCCGGACTCCCGGTCCTCGGCGGCGACCTCGTGGTGCACACCCCGCCCGCCTCCCTGGCCGCGGGCACCGTGAGCACGACCTACAACAACAAGCACCGGATCCAGGTCGCCTCCACCAACGCGGCCTTCACCAAGTCCGCCGCCGAGACCAAGGCCCTCAGGGCCGCCAAGGCCCTCGACGCGAAGAAGGCCACCACCGACAGCGCCCGCAAGGTGATCTGGGCCGGCAGCGGCACCCCGAAGCTCGCCTGGGAGACCGTGATCGGCGGCTTCCAGGACGACGGCACGCCCAGCCAGCTGCACGTCATCACCGACGCCACCACCGGCAAGGAGCTGTACCGCTACCAGGCGGTCAAAATGGGCACCGGCAACACCCAGTACAGCGGCACCGTCAGCCTGGGCACCACGCAGTCCGGTTCGACGTACCAGCTGTACGACACCACGCGCGGCGGCCACAAGACCTACAGCCTCAACAAGGGCACCTCGGGCACCGGCACCCTGATGACCGACTCCGACGACGTCTGGGGCGACGGGACGGGCTCCAACACCCAGACCGCGGGTGCCGACGCCGCCTACGGCGCGCAGGAGACCTGGGACTTCTACAAGAACACCTTCGGCCGCAGCGGCATCAAGAACGACGGTGTCGCCGCCTACTCGCGCGTCCACTACAGCAGCGGGTACGTGAACGCCTTCTGGGACGACAGCTGCTTCTGCATGACGTACGGCGACGGTTCGGGCAACACCCACGCCCTGACCTCGCTGGACGTCGCCGGCCACGAGATGACCCACGGCGTCACCTCCAACACCGCCGGCCTGGAGTACAGCGACGAGTCCGGCGGCCTGAACGAGGCGACCTCCGACATCTTCGGCACCGCCGGCGTGGAGTTCTACGCCAACAACAGCTCGGACCCCGGTGACTACCTCATCGGCGAGAAGATCGACATCAACGGCGACGGCTCGCCGCTGCGCTACATGGACAAGCCGAGCAAGGACGGCGGATCCGCCGACAGCTGGTACAGCGGCGTCGGCGACCTCGACGTGCACTACTCCTCGGGCCCCGCGAACCACATGTTCTACCTGCTGGCCGAGGGCAGCGGCACCAAGGTCATCAACGGCGTCACCTACAACAGCCCGACCTCGGACGGGGTCGCGGTCACCGGCATAGGCCGGGCCGCCGCGCTGCAGATCTGGTACAAGGCGCTGACCACGTACATGACGTCCAGCACCGACTACGCCGCCGCCCGCACCGCCGCCCTCAACGCGGCCGCCGCGCTCTACGGCACCAACTCCACCCAGTACGCCGGAGTGGGCAACGCCTTCGCGGGCATCAACGTCGGCAGCCACATCACCCCGCCCAGCAGCGGAGTGACGGTCACCAGCCCGGGCAGCCAGACCGCCACCGTCGGCACGGCGGTCAGTCTCCAGATCCAGGCGAGCAGCACCAACAGCGGCGCGCTCAGCTACAGCGCCTCCGGTCTGCCGGCCGGCCTGTCGATCAACACCTCGACCGGCCTGATCTCCGGCACGCCCACCACCGCGGGCACCTCGAACACCACCGTCACGGTGACCGACTCCACCGGCGCCACCGGCACCGCGACCTTCGGCTGGACCGTCAACTCCACCGGAGGCTGCACCTCGACCCAGCTGCTGGCCAACCCCGGCTTCGAGTCGGGCGGCACGGGCTGGACGGCGACCAGCGGCGTCATCACCAACGACAGCGGTGAGGCGGCCCACGGCGGCTCCTACAAGGCCTGGCTCGACGGCTACGGCAGGACGCACACCGACACCCTGTCCCAGTCGGTGACGATCCCCGCGGCCTGCAAGGCGACCCTGACCTTCTACCTGCACATCGACACCGCGGAGACCACCACCGGCACTCAGTACGACAAGCTGACGGTGACCGCGGGTTCCAAGACCCTGGCGACGTACTCGAACCTCAACAAGGCCTCCGGCTACAGCCAGAAGTCCTTCGACCTGTCCTCGCTGGCGGGCTCGACGGTCACGCTGAAGTTCAACGGAGTCGAGGACTCCTCGCTCCAGACCAGCTTCGTCGTGGACGACACGGCCCTGACGACCGGCTGACGCACCCCCTGCGGTCCCGCACCCGAGGGGTGCGGGACCGTGGCATGTCAGCTCAGCGGATCCAGCGTGAGAGAGGCCTGCTGCGGATTGCCGTCCTGGACCAGCGACTCCTGGTTGCCGACGTCGTCGAAGGCGAACGCGTACGCCTTGCCGTCGGCCATCCGCGCATGGACGGCGCGCGCGTACTGGTTGGTGACCGGGTCCTGGTAGAAGTCCGCCGGCGAGGTGTCCGGCTGGTTCGCGTCGACCAGCAGCGTCGAGCGGTTGAAACCGGCGCACAGAGTGCGGGAGATCGGCCCGCGCACCTGGTCGTTCGGCGCGTCCAGCAGCTTGTGGCAGCCGAAGACGCTGTCCGCGTCCGGCTTCTGGAAGCTGGTGACGACCGCGCCCGAGGAGTCGGTGAAGTTCATGACGTTCCCCGAGACCCGGCCGAAGTACTTGGTGTCCGGGCGGTCCGCGAACGGCGTGACGGTCAGCGTCTTCGTCGCGTACTTCTGCCAGACCCGGTTGACGTAGTCGTCCAGCACGTTCGCCGCGAGCGCGCCGGTCTCCACGCCGTACAGCGGGGACAGGGCGCGCAGCACGGTGCCGTCGGAGCGGGCCTGGACCAGTCCGGCCCAGCCGCCCGGCTGTGCGCGCAGGGCGTCGAAGAAGCCGGTGTAGCCGCCCGGCCGCAGGTGCCCGGTGGTGCTCACGCTGCCGTCGGAGCGCTGCACACCGACCGCGTACGGCGCCGAGAACATGTCCACCTGGGTGCTGTTGAGCCACAGGCCGGAGTCGTTCAGCGTGTACTCCGACCAGTTGAACAGGATGTTCCGGTTGGGGTCGGACGGGTTCTGCACGGCCGGCTGCACCAGTCCGCCGGTGGTCAGCCGGAAGTCGAGCTTCTGGCCGTAGGAGAAGTAGATCCGGCCGGAGAACTTCGGGATCCGGATCGTCGTCGACCGACCGGCCGCCGGGCCGTCGATCGCCGCGTCCGGGGCGGGAGTGGGCGGGTTGCCGCCCGCCGGCCAGGCGTGGAAGACGCCGTTCGCATCGGCCCAGCCCTGCTGCCCCGTGGACAGCTGGGTGCCGAGGTCGTAGACGTACACGGGGTCGGCGCGGCCCGAGTTGTTGGTGATCTTCAGCGGGATGGTGTCCGGGACGGCGGCACCGGCGCGGTCCGGGGCGGCCAGTGTGAGGAGGCCGCCGACCAGGGCCGCCGCTGCCGCCAGGGGCAGCGCCGGGCGCGTGATGCTGGGGAGCACTCTCCACCTCCGTGTGGGGGTCGGGGTCGTACGAACCTTGGTCCGTACCTGGGTGAGAGCGCTCTCAGCGTTGCGGTCGGGCGCGGGCATGTCAATGAGTTGGACGGGATCCCGGCGGCGCCCGCCCGGCGGCGGGCGCCCGGCAGATCTCAGAAGGTGCGCTTGAGCAGGTCCAGCAGTGCGCTCCAGTGCCGCTCGTCCGCCTCGTGGCTGTACTCCGGGGTGTCCGCCTGGGTGTAGCCGTGGTGAGCACCCGGGTACACCTCGCCGGTGTGCCGTACGCCGGCGGCGGTGAGCGCGTCGTCCAGCCGCCGGATCTGCTCCTCGGGCATGGACCGGTCCTGGTCGGCGTGGCCGAAGTACAGTTCCGCGGTGATCTGCGGCGCGCCGAGATGCGGGCTGTCCGGGGCATCGGTGGCCAGCCGGCCGCCGTGGAAGCCGGCCGCGGCGGCCACCCGGTCGGGGTGGGTGGCCGCGGTGCGCAGCGCCAGGCGGGCGCCCATGCAGTAACCGGTCAGCGCGACCGGGCCGTCGGCGACCAGGGGACTGTCGGCGAGCCAGCCGAGATAGGCGTCCGCGTCCCGCTTCGTCCGGTCGGGGGTGAGCGAGGCCATGACCGGGCCGATCCGCTCCCAGAGGGTCGGGTCGGCCGAGGGGTCGATGAACTCCGGGATCTCCCCGATCGGGGTGCGGCCGTGCCGGTAGAAGACGTTCGGCACCAGGACCGTGTAACCGGCGCCCGCTAGCCGGTCGGCCATCGCCCTCAGCTGCGGGCGCAGGCCGTAGGCGTCCTGGTAGAGGAGGACACCCGGATGCGGGCTGCCGTCCGCGGGGTGGGTGAGGTAGGCGTCGGCGGTGCCGTCCGCGGTCGGGATCTCGACGGCTGTTCCCTGTACGGCGGTCATGGCGAGAAGCCTCCTGAGGAATCAGCGGCGGGAGGCGGTTACCCCTCGGTGCCGTGTGTACGTCTCATGCTGCCACGCAAGATCCACACTGGTGCCATCGGTGCCATCGGTGCCATCGGTGCCATCGGTGCCATCGGTGCCGTCGGCGCCACTGGTCTCCCGGCTTCACTCGAACCGAGTGGTGTCCCCGGCGCCGTACCGCACGATCTCCGCCTCGCCGCCCGAGAAGTCGACGACCGTGGTCGGTTCGGTGCCGCAGTCCCCGGAGTCGACCACCGCGTCCACCGCGAGGTCGAGCCGGTCCTTGATCTCCCAGCCCTGGGTCATCGGCTCCTCCTCGTCCGGCAGCAGCAGCGTGCTGGAGAGCAGCGGCTCGCCCAGCTCGGCCAGCAGCGCCTGGGTGACCACGTGGTCGGGGATGCGCACACCCACGGTCTTCTTCTTCGGGTGCTGCAGCACGCGCGGCACCTCGCGGGTGGCCGGGAGGATGAAGGTGTAGCTGCCGGGAGTCGACGCCTTGACAGCCCGGAACACGTCGTTGTCGACGCGGACGAACTGGCCGAGCTGCGCGAAGTCCCGGCACATCAGCGTGAAGTGGTGCCGGTCGTCCAGACGGCGGATGGAGCGGATCCGGTCCATGCCGTCCCGGCTGCCGATCTGGCAGCCCAGCGCGTAACAGGAGTCGGTCGGATATGCGATGAGTGCTCCGGAGCGCACGGCGTCGGCTACCTGGCCGATGCTGCGCGGCTGCGGGTTCTCGGGGTGCACGTCGAAGTACTTCGCCACCCGTCGAGCTTATGCCGTCCCCCGGGTAACGCACGCGCAGCCACGGCGCACGCGTCCGTGATGCCCGTGAGGTCATGCCACCGCCGGCCCGGCAGACCCCGGCCCGGCGCATCCAGGCGGGACAGCGCCATAGGTGAACAGGCTGCGCATCTGGGGTAACGTCCACTCGAAAGCCGAGGTCAGCACGGAGACTGGGAGAAGGGCGACGTGGCCGGCCGAGCAGAAGAGGGCCCCCACGCCCCGCAGCCGCACGACAACGACACCGCCTGGGCACAGCAATTGCTCGACCAGCTGCGCCCGGCAGGCCGCGACCCGCGCCGGGTCGCCGGCTGGCTCGGCAGGACCGTCGGGGCGGCGGTCTGCCTCCAGGACGCGGACGGCGCCCTCCTCGCCGGTGAGCGCGTGCAGCTCGACACCACCGTGCTGGCCGACCTGGTCACCGGCCGGATCTCCGCGGCCGCCCTGCAGGACGGCGAACGCCATCTCCGCATGGTCGCACTGCCGTACCCCGAACACGGCCAGGGGGCGGGCGCGGTGCTGGCCGTGGCCCGCCCGGAACCCTTCGACCGGCGCGCGGCCGAGATCGTGAACCGCACCGCGGGCGTTCTCGAACTGCTGCTGAGGGAACAGCGGCTGACGGCGTCCGGCCACCGGCTGCGGCGGGCCACCGCCGACCTGCGGCTGGCCATCCTGCAGCTGCTGATGGTGGAGGAGACCGTCTCCGCCCGCCGGGTGGCCGCGGGTCTGTGGCCGGGCCTGCTGGAGGAGGACACCGCCCGCGTGTACGTCGTCGAGGGATCCCCCGCGGAGCGGGACGCCCTCGCCGAGGCCTGCGCGGACGCCGTCGAAGGCCAGGCACTCGTCGTGCGCTGCCCCGCGATGGACGGGCACGTCATCGTCGTCAGTCCCGCACCGGTGGCACAGGAGCGGCTGCGCTCGCTGGTCGACGGCCGGCCGGGCATCTTCCTCGGCGGCAGCCTCCGCCAGCGCCTCGCCCGGACCGCCACCGCCTACGGGCAGGCCATCAGCGCCCTGGCCGTCGCCCGTTTCCGCCCGGACCAGACGGCCGTCTACGCCGAACGCACCCACCCCGAGCGGCTCATGGACCCGGACGCGCTGCGCGCCTGGTCCGCCGTCGTGCTGCGCCCCCTCGACACCCTGCCCCACCACATCCGCGCCGAACTGCTCGCCACCACCCGGCTGGGCCTGGACTTCACCGCCGTGAGCGCGGCCAAGGTGCTGGGCGTCAGCCGCAACACCGTCCGCGCCCGCATGGACCGCGTCGAGGCCCTGCTCGCCACCGACTTCTCCGGCCTCACCACCCGCGCCGCCGCCCGCCTCGCGCTCAACACCGAAGCGGTGGAAGGGCCGTACGACCCCGACGGCAGGGGCCCGCACCCGTCCGCCCGGGCCGGGCTCGGCGACCTGCTCGCCTCGACGGCACTGCGCGCCTGGGCCCACGACCTGCTCGGCCGCCTGGACGCGGACGGGCGCGACCTGCGCCGCACCCTGCGCGCCTGGATCGCGGCGGACGCGAACGCCGAACGCGCGGCCCGCGATCTCGGGGTCCACCCCCAGACCGTGCGCGACCACGTCCGGGCCGCCGAGCCGGTCCTGGAGCGCCAGCTGCTCGCCCTCGGCAGCGATCTGTACGAGGTCGTCCTCGCCCATCTGGTCACCGGTGCGCTCGCCGCACCCGCGCTCGGCGGGGCGAACCGGGGTCAACCGGACTCACCTGTGCACGGATGAGTCCTCGCCCGTACCGGAAGGGCACTGGCGCGGTACCCGTCGCCGTTCGACGCACGTAAGTTCGGCACTCCGCGGGGCGCGACCGGGACGGGGGTCCGGTCGAGCCCCGCATCCGTCTCAGGTGCCCAGCCGGACCGGCACCTCCTGCCAGCCGTGCGCGATGAACGACGGCACGTGCCGCAGCTCGTCGGCCGCCACGGCCAGGCTCAGCCGTGGGAAGCGGGCGAACAGCGCGGGCAGCGCCGTCAGCGCCTCCATACGGGCCAGCGGCGCGCCGACGCAGCGGTGCACGCCGACGCCGAACGCCAGATGCTCCTCGGCGCCGCGTGCCGCGTCGAAACCTCCCGCGTCCGGGCCGTACTGCGCCGGGTCCAGACCGGCGCACGCGTACGTCGTGATGATCGCGTCCCCGGCCGGGATCGTCACCTCCCCGGCCTTCAGGTCCGCCACCGCGAACCGGAGCGGCAGCGCGGCGATCGACGGGTGCACCCGCAGCGTCTCCTCGACCACCGCCTCCCAGCCGAGCCGCCCGCGGCGCACTGCGGCCAACTGCGCGGGGTGCGTCAGCAGCGCGACGACCGCGTTGCCGATGAGATTGACGGTCGTCTCGAACCCGGCGCCGACCACCAGCAGCAGGGTGTGCAGCAGCTCCTCGTCGGAGAGCCGGTCGCCGTCCGTGTCCCGGACCCGGATCAGCTCCGTGGTGAGATCGTCACCGGGATTCTTCCGCCGGTACGCGATCAGCGCGCCGAGGACCGTACCGATCCGCTCGTGCACGGACGCCGCGCGCTGCGGACTCGGGTCGGAGGTGTCCATGATGTCGGCGATCAGCCGCGCGGCGTCCGGGCGCAACTCGTCCGGCGCGCCGAGCAGTTCGCATATCACGCGCATCGGCAGCGGATGGGCGAGCCCGGCCCGCAGGTCGACCGTACGGCCGCCGGCCCCCTCGGTCTCCAGCGCGTCCAGCAGTTCGGCGGTGACGGCCGCCACCCGCGGGCGCAGCGCCTCGGTGCGCCGGTGCGTGAAGCCCGGCGCCACCAGCCTGCGCAGTCTGGTGTGGTCGGAGCCGTAGGTGGACAGCATGTTGACCACGCCCACCCAGGTGGCGATCCAGCTCCAGGTGGGCCGCTCGGCCAGCTGCGGCCAGAGCCGCCAGTGCCGGCGCGCGTCCTTGCTCACCAGCGGATCGAGGATCAGTTCCCTGAGGACGTCGTATCCGGTCGGCGCCCAGGCGGGGACGCCGCCGGGCAGCTCCACGGGGACGACCGGGCCGAGAGCGCGCAGCCGGGCGCTCTCCGCCACGATGTCGGCGCCGAACGGGTCGAGCGGGATGCGGTCGGTGTCGGACACGACGCTCTCCAGGCTGGTCGGCTCTCGCGTGCGGTCACCGTCCAGTACACACCGTCATCGGCCGTGAGCGAACAGTGCGTGCGTGTCCGGTGGGGATACGGCCGGATCGGGACCTCACCTGGCGGCGGGCTGGGCCGGCAGGTTGAAGACGTGACCGGGCGAGATGATCTTCGTGATCGCCTCGCCGAACAGGGTGCTCGGTTCCTGGCCGTTGTGGTCGATGTCGGTGTTCAGGAGCACCACGAGGGTCGCCTGCGCCTCCGGGAGGTAGACGGTCAGGGACTCGTAACCCGGCAGCGAGCCGTTGTGGCCGATCCAGCCCTGCACATTGAAGATGCCCAGCCCGTACCCCGCGCCCGGGATCGGTGTCGCCGGTGTGACGAGCCGCTGCTTCTGCAGGGCGGGGCTGATCATCCACCGGCCGTCCGGCAGCCGGCCGGTGGCCAGCGTGCGTGCCCACACCCGCAGGTCGTCCTGCTTCGAGATCATCGCTCCGGCCGCCCACCCCCAGGACGGGTTCCAGTCGGCCGTGTCCGCGATCCTGCCGTCGGCCGTCTGGTTGGTGTAGCCCTGCGCGTGCGGGGTGGGGAACTCCGCGCCCACCGGGAACAGCGTGTCCTTCATTCCGGCGGGGTCGAGGATGTTCTGGCGGATGTAGGAGCCGAGCGGCTGCCCGCTCTCCTTCTCGACCACCAGACCCAGCAGGATGAGATTGGTGTTGGAGTAGAAGAACTTCTGCCCCGGCGGGAACAGCACCGGATGCCGGAACGCGTAGTCGAGCAACTGCCTGGGTGTGAAGCTGCGCTGGGGGTCGGACGTGAGCGCCTTGAAGAAGTCGTCGTCCTCGGAGTAGTTGAACAGCCCGCTGCGCATCCCCGCCAGCTGCCGCAGCGTGATCGTGTCGCCGTTGGGCACACCGTCGACGTACTTGCCGATCGGATCGTCCAGACCGACCTTGCCCTGGTCCACCAGCTGCAGCAGCGCCGTCACGGTGAACGTCTTGGTCTCACTGCCGATCCGCATGTACAGGTTCGGCGTCATGGCCTGGCCGCTGTTCTTGTCGGCGACACCGAACGAGGCGACGTAACTGCCCTGGTGCGGTGTCCAGATGCCGAGCGTCACACCGGGCACCTTCGCCTCGTGCATCACCTTCTGCACCGCGGCGTCGAGTCGGCGGGCCACGTCGGGGGTGAGGGTACGGACGTCCGTTCCCGAGGGGGAGGGGCCGGGCGGGTCGGCGGCGAACGAGGCGGGCGCGGACGCCGGCGCCGCCCCTGCGGGAGCACCGGTGAGCGGCACGATCAGCGTGCCCGCCGCGACGGCGACCACGGCCACCCCGCGCAGGCGTGCGAACGTGTGCGACATGGGCTGACTCCAAGCACGTGAGAGCCGAACGTGCGGTGGGCGAGACGTCGGAGCCCTGTCTGTCCAGGATAGGAGCGCGCAGGGTACGGCGCCTGTCGGCCGGGGGTGCCCGGACGGCCGGGGGCGCCCGGCGCCGCCGTGCTACGGGATGCTTGTCCGACGGGCGGAAGGCCTCGTTCGAGGGGTGGGCTCACCCGACCCGGTGAGCGGGCGGGGAGGGGCGTACCACCGGAGCGTCCCGGACGTTGCCCCGGCATGAACCGTACGGACCGCAAGGCCCCGATGAACCAGACGGCATCGCTGCTCTTCAGGCGCCTGCCCCGCGTCGAGACCGCCCCGCGTGTCCACACCGAAGTGGCCGGTGCCCTCAGGACCCGTGAGCCGATCTACGCCCAGCTCGTCGAGGAGTGGCGGGCGCAGGGGCGGACGGTCCCCGCCGAACCGGACGGTCTGTGGGCCTCCTTGGCAGGACGCGCGCTGCGCGCCCGGCCCGAGCCCGAGCGCTCCTGATCCGGCCCGGCCGTTGCCGCCTCCGCCCCTCCGCGCTCCGGCCGCTTGCGCCCTCGATCCGGTCCGGCTGCTCTGCCGTCTCTGACCCGGTCCGGCTGCTCTGCCGTCTCTGACCCGGTCCGGCTGCTCTGCCGTCTCTGATCCGGCCCGGCTACTGCCCGCACAGAGGTGCGAGCACGGTCAGTGTGCCGTTGGCCTGCCGCAGCGCCGCCTCCAGGTCGCCGGGCGCGTGCAGTGTGCCGGTGCCGTCCGGCGGGACCAGCCACTCCAGGAAGCGGGCGGGCCGGTACGGCGGCGGCACGGCGACCCACGACCCCTTGGTCGCGTACCGCAGGCCGGCGCCGACCCAGCCCCCGGCCGGGTCCGGCGGCAGGAAGAACCCGACCCGCTGCGCGGCGGTGTCCACCAGCGTCGGCCCCGGCACGGGCCCCGACGGCCGCCACAGCAGGTCCAGGGTGAGCAGGCCGAGCCGGTCGGGAACGGTCAGGACGTCCCAGAAACGGCCCGCCTCCAGCAGTGCGATGCCCTCGCCGTGGTCCCAGTCCCACTTGCATGCGCGAGGATCGGCCGCCGCCGCGGCCAGCCACTCCACGCCCCGCATCCACATCGTGTTCGTCATGCACTGCTCCGGGTGATCCTCGCTCGCCTGGCACAAGGGCAGGGAACGGCCGTGACCGGGCACTCGGTGCGCGTGCACGCCAACCCGGCATATGCATGCTGGTAGATATTTCTACTTGGCGGAAGGGGTGGCGGACCCTGGCGTTTTGCACGCTGCGTCCGGGACACGGGCTGACCTGCGCACGTGCTGTGCGTTCGTGTCTCCGTGCGTCCGTGCGTCCGTGCGCCCGTGCGTCCGTGTCTCCGTGTGTCCGTGCGTGCCGGGCCGGGGCACGGTTCGAGGCCGGGCGGGAGCCTCGGGTATACGGCAGGGCCGGGTGGAGCGTCAGGTGCGTGCCGGGCCCGGTGTCAGGACGAGCATGGTGGCGTCGTCGCGGACCTCGTAGTGCAGTAGCCCGAGGTCCGCCCACACGGCTTCGGCCAGTTCGGCGGAGGCCGTGGCCGTGAAGGCGGCCAGCCGCTCGGGCAGCGGATAGAAGGCGCCGGAGGCGTCCCGGGCCTCCCAGACGCCGTCGGAGGCCAGCAGCAGACGGTCGCCCGGCCCCAGCGGCACGGTGACCTCCTTCGGCGGCTCTACGCCGACCAGGCCGAGGCCCAGCGGAGCGGCCCCCGCGAGGTTCAGTTCCTCGGCCCGCCCGTCGTGCAGCAGCACCGGCGCCGGATGCCCACAGGTGACCACCCGCACCACACCCGCGTCGGGCGCGAACTCCACCAGTACCGCCGTCGCGAACAGCTCCCCGTGCCGCACACCCGCCGAGTCCACCGCCACCCTGCGGTCCATCCGGGCCGCGACCGACTCCAGGTCCGGTTGGTCCAGCACCGCCTCCCGGAACGCGCCCAGCAGCGACACCACCGTCGCGACCGCCGCCAGCCCGTGTCCCCGCACGTCCCCCATCACCGCACGGACGCCGTACGGCCCGGCCCGCACGTCGAAGAAGTCCCCGCCGACCAGTGTCCCGTTCTCGGCGGCCCGGTAGAAGCCCGCGCACCCGACACGCCCCACGCGCTTGGGCAACGGCGGCATCACGGCCCGCTGCACCGCCTCCCCGATCGCGCGCTCCGTGTCCAGCTGGGCGTCCCGGCGGCTGCGCACGAAGGACACGAACACACTCAGCAGGGCGACGAACACGATGGTGAGCAGATCGGTGTTGCCCGGACGGTTCAGATGCGTGGCCGGCAGGTGCAGGACCCCGATGACCAGCGCACCCAGGAAGGCGGTGGCAAGCGGACCGTACGACAGGACGGCGAGCGGCGGGATCGCGCCCAGCAGGAACCCGAGATCGCGCGCGTGCGGGGTGACGAGCGTGGCCACGGTCACCGCCACCAGCAGCAGGATCGGGAGCACCCGCACCCACCGCGGCGGTGGTGCGCCCCGCAGCCAGCCGCGTTCCTCCCGGTTCCGACGCGACGACCAGCCGCGCACCCGTTCCACACCCCCACGCTACGCCGCCGTGGGCCGAGCCTCTCTTCGGCTCCCGCCCCGTCCGCCGTGTGCACACCGCGAAAACCGTTCGACGCCCCTCGGGTCGTCCCTCTGGCATCCGCACCACGCCACGCCCGAGACGGACGGAAGGAGGCGAGCGTCATGCGGTCCACAGTCATCCAGCGCTCCCCCCTCCCCGTTCCCCGGGCGTGCCACGTCTGACCCGACCGGGAGCGCTCCACGCCGTACGCGGCACGTATCCCGGAGGAATCCATGACCGCTCCGGTCATCCGCTCGCTCGACGAGAGCAGTGCTCACCTTTTCGACACCCTGCCCGACCCGCTCGGCCTGGCCGAGCGGCACCGGCAGACCCGGTACCGCCCCGCCTGGAAGCGGGTCGCCCTGCGCGACGGCCGGGTCGTGGCCCGCGCCGCCTGGTGGGGCCGGCCCGAGGACCCCGAGCCGCTCCTCATCAACTGGCTCGACCTGGCCGAGGGCGAGGAGGAGGCGGCGGCCGACCTGCTGCACACGGCGCCCTGGCGCACCGAGGAACTCGAACTCGACCTGCCCGTCGGCTGGCGTGACGTCCCCGCCCTGCGGGCCGCCGTCGCCACCCGCACCGCCGCCGGCCGCAAGGCCGGGTACGAACCGCTGGTGCAACGTTTCCTGTACCGCTGGACCCCGGACCACGGCCTGCCCGAACGCCCGGGGCGCCTCGCCTTCTCCGCCGAGCCGGACGACACCGTCTTCTACGACGCCCTGCGCCGCATCCACTCCGTCACCCTGGACGCCCACGCCCGCCGGGCCATCGAGCAGGGCGGAGTGGACCAGGCGGCCCAGGACGAGCTGGACGTCTTCCGCTGGTTCCCGTCGCCGCGGGAGTGGTGGCAGATCGCCCGCACACCCGGGGGCGAGACGGCCGGCATCCACATCCCCGCCCGCAATCCGTCCGGACCGTGCGTCGGTTTCATCGGCGTCCTGCCGGAACACCGCGGCCACGGCTATGCCTACGATCTCCTCGCCGAGTGCACCCACTTCCTCGCCGAGCGCGGCGCCGCGTTCATCGCCGGAGCGACCGACCAGGGCAACTTCCCGATGGCCGCGCACTTCACCAGGGCCCGGCACCCCGTCGTACGGGAGCGCATCAATTTCTGGGCCGAGTTCCGGGCCGACCGCGTTGTCAGTGCCGGGTGACATGCTGAAGGCCTGATCGACGGCGGCGGAGCGGGGGAGGGGCCATGGGGTCCGACGGCGAGGTGTGGCGGGTGAGCGCAGGGGAGGAGGCGGTCGGCGAGATCGTGATCGACGAGGCCGACTTCCCCTGGCTGTCGGGGAGGTTCGTCCCCGGCCCCGGCTTCGCCGCCGTACAGGACCTCTTCACCCGCGAAGCCGCCCTGATGGAGCGGGACGACGAGGCGAGCTGGGAGCAATGGGAGTCCGTGTACGACGAGATACGGCGCCGCGTCGCACTGTCCTCGCCCCATGGCCCCGTCCCCGAGTTCCTGCTGCACGTCGCGGGGGACCGGGCGTGGTTCCGGTGGAGCGACGAGCCGTTCGCCGCATGAGTTCCATGAGCGGCCGGCACTTGCGATCATGAGACTGCCGGACCCGGACGACACCCGAGAGGACCCCATCCGTACATGCAGCACACGCCCGAGAAGCCGGACCCGCAGGACCTGTCCGACCCGTCCCACCTGTCGGATCCGTCCCACCTGTCCGACCTGTTCGACCTGGACGAGGACCACGAGCGGGACGGCAGGGAGACCGTCGTCGCCTATCTCCGCGAGCTGGCGGACCGCGGGGTGCGCGTGGAGAGCGTGGAGCGGGAGATCGACGCGGAGAGCGGCCTGATGATCGCCACCGCACTGCGCCTCGGCGGCAACCGTGTTCTCCGCGCTCACTTCCCCGCGGTTCCCCCCGCCTGGCTGTGCGGGCGCGCCGACTTCGCCGAGGAGTGGCGCGTCTGGTGCCAGGACGAGATCGGCGAGATGTTCGTCCAGGGCGAGGGGTACCTGGACTGGACGCAGGCCGTGGAGGCCGGAGCCCGCGCGGCGCACGGCCGCGTCTGAACCGCCGACCCTTGGCCCCTGACACGGAGCACGCCGCTGCGGGCGGCGGAGCCACCCTTCCACCGCCCTCCGGCAGCGGCGGCGGCACGACCACTCCCGGACCGGGCCGGGACCGGCCTTGACCAGTCCCGGCCTTGACCGGGACCGGCCGTGACCAGCCCTGGCCTTGCCCGGTCCCGGCCGTGACCGGGACCGGACCTGACTGGGATCTGACCCGACCGGCCCTGCGCGCCGGAGCGGCCGGCCCCTCTGCCGACGGGGCGATCCCCCGCGCCGCACACCGGGGCGACGGTCAGCGGTCCGCGGTGTCCGTTGCGTTCTGGTCGGCCGCTGCCGCCGCCGACTCGGCTGCGTCCACCTTCTTCTCCATCTGTGCGTATCCCGAAGGAGCGCCCGCCGGAGCCGTGGACGAGGACGAGGACGTGCTGCCGGGCGAGGCCTTCGCGGAAGCGCCGTCGTGCCCGGCGCAGCCCGCGGTGAGGGCCACGACCAGTGCCACCGCAAGGCCCGCGAGGGCCGCCGGCCGCCTCCCGCCCCGCATCAGCCCGCCGCCTTCCCGGCGTTGTTGTCCTGGCACCACGTCTTGACCCCGGCCAGGTCCTTCTGCCGCTGCTGCAGGTTGGTGCGCAGCGACTTGCGGAAGTCCAGCCGATTCTGAAGGTAGGTGGCGATCTCGGTGTGCCCGGCCTTCTTCGCGTTGTCGACGCGCTTCTGCAGCCGGGCCACGGAGCCGCGCGTGCCGGTTCCGGCGTCGAGCCGTTTCAGGGCCCGCTCGATGCGCCGGTCGACCTTGGGCACCCGCTTGCACAGCGCACGGGCCCCGTCGCCGGCCGGCTTCGAGGGCGTGCTGTCGGCCGAGGCCGCCCCCGCCGTGCCGGCCAGCACGGCCGTCACGGCGACCCCCGTGAGCAGCACGCGTGTCCGTCGTCGTACGTCCATCTGCCTCTCCGTTCACGTACCGGACGGCCACGTCGTCCGTCCGTCGTGACGGAGGCTAGGGACCGTCTTTGGGGAAACTCTGTGACCGGTTTGCCCCGGCAGTGCCGATCAGCCAGTTCCGTCGGCCCGGCAGTCCGCCGCCGCCCGGGGGCAGCCGCACCTCGAAGCGCGCACCCTTGCCGCCCGGCGGGTCCGTCACCGTGACGCTTCCCCGGTGCAGTGCCGCCTGCTGGGCCACGAGCGTGAGACCGAGCCCGGAGCCCGCACTGTCCGGACCGCGCCGGAACCGCTCGAAGATCCGGCCCCGGGCATCGGGCGGCACGCCGGATCCGTGGTCGTCCACCGTGATCAGGACCTGGCCGGCGCTGCCCGCCACGCTCACCCGCACCCATGCCCGGCCCCGGGTGTCGCGGCCGTGGGCCAGGGCGTTGCCGAGCAGGTTGTCGAGCAGCAGTCTCAGGCCCGGCTCCCAGCCGTGCACGGTGAGACCGGGCACGGTGTCCAGAGCGATGTCGGCCTCCGGATCGCGGCGGCGGGCCTCGGCGACGGCCGCCTCGGCCACGTCGGACAGTTCGACGGCCCCGAATGCCTCCGCCTCCACCAGGTCCCCGCGACCCAGCTCACGCAACGTCACCAACAGGCCCAGCAGGCGGGCGTGTTCATGCTGCAGGTCGGCGACCACCTCGGCGTGCTCGGGTCCGGGCAGGTCGGGGTGTCCGGCGAGGATGTCCAGGTTCGTGCCCATGCTCATCAGCGGGGTGCGCAACTCGTGCGCGGCCGCGGAGGAGAAGGAGCGGGCGGTGTCCAGGGCCTCGGCGGTGCGCGCGGCCTGCTCGTCGTAGCGGGCGAGAACGGTGCGCACGGTGGCCGCCAGCTCGTCGACCTCCCGCACTCCCGTCCGCCGCAGGTCGATCCGGGCGCTGCTGGTACGCGGATCGAGGCCGGCGGTGCGCCGGGTGAGCCGGCGCAGCGGGGCGCTAGCGCCCGTGGCCAGGCCCCAGGCGAGCAGGCCGGACAGGGGCGCGGCGAGCAGCGCGGTGAGCAGCACCCGGCGCCGTACGACCCGGAGCTGGGTGCGGTCGGCGGTGTCGGGCGAGAAGACCCACAGCGTGCCCGATACGGCGGTGCCCCGGATCGGGCGGGTCAGAGCACGCCAGTTGCGGGTGCCGTCGCGGACGGTGACCGGTCCGGCGCCGCGGGCGGGCAGCTTCACCGAGGGGCCGGGCTGGGGTCCGCCGCTGAAGACCACATCCGCTCCGGCCACCCGTACGCCGACGTCGAGGGCGGCGCTGAACAGCTGCCGTTCCCTGGTGTCGGCGGCCTTGGGGCGGCTGTTCTGCGACGCTCGCAGCAGCGCTCGGGCGTCCGGGACGATGGCCGCCGCACGCTGCCGCAGGTGCTGGTCCTCGGCGCGGTGCAGATCGCGCGCGACCAGCTGCAGCAGCAGCCATCCGGACGCCAGGACCAGCAGCGGTACGGTGCAGCCTACGGCGAGGCCGATGCGGGTGGAGAGTCTCATCGCGTGCCCCGGTCGTCCCTCAGCACGAAGCCGACGCCGCGCACCGTGTGGATCAGCCGGCTGTGCCCCTGCGCCTCCAGCTTGCGCCGCAGATAGCTGACGAAGGTGTCGACGGCGTCGGTGCGTACGTCGAAGTCGTAGCCCCACACCCGTTCCAGCAGCTGATCGCGGGTGAGGACCAGGCCGGCGTTGCGGGCCAGCACCTCCAGCAGTTCGAACTCCCGGCGGGTCAGCTCCAGCGGACGGCCGTCGCGCTCGACGGTGCGGGCCGCCGGGTCGATCACCAGGCCGGCCACCCTCAGCACCTCCCGGCCGGCCGGCGGACGCCGGCGCAGCAGGGCGTGCAGTCGCAGCACCAGTTCCTGCAGGGCGAACGGTTTGACCAGGTAGTCGTCCCCGCCCGCCTGCAGTCCGGCTATCCGGTCGGCGGTCTCGTCGAGCGCGGACAGCATGAGCACGGGCAGGTCGAGACCCTCCGCCCGCAGCCGTGTGCACACCTCGATGCCGCTCATCGCGGGCATCGACACATCCAGCACCAGGACGTCCGGCGGCTCCCGGTCGATCGACGCGAGCGCCTGCGGCCCGTCGGCGGCGGTACGTACCGCGAAACCGTTCAGCCGCAGGCCGCGCTCCAGCGAACGGCGGATCGCCGCGTCGTCGTCGACGACCAGCACCGCGCCCGCGCACACCCTCTCACCCATGCACCCTCCTCACCGCCCCGTAGGGTATGGCCCTTGCCGATGTCCGAGGTCCTGCAGGGTATGGCCCTCGCGGATGTCCGAGGCAGCGGCATGGCGTTGCCTGCGCAGCAGGACGGCTCCCGCGGCGCACCGCACGCTCTGGAGCAGGAACTCGATCGGTACGGTGATCTGCTTCGCCGGTGCCGGCAGGGCATGGGACCGGTGGAGACCGAAGGCCGCACCGGTGATCCCGGGGTCGGTCGCCGAAGGCCGCACCGGCGACCCCGGGGTCGGTCGCCGCTGGCGGCACCCCGATCGCGGTGCCCACGGCCGGCCGCCGCCTTGCCCGGCCCTTCACCCCGCCATGCGACCAGAAGCGGGGACGGGTGCTAGTCCGCCGGGCTCCCGGTCAACCGTGCCTGGGCCGCCGCCAGGATCTCGGTGACCCGCACGCCGAACGCGGCGTCGCAGGCGTGCGGCCGGCCGGTGCGTGCCGCGGTCGCCAGGGCGTCCGCGGCACGGCCCAGAGCGGGGACCGCGCCCTCGGAGCTTCCCGGGAGCAGCGACACGCCGGCCTCGCCCCGCAGCTCGACATCGGCCCCGGCCGCCGACGGCGGCGCCGTCAGGCTCAGCGTGAGCGTGCTCGACGCCCCGGTGGCGTGGTCGAGGACCAGATGCACGGTGTCGGAGGGACCGTACGCAGCCGCCAGCACCTGCCGTACGTCACCGAGCACCGGCAGCAGGACGGACAGGGCGTGCGGCCCGACGTCCCACAGTGCGCCCTTCTCCCGCCGCCACGGCGAGGCCGCGAACGGACTGTCGCCCGTGAACACGGACCCGAGCCACTGCGCCCGCGCCGTGAACCAGCCCGCCACGGCGGCCTGTTCGTCGATCCAGGCCTCCGGCTCCTTCTGGAAGCGGGCGGTGAAGAACACCACCGAGGCCACCTGGGCCCGCTCGGCCGCCTCGGCGACGGCCCGCGCCTCGGCCACCCCCACCGCCAGGGGCTTGTCCAGCAGCAGATGCCGGCCGGCCCGTGCGGCCCGCACCGCCAACTCGGCCTGCACGGACGGCGGCAGCGCCACCGCCACCGCGTCCACGTCGGCCAGCAGCGCGTCCACGTCGTCGTACGCCCGGACGCCGTACCGCTCCGCCAGCGCGGCCGCCGCCTGCGGGCGGCGGCCCCACACCCCTGTGAAGTCGAGGCCGGTGTGCCCGGCGAGGGCGGGAGCGTAGGCCGCCTGGGCCCACGGGCCCGTTCCCAGCAGTCCGATGCGCATGTCGCGTTCCTTTCTCCGAACCGGTGGCCGCAGCCTCACGATGCCGTGCCCCGGTCGCCGTCGGCGTACCGCTGTGCCGTTGTCCCGTCCCCCGCCAGCCACCGGGCGATGGCCTCGGCGATCGGCTGTCCGGTGTCCATCTCGACGAAGCCGAACTGGCCCGACTGGTTGCACTCCAGGAACCACCAGATCCCGTCCGAGTCCTCCGCGAAGTCGAAGGCTCCGTAGGCCAGTTCGGCACCCTCCATATAGCGGCGGACGGCCTCGGCGACGCGCGGGGGCACCTCGGCCGGAAGCCAGGGGGAGACCGACGGGGCGAAGCGGACGTCCACGTCGTCGGGGTGGGCGTCCGGGTCGGCCGGCTTGCGCGCGCCCAGCATCCGGTCGCCGACGACCGTGAGCCTGATGTCGGCCCGTTTGGGGACCCGGCGCTGGAGCAGGGTCGGGCCGAAGGCGACGGCGGCGAAGTCGGTGTCCGGCGCGACCCGGCTGGTCGGTACCGCCCGCGGCGGTTCCTGCGGGTGCGCGCCGGAGACGGGCTTGACCACCAGGTCCGGGAACCGCTCCGCGAACTCCCGGGCCGCCTGCGGAAACGTCGTGATCAGTGTGGCCGGCACGGCGAGCCCGCTGAGCTGGGCGAGCCGCAGCTGCCAGGGCTTGTGGCGGGCACGGCGGGCCGCGTCCGGATGGTTCATCCAGCGTGCGTCGGTGCTCCGGAGCATGCCGTAGAGCGCCTGGGAGGACTCCTCCGTCAGCCAGGCGGAGGGCTGGGCGGCGCGTGCGGCCGTGTCCCCCGGCCTGCGCACCCAGATGGAGCGCAGGCCGTTCATGCTCACCAGGCGCCCGCCGACGGACAGGTGTCCGCGGCAGGCACCCTGCACGTACTCGCCCGACAGGGCCACCCCGTTGGTGAGGTCGGCGGGGTCGAGCCGGACCACGGGCACGCCCGCCTCGCCCAGCCGGAGGACCACCATGTCCGCCGTCACGTCCTCTTCACTGGTCAGGATGAGCACGGTCATCTTGCGCAGGCCCGCGTTCAGTCGTCGAAGTGCGTCTTGGACCCGGCCGTGGAGGTCGTTGTCCCCAGCGCTCTCAGGGTCGCGTGGTCAGTGGCGGCGATCCGACCGTCCGGGAGGACGTTCAACTGCAGTCCGGAGTCGTACGCGTACGGAGTGGTGACGTCCAACTGCACAGCGGGGCGTGCGTAGTTGAGCGTGAACGGTTGCATGGTCTCTCCCTGATTCGGCTTTCACGTCCTTATACGAATCGAACGGGTGATTGGTTTCCTTACGCTCCGTAACCGAGGTCCGGAGAGGGGTCGTTCGGGGCGTCAGGTAGGAGGACGTCGCCCCGGACGGGAGGAGTTGCGCGGTGCCGTTCATTCCATGAAAGCGCGGCGCGCCGCTTCGAGAGCCTGTTCGGCGTAGCCGCGGCCGAACAGCACCGCGTGCACCAGGAGCGGAAAGAGCTGGTGCAGGCAGACGCGCCGCCGCCACCCGTCGGCCAGCGGCGCCGCCTCCTGGTATCCGGCCAGCACCCGGTCCAGGTGGGGGCAGCCGAACAGCTGGAGCATCGCCAGGTCGGTCTCCCGGTGCCCGCCGTGCGCGGCCGGGTCGATGAGCCGGACCTCCCCGTCGGCGCCCCACAGCACGTTGCCGTTCCACAGGTCGCCGTGCAGCCGTGCGGGCGGTTCGGCCGGCCCCGCGAGATCCGGCAGCCGCTCGCAGGCCCGCACGATCACCACGGCCTCCTCGGGACGTACGGTTCCGGCGTCGACGGCGCCGCGCAGATACGGCAGTACGCGATGCTCCGCGTACCACGCCGGCCAGTCGGCCCCCGGCGCGTTGCGCATGGGTGCGAGCCCGATGTACGCCTCCTCGGGCCCGCCGGGCGGCGCCGCGCCGAAGCGGGGCGCTCCGGCGGCATGCAGGGCCGCCAGGGCGTGGCCGAAGCGCACGGCCGCGGCACCGTCGGGCTGCCCGGTCGGCACCCGCTCGGTCACCATCCACCCTTCGTCATGGCCGAGCACCGCCGGCACCCGGACCGTTCCCGTCGCGCCGAGCCAGCGCAGCCCGGCCACCTCCGCCCGTACGGCACCGGGGGCGTCGCCACGCTTGACCATCACCACCGTCCCGCCCTCGAACGTCACCTCCGCGGGCGAGTCCGACCCCGCCCCCACAGCCGTGACCCGGCGTCCGGTGAGCCGGGACGCCGCCTGCCCTGGATCTTCGCCTCGGTTGACCACGGCCTCAGCGTACGGCCCGTAAATGAGGCTCTCCTGAGGGCGCTTGGACCATTGCTACGACTGTTTTCGGCCAAACCCAGGCAGTTACTACCCGTGTTGGCCCGGTACGGCTAGCGTGAGGCCGCCGCGTCGCCACACCAGGGGCACCGGGCCCTGTCGGGACTAGCGCGCGGCGGAGGGTTTCCCCCGTGACCACAGCATCCGTGCTGATGGCCGACGTCTTCGAGGTTCAGCCCTACACCTCCCACTGCGAAGTCATCTTCGGCGAGGGCGCACACGCCGTCATAGGCGTGTCCCCGGGCAACAGCTACTTTTCCGCCCAACGCCTGCATGACCTCGCCCGCTGGGGGCTGCACCACTTCGACAGGGTCGATTTCGTCTATACCGACCTGTACGTGGCCGAGATGTACGAGGCGTCCGGCTATGCGCCGGACGAGGCCCGCCGCAAGGCGGTGAAGAATCTGCGGGGTGTGCGCGCGAAGGTCCGTGACGCCGTCTCCGGGGCCGACCCGGAGGGCGGGCGGCTCGACTGGCAGCCCATGTCGGCCTTCCGCACCAACCCCGCCTACCAGGAGATCCACCGGCAGCTGAAGAGCCGGCTGCAGGCGGACGCCGACTTCCGCGCCGTCTGCAACGCCCTGGTGAGCCGCTTCCTGTCATCTCGGGGCGAGGAGGCGAGCGAACGGCAGCGCGCCGTGTGCCTGGAGTACGTGTGCGCCGAGGCCCCGCTCTTCCTCGACACCCCCGCCATCCTCAAGGTCCCGTCCTCGCTCAACTGCTACCACCAACTGCTGCCGATGGCCGAGCTGTTGTACTCCCGCGGCGCCGGACTGCGCGCCTCCCGCAATCAGGGCCACGCCGTCGTGACGCCCGCCGCCCCGGAAGGAGCCGCGGCATGACCGCCGCCCCCGACATCCGCACGGCCCCGCCGGTGCTGGACTTCCCGTTCTCCTGGGACGGCACCCGCGTGCCCGCCGAGGTGGAGGACCTGCGCGCCGCCACCCCCGTGCGGCGCGTGCGGACCATCGCCGGCGACGAGGCCTGGCTGGTGTCCTCGTACGAGCTGTGCCAGCAGGTCCTGAAGGACGACCGCTTCTCCCTCAAGGACACCTCCGCGCCCGGCGTGCCCCGTCAGTACGCACTCACGATCCCGCCCGAGGTCGTGAACAACATGGGCAACATCACCGGGGCCGGGCTGCGCCGGGCGGTCATGAAGGCGCTCAACCCGAAGGCGCCCGGTCTGACCGACTGGCTGCGGGGCGAGGCCCACCGCCTGGTGGACCTGATGGAGTCCGACGGCCCGACGGCGGATCTGCGCGGGGCGTTCTGTGAGCCGTACTCGGCGGGCATGCACTGCCGCATCCTCGGCATCCCGCAGACCGAGTCCCCGGCCTTCCTGCGCAGCCTCGACATCGCCTTCATGAACGCGCCGTGCCCGGTCACCGGTGCGAGGATCAACTGGGACCGGGACATCGCCCGGATGTCCGCCCTGCTCGACGACCCGGCCACCCATGGCCTGATGGGCGAACTCGCCACCCTGCGCGACGACCCCGACTACGCCCACCTGAGCGACGAGATGCTGGCCACCGTCGGCGTCACCATGTTCGGCGCCGGGGTCATCTCCACCTCGGGCTTCCTCGCCATGGCCCTGGTCTACCTGCTCACCCACCCCATCGCCCGGGACCTGCTGCGGGACCGCCGCGACCTGATCGACCGGGGCGTGGAGGAGCTGCTGCGGGTGAACCTCTCCATCGGCGACGCCCTGCCGCGCCTCGCCCTGGAGGACGTCCTTCTCGGCGACGTGCGGATACGCGAGGGCGAACTGGTCCTCGTCCTGGTGGAGGGCGCGAACCTCGACCCGGAGAAGTTCCCCGACCCGCACCGTTTCGACGTCCACCGTGACAACACCGCCGATCACCTCTCCTTCGGCGGCGGCGCGCACTACTGCCCCGCTACCGCCCTCGGCCGCGCGCACGCCCGGATCGCCCTGGAGGTCCTGCTCGATCGCCTGCCGGAGCTGGCGCTGGCCGTGCCGCCCGGACAACTCGTGTGGCGGACCGGATTCATGAAGCGGATCCCCGAACGGCTGCCGGTGACCTGGTAGCCCGAGGGTTCTTCGTACGTCGGTACGGCGTCCCCGGCCCGGTACCCCGGGCGGGGACGCCGACGTGCACAGGCCTCAACGGCCGGTGAGCCGCTCTCCGGGCAGTCCCACCGGATTGCCCGGCGGCAGCAGCCCCGTGTCCTTCATCGTGCGGGCCAGCGGCTCCAGCAGCTCGGCGAGGCGTGCGGTGCGCCGCGCGCCGAGCGCGGTCCACGGGCGCTCGGCCGCCTCGTCCGTCCGAGTCTCGACGAGCGCACGCCGGGACACGCCCGCACGGGTCAGCGATCCGTCCGCGGCGAGGAAGCCGCGCTCGTGCAGATCGGCCTCGGCGGCCGCCCAGTCCTCCGGCTCCCACTGGCGCGTCTCCCGCAGGAACCGCCCGTCCGACTCCCCGGCGGCCGCCTTGAGCACCATGGCCTCGACGGGCCCGATGCCCAGGCCCACCAGGACGGCGACATGCCCGTCGCCCCGGTGCTCGCGCAGGGTCGTCAGGGCCTGCCACAGCCGCACCGCCGGCCGCCCCGGGCGCTCCAGCGACTGGTTCGCGGCGGCCAGGACCCGCCCCGGCGTGTCCGCGGCGGCGGCCGCCTCCCATGCGAGATCGGCCGCCTCCGCAAGCTCCGCCGACCCCATCGCCTCAGACCCGAACACGCGGTTCATCGCCGCATCCATGGCCTCGGCCCGGGCCGCCAGCACCTCCGCGGGCGTCGCGTGCCCCCAGGCGTCGGGCAGTGCCCGAGCCACCCGGGCGGGGTGGAAGACATAGAAGCAACTGGTCACCGTGGCCGGGGACACGGCCCCCAGCGGCGCCGCCCGCAGGGCGAAGTACCCCATCCAGAACCCGCGCATCCCCAGCCGGTCCGCCGCCTGCCGCGCCTCCGGCGTGAAGTACACAAGATCGTGCACCGGCTCGTACAGCTCCCACATCTCCCGCGCCGTCCCGCCCGCCACTGGTTCCTCCCACCACGCCGGCCTGTCCCGCTGTCGGCACCAGCCTGCGCTATGACGGCTGTCATAACAAGCGATTACGGATGCATCGCTCCCCGTTGTCGATCTGTCGCTTTCTCTTTGTCGCCTTCCGCTTTCCTTTGTCGCCTTCCGCCGCCGCTGCGGCGATCACCGGGGCAGGGCCCGAACGTGCCCGACGGCATTGCCGGACAGCTCGGTGAACCACAGCCCGCTATCGGGCCCTGCGGCGATGCGGAACGGCACCGTGTCCGCACCGTTCTTCACCGTGAAGGTGCTGATCCTCCCGGTCGCCCCGACCCGTCCGATCCGGCCGGCCTGGTCGGCGTACCACACCTGGCCGTCCGGCCCGAGGGCGATGCCGCTCGGAGCACTGTCCGGGTCGGGCACCGGGAACCGGGTGACGCGTCCGCCGGGGTCGATCCGGGCGACCGCGTCCGAGTCGGACGCGGTGAACCACATCCCGCCCGGGCCGGCGACGATGTCCTCGGGGAAGCCCGAGCCGTCGGGCAGCGGGAACTCGGTGATCCGGCCGGTGCGGTCGATCCGCCCGATCCTCCGGCCGGTCAGCTCGGTGAACCACAGGGCGCCGTCCGCTCCCGCCGCCAGGGAGCAGGGGGAGGCGCTCGGGGCGGGGACCGGGTACTCGGTGATCCGGCCGGCCGTGGTGATCCGGCCGATCCTGTTGCCGCTCTGCTCGGTGAACCACAGGGCGCCGTCCGGCCCGGCCGCGATCCCGGCCGGGAAGCCGTCCGCGGTCGGCACCGGGAACTCCGTGAGGTGTCCCGCGGTGGTGATCCGGCCGATCCTGTTCGCGTGCCCCTCGGTGAACCACAGCGCGCGGTCGGGGCCCGCCGTGATGGCGAGCGGCAGACTGTCCGGGTCCGAGGTCGGGAAGTCGGTCAGCTTGCCCTCGACGGTGATCCGCCCGATCCGGCCGACGCCGGACGCCGCGAGCCAGAGCGCCCCGTCCGGTCCGGCGGTGATGCCGGCGGGAAGGGCGCCGGCCGCGGTGGTGACCGGATACTCCGTCATGTCGCCGACGTCGGCCCGGGCCTGGACGGAGACGGCGGTGACCCCGATCAGGGCACCGAGAAGGGCCGCGAGGACCCGACGGGATGCGCGCCCGAGCTTGGCTGCGCCGGACATGGGGCGGCCCCTTCCCCGCGGGGCGGGCCCGCGGGCACCGCCGTTCTGTGACGGATCGTCGGATTCAGGCTAGGGGCGCCCTTACCGTCGTACGACCGGACCGGTCCGGAAGGGGGACGGGGGCAGGGCGGGGGCCGCACCTGCCGCGAGAGCGTGGCGCCCGTGCCCACCTGGATCGTGGCCCCCGACGCGGGCTCGAGTGGCCCTGACCCTGGCGCGGTGCTCCGGGCCGGCGGCCTACCACGGGACGATCTCGCCGTGGCGATCCAGGAATTGCAGGCCGGGGGCGCCGGTCTGCGCTTCCAGGACGTCGACGACGGCCGGGATGCTCTCCCGGGGGGTGAGGGGCGCGTCGGGTCCGCCGAGCCGAGTCCGGTTGTGGCCGGGGTCGATGAGCAGCTTGGTGTGTCCGTCGCCGGCGTGGCGGGTGGCGTAACTGCGCATCAGCTGGTTGAGCGCGGCCTTGCTGGCCTTGTAGAGCTCATACCCGTCCTCGGTGTTGAGCGAGATGCTGCCCTGCTCGGAGGACATGACCGCGACGGTTCCGCCGGGCGCGACGAGTCCGCGGAGGGCCTCGAGGGCGCGCAGCGGGCTCAACGCGTTGGTGATCATCACGTCGGTGAACATGTCGGTCGGGACCTCGTCGATCGGCAGATTGCCCCGATCGATCGCAGCGTTGACGAAGAGCAGGTCGAGTCGACGGCCTTCCAGGCGCCCGCGCAGCGCGGCCAGCTGTTCCGAGCTGGTCATCTCCAGCGAATCGACCTTCAGCCGCCCGTTCGAGGCATCGGCTTTCACCTGCAGCTCGCCGCCGTCCCGGCGCGTCGTGGCCGTGACTCGCCAGCCGCGCCGGGCCAGTTCGTCGGCGAGGACGAGCCCCAACCCTCGAGAGGCACCGAGGACAAGAGCGTGGCGGTCGTACGTGGCAGACACATGCACTCCTTCGTGGTGGGGAAATTAGACTAGACGCGGCGTTGTGTCTAGGCAATCTCCATCACTGGACAGCGGCCGGGTAGGGTGTCCCACATGCCCGCCGCCAGTACTCAGTCCCGCAGGCCGCGCTCCGGCAGCCGGCGCGACGAGGCGGCACGTCTGGCCGTGCTCCATGCCGCGGACGACCTGCTCGTCGAGCACGGCTTCGGCGCTCTGACCGTCGAGGCGATCGCCCGTCGTGCCGGTGTCGCCAAGCAGACGATCTACCG
Source organism: Streptomyces sp. NPDC107581 (assembly GCF_055657175.1). Lineage (NCBI taxonomy): Bacteria > Bacillati > Actinomycetota > Actinomycetes > Kitasatosporales > Streptomycetaceae > Streptomyces > Streptomyces sp. NPDC107581. Next base: position 53,851 of record NZ_JBVKBH010000019.1, read on the forward strand.
CTGGTGGCCCTCGAAGGTCGAGATCCTCCTCGACACACTCATCGAGGACAGCGACAAACGCCTCCCCGTCCCGGACGAGAAGCCCACGGCCGAGAGCATCCGCGGCTACCTGCGTGACTTCGCGCGATTCCTCACCGCCGACACCGCAGGCAAGGTCCTCCTCGCGCTCATCGCCGAGGCGCAGCACGATCCCGACACGGCGAAGCGCTTCCACGAGCGCTATCTCGGCCCCCGTCGCCGGCAGGAACGCGAAATGCTCGCGCGCGCCATCGACGCCGGCGAGGTCTCGCCCCGACTCGGCCCCGACGCCGCGATGGACGCTCTGGTCGGCCCGATCGTCTACTGCGTCCTGACGGGATCGAGCACCGTCCCCCGCGATCTGGTGGACACCCTCGCTGAGGATGTGCTCAGGCCCCGCTCGACTTGAGTGTCCGAGCAGCTCTTCGCCGGCGGATCAGGCGGACACCGGGTCCCCGGTCCGAAGGGCAGCGGGCCCCGGCTCTCCCTGCTATGCCCCGGCCGGGCGGGGCAGCGGGGCCTGCCCGGCGGAAAGCGGACCCGGGGACCCGTCGGACGCGCGGCGCTCGGCCGGGTTCTCGCCGCACGGCGCGCATCCGGGTGACAACGCACTGGTCCGGACGGGGGGTGCCTCGGCGTGTCGCTGGGACAGACGGGTGGCGCGATGACACGGCTGGGCGGCCCGGATGGTGCGGCACAAGGGCCTGACTGACGGTGGTTCATGTCGGGGCCGGGTCCATTCAGCTGATGACGTATCCGCTGCCCGGCCACGGCGGAAGGACATCGACATGCGCTCTGCCCGCCTTCTTCTCGCCACGGCGGCCGCCTCCGCCGCCCTGGCCTTCGCTGCGCCCGGCGTCGCGTCGTCCGCCCTAGCTGCCGGGAACGACGGAGGCCGGGACGACTCCTCGTACAACAGCGACGGCGGTTCCGGCCAGGACCGCGACAAGGGTTCCGACAGTGGCCGCGACAAGGGTTCCGACAGCGGCCGCGACAAAGGCTCGGACAGCAACCGTGACAAGGGCTCCGGGAGGGACCACGACAACGACTACAGCACCGAGCGCGACGACGACGGCAGCCGCGACGGACCGCGCGGCGGAATGCACACGGGCGGCGGTGCGCTCGCCGCGGTGCGCAGTGACGACTGGGACTCGGAGGGCGACGACAGCAAGTTCGACCCCGAGACCTACCGGGACGACGACCAGGGCCAGGGGAAGAGCGGCGACCGGGACGGCGGTGGAGAGGAGAGCGGCCGGGACGGCGGCGGTGAGAAGGGTGGCCGGGACGGCGGGGGAGAGGAGAGCGGCCGGGACGGCGGCGGTGAGAAAGGTGGCCGGGACGGCGGCGGTGACGAGCACGAGAAGCCGCGCGGCGGCATGCACACCGGAGGCGGCGCCCTCGCCACGCCCGGTGTCACGGCGGGCGGCCTGGCCGTGCTCGCCGTAGGCGCCACCGGCATGTACACGCTGCGCCGCAGGAAGGGTGCCGAGTCGGTGTCCTGACCGGACTCCACAGTCCAGGGGATGCGGCCGCCGCCGGTGCGCCCGGTGCCGGCGGCCCGCACCCGCCCGGTCCCCGTGCTGCCGTGTCCGAGTGAGGTGGTGTCCGATGGCAGCAGAATCCTCCTCCGCGTCCCCCGCGCCGGACGAGCAGAGTGCCCGCCGCGGCGGACGGCTGACCCTGTGGGGCGTGGTGATCGTCGTCCTCGCCGTCAGCATGTTCGGCGGCCCGCACGGCGCCGACGACTCGGCGAATCCGTCCCGTGCCTCGGGCTCGGCCGCCGTCCGCACGGACCCGCACGAGCCCGGCCGGGGGCTGCCCCACGCCACGCCCCTGCGGCTGCTGATCCCGAAGATCTCCGTGGACGCCCCCTTCACCGCCCTCACCATCGGCGACTCGGGCCAGCTTGAGCCCCCGCCGGCGGCCAACACCAATCTCGTGGGCTGGTACGCCGATGGCGCCTCACCCGGTGAGAACGGCACCGCGATCGTCGCCGGGCACGTCGACACGGCGACCTCCGCGGCGGTCTTCGCCAACCTCGACCGGCTGGAGAACGGTGACCGGTTCTCCGTCGACCGGGCCGACGGGAGCACAGCGACCTTCGTCGTGGACGACACGCAGACCTTCGCGAAGGACGACTTCCCCAGCAAGCGGGTGTACGCCGACACCTCGCGCCCCGAGATCCGGCTCATCACCTGCGCGGGGGACTACGACCACTCGGTCCGGGACTACACCGAGAACCTGGTGGTCTTCGCCCACCTCGTGTGATCCCGCCGGCTGCGCGTACGGCTCAGCCGGCGCTCCGCGCGAACGGGCCGCCCGGGGCGAAGGCATGCGCGGCGAAGCGCTCGCCGATCCGGCGGTGCGCGGCGGCGTCCGGGTGGAGGTCGTCGGGCAGCGGCAGCTCGGCGAAGTCGGATTCGCCGTAGAGGTCACGGCCGTCGAGATGGTGGAGGTGCGGGTCCTCGGCGGCGCGCTCGCGCACGATCCGGGCCAGCTCCTCCCGGATGACACCGAGGGTGAGCTTCCCGAAGGCCCGCTCCGCCGGGTCCCCGGCGGCCCGGAACCGCAGCCGCCCCGCACTCAGGGACGAGAGGTCCGGGGCGCTGGGACCCGGTGTGTCCTCGTGGATGGGGCACAGGATCGGCGAGATCACGAGCAGCGGAGTGTCGGGATGGCCGTCGCGGACGGTGTCGAGGAAGCCGTGGACGGCGGGTCCGAAGGCGCGCAGTCGCATCAGGTCGGCGTTGACCACGTTGATGCCGAGCTTGACGCTGATCAGATCGGCAGGCGTGTCGCGCAGCGTGCGGGCGGTGAACGGGTCGAGGAGCGCGCTGCCGCTGAGGCCCAGGTTGATCAGTTCCACCCCGCCGAGGGAGGCGGCGAGCGCCGGCCAGGTGGTGGTGGGGCTTGCGGCGTCGGAGCCGTGGCTGATCGAACTGCCGTGGTGCAGCCACACCTTGCGGTCCGGGGCCGGCAGCGGTTCGACGGGCGCATCGGTGCGCAGGGCGACCAGCTCGGTGGTCTCGTTGTGCGGCAGCCAGATCTCGATGTCCTTGGCCTCGCCGGGCAGGCCGGTGAAGCGCGCGGTGCCGACCGGGCCGGGCCGGTGCTCGGTGGTTCCGGTGGTCATGTCGATGGTCAGGGTGGCGCCGCCGATGACGCAGGCGCTGCCGGCCGGGCGTCCGTCGACGAGCAGGTCGTACACGCCGTCCGGGCGCGCCGGGGCGCCGACGTAGATCCGCTTGGTCGGCAGGGTGTCGAGTTCCACGGCGGTGGCCCGGGTGCGGAAGGCCAGCCGTACGCCGGAGGGCTGGGACTCCACCATGTGCAGCTGCGGGTCGGCGCACTGGGCGCGGGCCCGGGTGGGCAGCCGGTGCGGCAGCAGCCCGTGCGCGGTGCGCTCCAGATCGAGGGCGCCGCGGATCAGGCCGGCGGTGAGCGGCGTCGTGATCCAGTCGTGTCGGGTGCGAGACATGGTGTGAACCTGTCGGTCGGGGGTGCGGGTCAGGGTGTCGGCCAGTTGCGCAGCAGCGAGTCGAGGGCGTCCAGGATCCGGGTCCACGACTCCTGCGCATCGGGGGCGCTGTGGCTGAACCCGCCGGCCGCCTCCAGGCTGACGTAGCCGTGGAAGACGCTGCCCAGCAGCCGGACCGCATGGGTCTCGTCGGGTTCGGTCAGGTCGTAGCCGCGCAGGATCGCCCGGGTCATCTGCGCGTGCCGGCCGCCGGCGCTCGCGGCAGCCGTCTGCGGGTCGAGCCGGAACCGGGCCGCCTCGTAGCGGCCCGGGTGCTCCCGGGCGTAGTCGCGGTAGACGTTGGCGAAGGCGCCGAGGGCGTCCTTGCCCGCCCGGCCGGCCAGCGCGTCGGCGGCACGGTCGGCCAGCTCCTCCAGCGCGAGCAGGGCGATCCCCGTTTTCAGGTCCTGGGAGTTCTTCAGGTGCGAGTACAGGCTGGCGACCTTCACGTCGAACCGGCGGGCCAGCGCCGAGACCGTCACCTGGTCGAAGCCGACCTCGTCGGCCAGCTCCGCACCCGCACGGACGAGACGTTCCGTGCTCAGACCTGCGCGCACCATGGGCTTCCTCCTGTTGGCCGAAGTCCATTATGCATTTGCCTAAAAGCTTTAGGCAAATGCGAGACTGTTGTAGTCATGCCGGGCAGAGACCGGACGGGCACAGCACCACGCACCGGCGTGCGGACGGAGGCGACGCCCGGTGCTGACGGTCCAGGTCCTGGCGACGCCCGGGTCTGGCGGACCCGATCACCGACGGACCTGGTCACCGACGGACCTGGTCACCGACGGACCTGGTCACCGACAGACCTGGTCCTGGCGGACTCGCGGCTTGTGCGCCCGAGGGGACAATGGAACGCTTCCGCCCGCCGGCCGCGACCACGGCCGGCCGTGGCGGTGAGCACCGGGTTCCCGGGAGGCGGAGGATCTCCCTGGGCCGGCCGTGGGACGGAACGGGGAGAGGACCGATGGAGCTGGAGCTTCGGCATCTGCGGGTGCTGTGCGCGATCGCCGACGAGGGCAGCGTGGGCCGCGCCGCCGCGCACCTCGGGTACTCGCAGCCCGCTGTGAGCACCCAGCTCAGGCGCATCGAGCGCCACTTGGGCGAGCCGCTCTTCGAACGCGGTGCGAGCGGCGTGCGGCCGACCCGGTACGGTGCCGAGGTGGTCGCGCAGGCCCGGGACGTCCTGGCCCGCGCCGATGCCATCGGCCATCGCCCGGCTGCCGCCCCGGCCCCCCGCACCCTGCGCGTCGCGGCGACCAACTCACCCATGCTTTCGGGCACGGTCTCCCGCGTCCGCACCCGGCTGCCGGAACTCTCCCTCTCCGTGACCAGCGTCTACGCCTCCTCGCGGATCGTGGAACTGCTGGAGGAGGGGGCGGTGGACGCGGCCATAGCCGCCGACTACCCGGGCATGGAACTGCACCACTCGACGGCCGTGCGGCACCGCGGGATCGTCACCGAACCCACGTTCGTCGCCCTGCCCGCGCGCCACCGGCTGCGCCAGTGCGCCCAGGTGCAGCTGGCCGACCTGGCCGAGGACGCTTGGTTCGTGACTCCGGACGACGGCGCCGGCTGGCCCGGGGTGTTCTACGACGCGTGCGCGGCGGCCGGGTTCACCCCGGTCACCGTGCACGAGTTCCTCGGCGACCAGACGCAGCTGCAGAGCATGATCGCCGACGGGCTCGGCGTCTCCCTCGTACAGCCGACGCTGCGCCCGATGCCGCACGTCGTGGTCAAGCCGCTGGCCGGCTCCCCGCTGTGGTGCCGCTACGTACTGGCCTGGCGGCCCGGCACCGTCACCGACGACGTGGTGGAGACCCTGGTCGAGTCGGCCACCGCCGCCTACCGCGATCTGGTCGCCCAGGCACCGCACCTGAGGTCCTGGGCCGCCCGCACCTGGAGTGCCGCCGGGGCGTAGCGGACCGCCGGGGCGCCCCCGCGATGTTATGGGCCGTCAGTGTCATGTGCTATGTCACACGCCATTGTTGGCGTGGGGGGCACGCTGAGACAGTGCCTCACACGCCTCAACACCCCACCGAGGCGCATCCCTTCGTGGAGGAATCCCGATGCGCTATCGCTTCGCGCTGCCCAGACGCATGGCCGGCGCCGCCGCCGTCTGCGTCACCGTGGCCGGCCTGCTGTCGACTCCGGCGCTGGCCTCACCCCAGCCGCCGCACGCCGGCACGGGCGCCCCCGCCCCCGCACGGAACCCCGCACGGCACGTCCCCGCACCGCCGCCCGCCGGCCCGACCGCCGGTGCCACCGAACGCCCCACGGCCCAGACCCGGCGGCTCAGCCCCGCCCAACTCCCTCCCCGGACACCGCTGTCGACCCGCAGCATGGAATCCCGCCCGCGCGCCGAGGCGAAGAAGGCCTCCTGCACCCCGGCCGACTTCGGCAGCCGCACCGGATCCGCCCTCGCCTCATTCGTGAAGGCCTCCACCACGGACTGCGTCAACACCCTCTTCTCGGTCACCGGCAAGGACGCCCATGACGTCTTCCGCGAGTCCCAGATGCGGAGCGTCGCGGACGCCTTCACCCGCACCGCCGGGCAGTACCGCGGCGACAACTCCGCCGGCCTGCTGCAACTGGTCCTCTTCCTGCGCGCCGGCTACTACGTCCAGTTCAACCACCCCGGTGACGTGGGGCAGTACACCTCCCGGCTGACCAGCGCCACGACCGACGGTCTGGACACCTTCTTCGCCCGGCGCCACTCCGAGGACGTCACGGCAGCCAACGGCGACATCCTCGGCGAGATCGTCATCCTCACCGACAGCGCCGACCAGCAGGGCCGCTACCTGGACGTCTACCAGCGTCTGCTGGAGGCCTACGACAGCTCCTACGACGCGATCGGCAGCATGGTCAGGGCCGTCAACGACGTCTACACCCCGCTGTGGCGCGGCAACTGGAACCCGGACTACGTGACCGCGGTCGCCGCCGACCCGAGCGTCGCCGACACCCTGCACGACTTCGCGCTGGACCACACCGGCCTGCTCGGCACCGACCTGGCCTTCCTGGACTCCAACGCCGGTATGAACCTGGCCCGTTACGTCGAGCATCCGGAACTCCAGGCGACGGTACGGCCGTTGACCAAGGACCTGCTGGACGAGTCGCGGATCACCGGGCCGACGGCCGGACTCTGGGTCGCCGTGGCCACACAGGCGAACGCCTACGACGGCGCCGACTGCTCGTACTACGACGTCTGCGACCTGCCCGCCAAGCTCACCGGGGCCGCGCTGCCGACCACCCACCACTGCGACGCGGCGCACACCATCCGCGCCCAGGCCCTCACCGCCGACGACCTCGCCGCCGCGTGCGCCAGCGTGCTGAACCAGGACGTCTACTTCCGGGGCATCGTCAAGGCAGGCGGCGCGATACCCGGCCAGTACGTCTCGACGATCCAGCTCGTCGTCTTCGCCAGCCGCGCCGACTACCAGACCTATGCGGGCGCGATCTACGGCGTCAGCACCGACAACGGCGGCATCACGCTGGACGGCGACCCCTCCGACCCCGGCAACCAGCCGACGTCGATCATGTACCAGAAGGACACCGACGACGGCTTCGTGGCCCGGATCTGGAACCTCAACCACGAGTACACGCACTTCCTCGACGGCCGCGACGACATGAAGGGCGACTTCACCCAGCAGATCTCGGTACCGGACATCTGGTGGATCGAGGGCCTCGCCGAGTACGTCTCCTACAGCTACCGGGGCCTCGCCGACGACCAGGCCGTCCAGGAGGCAGGCAAGCACACCTACAAGCTGAGCACCCTGTTCGAGAGCACCTACGACAACAGCGACGTGACCCGCACCTATCCGTGGGGCTACCTCGCCGTGCGCTACATGGCCGAGCGGCACCCCGACGACATCCAGCGCATGCTCGCCCGGTTCCGCACCGGTGACTACGCCGGCGGATACGCCGTGTACCACGACGCCATCGGCACCCGCTACGACGCCGACTTCGACCAGTGGCTCACCGCGTGCGCCGCGGGCGCCTGCGCCACGCCCAGGGCCTGACGGCCCGCACCCGAACGGAAACGGCCGCCGACCGGAAACCCGGTCGGCGGCCGCGTGCCGGCGCGGACGCCCGTCAGACCGCCGTCGACGGGTACGTCGGGTACTCCACGCCCGAGACGTGCTGGACGACCCGGACGACCTGGCAGGAGTAGCCGAACTCGTTGTCGTACCAGAGGTAGAGGATCGCGTTGTCCCCTTCGACCTTGAGCGCACCGGCGTCGACGATCGAGGCGTGGCGCGAGCCGATGAAGTCGCTGGAGACCGCGTCCGGCGCCGTGGTGAAGTCGATCTGGCGCTTGAGCGGCGAGGTCAGCGACACGTCCCGCAGGTAGTCGTGGACGTCCTCGCGGGTGGTCTCGCGGGCCAGCTGGAGGTTGAGGATCGCGATGGACACGTCCGGCACCGGGACACGGATCGAGCTGCCGGTGATCCTTGCCTTGAGGTCGGGCAGGGCCTTCGCGACGGCGGAGGCGGCACCGGTCTCGGTGATCACCATGTTCAGCGGCGCGGAGCGGCCACGGCGCTCGGACTTGTGGTAATTGTCCAGCAGATTCTGGTCGTTGGTGAACGAGTGGACCGTCTCCACGTGGCCGCGCAGCACGCCGTACTCGTCGTCCATGGCCTTCAGCGGCGGGACGATCGCGTTGGTGGTGCAGGAGGCGCAGGACAGGATCTGCTCGTCCGGCTTGATCATGTCGTGGTTGACGCCGTGCACGATGTTGGGCACGTCGCCCTTGCCCGGCGCGGTCAGGACGACCTTCTCGATGCCCGGGCGCAGGTGCTTCGACAGGCCCTCGCGGTCGCGCCACTTGCCGGTGTTGTCGATCAGGATGGCGTCGCGGATGCCGTACTCGGTGTAGTCCACGGCCGTCGGGTCGTCGGCGTAGATCACCTTGATCGCGTTGCCGTTGGCGACGATCGTGCTGCTGTCCTCGTCGACGGTGATCGTGCCGTGGAACTGGCCGTGGATGGAGTCCCGGCGCAGCAGCGAGGCGCGCTTGACGAGGTCCCCGGTGGCCTCGCCGCCGCCACGCACGACGATGGCGCGCAGCCTGAGCCCGTTGCCGGAGCCGGCCTTCTCGATCAGCAGGCGGGCGACGAGGCGGCCGATGCGGCCGAAGCCGTAGAGGACGACGTCGCGCGGCTCGCGGCGCTCGATCTTGTTGGCGCCCGTGGCACCGGCGACGGCCTCGGCGGTGAACTCGGCCACGCTCAGACCGCGGTCGTCGGCCTTGTAGGTGGCGGCGAGCATGCCGAGGTCGATCTGGGAGGGCCCGAGATCGAGGGCGGCCAGAGCCTTCAGGAACGGCATGGTCTCGGTGACCGACAGCTCCTCGCCGGCGATCTGCCGGGCGAAGCGGTGCGTCTTCAGGATGCTGACCACCGACTTGTTCACCAAGGAGCGGCTGTGCAGCAGGACGGTCACGTCCCGCTCGCGGTGCAGCTTCCCGATGATCGGGATCATCGACTCCGCGATCTCCTCGCGGTTCTTCCAGTTGGTGAACGAGTCGTCGTTGACAGTCACAGATCTATCTTTCGAGCTAGGCAGCGCTCATATGGTAACCACACCTTACTTTGATCTTTTCCGGCCCCCCCGGCGGGGTGGCCGGAGTGATGATTTGCCCTGATGTGTACGTCAATTTGCGACTGATTCATTCTGATTTCACCAGTAGGTAGCCGCGATTCCTGAATCAGGGTGGAACAGCGTAAGAAAGCCGGGTCGCGGATTGCGTGCCCCCGCCACCGTGACCAAGGTCGGAGGGTGAGCACGTCTTCCGTACCCCGGCCCGAGCCGGCCGCGCCGTCCGGTACCCCGCACCGCCCCACGCTGCCCCGGTCCGTCCGGCCCCGGGGTCCGCAGGGTGCCCTGCCGGCCCTCGCCCTGTTCGCGGCCGTCCGGCTGGCCGGAGTCGTCGCGGTGGTCGTCACCGACCACCTCGCCGGACACCCGCTGTTCCGCAGCCTGGCCCACTCCTGGGACTCCCGCTGGTACCTGCACATCGCCGCCCACGGCTACGGACACCTCATCTGGATCACCCCCACCGGCGGGGTGCAGGCCGACTGGGCGTTCTTCCCGCTCTATCCCGGCCTCGTCCGGGCCCTGACCACGGTGCTCCCGCTCACCCCCGGGCAGGCCGCGCTGCTGATCGCCTGGGCCGCCGCGGGGACGGCGGCGTACGGCATCTACGTCCTCGGCCACCACCTCTACGGACGGGCCGTCGCCACCGCCCTGGTCGCCCTGTGGGCCGTCCTGCCGCACGCCGTCGAACTGACCATCGCCTACACCGAGTCGCTCTTTGCCGCGCTCGCCGTCTGGTCCCTGTACTGCGTGCTCAAGGGCCGCTGGCTGTGGGCCGGTTCGCTGGCCGCGCTGGCGGGGCTGTCCCGGCCGACCGGGTTCGCGGTGGCGGTGGCCGTCGGTGCCGCCGCCGTGCACGAGGTGCTGCGCCGGCGCGGGCGGGTGCCGGCCGGACTGTGGGCCGGCGCCCTCCTCGCCCCGCTGGGCTGGCTCGGCTATGTGCTCTGGGTGGGGCAGCGGACCGGCGATCTGCTGGGCGGCTACTTCAAGATCCAGAGCGCCTGGGACTCCCGCTTCGACTTCGGCGCCGGTGCCCTGCGCTTCCTGAGGGCGCTGCTCCTGCACGGTGGCGGCTTCGTCTACCCGGCGGCCCTGATGGTGGTCGCGGTCGGTGTCGTGCTGTTCGGACTGCTCTGCCTGGACCGCGCCCCGCTGGCCCTGGTGGTCTTCACGGGTGTGCTGGTCCTGCTCGTGGTCGGCGGGTCCGGATCCTTCTCGTCCAAGCCGCGCTTCCTGCTGCCGGTCTTCCCGCTGCTGATCCCGCCCGCGCGTGCCTTCGCCCGCACCTGGCGCGTCCGGCCCGCCCAGGCGCTGTTCGTCGGCGGAGCCCTGGCCGTCGTGTCCCTGTTGTACGGGGCGTATGTGACGGTGGTGGCCCACTCCCCGCTGTGAGCCGCCATGGCCCGCACCCTGACCGCCCGCGCCCACGGCACGGGCCCCGGGGACGGGCCGCCGGGACGGGCCCCGGCCCGGTCCTGCGGGGTGCCGTGCGAAGGCCGTGAATCGGGGTAGGCGGGGGAGGGCCGAGGAAAGGATCGCCATGACGACCTACGTCATCACCGTGCCCGGTACCTTCACCGCGGGAGTCGAGGCGGGCACCCGGGCACAGCTGAGCCGGGCGCTCCGGCCGGCCGATCCGCACACCACGCGGATGGGCAGCGCCGAGGACCTGGATGTGCTCAACATCAACGAGGACAACACCTTCACCCTCCGTGTGACCGTCGAGGCCGACACCGGCCCCCACGCCGAGGAGGCGGCCCGCCGGCTCGCGGACTCCGCCCTGCGCGGCGCGGGACTGGACGAGCGGACGGCGCCGCTGGGACCTGCGGTGATCACCGGCATCGATGCGGAGACCGACTGACCGGACCTGACGGACCTGCCCGGACCTGCCCGGACCTGACGGACCTGCCCGGACCTGACGGACCGGCCCGGACCTGACCGGGAGGCCGACTGGCCGGACCTGGTCGGACCTGGCCGAATGGCCCGGCCGCCCGGTTGTATCAGGGGTTCATCGTTGCAAGTCGTCCCATCTGGGGTGAGATCATCCGATAACGGTAAAATCTAGGCGTTTGCCCGGACGGGCCACCGCACAGCCGGAAGTGATCCATGCCCCGCAAGCGCTCCACGGACGACGGCGACGAGCTGCTGACCAGACTCGGGTCGCTCACCGCCCAGGCACGCGAGCGCGCGGAGCTGCAGCGCACCCAGGTCGAGCTGGCCATCGCCCTGCAGCGCGGCATGCTGCCCCCGGACCTGCCCGCCGCCCCCGGTCTGCATCTCGCGGTGCGCTACGCGCCCGCCTGCTTCGGCCTCAACGTCGGCGGTGACTGGTACGACGCCTTCGCCATGCCCGACGGCCGCATCGGCCTGTGCATCGGTGACGTGCAGGGCCACAACATCGAGGCGGCCGCCTTCATGGGCCAGGTGCGGGCCGGGCTGAGGGCCCTCGCCTCCGTCACCAGCGACCCGGGCGAACTCCTCGCCCGCACCAATGAGCTGCTGCTCTCCCTCGGCAGCGAGCTCTTCGCCACCTGCACCTTCATGCGGCTCGACCCGGCCACCGGCGTGCTGGAGAGCGCCCGGGCCGGACACATCCCCTTCGTCTGGGCCACGGCCGACGGAAAGTCCGGCGTCGTGGAAGACGAGGGAGGGCCGCCGCTCGGCATCGAGAGGGGGATGGAGTATCCGGTGACCCGGCACCGGCTCACCACGGGTGGAGTGTTCGTCCTGCTCACCGACGGGGTGGTGGAGGGCCCGACACTGAACATCGAGGACGGTCTCGACCAGGTCGTACGGCTCGCGGGCATCGCGGCCGTCGCCCGGCTGGAGGCGCACGCGCTGGCCGCGGCGGTGATCAAGGGCGCCGAGAGCGTGGGACACGAGGACGACGCAGCCGTCCTGGTCGTGGGCCTCGATGAGCCCGCAGTTCAGCCATAGAGCCGGACGGGACGCCGCTCGCCTCGCATGCGGCGGGCCATCGGTGTGAGATGGCTGCTGTGGTGGCATACGAGGATCTGCACCGGCGCGGCGGCTACGCCGTCATGGTGCTGGCCGTCGCCGCCTGCTATTACGGTGCGGCGCGGCTGGGACTGCTGCGCCGGCTCGTCGTCGAGGGCTCGGTGTTCACCCCCATCTGGCCGCCGACGGGCGTCGCCGTGGCCGCCCTGCTCATCTTCGGACTGGGCTGCTGGCCCGGTGTCGCGCTCGGGGCGTTTTTTGCGGTCCTGTCCCTCAGCAGGCCCGGCTTCGACACGCTCGGCTTCGTGTTCGGCAACACCGTCGCACCCGTGTGCGCGGCGCTGCTGCTGCGCAGGGCCGGCTTCCGCACCGACCTCAACCGCTTGCGTGACGGCCTCGCCCTGGTGTTCCTGGGCGCGCTGACCGCCATGCTGATCAGCTCGAGCATCGGGGTCGGCCTCCTCGTCCTCACCGGCAAGCTGCCGGCGGCGAGCTTCTGGCCCGTCTGGCTGGCCTGGTGGGTGGGCGACGCCATGGGCGTCCTGATCGTCACCCCGCTCCTCCTGCTGCTGTACAAGTCCCGCTGGCCGCCGCCCCTGACGCGCTGGAAGGAGGCCACCGCACTGGCCGTCGTCACCTGCTGCCTCGTACCGCTGTCCGCCTACAGCTCCCTCAGCCTGCTCTTCCTCGTCTACCCGCTCATCATCTGGGCCGCCCTGCGCTTCCAGCTCGTGGGGGGCATGCTCTGCGCGCTGTTCACGTCCGTGCTGGCCACCGTCGCCGCGACGGACCGTGTCGGCGCCTTCGCGGGGCTGAGCCAGGTCGAGGTCATGGCGAAACTGCAGGCCTTCAACGGCGCGATGGCCCTGACCGCACTGCTGCTGTCCGCCGTGATCACCGAGCAGCGCAACACGAGACGTTCCGTGGAGAAGGCCTGCCTGGAACTGGCCGAGGTGCTGGAGCACCTCACCGCGGGCGAGACCCCGCCGCCCCGGCCGCCGCCCGACACCGAGACCGGTCCTGGCAGCGCGACACCCCGTGAGAGGCCGGGGCCGGTGACCGAGTGATCACCACACGGGTACGGGTGCCGCGTCGGACGGTGGTGGCCCGGCCGTCCTCCGGCGGGACGGCGTTCCACTCCTTGCACGCCACCTCGCACGTCCTTGCACGCCACCTCTCACGCCCTGCGGCCGATGCACACCCCGAAGTGTCGGGAAAGAAGCCCATCCGCGGCGGGGCGTCCGGACCACCGTCCTCCCGGATCGTGTCCTGCCCTCCTCGCTCCCGACTCCGCCCCCGGCCGGCGCAGCGGTACAGCCCATTCGAGCGTGGCACGGGTGCCCCCGCTCCGCGCATATGAAGGGGCCCGCCCGATTACTAACACTTGGTTGAACAGTCCAGACTGATAAACCTATGATTAGTAATCATGGATGCGGAAGACATGGCCGAGGTCGCCGGCCGTCCATCCGGCCGGCCGGAGGAGACGGCGGCGCTCGCCGTCGCGCTGCGGCTGGCCATGGGCCGGATCGTGCGCCGGCTGCGCCAGGCGCACGCCGTGGGGGACGTGTCCCTCTCCGGTGTGTCCGTGCTGTCCCGGCTGGCCGGCGGCGGACCCGACTCGCCCGGCGCCCTCGCCGAACTGGAGCGGGTCAGGCCCCAGGCGATGGGCACCACGCTCGCCGGACTCGAACAGCGCGGGCTGGTCAGCCGCGCCCCCGACGCGGCCGACGGACGCCGGGCCATCATGTCGATCACCGACGCGGGCCGGACCATGCTGGAGGAGCGCCGCTCCGAGTCCGTCGACCGACTCGCCCAGGCCCTGGACCGGTTCACCCCGCAGGAGCGCGCGGCACTGGATGCCGCGCTGCCCCTGCTCGACCGATTGGCGGAACGGCTGTGACCGGGCGCGCGCCCGGCCCGCAGGACGGGCGGCACCTCGGCCAGGGTTTGCGCGGCCGCCTGCTCGCCCGTTCCGCCCGCCACCGGGACACGCCCCCGGGACCGGGTTACAAGTGGGTGGCCCTCTCCAACACCACGCTCGGCGTGCTGATCGCCACGATGGACGCCTCCATCGTGATCATCTCCCTGCCGGCGATCTTCCGCGGGATCGGCCTCGATCCGCTCGCCGCGGGCAACATCGGCTATCTGCTGTGGATGATCCTCGGCTATCTGCTGGTGTCGGCCGTGCTGGTCGTCGTCCTCGGCCGGCTCGGCGACATGTTCGGCCGGGTCCGGATCTACAACATCGGCTTCCTCGTCTTCGCCTTCGCTTCCGTCGCCCTGTCCCTCGACCCGTTCCGGGCCGGTGCGGGCGCGCTCTGGCTGATCCTGTGGCGCATCGTGCAGGCCTTCGGCGGCTCGATGCTCACCGCCAACTCGGCCGCCATCCTCACCGACGCCTTCCCGGCCCGGCAGCGCGGCATGGCCCTCGGCATCAACCAGATCACCGCGCTCGCCGGACAGTTCCTCGGCCTGCTCGCCGGTGGTCTGCTGGCCGCGGTCGACTGGCGGGCGGTGTTCTGGGTGAGTGTCCCGGTCAGCATCACCGGGACGATCTGGTCGTACCTCAGCCTGCGCGAGACCGCCGTGGGTGTGCGCGGCCGCATCGACTGGCTCGGCAACATCACCTTCGCCACCGGCGCCGGGATCCTGCTCGCCGGCATCACCTACGGCATCCAGCCCTACGGCGGCCACCCCACCGGATGGACCAACCCCTGGGTGCTCACGGGCCTGATCGGCGGAGTCCTCCTGCTGCTGGTGTTCTGCCTGGTCGAGTCGCGGGTCGCCGAGCCGATGTTCCGGCTGTCCCTGTTCCGCTCGCGCGCGTTCGCCGCGGGCAATGTGGCGGCCCTGCTGACCGCGATCGCGCGCGGCGGGCTGCAGTTCATGCTCATCATCTGGCTGCAGGGCATCTGGCTGCCGCTGCACGGCTACGACTTCGAGGACACCCCGCTGTGGGCCGGCATCTTCATGCTGCCGCTCACCGTCGGCTTCCTGATAGCCGGTCCGGTCTCCGGCTACCTCTCGGACCGCTTCGGGGCCCGGCTGTTCTCCACCGCCGGCCTGCTGGTGGTCGCCGCATCCTTCCTCGGCCTGCTGGCGCTGCCGGTCGACTTCGACTACGGCCTGTTCGCCGCGCTGCTGCTCCTCAACGGCCTGGGTCAGGGGATGTTCTCCGCGCCCAACACCTCGTCCCTCATGGGCAGCGTCCCGGCCCGCTACCGGGGCGTGGCCTCCGGGATGCGCTCCACCTTCCAGAACTCGGGCACGGCCCTGTCCATCGGCGTCTTCTTCTCGCTGATGGTCTCCGGACTGGCCTCCTCCCTGCCGGCGACGCTCAGCGGCGGACTCCAGGCACACGGCGTTCCCGCCGGCACCGCCCACGAGGTGGCCTCGCTGCCCCCGGTGAGCACCCTGTTCGCGACCTTCCTGGGCAACAACCCCATCGGTCACCTGCTGGGTGCCGGCGGCGGACCAACCCATCTGACGGCGGCCCAGCACGCCACCCTGACCGGTCACACGTTCTTCCCGCGACTGGTCTCCGGCCCCTTCCACCACGGTCTGACCATCGTCTTCTGCGTCGCCGCCGGCATGGCCCTGGTCTCGGCCCTCGCCTCCGCCCTGCGAGGAAGCCATGAGCCCGCCGGCGACGACATCCCGAAGGGCTCCTACCCGGCGTACGCCCGCAAGGGGTAGTGGTCCGAGAGGTTCGTGTACGTGTAGGACGTCCCCCAGCTGGTCACCGTCCAGGGCTCCGACCGTTCCTGGACGACCTCGTTGCGCCAGTCCGCGGGCCGGGCGTGACCGGCGCGGGGGAGCACGTAGTCGAGGTCCTCGCGCGGATCGTCCGGGTAACGGTCGTGGGCGATGGAGTTCTCCTGGGTGTCGAAGGAGTACGGGTGCCCGGTGCGTGCGTCGGCGGCGACGAGGTCGGCGTCGGCCAGCATGGACGCGTACTCGCCGCTGCGTGAGTCGACGTTGAGGTCGCCGGCGAGCAGCACCTCCTCGTCGGCGGGGATGTTCTTGGCGTCCAGGAACGCGTCGATGGCCTTGAACTGCCGGCTGCGCATCGCCGCCGCCTCACCCGTCCCGCACCCGGAGTCCGTGGACTGCGTGTGGGTGCCGACCACGTGCACCCTGGTGCCGTTCACGTTCAGGACGACGTACGCGAAGCCCTTGTCGGACCACCAGTCGGAGCCGCACGCGTCCTTGTACACGTACTGCTCCCGGTGCAGGATCGGCCACTTGCTCAGCACGGTGACCCCGCCGTCCTCGGGCGTGGTGGCCGAGTACGCCCCGCCGGTCGCGTCCCAGCCGCTGCGGCTGCGGCCCACCACCGGTGTCTGGTACGGGTATTCGGCAGCGGCGGCGCTCTTCAGCGCGTCGGAGGAGGAGTTGTCGAACGCCTCCTCCAGGACGACCACGTCGTTGCCGCGGAAGAAGGACGTCTTCGGGATCTCCGCGGCCCGGTGGTCCTGGCCCCAGTTCGGGTAGAGGTTCTTGCTCATGAGGAAGGTGTTGTACGTCAGAACCTTCAGTGCCGGTGCCGGTGCCGGCCCGGCTGCCGCCGCCGGTGCCGAGGAAGCGAGCGCCGCCGCGGGCAGGGCGAGGGCGAGCACGGCCGCTCCGAGGGCACGGCGCGGTGCGAAGAGCGTCACTGGATCTCCCTGTGGATGAAGGGCGTGAGTGGCGCCGCACATCAAACCACCGGGGATTACTCCGAGGTAACACCCGTGCGGGCAGCAGATGGCATACCGCTGTCGGCCTGTCGGCCTGTCGGTGACGGAGGCCGTGCGGCCGCCGCGGGGATGCCCCCCCTGCCCGACCAGACTGTTTCTTGGTGGAACCAGGGCCGGGAGCCTCGCCTGACGGCGAACGGCCAACGGCCGTGCGGAGGGTTCCGGCTGGGCAGGGGGGCGGTCAAGAAGTGAAGCCGAGGCCGCTCTCGCCGTCGCCAGGGTCGGGCTGGCAGGTGCGGCACAGTTCGTGATCCCCGTCGCGGGTGACGACGGTGCCCCAGCCGAGACAGTGCTCGCAGGTGCGGGCGAGGTCCACGTCGGGGTGGGGAGGCAGCAGGGGGTGGGGGTGGGCTCCGTGGGCCATGCGGGGAGCGGCTCCTTGGGATGGAGGGGTCGCGATCCGAATGACGTCCATTATGTCCTACTTTTCCCTTATGTCAGTGACAGGTGTCACTGAGTGCCACCATTTAGCCCAGATTGCCCATACGGGCGTCCCGCCACAGGTCGACACCGCCGTCCGTGGCGTACTTGTCGATCTCGGCCAGCTCCTCGTCGCTGAAGTCGAGGTTCTCCAGCGCGGCCACGTTCTGCTCCAGCTGCTCCGTGCGGGAGGCGCCGATGACCAGCGAGGTGACCCGCTCGTCGCGCAGGGCCCAGGCCAGGGCCAGCTGGGCCAGGGTCTGCCCGCGCCGGGCGGCGATGTCGTTCAGGGAGCGCAGCCGGTGGCGCATGTCCTCGGTGAGCCATGCGGCGTCGAGCGACGTGCCCTGCGCGGCCCGCGAGTCCGCGGGTACGCCTTCGAGGTAGCGGCCGGTCAGCAGGCCCTGGGCGAGCGCGGTGAACCCGATGACACCGAAGCCCTCCTCCCGGGCCGCGTCCAGCAGGCCGTCGGTCTCGATCCAGCGGTTGAGCATGCTGTACGAGGGCTGGTGGATGAGCAGCGGGGTGCCGAGATCACGCAGGATGGCGGCCGCCTGCCGGGTGCGCTCGGCGTCGTAGGAGGAGATGCCCACGTACAGGGCCTTGCCCTGGCGTACGGCGGTGTCGAGCGCACCCATGGTCTCCTCCAGCGGGGTGCTCGCATCCAGCCGGTGGGAGTAGAAGATGTCCACGTAGTCCAGGCCCATGCGGGTGAGCGACTGGTCCAGTGAGGCGAGCACGTACTTGCGGGAGCCGCCGCCCTGTCCGTAGGGGCCGGGCCACATGTCCCAGCCGGCCTTGGTGGAGATCACCAGCTCGTCCCGGTAGGGCGCGAGGTCCTGCTTCATCAGCCGGCCGAAGTTGATCTCGGCCGCACCGTACGGCGGGCCGTAGTTGTTGGCCAGGTCGTGGTGGGTGATCCCGAGGTCGAAGGCGCGCAGCGCGATCTCGCGCTGGGTCTCGAAGGGGCGGTCGTCGCCGAAGTTGTGCCAGTAGCCCAGGGACAGGAGCGGGAGGTCCAGTCCCGAGCGGCCGGTGCGCCGGTAGCGCATGGTGCCGTGGTAGCGATCGGGGTCCGCGACGTGGTTCATCGGGTCGTCTCCGGGTGGTGCCGTAGGGGTGCCCCTTGTGTGCGACGGGGTTCGACCACCCTGCGCCTTCATGATTCGTAAGTCCAACCGATCCGTGTCATGGCATTGAGCGGTTCGGTTTCTGAATCGGGTGGTGGCGGGCATCCCGGGAGGCCGGCGCGGCCCGTGTGCGCGTTGCGGGTGTGACGGGTGGAGGGCCGGGCACACGGAGGGGCGGACGCTACGAGCCCGAGGGGGCGGAGCAGGAGGGAGGAGCCCGTGAGCGGGTCCATGCCCGGCGGACAGGAAAGGCCCGGGCCGAGGGCGCAGACCGCGGAAGCCGTCGCGGGCCTGCCGCGCCAGGTCCGCGAGGAGCTGACCCGCAGACTCCGGCGCAACCGGCGGGCCTTCGGCAGGGACGACGTCCAGGTCGTCGAGCGTCCGCTGCTCAGACGAGCCGTCGGCGCCTCCGCGCTCGGCAACTGCATGGAGTGGTTCGACTTCGGGGTCTACAGCTACCTCGCCGCCACGATCGGCAAGGTGTTCTTCCCTGGTGCCTCACCTGCCGCCCAGGTGATCTCCTCCTTCGCCACCTTCGCCGCGGCCTTCGTGGTACGACCGCTCGGCGGGCTGGTCTTCGGGCCGCTCGGTGACCGGATCGGCCGGCAGAAGGTGCTCGCCACCACCATGATCATGATGGCGGTGGGCACCTTCGCCATCGGTGTCATCCCCGGCTACGGCACGATCGGCATCGCCGCGCCCGTGCTGCTCCTGCTGGCCCGCATGGTCCAGGGCTTCTCCACCGGCGGGGAGTACGGCGGCGCCACCACCTTCGTGGCCGAGTACGCGCCGGACCGCCGGCGCGGCTTCCTCTCCAGCTGGCTCGACTTCGGCACCTTCGTCGGCTATGCCCTCGGCTCGGCCCTGGTCACGGCGCTGAACCTGCTGCTGACGGACGGTCAGATGCTCTCCTGGGGCTGGCGGATCCCGTTCCTGATCGCCGGGCCGCTCGGGGTGATCGGCCTCTACATGCGGCTCAAGCTGGAGGAGTCCCCGGCTTTCCAGCAGCAACTGGACGACCACGAGGAGAGCCTGGCGCAGCACTCGGCGGGTGGCGAGTTCAGGGACATCCTCAGGAACCACTGGCGGGGGCTGCTCGTCTGCATGGGCCTGGTGCTGCTCTACAACGTCACCAACTACATGGTCACCGGCTATCTGCCGACCTATCAGACCGAGACGCTGCACCGCTCCAGCGGGTCCGCCGACGTCCTGGTGCTGATCGGCATGGTGTGGATCGTCCTGCTGATCACCTTCCTCGGCAGGCTCAGTGACCGCGTCGGCCGGCGGCCCGTCTACGGGGTCGCGGCGGCCGCGATGATCGTGCTGGCCGTCCCCGCGTTGCAGCTGATCAAGACGGCGGGGACCTGGCCGCCGATCCTCGGTGTGCTGCTGCTGTCCACCCTGCTGGCCTGCTTCGCCGCGCCGAGCGCCGCCACGCTGCCCGCGCTCTTCCCGACGGCCGTCCGGTACGCGGCCATGGGTATCGGCTTCAACGTCGCCGTGGCCGCGTTCGGCGGCACCACCCCGCTGGTCACCGCCGCACTGGTCAACGCCACCGGTGACGATCTGATGCCGGCCTACTACCTGATGCTGGCCGGCGCCATCGGGCTGGTGACCGTGCGATTCCTGCCGGAGAGTGCTCAGGTGCCGCTCAACGGCTCCCGGCCGATGGTCGGTTCACCCGAGGAACGGCGTGAGCTGATCACGACCTCGCGGGAGCTGTACGCCCACGCACGGGAGCGGGCCACGACGCCTCACGGGTGACGGGTGAGGGGGGTCGGCCGGGGGGCTGTTCGATCCTACGAACTTCTCGCGGTACGGGTTACCGGTGACCGCTGCATTTGATAGGAAACTTTCCTACCAGTGCCGGTACGGACCAACTCCCCGTCCCCCACCCCTCCTTGGAGTCCCTGTGGAGCACACAGACCGCGAGTCAGCCGCCTCCGCCCGCCCCTCCCGCCGGACCGTCGTCGCCGTGCTCGGCGCCGTCGCCTCCGGTGCCCTGCTCGGCGCCCAGCGCGTCGCGGCGGCACCGGCGGCACGCGCCGCAGCGCCGGGCCTGGACGACCCGGCGAAGAAGGAGATCGCCATGCAGCTGGTCTCGAGCGCGGAGAACTCCTCGCTCGACTGGAAGGCCCAGTACAAGTACATCGAGGACATCGGCGACGGCCGCGGCTACACCGCCGGCATCATCGGCTTCTGTTCCGGCACCGGCGACATGCTCGACCTCGTCCAGCTCTACACCGACCGCAAGCCCGGCAACGTCCTGGCCAAGTACCTGCCGGCCCTGCGCCGCGTGAACGGCAGCGACTCGCACAGCGGCCTCGACCCCAACTACCCCAAGGACTGGCGCAAGGCCGCCCAGGACGCCGCCTTCCAGCAGGCCCAGAACGACGAACGCGACCGTGTCTACTTCAACCCCGCCGTCGCCCAGGGCAAGACGGACGGACTGCGCGCGCTGGGGCAGTTCACCTACTACGACGCCATCGTCATGCACGGCGACGGCGACGACCCCACCAGCTTCTCCAACATCCGCAAGCGGGCGCTGCGCAGCGCCAAGCCGCCGGCCCAGGGCGGCAACGAGACGACGTACCTCAACGCCTTCCTGGACGCCCGGGTGTGGGCCATGAAGCAGGAGGAGGCCCACAGCGACACCAGCAGGGTCGACACCGAACAGCGGGTCTTCCTGCGCAAGGGCAACCTCGACCTGAACACCCCCCTGGACTGGAAGGTGTACGGGGACAGTTACCACATCGGGTGACGGCCTAGACCGGACGCGGCAGGTCCACGGCGTCGGCGGTGGGGAGCGTCCCGCCGAGCGCCGTGGCCTGCTGTGCCGTGACACGCTGGATCACGGCGATCGCCAGGGCAGCCGCGGCCAGCTCCAGGGCCTCGACCACGAGGAGAAGGGCGAGAGAGGTCCCCTGGACCAGCTGGAAGCCCACGGCGAGGACCACCGCGTGTCCGGCCCACACCGCCCACCAGGTGTTCACCAGCACCCGGTCGCGCCTGCCGGCCGCACCGGGGCCGCCGGCGTGATGCACGTCGAGGAGCAGGCCTCGCGGAACCCAGAGGTTGAACACCGGGATCAGCCAGGCGAGCACGGCCCAGGCGGCGGAGCCGGGGAGGGGTGTGGGGGACAGGAGCCGGGCGTTGCGCCGGCAGCGGGAGAACCAGACCAGGAACAGCACGGCCGCGACCACCATCAGGTTCACGAAGACCGCGGACGCCCGCCCCGACGCACTCAGGGGCGTGTCCTGCGGATCAAGGGCGTGCGCGCGCAGGGTCACCGCCCGGTGGACGTCCGCCAGGGCTGCCGCGGCCACCGCGGCCTGGGCGAAACGGGCGACTATCCACGGGGCTTTGACGGTGGGTCTGGACACGGGTGGCAACCGGCCTTTCGCAGGCGGCACGCGGGGGCGTGGCGCGGTGGAGTTCGTCGGAGAAACGGATCTTAGGGCAGCCGGGTCCAGGTCCGCCCCACGCGCCGGTGGCGTACTCGCACGGTTGCCCCACGACAGGGAAGGATGGGCCCCGAGCGATCGATCACACCGATGCGGAGGAACGGACTCATGCCGCACGAGCGAGCAGGCCGCCCGGCCGGTCCCGAGGACCTTGTCGACGTGGCCCGGCTGGTCACGGCGTACTACGCACTGCACCCCGACCCGGCCGACCCGGGGCAGCGGGTGGCGTTCGGCACGTCGGGGCACCGGGGTTCGTCCCTGGCGACCGCGTTCAACGAGGACCACATCGCCGCCACCAGCCAGGCCATCTGCGAGTACCGCGCCGCGCAGGGCGTGGACGGTCCGCTGTTCCTCGGTGCCGACACGCACGCGCTGTCCGAGCCCGCGAAGGTCACCGCCCTGGAGGTGTTCGCTGCGGGCGGTGTGACGGTGCTCGTCGACAGCGCGGACGGCTACACACCGACCCCTGCCGTCTCGCACGCCATCCTCACCCACAACCGGGGCCGCACCTCCGGCCTCGCCGACGGCGTGGTCGTCACCCCGTCGCACAACCCGCCCGCCGACGGAGGCTTCAAGTACAACCCGCCCAGCGGCGGTCCGGCGGCCTCCGAGGCGACCTCCTGGATCCAGGACCGGGCCAACCAGATCATCGCGGGCGGCCTGAAGGACGTACGGCGGCTGACGTACGCCCGGGCGCTCGCCGCGGACACCACCCAGCGGTACGACTTCCTGGGCGCCTACGCCGGCGACCTGCCGAACGTCCTGGACCTCGACGCGATCCGCGCGGCCGGCGTGCGCATCGGCGCCGATCCGCTCGGCGGCGCGTCGGTCGCCTACTGGGGCCGGATCGCCGAGGAGCACGGCATCGACCTGACGGTCGTCAATCCGCACACCGACCCCACCTGGCGGTTCATGACCCTGGACTGGGACGGCCAGATCCGCATGGACTGCTCGTCGCCGTACGCGATGGCCTCGCTCATCGAGCAGCGCGACCGCTTCCGCATCGCCACCGGCAACGACGCCGACGCCGACCGGCACGGCATCGTCACCCCGGACGCGGGCCTGATGAACCCCAACCACTACCTGGCCGTCGCCATCTCCTACCTCTACCGGCACCGCGGGCAGTGGCCCGCCGACGCGGGCATCGGCAAGACGCTCGTCTCCTCCACGATGATCGACCGCGTCGCTGCCGACCTGGGCCGTCACCTGGTCGAGGTGCCGGTCGGGTTCAAGTGGTTCGTGGACGGACTCGCCGCAGGCACCATCGGGTTCGGCGGCGAGGAGTCGGCCGGCGCGTCCTTCCTGCGCCGGGACGGCTCGGTGTGGACCACGGACAAGGACGGCATCCTCCTCGCGCTCCTCGCCTCCGAGATCACGGCGGTCACGGACAGGACGCCGTCGGAGCACTACGCCGGCCTCACCGCCCGCTTCGGCGAACCCGCCTACGCGCGCATCGACGCACCCGCCACCCGCGAACAGAAGGCGCTGCTCGCGAAGCTGTCCCCGGCCCAGGTCACCGCCGACACCCTGGCGGGGGAGCCGGTCACCGGTGTCCTCACCGAGGCTCCCGGCAACGGCGCCGCCATCGGCGGGATCAAGGTCACCACCGCCAACGCCTGGTTCGCGGCCCGCCCTTCGGGCACCGAGGACGTCTACAAGATCTACGCCGAGTCGTTCCAGGGTCCCGACCACCTGGCCCGGGTGCAGGAGGAGGCCAAGGGCGTGGTCCTGGCCGCGCTCGGCGGCTGAGAGCGCCCCACCGTACGACGGCCCGCGCGACGCGTGCGTGCGGGCCGTCGCCGCGTCTGCTCAGCCGCGGCCCCGCCCCAGCCGGTCCAGCACGGCCTGCGCCATGACGGCCTCGCCGGTGGCATTGGGGTGGGCGGGCGCCGCGGGCGCGGCCGGCTGCAGCGGTTCGATCCAGCGGTCCGCGGGCGCCTTGCACATGTCGTGGCCGACCGTGGGGCCGTAGGTGTCGACGTACTCGACCCGGTTCCATGAGGCCACCAGGCGCAGCATCAGGTTCAGCCGCTTCTCGGTGTCGCGCAGGTAGGGGAAGTCCTTCTTCGCGAACGGAACCGACGGGAAGCAGCCGGTGCCGTCCTCCGGCAGCAGGTCCGGGTAGCCGACGAGGAGCACACGCGCGTGCGGAGCACGGGCGTGCACCGCACGCAGCACCCGGTCGATCTTCGGTGCGGTCTCCAGGACGGTGAGCGCCAGTTGGTCGTACCCCCGGGCCTTGTAGGAACGCTCGCAGGGGTTGCCCGTCGGGTCCTGCGCACCGAGGCGGGCGCACGTGTTGATGATCGGGCCGAAGCCGACGTCGTTGCCGCCGATCTGGACCGTGACCAGGCCGGTGTCCCGCCCCAGCGCGTCGAGCTGGGGGGCGTTGGTGCCCTGTGGCTGCCACATCTCCTTCGTCGTGGCTCCGCCACAGCTCACGTCCTTGAACGCGGACACCTGCCGCCGCGCCGCGACGAGCGAGGGGTAATTGCTGTCGGAGCGGGCGCAGTTGGCGTCCACCTGACGGGGGATGAGGGGGCCCGAGGTGTACGAGTCGCCGAGGGCGGCGTAGCTGAGGCCGCGGCCGTGTCCGGCGGGGTGCGCGGCGGCGGGCGTCGTGGAGGCGGCGACGAGGGCGCAGCCCCCGAGGGCCGCCCCGAGTACGGCGGCCCGCCGCCTGCCTCTCGCGCCGTCCGCCGTACGGGTGTCGTTCGCCATGACATCCTCCCCCTGAGGCCGGGACATCGCACGGAGCCCTCACCGAGGAGGGGTTCGCGCGTTCGATCCGGCCTGTATACCGCCCGGTAGGTCTCGGAGGCCAGAAGCGGGACCGAACATGTGCGCCCGTCGGGGCAGGGGGATCCGGGGTGCGCGGTCCGGCGGCGGCACGCCTGCGCGCACCCGTGCCACGAGCGGAGAGGGCAGGATTCGAACCTGCGTGGGCCCCGTGGGGCCCGACCGTGAGCCGTGCTCGCTGGTCCCCGATCAACCACTCCGGGCACCTCTCCCCGTGTCCGGCTTCCGGTGTCCCGTGCCGTTCACAGGAACAACAGTGGCAGGACCTGCTGACACCACCCTGACGCGCCCGCCGTGCACCCGGTCGGGTGCTCTCCGGTGAACGCCAGCCGGGCGGACCGGTCCGGCCGCGGTTCTTCCGTGATCATGCCCTGGTGAAGCTGCTGCGTCGAAGTGCCGCATGTCGTAGTGCCGTGGACGTTAGTGCCGTGCGTCGAAGTGCCGTGCGTCGAAGTGCGGTGGGTCGAAGTGCCGTACGACGCAGGGTCGTTCCGGCGGTGCTCGGCGCCCTCGGTCTCCTGTCCCTGCTGTCCGCCATGCCCGCCGCCGCGCAGCCGGTGCCGCGGGAAGCCCGGGCCGGCGTGCCGCAGCCCAGGCCGGTCACGGTCGCCGAGGCGCGCACGGACGCCTACCTCCGGTCCGTCAGCAACCGGCCCGGGGCACTGCGCGACTTCTTCCGGCGCCTCCCGAAGGGCGGGGACCTGCACAACCACCTCCCCGGCGCGGTGTCCACGGAGTACCTCATCGAGCTGGCCGCCGAGGACGGGCTGTGCATCGACACGGCGACGCTGACCGCCGTCGTACCGCCCTGCGGCCCGGGCACCCGCCCGGCCGCCGGCGCCCGCACCGATCGCACCTTCCGGGACGCGCTGGTGCGCGCCTGGTCCATGCAGGACTTTCCCCCCGGCCGGAGCGGTCACGACCACTTCTTCGGCACGTTCGACAAGTTCGGCGAGGTCGTCCGGCGCCACCGCGGCAAGCAGCTCGCCCAGGTCGCCGACGGCCTCGTACGGCAGAACCAGTTCTATCTGGAGACCATGGTCCTCACCGCCTCGGACGGTGCCGAGCGGCTGGCCGCACAGGTCGGCTGGGACGAGGACCTCGCCGCGCTGCACCGCAGGCTGGTCGCGGGCGGCAAGCTGGACAAGGTGGTGGCCGAGGCCCGCGAGGAGGCCGACGCCGGCGACGCCGAGTTCCGCGCGGCCGAGCACTGCGGCACCGTGCGGGCCCATCCCGGCTGCGGGCTCACGGTCCGCTGGATCTCCCAGGCGTCCAGGGCGAGTTCTCCGGAGCTCGTCTTCACCCAGCTGGCCCTCGGCATGCGGCTGGCCGAGGCCGACCACCGCTTCGTCGCCGTCAACCTCGCCCAGCCGGAGGACTGGGCCGTCCCGCTGCGCGACTACAGCCTGCAGATGCGCATGGTCGGATATCTGCGCACCCGGTACCCGAGGGCCCATGTCTCCCTGCACGCCGGTGAGTTGTGGCCCGGTCTGGTCAAGCCGCAGGACCTCAGGTTCCACATCGGGGAGGCGGTGGACGTCGCCCGTACCGAACGGGTCGGGCACGGCGTCGACCTCGTCCACGAGGACGGCTGGCAGCGGACCGCGCGGACCATGGCGGCCCGTCAGGTGGCCGTCGAGGTGCCCTTCACCAGCAACGCCCAGATCCTCGGCGTCAAGGGCGCCGACCACCCCTTCACCACCTACCTCCGGTACGGCGTCCCGGTCGTCCTCGCCACCGACGACCCCGGCGTGTCGCGGATCGACATCAGCCACGAGTACCAGTACGCCGCCGGCACCTACGGCCTGGGCTACCCCGAGCTGAAGGACCTGGCACGCGCGTCCCTGGAGTACGCCTTCCTGCCCGGCGCGAGCCTGTGGCAGGGCAATCCGACCGCACAGGGCTACCGTCCGGTGCGGGCCTGCCGCGGTGAGCGGCCCGGCCTCCCCGTGGCATCGGCGGCCTGCCGGCGTCTGCTCGACGGCAGCGCGAAGGCGCGGCTCGAACGGCGGCAGGAGGCGGCGTTCGCGGCCTTCGAGCGGACACACGCCCGCTCGGCGGGAGCCGTGACCGCACGGTGAGCCGGGCAGGGCCATCACCCGGCCGGAAAGGGGTGTTTGGCCGAGAAGCCCCGCAACACACAACCGGTGGAACGCGTTCCGCAGGCCCGCGGTGGACTCGTACCCGCCAATACCGCCCGGTCGCACCTTCGTCCCGCCGCCCCTCGCGGACTCCTCCGGGCACCCGCCCGCACCGTGCGCGTATACGGTCCGCAACGTGTCGTCACAGGTTCGTCGCATCACCTTCACGGAACGAACACTTTCGGCCGATCCGCGCGCGGGGCCTGTTCCGCGGGGCAGACGCCGTGCGCGCCACCTGCCTAGCCTCCCGGGCCATGCGATCACCTCTGATGAGACGCCTCGGTCTCACCGCCGTCCTCGCCCTCCTCCTCGCCGTCTTCGGTCTGGCCCCGGTCGCCAGCGCCGACCCCGCGCCGGCCGCGCTGACCTTCAGCACCGACAGCGCCACCACCACGCCCGGCGGCACGGTGCACCTGTCGATGACCATCACCAACAACAAGACCTACGACATCTGGTTCGTGTACCAGACCATCGACCCGACCTGGCTCACCACCCAGCGCCCCGACCTGAAGTACAGCTTCACCGGCTGCAGCCTGGCCACGGCCGCCGGCGGCACCGCCTGTTCCGGCACCGGCCCGGCCAACCTCGGCGGCAACTACGGCGCCACCATCCCGCCCGGCCAGAGCCGCACCGTCACGCTGACCCTCCAGGTCGCTGCCGACTCCGGCTGCAACGGCAACATCGGCTTCTACTCGTACTACTACACCGAGTTCAGCGACAGCTCGAACGCCAACGGCGGCCCCGTCTACACGCCCGAGACGCGCGTTCTCTGCGCCTGACGGACCAACCGGACCCTTGGCGCGAGTGACCTGAACCGGACCCCCGGTACAGGTCCCGGCCCGGTCTGGACCACTGGCACCTCGCCCGGCGGGCCCACCCGGCCCGCCGGTGCGCCGTCTGCGGCCCGGACCAGCACACCGGAGCCGACGGACCGCCGCCGACCCCCACGCGGCAACGACGGGAAACGGGCCGAACGGGTTGCCCCGCAGCCCTGTTGGCCGCCTGCACTTTTCCGTCAGGTTTCGTAACTCGACCACAAAAGCTACACACAGCCATCACCATGTGACGCGACGGATGCGTTGACGACCGGCTTCTGAGGGGGACGCCGGCGTCGCGCCAGGGGGTGCGTCCGCTCCATGCGAGCCGTACTCACCCCTGCCCGGGGAGGGGACTTCACCGCATGAAGCGGACCATACGCACCACCGCACTGACGGTCGGTGCACTCATCGCCGCGCTCGGCCTGCCGGCCGGCCCGGCCCAGGCCGACACCACGGCGCCACGCATCGACCTCAGAGTCCTGGTGGTCAGCGACGGCGGCCCGGCCACCGACGCCATAGCGTCCGAACTCGACGCGGCCGGAACGCCGTACACCGAGGTCGACCTCACACGCTCCGACCGGCCCACCATCGACGCGGCCTTCCTCGCCGACACCGTCGGCGGCCGGCCCCGCGCCAAGTACCAGGCCGTCGTTCTGCCCAACGACAACCCGTTCGCCGCCGGCTCCGCCGAGATGGCCGCACTCGCCTCCTACGAGCAGACGTACGCCATCCCCCAGGTCGACGCCTACACCTACGCCCGCCCCCAGGCCGGACTGCAGTACCCGACCGCCGGCGGCTACTCGGGCAGCATCGACGGTGTCCAGGCCCAGGTGACCGCCGCCGGTCAGGCCGGGCCCTTCGGCTACCTCGACGGCCCGGTGCCCTTCGAGGACAACTCTCCCTCCGTCGGCGAGAGTTACGCCTACCTGGCGGCTCCCGCGCCCGGCGCCGACTTCACTCCGTACGTCCAGGCATCCATCCCCGGCACCTCCAGGCAGGGCTCACTGGTCGGCGAGTACCGGCACGACGGGCGGCGCGAACTGGTCGTCACCTTCGTCTACAACCAGTACCAGCAGCAGTTCCGGCTGCTGGCCCGGGGCATCGTGGAGTGGATGACCGGCGGCGTGCACCTCGGCGCGTCCCGCAACTACTTCGCCGTGCACGTGGACGACGTGTTCGCCGCCGACGACCGCTGGGACACCCAGCTCAACTGCACCCCCGGCGACGTGGACTGCACCAACGGGGCCGGCACACCCCACCCGATCCGCATGACCCCGGCCGACGTCGACTACGCCACGTCCTGGCAGAACAGCCACCACTTCACCTTCGACCTGGTCTACAACGGCTCCGGCAGTGTCGACGAGCGCGAGGACAACAACGGCGCCGACCCGCTCGCCGACAAGCTGATCGCCGACCGCGACCAGTTCCGCTGGGTCAACCACACCTACACGCACGCCTTCCTCGGCTGCGAACAGAACACCACCGTGGTTCCCTGGACATGCCAGACCAACCCCGGCGGCAGCACCAAGTGGGTCAGCCGGACCACCATCGACGACGAGATCGCCAACAACCGCGTCTGGGGACAGGTCAACGGACTGCCCCTGCAGACCGACGAGCTGGTCACCGGCGAACACTCGGGCCTGCGGATCCTGCCGCAGCAGCCCGACGACAACCCCAACCTCGCCCCCGCGCTCGCCGACGAGGGCATCGACTGGATCGCCTCCGACAACTCGCGTGATCCCGCCCAGCGCACGGTCGGCAACGCCACCACCGTGGCCCGCTACCCGATGAACGTCTTCTACAACGCCGGGCACGCGGCCGAGCAGGTCGACGAGTACAACTGGCTCTACACCAGCCGTGCCCAGGGCGGCAGCGGCATCTGCGAGGACAACCCCGCCACCACCACCTGCCTGCCCGCGCCGCTGAGCACCAGCACCGGCTACAGCGACTACATCGTGCCGCTGGAGACCCGCATCGACCTCGGCCACGTCCTGTCCAACGACCCCAAGCCGCACTTCATCCACCAGTCCAACCTCGCCGAGGAGCGCATCGCCTACCCCGTCCTGAACGGCGTACTCGACGGCTACAAGGCGCTGTTCGCGGACAACACCCCGCTGGTGAACCTGCGGATGAAGGACATCGGCACCGAACTGCAGCGCCGCGCCGCCTGGAAGAGCGCGCTGAACGCCGGCCAGGTCACCGCGTACCGCATCGGCGACACCGTGACCGTGCAGGCCCCGAGCGGCGTCGCCGCCACCGCGACCCTGCCCGGCGGCACCACGCTCGGCGGCAGCGCCTTCGGCAGCGCGTACGCGGGCGAGGTGTCCGGCTGGACGGCCTCCTCCGGCAGTGCGCTCACCTACACCCTGCCGTCCTCCGCCAAGGCACCGGCAGCGGCCAAGGCCGCCAAGGCACCGGCCACGCACCCCGCGCCGCACACCAAGGTGCCCGCGGGCGTGACCCGGCAGGTCCCGTACACCCCGGACAGCTGAGCGGCGCACCGAATCGAGGTCCCGGCCGCCGACCCGGCGGCCGGGACCCGCACGACCACCCCACTTCTCGGCCGTGGAGCACATCGATGCACGTTCACCACGGCGCGCGCCGCTCCGGCACGACGCGCGTCACCCTGCTCACCGAAGGCACCTACCCGCACAGCCACGGCGGCGTCAGTGTCTGGTGCGACCAACTCGTCCAGGGCATGCCCGACCTCGACTTCGACGTCATCGCCGTCACCGGCACCGGACGCGAACCCGTCGTCTGGGACCTGCCCGCCCATGTCCGCAGCGTGCGGTCCGTCCCCATGTGGGGCGCCCCGCCCGAGGGCCGCCCGCCCCGGGGCCGTGCGCGCAACCAACTGGCCAACGCCTACGAGCGGTTCCTGACCGCGCTGCTCGACCCGCGGGCCGAGGACGCCTTCGCCCCCGCCCTGTACACGATGGCGCGGGCCGGGGCGGACGGCACCCTGAGCCCCTTCCTGCGCGGCGACGGTGCGATCGCCCTCCTCGCCGCGGTGTGGAACCGTCCCGGACTCGCCGTCCGCGAGGCCCGGCCCACCCTGCACGACGCGGTCACCGCCACCGCCCTGCTCGAACACGCCCTGCGCCCCCTGGCCGCACCACCACCCCGGGACGGAGTCGCGCACGCCGTCAGCGGCGGCGTCGCGGTCCTGCCGGGGCTGGCCGGCCTGGAGCGCTACGACGTTCCGCTGCTGCTCACCGAACACGGCGTCTACCTGCGCGAACGCTATCTCGGCTACCGCACCGCGCCCTACCGCTGGCCGGTGAAGGCCGTCGTCCTCGGCTTCTTCCGGCTGCTCGCGGAGGAGAGCTACCGGCGCGCCGCCCTGATCACCCCGGGCAACCGCTACAACCGGCTGTGGGAGGAACAGGGCGGCGCCGCACCGGAGTCGATACGCACCGTCTACAACGGCGTGGACCCGGCCGCCTTCCCGCCGGCCGGGCCCGAGCCCGGCGCACCCACGCTCAGCTGGGCCGGCCGGGTCGACCCGATCAAGGACCTGGAGACCCTGATACGCGCCTTCGCCCTGGTCAGGGAACGCATACCGGAAGCCGGTCTGCGCCTGTTCGGCGGCACGCCCCGCGGCGGCGAGGCCTACCGGGAGCGGTGCGAGGCGCTCGCGGCCGAACTGGGACACGCGGACGCCGTCACCTTCGAGGGCCGGGTCGACGACATCAAGGACGCCTACGCGGCCGGCAACGTCGTGATGCTCTCCAGCATCAGCGAAGGCTTCCCGTTCACCCTCATCGAGGCCATGTCCTGCGGCCGGGCGACCGTCTCCACCGACGTCGGCGGCGTACGGGAGGCCGTCGGCGACACCGGCCTCGTCGTCCCGCCGCGCGACCCGGCCGCCATGGCCGCGGCCGCCCTCGACCTGCTCGCGGACCCCGCCCGGCGCAGCGCGATGGGGGAGGCGGCACGGCTGCGCGTGATCGAACAGTTCACCCTGCGCCAGACCATCGACACCTTCCGCTCCATCTACCTGGAACTGCCCGAACTGGCCCAGCCGCCGGCCATGACACCCGCGCCGCCTCCGAACACCCGGGCCGATGCAGGGAGCCTGGCCGGATGAGCGGGCCGATGGCGCTCGAACCGGGCGGAACGGAACAGGACACGCTGGCCCTGCGGCTCGCGGGGACACCCGTGCGCGGCCGGCGCGGGGACGACCACACCCTCGCCCTGCGGCTGCCCGGGCCGCCCGGTGCGGACCAGGAGGCGGTCAGCACACTCGCCGCCGAACTCGCCGACCGGATCGGCCCCGCCGTCCATCCCTACGAGGTGGCCGCCCTGCTGGAGGCGGAGGGCCTCTCCGTCGACGTGATCAGGGACCGCTACGGTCACCCCAACCTGTTCTCCCTCGCCACGGCCCTGTACGAGCAGGTGCCCCGGACCTTCCCCGAACCGGCACCGGCGGCCGACCCCTGGCGCCCGGACCACGTGCGCTGCCTGCTGCGCGGCGTGCTGTTCGCCCTGCCGGGGCTCGCCTACCTGCTCACCGCGCCGCTGTGGCACCCCGGCCGGCACGCCACGGCGCTGATCGTGGCCGGACTCGTCTCCTGGGCGTGGGGGCAGGGGCTCGGCCACCGCGCCCACGTACGCATGGCGACCGGGCGACGGGAAGCCGCCCGTACCCTCCTCACCGGGGCGCCCGTGGGCGCGGCCCTGGCCACGGCGGCCGCGGTCCTGCCCGCCGGTGGCGGCCCGGTGATCTGGGCGGCGGCGGCACAGTCGCTGTACCTGGCGGCGGCGGGCGTCCTGCTCGTACTGGCCCGGGAGCGGCTGCTGCTCGCCGCGCTCACCCCGCTGATCGCCGGTGCCGCCGTCCTGCCGTGGTGGGAACCGGGCCCCCTGCTGCGGGCCGGGCTCGCCGTGCTGGCACTGCTGGCGACGCTCGCCGTCACCGCCCACGTCCTGCGCGGCGCCCATGCCGCCCAGGCCGTACCCGACGGCAGACCGCCTCGGCTGCTGCGCTCCCTGCCGTACGGGCTCTTCGGGCTGGCCGCGGGACTGCTGGTGCTGCTGGAGGGGCGGCAGGCACCGTACGCGGTGATCGTGCTGACGGTGAGCATGGGACCGGCCGAGTGGCTGCTGTACCGCTACCGTGGCCTGTCCGTCGCCGCGCTGCGCAGGGCCGCCACCCCCGCCGGATTCCTGCTGCGCTCCGCCGCAGTCCTGGGCCTCTGCCTGTTCGCCTACCTCGTCCCGCTGCTGCCCGCGGCGCTCCTGACCGGCGCCGAACCGGCCGCCCTGCTGCTGCTCGCCGCCACGTTGTGGACCGCACTGCTGCTGCAGGCGTTCGGCGCCGCCTGGCCCCCGGCCGCCATCTGCCTCACCGCCGCGGCCGGTGCCTGCGCGGCCGCGTTCCTGCACCTGCCACCGGGCCCGCTCGCACTGCCGCTGTGCTGCGCCGCCGCCGTGCTGTGTCTCGTGGCGTGCACGCTGCGGCTCCTCGGCCGCCCGGCCCGACACGCCTGATCCGCTCGCCCCGCCGATCCCGCTCATGCAACCACACGGAAGGAAACACAAGTTGACCTCCGCACCGCTCGCCGCCGTCACCGGAGCCGAGGGCTTCATAGGCTCCCATCTCACCGAGGCCCTCGTCGCCGCGGGGTACCGGGTCAGAGCCATGGCCCAGTACAACTCCTTCTCCTCCTACGGCTGGCTGGAGACCCTCGCCCCGGACGTCCTCGACCAGGTGGAGATCGTCCTCGGCGACGTCCGCGACCCCGGCTCGGTCCGCGGCCTGCTCGAAGGCGCCGACGCCGCCTACCACCTGGCCGCGCTGATCGCGATCCCGTACTCGTACCAGGCGCCGCACAGCTACGTGGAGACCAACGTCACCGGCACCCTCAACGTGCTGGAGGCGGTCCGCGCCCTCGGCACGCCCCGGCTGGTGCACACCTCCACCAGCGAGACCTACGGCACCGCGCAGACGGTGCCGATCACCGAGGACCACCCCGTCAACACCCAGTCCCCGTACGCCGCTTCGAAGGCCGGCGGGGACCGGCTGGCCGACAGCTACCACGCCAGCTTCGGCACCCCCGTGGTCACCCTGAGGCCGTTCAACACCTTCGGGCCGCGCCAGTCCATGCGCGCGGTCATCCCCACCGTCATCGGCCAGGTCGCGGCGGGAGAACGCACCATCACCCTCGGCGACCTGCGCCCCACCCGGGACTTCAGCTACGTCAAGGACACCGCGCAGGCCTTCCTCGCGGTGGGCACCGCGCCCGCCGAACGGGTCGTCGGACGCACCTTCAACGCGGGTACGGGCGGCGAGATCTCCGTCGGCGACCTCGTCGCCCTGATCGGCAAGGTCATGGACAGCGCCCTCGACGTCCGCGCCGACCCCGAGCGCATCCGGCCCGCCGCCTCCGAGGTCATGCGGCTCGTCGCCGACGCCGCCCGGCTCACCTCGGCCACCGGCTGGCAGCCCGCCCACACCCTCGAACAGGGCCTCGCGCACACCGTGGACTTCTTCCGCGACCCGGCCAACCTGGCCCGCTACAAGACCGGCATCTACAACATCTGACCCGTCCGGCACGCACGTCCCCCACTTTCCTACATCCATGCAGGACAAGAAGGACAAGAAGGAGGAGTCCCATGCATGCAGTGATCCTGGCGGGAGGCAAGGGCGTCCGGCTGCGTCCCTACACCACCGCGCTGCCCAAGCCGCTCGTGCCCATCGGCGACCAGCACGCCATCCTGGAGATCGTGCTGCGCCAGCTGTCGGCCGCGGGGTTCACCCGCTGCACCATCGCCATAGGCCACCTCGGCGAGATCATCCGCGCCTACGTCGGCGACGGCTCGCAGTGGGGCATGGCCGTCGACTACGCCACCGAGGAGAGCCCACTCGGCACCATGGGCCCCCTGCTCACCCTCCGCGACCGCCTGCCCGAGACCTTCCTGGTCATGAACGGCGACGTCCTCACCGACCTCGACTACGCCGACGTCATGCGCCGGCACGAGGCCTCGGCGGCGCCGCTGACCATCGCCACCTACGCCCGCAAGGTGCACATCGACTTCGGCGTGCTGACCACGGACGCGAGCAAGGTCGTCGCCTTCACCGAGAAGCCCAGCATGGACTACCGCGTCTCCATGGGCGTCTACGGCGTCAGCCGCTCGACCCTGGACGGCTACACCCCCGGTCTGCCGCTGGGCTTCGACGAACTGGTCCTCGACCTGCTGGCGGCCCAGAACCCGCCGCACGCCTACGACTTCGACGGCTACTGGCTGGACATCGGCCGCCCCGACGACTACGACCGGGCCAACGCCGAGTTCACCACCCGAAAGTCGCTTCTGCTCAAGGGAGCCTGAGTACCGCATGCGCATTCTCGTTCTGGGCGGCACCGGATACCTGGGCCGCCATGTGGCCGGGCGGCTGCGCGCCCTGCCAGGCGCGCAGGTCCTCGACGGCGGCCGCTCCGCCACCGCCGAACTCCGCATCGACCTCGCCACCGACCGGCCGGAGCGGATCGCGAAGTCGCTGGCCGCGGCCGCGCCCGATGCCGTGGTCAACTGCGCGGGCACGACGGGGGGTGACCCCGTGACCCTCGCCGAGGTCAACGCCCGTGGTCCTGCCGCGCTGTGCGCCGCCCTGCGGGAGGCGGCGCCCACCGCCCGGCTGGTGCACCTCGGCTCGGCCGCCGAGTACGGGCCCGGCCTCCCGGACGCCCCGGTGGCCGAGTCGGCGGACACCCGCCCGGTCACCCTCTACGGCGTCACCAAGCTCGCGGGCACGGTCGCGGTGACCTCCGCCGCCCTGGACGGGGTCGTGCTCCGGGTCGGCAACCCGGTGGGCCCCGGAGCACCCGTCGCGAGCCTGCCCGGCCGGATGGCGGCGCAACTGCGCACCGCCGGACGGGATCCGGCGGCGGTCCTGCGGCTCGGCGACCTCTCCGCCCATCGCGACTTCGTGGACGTACGCGACCTCGCCCGGGCCGTCGCCCTCGCGGTCACGGCTCCGGGCCCGCTGCCGCCCGTGCTGAACATCGGCGGCGGACGGGCCGTGCCGGTGCGGGACTTGGTGCGGGGCCTGGCCCACCGGGCGGGTTTCCGGGGGCGGCTGGAGGAGAACGCGGGCGGCTCGGCCCGCTCGGCCCGGGTGTCCTGGCAGTGCTCCGACATCACGGCCGCCGACCGCGCCCTCGGCTGGCGGCCCGTCCACGGTCTGGACGACTCCCTCGATGCGCTGTGGGGGGCCACGGCCGGGAGCGGGCAGATGCCATGAGCCTGCTGGTACCGCTCTATGTGCACCCGGCCGAGGACCCGGGCGCCTGGCACCGGCTGATCACCGCTGCCGCCCGCACCCACGCGGTCGTCCTCAACCCCGCGAACGGCCCCGGCACCGCGCCCGATCCGGCCTTCACGGCGGCCGCGCGCGCCCTGCGGGCGGCGGGTGCCCGCCTGCTCGGGTACATCGACACCGACTACGGCGTCCGTGACCCGGCCGAGGTCCTCGACGACATGCGCCGGCACCAGGAGTGGTACGCGGCCGAGGGATGCTTCCTCGACCGCGTCACCGCCACCGCGCAGGGCCTGCCGGCCTGCCGGCGCCTGGTCCGGGACGTACGGCGGCTCGGGGCGGGCACCGTCGTCCTCAACCCGGGCGTGCACCCGACGCCCGGCTACCTCCGCCTCGCCGACCTGACCGTCACGTTCGAGGGCCACTGGTCGACCTATGTCTCGGTGTTCACCCGGCCGGCCTGGACGGCACGACACCCGTCCGAGCGATTCTGTCACCTCGTCTACGGCGTGCCCGAGGCCCTCGTCCCGCTCGCGGTGCGCACCGCACACGAACGCGGCGCGGCGATCTGCGGACCGGTGACGGGCGAACCGCCCAATCCCTGGGCCGAGTTGACTCCCGCGCTGACGGCGATGGGCCCGTGACCGGCGCAAACGGTGTGGAAGGCTTGGGGGGTCCGCATCAGCACGACGGAGGAGTACCGCCGGTATGGCCGTCATCCACCACACCACCCTCAAGCCGACCAAGCTCGAACTGCTCACCGCCTGGCTGCCCACCCGCCCGTGGTACCGCCTCGGTGCGGGTGCCCCCGTGCTGGAGAAGTCCGGCGGCTTCCGGCTGGACGACCCGCAGGGCGAGGTCGGGATCGAGTTCATGGTGGCCACCGACACCTCCGCCGCCGAACCGACCGCCTATCTGGTCCCGCTGACGTATCGCGGCGCGCCGCTGGAAGGGGCGGAGCACGCGCTCATCGGCACGATGGACCACGGTGTGCTGGGCAAGCGCTGGGCCTACGACGGCTGTCACGACCCGGTGCTCGTCACCGAACTGCTCTCCCTGATCGAGGGCACGGCGCAGGCGATGGCCCAGAGCGTCAGTGACGCACCCGACCGGGAAGTGACGCGCTCCTACGCGGGCGAGGCCTTCTCCCGTGACGGTCTCGCCCCCGGGCCCGTGGACGACGAGCGGGGCACCCGGCTCCCCGCACCCCACGGCACGACCCTGCAGGTGCACCGCGTCCTCAAGGCCGTTGCCGACAACCCCCCGCTGCCGTCCGGGGAAGCGGTCGGCCATGTCGCGGGCGGCTGGCGGGGGCCGGGCGACTGCCGCCTCCGTGCGGTCTTCATGGTCCTGAGCCGCGGCTGATCCCCCCCCGGGGGAGATCCCCGTGCCGGAGCGCCGCCATCCAGTTCGCTTCCCCCTTCTGGCATGGTCCGGTCAAATCTGTCACTCTTTCGGCAGTCCTCGCCCCGACCCCATGGGGGCGCGGCGCACCTCTCCGCACAGCGAACGCGCAACCCAGTCCGCGGCCGCCCCGGCGCACCCCGCCGGAGAACGGCCACCGAGCAGGCCGGAATCCCGGCCGCTGCAAAGGAGCAGTGTGTGAGATCCACCCCCCACAAGGCGCTCGGCGCCGGCGTCCTCACTGTCGCCGCGCTGGCCGCCCTCTCCCTCCCCGCCATCCCCGCCGCCGCACAGCCGGCCAAGGCCGAGGACACCGTGGCGGCCGCCTGCACTCCGGCCCAGACGGTCACCAACGGCGGCTTCGAAAGCGGTACTTCGCCCTGGACCGCCTCCTCGTCCGGTGTGATCACCAACCGGAGCGGCCAGAGCGCCCACGGCGGCTCCTCCTTCGCCTGGCTGGACGGTGTGGGCAGGACCCACACCGACACCCTCAGCCAGAGCGTCACCGTCCCGAGCGGCTGCAGCACCGCCACCCTCACCTTCTGGCTGCACATCGACACCGGCGAGACCACCTCGTCCACCGCCTACGACAAGCTGACGGCGAAGATCGGCAGCACCACGCTGGCGACCTACTCGAACCTCGACAAGAACACCGGCTACGTGCAGAAGTCGTTCGACGTCTCGTCGTTCGCGGGCCAGACCGTCAACCTGTCCTTCACCGGAACCGAGGACTCCAGCCTCCAGACGAGCTTCGTGCTGGACGACATCGCCCTCGACACCTCAGGCGGCACCACCCCGCCGGCGGACTCGACTCGCACCCCCGCCGCACCCTCCTACACCGTCAGCCTCAGCAGCGACACCAGCGGCACCGTCTGGAACGGGCACGAGAGCGTGTCCTTCACCAACGCCTCCGCGACCGCGCTGAGCGAGGTCTACCTGCGGCTGTGGGACAACTACCACGGCACCTGCTCGGCGATGCCCATCAAGGTCACCAACGTCACCGGCGGCACCGCGGGCGACCTCAGCGTGAACTGCACCGCCCTCAAGGTCACCCTGCCGGCACCGCTGGACCAGGGCCAGAGCGCCACCGTCGGCTTCGACCTGGGCATCACCGTACCCAGCGGCGCCGACCGGTTCGGGCACGACGGTGCCTACAGCTTCATCGGCAACGCCCTGCCCGTCCTCGCGATCCGCGACGGCGCGGGCTGGCACCTGGACCCGTACACCAACAACGGCGAGTCGTTCTACTCCCTGGCCGCCGACTTCAAGGTGACCCTCGACCACCCCAGCACCCTGCTGGTCCCGGCCACCGGAACCTCCACCGACACCCCCGGCTCCAGCGGCCGCACGGTCACCACCGCCACCGCCGCCAAGGTCCGGGACTTCGCCTGGGCCGCGGGCCCGTTCACCAAGATCTCCGGCACCTCGGCCGCCGGCGTCCCCGTGAACGTCTACTCGGTCTCGGGCATCAGCTCCTCCAGTGCCCAGTCCATGCTCAGCACCGCCAGGACCGCCGTGGACGCCCATGCCGGACGCTTCGGCGCCTACCCGTACGGCGAGCTGGACGCGGTCATCGACAACAACTACTGGTTCGGCGGCATGGAGTACCCCGGCTTCGTCCTCGACGTGGTCAGCACCACGGCGCTCACCCATGAGATCGGCCACCAGTGGTGGTACGGCATCGTGGGCGACGACGAGTACGCCGGCCCCTGGCTGGACGAGGCGTTCACCGACTACGCCACCGACCTGGCCCTCGGCCAGACCGGCAGCAACTGCTGGAGCAGTGTCTCCTGGGCCTCCAGCGCCGAGAAGATCACCAACTCGATGGCCTACTGGGACGCCCACTCCTCCCGCTACTCCACCGTGGTCTACGGCTACGGCAAGTGCGCCCTGCACGACCTGCGCCGCGTCCTCGGCGACACCGCCATGGCCAAGCTGCTGAAGGACTACGCGAGCGCCCACTGGTACGGCGTCTCGACCACGGCCGAGTTCAAGGCGGCCGCCCAGGCCGCCACCAGCACGGACCTGACCTCGTTCTGGACCCAGCACCGCATCGACGGCTGATCCGCCCCGACCGGTCGTGGGGGGGGGGGGGGGGGGGGGGGGAAGCAACACCAAAGGAGACATTAGTCCACCCCCATATTCTTTCCCTCCCAGCCCTACCTTCTTTCTTCGCGGTGTGCTCTCCGGCTTGGTCC
>NZ_JBVKBH010000019.1:93321-149975 GCF_055657175.1 Streptomyces sp. NPDC107581
GGAGGGTTGAGTTTCCCCCCCCTCACCCCCACCACACTTTTCCCCTCTTTTTTTCCCCCCCCCCTCTTCCCTCTTGTCTCCCCCTTCTTTGTTTTTTTTTCTTCCCTTCTCCTCCCCCCCCCCCCCACGCCGGCACCGGAGCCGCGGTGCCACCCGCATGGGCTAACCCCCCGGCCGGATTGCCTTCGTTGGGCGGTATCCGGAGTGCGGTGCGCTCCGACCGGGAGTCAGATGGAGGGCGTGAGAAGCCAGATATCCCGCCGCTCGCGCTGGTCCGGCACCGGCGCCCTGACCGGCCTCCTGCTGCTCCTGTCGATCCCTCCGGCCATGCCCTCGACGGCCGACACCGCGCCCAAGCGCGGCAGCGCCTACATGGGCATGGGGGTACTCGCCCACGACGGCGCGGACGTCACCGAGAATCCCGCCGAGTCGGTCCCCCGTGTCACCCAGACCGAAGGCGTGGACGTCTCCAGCCACCAGCTCGACGTCACCTGGTCCAGTCTGTGGGGCAGCGGCGTCAAGTGGGCTTACACCAAGGCCACGGAGGGGACCTCCTACACGAACCCCTACTTCGCCCAGCAGTACAACGGCTCCTACGACATCGGCATGATCCGCGGCGCGTACCACTTCGCGACCCCGGACAGTTCGGGCGGCGTCGCCCAGGCCGACTACTTCGTCGACCACGGCGGCGGCTGGTCCAAGGACGGCAAGACGCTGCCCGGCGTGCTCGACATCGAATGGAACCCGTACGGCGACTCCTGCTACGGCAAGTCCAAGAGCGCGATGGTCACCTGGATCCGCGACTTCCTGAACCGCTACAAGACCCGCACCGGCCGTGACGCCGTCGTCTACACCGCCACCAGCTGGTGGACGGAGTGCACCGGCGACTACGCGGGCTTCGGCGCGACCAACCCCCTCTGGATCGCCCGGTACGCCTCGGCGGTGGGGACACTGCCGTCGGGCTGGCCCACGTACACGATGTGGCAGTACACCTCCTCCGGCCCGACCGTCGGGGACCATGACCGGTTCAACGGCGCCATGGACAGGCTGAAGGTGCTCGCCACCGGCTGACGTGCCGCCGGGATCGCTCACCCCCGCCCGGGTGCCGAGCACCTGGGCGGGCCGGTCACCGCGCTCCCGGGAGGGCGGTTGCGGATCGCCGTGCGGCCGATGCGCCGGTCACCGCGGACAACGGCCGTGCCGCCCCGGGGAGGCCGAGCGGAGAGGGCAGGATTCGAACCTGCGCAGGCCGTGAGGCCCGACCGTGAGGCGTGCTCAGTGGTCCCCGATAAACCACTCCGGGCACCTCTCCTCGCTCCCGGCCCGGTCTCCCGTGCCGTTCACGGGAACAACAGTGGCAGGGACCGCTGACGGCACGCTGACACGGCGGCCCGGCGGCTCGGCGGCTCGGCGGCCCGGCGGCCCGGTGGCCTGGTGGCCTGGTGGCCTGGTGGTCCGGCGGCCCGGTGGTCGGGCGGCCCGGTGGTCGGGCGGTCGCGCCTCAGCGCACGCCGCGGATGGGCCAGATGGCCAGTGCGCCGAGCAGCGACAGGGCGCCGCCGAACAGGAACAGCGGCGTGTAGCCGCCCAGCGCGGTGACCACGGCGGAGGCGACGAACGGGGCGACGATCTGCGGACCGGCGTTGGCGATGTTCAGCACGCCCATGTCGCGCGCGGCGTCCTCCGCGCGCGGCAGGACCAGCGTGACCACGGCGGTGTCCACGGCCATGAAGCAGCCGAACGCCAGCCCGTTGAGCGCGCTGAAGACGAGCATGCCCGGCCAGGTGGGCGCCACCACCGGCACCGCCATGACGAGGCCGGCGAGCGCGGCGGACACGAAGACGAACATCTTGCGCCGGTTCCAGCGGTCCGACAGCACTCCGCCGACCAGTGTGGAGACGGCCATCGCGGCCATCGAGACCGGAGTGAGGACGGCCATCGCCTCGGCCGGCCGCAGCCCCTCGGGCAGCGTGATGTGGTCGTCGAGGATGTAGAGCTGGTAGCCGACGACGGAGAAGTAGCCCAGCACCATCAGGGCCCGGCCGACGAAGGCCCAGCGGAAGTCTCTGTTGCCCAGCGCGGACAGGAAGAGTGCCGTGCGACGGCGCCAGGGCACCGAGGGCGCGGGCGCGGCGCTCGGCTCGCGCGGAACGTCCCGGCACAGCGCGGTCAGCAGCACGGCGGCCGCGGCGGCGACGAGCCCCAACGTGAGGTAGCCCGCCGGGAGATGGTCCGCGGTCTGCGAGGCGATCAGCACGCCGAGGGTGCCGCCCACGGGCAGGGCCAGCCCCACCAGCGCGGAGGCGGTGCCCCGGCGCTCGGGCGCAATGCGGTCGGGCACGATCGCCGTGACGGCGGCCTGGTAGACGTTCATGGTCGCCTGGACGAGGCACCAGGCGATCCCGACCAGCAGGGCCGTGCGCACGCTGCCCAGGAGGGCGAGGCCGGCGAGCGAGGCCAGGGCGCCGCCGAGCACCCACGGATTGCGCCGCCCGGAGCGGTCCGACAGAGCCCCGGCGATCGGGTTGCACGCGGTGGCGAACACCGCGCTGACCCCGCCGATCAGTCCGAGCAGTGCCACCTTGTGGTCCGGGTCGATCGCCTCGACCTGGGTGGGCAGCAGGACGGATCCGACGCCCATGTAGACGGCGTACATGGAGGCGTTGGCGACCAGGAGCAGCGGCATCAGCCCACGCCGCCGGGAACCGGGGGCATCGGCGGCACTGGCCGGCCGGATTTCGTCTGTCGCGGAGAACGGGGGCATGTCGACTCCTGGGGAGGAAGGATTCAGGAACGGGCCGAGCCGCGAGGCGGGTGGGGGCGGCTCTGCGAGGGGCATCCGCGGGTGTCGGACCGCTGATCGCACGCGTCGGTCACCCACATTGATTACACGAGTAACTGCGGCGATGGGTTCTTGTGTAGCACTCCGGATGCCTGGCTGAATAGAGGCTTGCATCGACGAGGCTTCGTCGTTGCTTACTCGTGTTGCAGAGCGCGCCTGTACCCTTGGGGCCCGCGGGACACCGGGTCCCGCGAGCGGAAGGGAAGCATGGCGAGGAAACCGGTCGCTGCCGTCACCAGCGCCGATGTGGCGCGGCTGGCGGGCGTCTCACGGGCCACCGTTTCCTTCGTGCTGAACAACACCCAGGCCCACCGCGTCAGCCAGGCGACCCGCGCGAAGGTCCTCGCCGCGGCGGACACCCTCGGGTACGTACCGCACGCGGCGGCCCGCTCGCTGCGGGCGGGCCGCAACAACCTGGTGCTGATCCCGACCGCCGTCTCCGCCATCGGACGCCTGGTGAGCGGCTGGATCGACGAGCTCCACACGGAACTCGAACAGTACGGCTGCACCACGGTCCTGCACGCGGGACGGTTCGCCGACCCCGTCGCCGCGGCCCGCTCCTGGGCCGAGCTGCGCCCCGGCGCGGTGCTGGCGCTGGACGGCTCCAGCCTCACCGCAGGCAGCGCCGACGTCCTGCGCCGAGCCGGGGTCCGGGCCCTGATGGCGTTCGCGCCGCAGCCCGTCGACGGCGTGCACACAGTCGCCTTCGACGACCAGCACGTGGGCGTGCTCGCCACCGAGCATCTGCTGGCGAACGGCCGCCGGCGCGTCGCGGTCCTCATGCCCCGGGAGCGCGGCCTGTCCGCGTTCGCCGCACCGCGGCTGGCCGGTGCGCGCAGTGTGGCCGCCCGGACGGTGGCGACCGTGACCCCGATGGAGATGGCCTACACGCGTGAGTCCGCCGTCGAACTGGCGCGCAGCCGGGCGTGGCGGGATCTGGACGGCGTCTTCGCCTACAACGACGAGTACGCCGCGCTGCTGCTGCGCGCCCTGCTGGACGAGGGCGTCGAGGTTCCCGGGGACGTCGCCGTGGTCGGCTGCGACGACCTGGTGACGGCGGCCCTGCAGCGGCCGTCCCTGACGACGATCCGGCTGGACCTGCCCTCGGCCGCGCAGGTCGCCGCGGCGGTGCACGAACTGATGGAGAACGGCACCGCCGCGCCCCTGCCCGGCGTCGAACCCGCCCTGGTACGCCGCCGGTCCGCCTGACCGCGCGCGGTGCCGCGCGCGCCGCCGGCGGAGCGGACGGCGCCGGATCGGACGGTCAGACGGCCAGGTGGCGCCGCAGGAAGTCGACGCTCTCCGCGACGACGGCGGCCACCTCCGCGGATCCGAGGAAGATGTGGTCGGCTCCCTCGACGGGACGCAGCGTCACGGCTCCGCCGGCACCGGTGAGCGCCCGCTCCAGCGCCTCGCTCTGGTCGAACGGCACAACCCGGTCCTCCCGGCCGTGAACCAGCAGGAACGGGGGCGGAGTCGTGGCTCCCGCGTACGTCACCGGACTCGCGGCGCGGGCCCGCTCCCGCCGGTTCTCCTCCGTGCCGCCGAGCAGTGACGTGATGGGGTCCGGATACGGCGGCAGGCCCGGAAGGGACGGCAAGGGGGACTGTCCGAGCAGCGGCTCGATCTCCGAGACGCCGTACCAGTCGACCACCGCCCGCACGCTGCTGTCCTCGTCCTGTACGCCCTCCCGGCCCTCGAGCGGCGCTCCGTCGGCGTCCGGGCGGACGAGTCCGGCGAGCGCGGCCAGGTGGCCCCCCGCCGATTCGCCCCAGGCGCCGATGCGTTCCGCGTCGATGCCGAGGTGGCCGGCGTGCCGCCGTACGTAACGGATGGCCGCCTTGACGTCGTGCAGCTGGGCGGGGAAGGGCGCTTCGAGACTGTGCCGGTAGTCGACGCAGACCAGTGCGAGGCCCGCGCCGAGCACCGCGCCGTGCAGCAGCTCGGCGGGCACGGTCGGCGGCGGATAGCGGCGGTCGCCCTCCAGCCAGCCGCCCCCGTGGATCCAGACGACCGCCGGTACGGCTTCCTGCCCGGCCGGTACGTGGACGTCCAGCAGGCAGGGGCGGTAGCCCGGCGTCCGGGCATAGCTCAGCCCGTGGAAGCGCCGCACGCCGTCGGAACCGACGAGGGGCGGAGCGGGGGCCAGGAAGCGAGGAGGGGGCCAGCCCGTGTCGAGCGGGGCGGGCGCGGTCGAGGTCATGTCCGGGGCCTTCCGTCATCAGCCTGAGCGACTGTCCGGGTCTCGTGCCGGGACGATGTTACACGTGTAACAAGGGCCTGACGAGAGGGCGCGCGCAGGCTGCGCAGCACGGGCGGTTCCCGGTCCGCCGGCGTCCTGTGGATTCCTGACCCGTG
The DNA here is from genome assembly GCF_055657175.1 of Streptomyces sp. NPDC107581. Classification (NCBI taxonomy): domain Bacteria; kingdom Bacillati; phylum Actinomycetota; class Actinomycetes; order Kitasatosporales; family Streptomycetaceae; genus Streptomyces; species Streptomyces sp. NPDC107581. Next base: position 98,522 of record NZ_JBVKBH010000019.1, read on the forward strand.
AGCGTCCCGCTGGATTCCGGTCCGTCAGCGTCCTCCGGCGCGGCGGAACCAGCCGCGCTTGGGCGGGGCAGGGGCAGGGGTGGCGGCAGGCGGCGCCGCAGGATGCTGCGGGGGCGGGACGGGGCCCGCGAACGGGGGCAGCTGCCGGAACCGCTCGTCGAGCGTGACGGTCGGCGTGATGCGCCGCAGCGCTGCCCGGACCAGGGTGAGCGGGTGGTCGGGGAACTGTGCGTCCCACTGCTCGTCGTCGGCCACGTGGCACGGCAACCCGCCGAACTGGCCGCCGTCGGAGTACGGGTGGGGCCGGAAGTAGGCGTCGAATCCCACCTGGTCGGCCACCATGGCCTCCCGCAGGCCGGTCATCGCGCCCTCCGCGGCCTGCACCTTCAGGACCGTGCTGCATCCGGCCTTGGGTATGGTCCACGAGCCGAGGAACGCCTGGCCGTGCGCCGCGCCGGGCAGGCGCACCTTGATCAGCTGACGGAGTGCCGGGACCCCGTGCACCTCGCCGGGCACCGCCTCGATGAGCCCGCCCCCCTGCTGGCCCACACCGGCCGCCCGCGCCGTCCGCAACCGCTCGAACTCGTCCAGCGGGGCGGGCAGATCGGGTACGAGGGGAAAGAAGTGGACCGACAGGACGAGCCCCGCCGCGTCCGTCCACACGCCGGGTTCGCGCTCGCTGAAGCCGGTCAGATCCATGCCGGTTATCGGAGTCATGGCGATCACCATGCCGGGAGCGGACGGTTCGGCGAAGCATGGGGTTCGCGCGCCCCCGGCCATCGCCGGCGACACCCCTCCGGGCGCTCCGTCCGGACCACCCCGGGCCCCTGCCGCGCCCCGCGCACGGTACGGTCGGCCCCATGGCTGAACCCCGGCTGACCACCTCCTCGTACCTGGTGCTCGGTGTCATCGACAAGCTCGGCGAGGCGAGCGCGTACGACGTGAAGGTGGAGGCCGGCCGCACCGTCGCGCCCTTCTGGTCGGTGCCGCACGCGCAGGTCTACGCACAGTGCGACCGGCTGCTCGCGGCCGGGCTGCTGACCGAGGTGCGCCAGGAGGGCCGCCGCAACCGCCGCGTACTGCAGCTGACCGACCCGGGTCGGCGAGCCCTTGGGCGGTGGCTCGCCGACTCCGAGTTCGTCCCGGTCGAGGCGCGGGAACGGGGGATTCTGAAACTGTGGTTCGGGGCCCGTCCGGAACTGCTCGCCCCCGTCCAACTCGGCGAACACGAACGCACCTTGGGCGAGTACGAGGAACTGGCGCGGGACGTCGGTGAGTTGCTCACCCCCGGTCAGCGGGAGGCGCTGGAGTTCGGCATCCGCTACGAGCGGATGATGGCCGAATTCTGGGACTGGGTCCGGCACCGGGACGAACGCGTCCGCGACCGCTGACCCGGCCCGGGCGCCCGTATCGACCGCTGCCCGGCCCGGACGCCCGTATCGCCCGCGATCGCTGCCCGGCCCGGGACGACCGTCTCGCCCGCGACCGTTGACCTCTGCGGCGAGCCCCTCTACCGTCGGTAACCCTTCGATAGTCCAGAAAAGACTATGGCGGGTCGGACCGGGGCCGCCCGAGAGCAGGAGTCTTCGTGCGTCCTTGGACGAGCAGCACCTGGCGCCGTGTCGCCATGGTGACCCTGACGGTCGTGTGCGTCGGGTACGCACCCATCGCGATGACCGAGCTGTGGCCGTACGCCCGCCCCGGCGCCCCCGCGTTCGGGCAGTGGCTCCTCGGGCACTCGGTCTCGCCCCGCTACGTCGCCGACGCCCTCGCCACCCGGGTCGCCCCGTACCGGCACAGCCTGCTCCCGATGATCGTGCACTCCGTCCTGGGCGGAGTGCTCATGCTGCTCGGCCCCGCGCAGCTGCTGACCGCCACCCGCCGACGGGCACGCCTGCACCGCGCGCTCGGAGTCCTGTTCGCGCTCACCGTGTACGCCTCGATGGCCGGCGCCGGCCTCTACCTCGCCCGCACCGCGCCCCGGGACGCGTTCAGCGGCGCGGCCTTCTGGATCGTCCTCGCCACCATCCTGGTCGGCACGGTCCTCAGCGTCACCTTCGGCATCCTCGCGGCCGTCGGCGGCTTCCCCGATCTGCACCAGCGCTGGATGCTCCTGTGCTACGGCTTCCTGCTCACCGCGCCCCTGCTGCGCCTGGAGTGGGGCGCCCTGCCGGCGGTGCTGCCCGGCCTGCCGATGACGGAGATCAACCGGGTGGCCATCATGCACCTCGGCTCCCTCGTGGTGTTCGGCGCGCTGCTCGCCGCGCGCGCCCGGGACCGCCGGGCGGGTGTCGACGGCCTCGGCCGGTCCTGGGCGCCGCTGCCCGTGACCGCCGCCGCGCACCTGGCGGGTGCCGCCGCGCTCGGCTGGATCGTGCACGCCCTCTGCGCCCACGGCGCCGGCGGACGCCGCCTGCTGGCCGGCTACCTGGTGCCGTACGCCGTGGCGTACGCGGTGATGGTTCTCGGGGCCCGGCGGGCCGCCCGCGGCGACCGGCCCTGGGCCCGGGAGGAGTGGCGGATCCAGCTGACCGGGCTGTGCCTTGCGCCCGTGGTCTCGGCCGGAGCGGTGGCACTCTTCCAGCACCCGCTGGGCCTGGACCGGTTCACCGCACTGACGGCCGGTGTCGCCATCGGCTGCGGGCTCACTGCCTTCGGCGCCACCCTGGTGGTGAGCCTGCGCCTGATCCACGCCCGTGAAGTCCGCCGACGCGCGGCCCCCGCCCCGCTGCCCGCCGCGCGCCCGACGGCTCCGGTGGCCTAGCCGGTACGCCGATTCCCGTACCCGGACCGCCCGTTCGACCCCTCGGAAACGGAACCCTCCCATGGCAGAGTCCTCCGGCCCGCCCCGCAGTGCCGCACCGGCACCCGAACCGGCGCCGGGCAGCGCGCTGTCGGCCGGCGTCGCCCTCCTGGCCACCACCGTCGCGGTGAACAACCTTCTGGTCGGCGGAACGCTCACGGCCGTCGCCCTGACCGGGCACGTCCTCGGCGCCTGGCCCTCGCCGGATCCGCTGAGCCCCGGCCTCATCGGTGCGGGCATGCTGGGCACCTCCCCGGCTCTGTTCAGCCTCGCCCGCGCCCGCACCTGGGAGCAGGCCCGCACCCTCGTCCTCCCGCTGGCCGTGGTCCTCGCCGGCCTGTTCGCGGTCACTCTGCTCAACGCCGACCGGCTCTACGTCGCCCACGGCGGCCCGATCGTCTCGGTCTTCTTCAGCCTGGGCTGGCTGTTCGTGCTGGGGCTGCTGTGTGTGGGAGCGGTGATCTGCCTCGCCGGGCAGGTCCTGCGCCGGTCCGGGGCTGCCCTTCCGCGCAGCGCTCCGCTGCCCGGCTGGTCGAAGCCGCCCCTGGCCGTGCTCGGCTCGTCCTGGCTCGGCATCGGCACCGGACTGCTGCTCCGCCCCGGCTTCTGGGCGGACTTCGTGCCCTGGCACACCAACCGGGCGGACGCCCAGGCCCTCGGCGTCTGGGCCCTCGCCCTCGGGGTGGGTGTGCTGGGCTCCCTCGCCGAGGACGACCTCGAACGCACCCGGCCCGCCCTGCTGTCCCTGCCCGGCACGGCCCTCGCCATGACGGTCGTCCTGGCCGCGCGCGCCCCGCACGTCGACTGGCTCTCCGGGCCCGGACTCGGCCTGGTCGGCATGGTCGCCGGTCTGCTGCTGGCCGGAGCGAGCGGCCGCCTTCTCCTCCGGTCCGGTGCCGCCACCGGGGAGGCGGTGCACGGCGCCGGGGATGGCCTGCGAACGTGCCGGTAGCGGCTGTCGCCGAGAGGGCGGCGGGACGAGGCCCGTGGGACGTCCTTCTGCCGGCCGAAGGGTGATCCGGCGCTCGGTCATGGACCCTGGGCGCAGGTCCGATGGAGTGACTGCGGTGCTCAGTCACAGCCACGCGTTGCGGATGGCCACCAGCACGCTCGTTTCATGATCCACCCTTATGTCGGACCCTGGGCCGGGCGGCACGGTCGGTGCGACGACGGCGGCGCCGCCTCCCTGGGACGGGGGGACGGCGCCGCGCTTCTGCACGCGTCCGGGGACGTCAGACCAGCCAGCCGATGAAGTGGATGATCCCGGCGAGGACGTCGGTGAGAAGGTTCATGATCGTGGTGCTCCTTGCGGTGTTGCTCCGAGCGGGACTGTGCGTCGACCACGGTCTGCAGCCCGTCGCTTGCACACGGAAAGTATCGTCCCGACTCGCCCGTCACACCGCTCTCACGAGCGACGATCACCTGTTCCAGCGAACAACTGATCCCATGTTCGGATCAGGCGAGAACCATGCCGACTCGCGGGGCCGGCAAGGGATATGACTACGGCGGCGCCGTTCGCAGGGCGCGCAGTACCGCCCACACCACCGAGATGAACGGGACGGCCACCACGGCTCCGATCACCCCCGCCACGATGCTCCCCGCGATGACGGAGACGGCGACGACGAGCGGATGCAGCCGGACCGCCCAGCTCATCACCAGCGGATGCAGCACATGCCCCTCGAGCTGGCCGATGACGACGATGAGCACCAGCACGGCCGCGGCCGTGAGCGGCCCGCGCCCGGCCAGGGCGATCACCGTGGCCACCCCGAGCGCCACCGGCGAGCCCACCAGGGGCACGAACGTGGCGAAGAACTCCAGCAGCGTCAGCGGCAGTGCGAGCGGTACCTGCAGCACGAGCAGGGCGACACCGACGAGGACGGCGTTGGTCGCCGCCACGATGATGATGCCGCGCGTGTACCCGGCGAACGTGCGCCAGGCAGCACGTCCCGCCTGGTCCCATCGCACCCGGGCACCGCTCGGCAGCAGCTGGTCACGCGCCCAGGCCCACATGCGCTCGCCGGAATGGATGAAGAAGACGGAGGCGAAGAGCGCGAGCGCCCCTCCCGTGATCACCTCGACCACCCGGCCCAGCCCCGAGACGGCGCTGCTGAGCAGGCTGGCCTGGTGCCCGGCGATGTAGTCCGTCACCTGGCGCTGCAGATCGGAGAGCTTGCCCGGGCTGAGCCGGAACGGCGGACCCTGCAGCCACACCTCGATCCGGTGGACTCCGCCCCGGAACTCACCCGCCAGCTTGTCCGACTCGTTCGCCACCGCGTTGCCCACGAGCGCGAACAGACCGAGCAGGAGCAGCAGGCTGCCGACGAGGGCCACGGCGACGCTCAGGGGCCGGGGGAGGACTCGGTTCAGGAGATCGGCGAGCGGCCGCAGCACCGAGGTGACGACCAGGGCGAGGAACAGCGCGACCGCGATGAGCTGGAACCGGCCCAGGACGCTGAAGACGCCGTAGACCACGATGCCGACGAGGATGAGCCGCCAGGCGTAGGCGGCGGCGACCCGCAGCCACGGCACCGTGCGGGCGGCCACCGGGCCGTCCGGCTCGGCGCGGGCGCCCGCCGGGAGCCGCACGGAGTGCGAGGGCCTGCTGCGCAGCACTGCCGCGCCCGCCCGGCGTCCCCGGCCCGACCGCCCGCCCGCACCGCCCACCAGGCCTCCCGCCTCCGCTCCGCTGCCGTTTCCTGACTGTCCGTCACGTCTAGAGAACGGTAAGGGCAAGCCGTGGGCGGGGCCGGACAACGCGCCCGAGCGATGCCTTCCCGACGGCGCTGACCTGCTGCTACTGAGCCAGGAAGACGGGTGACGGACGGCTGCCGGACCCGCCGCCGGAGCGGGTCCGGGCGGGCCGGCGCTGCGCCGGAGGGGGCGCGGCGAGGGCGGGGGTCCGCGTGATGCGGTCCGCGCCGGGGGCACAGCGAAGGCCAAGGTCCCCGTGATGCGCCCCGCGCCGGGGCGCGAGGGCGGCCCGGTCGGTCCCGGAGCGCGGTCGGTCCCGGAGCGCGGCCGGGCGGGGGCGCTGACGGCGGGCAGTTCCGACCGCGTCTGCGTCAGTCCGCCTCAGCCTGTCCTTCAGTCGTACCCGAGGGCGCGTTCCACGGGCAGCAGCTCCCGGATGTCCGCGGGCAGCGCGCCGGCCATCCGTTCGGTCAGCTCGGGCGCGAGAGCCGCGTCGAGCACCTCCAGTACGGCCGCGGCATCGCGCAGGGCCGTGTCCTCGTCCGTGCCGGCCCGGTCGGCGATCCGTCCGGCGAAGACGGGCAGCCCGAACCGCTCGCCCGAGGTGCCCGCGTCGGCGCCGTGGGCCCCGTCGTCCGCCTGTCGCACGACCGTCGCCAGGTCCGGCGGCAGCTGGGCGGCGACATGGCGGGCGAGCCCGGACGGCAGCCGCTCCGACAGGGTGCTCAGCACGGCGTTCGTCGCCCGCTCGGCCGATCCGCGGTCGGGCAGCTGGGCGAGCGCCTGCACTTTTCCGATCATCTCGTCGTGCTTCATGGGTCCGGCTCCTTCCCCGCGGGGGCAATGGCCGAGTACTTGTATTCTCCGACCTCCGCGACCGGTGTGCCGCCCCCGACAGGAGCCACGGCCCGGCGGGAGGCGATCCGGATGCGATCCAGATGTGCTTCGTATGTGCTCCGGATGTGATCCGGACCCGGGGCGGACATGCGGCCCGGGTGCGCGGTCGGATGCGATCCCGACGGGGTGCGGACCTGCGATCCCGACGGTACGGACAGGCGATCCGGTCGCGCGGGCATGCGACCCGGATGGAGGAAGAGACCCGGCCGAGGCGGGCGAAACGCCGCAGGGGTTCTTCCCGGCACGCCGGGCAGCGACGAACATCCGGTGTCATGGACATTTTGCTCGTCGCCAGCGCGTTCAACAGCCTCTCCCAGCGGGTCTACGCCGAACTGTCGGACCAGGGACACCGGGTGGACGTCGTGCTCGCCGGCCACGGCGCCGACCCCGTCCGCGCCGCCGTACGCGAGATGCGCCCGGACCTGGTCGTCGCGCCGATGCTGAAGACGGCGCTGCCCGAGGACGTCTGGCAGGAGCACACCTGCCTGATCGTGCATCCGGGACCGCCCGGCGACCGCGGCCCCTCCTCGCTGGACTGGGCCATCGCCGAAGGGGCTCCCCGCTGGGGTGTGACCGTGCTCCAGGCCGAGGCGGCCATGGACGCGGGCGACATCTGGGCGGCCGAGTCCTTCCCCGTACCGGCCGTGGGCAAGAGCGACCTGTACCGCAACGAGGCCTCCGACGCCGCCGTCACCGCCGTCCTGCTGGCCGTGCACCGTTACGCCGACGCCTCGTACAAACCCCGCCCGCAGACCGACGACTCCGTCCAGGTCGTGTGGCGCGACGTCCACCGGCAGGAACAGCGCCGGATCGACTGGGAGAACGACAGCACCGAGAGCGTGCTGCGCGCACTCCGCGGCGCCGACTCGCAGCCGGGCGTCCTGGACGAACTCCTCGGCCGGGAGGTGTTCCTGCACGGCGGCCACCCCGAGGACCTGCTGCGCGGGAGCCCCGGTGAACTCCTGGCGACCCGGGCGGGCGCGGTCTGCCGGGCCACCCGCGACGGCGCCGTGTGGATCCCGGAACTGCGCCCGCGCAAGAACTCCGGCGATCCGGCACCCTTCCGGCGCCCCGCGGCCTCCGTGCTCGCCACGATCTCCGGCCGGGACAGGCCCGACCTTCCGGAAGCCGCCGTCCCGTTCGAACTGCCCCCGCAGCGTCGTACCTGGACCGACGTCCGCTACCGGCAGCGCGGCGACGCCGGCTTCCTGACCTTCTCCTTCCCCGGCGGGGCGATGAGCACCGACCAGTGCCGCAGACTGCTCGCCGCCTACCGGTACGCGCTCACCCGCCCCACTCCGGTCCTGGTGCTCGGCCCGGACCGTGACTTCTTCTCCAACGGCATCCACCTGAACGTCATCGAGGCGGCCGCCGACCCGGCCATGGAGTCCTGGACCAACCTCAACGCCATGGACGACCTGGTCGAGACGGTGCTGCGCACCACCGACCGGCTGGTGGTGGCCGCACTCCCCGGCAACGCCGCCGCCGGCGGCGTCATGCTCGCCCTCGCCGCCGACCAGGTGTGGTGCCGTGCGGGCGCCGTCCTCAATCCGCACTACCGGCGGATGGGCCTGTACGGGTCCGAGTTCTGGACGTACACGCTGCCGCGCCGCGCCGGCGCCGACACCGCATGCCGGCTGACCGAGCAGGCGCTGCCGCTCAGCGCCGCGTCGGCCCGGCGGATCGGTCTGGTGGACCGCCTGGTGCCCGCCGCCCCGGGGGAGTTCGCCGCCGAGGTCGAGCGGCTGGCCGCCGACCTCGCCGCCGCCCCCGATCTGCGTAAACGGATCGCCGCCAAGGCCGCGGCCCGCCGCCTGGACGAGGAGGTGCGACCGCTCGCCGACCACCGGCGCGACGAACTCGCCAGGATGTACGCCATCTTCTTCGACCCCGAAGCCCCCTACCACGCGCTGCGGTCGGCCTTCGTCCGCAAGAAGCCCGCCGGCTCCGTGCGCCCCCTGGCACCGGCCACGGGAAGCGGCCGGTGAGCCCCGCACCCGGCCGGCTGCTCGTGGCGGGCGTCGGCAACATCTTCCTCGGGGACGACGCGTTCGGCCCCGAGGTGATCCGCGCCCTCGACCGGCGCCCGCTGCCGCCGCAGGTGCGCGTGCAGGACTTCGGCATCCGCGGCATGGACCTCGCCTACACCCTGCTCGACGGCTACGCCACCGCCGTCCTGGTCGACGCGGCCCCGCGCGGACTGCGCCCCGGAACCCTCACCCTGATCGAGGCGGAACCACCCGACGGCACGGCCGTACCCGAGGCCCATGGCATGGACCCGGAGAAGGTGCTGGCCCTGGCCGCGCACCTGGGCGACGAGCCGCTGCCCCGGGTGCTCGTCCTGGCCTGCGAGCCCGAGACCCTGCCGCGCGGTGACGAGGACATCCTGCCGGGCCCCGGCCCGGTGGTGCGGGCGGCCGTCGAGCGGGCCGTGGACGCACTGCACACGCTGATCCCCGTCCTGCTGGCGGATCCGGCCGCGCCGGCACCCCCATTGGGCCGCCCGATGGAATCCGGCCCCCCGCACGCGGCTGCGCTGCCCGGCCTCGGGGCCGGCGCGGCTGAAGATCGGTGAGACCCCGGACCGCACGGGACGCGGCCGGGGCTCCGCGTCACGACTCCGAGGAGCTGCGCCCATGTGCCGGTCCGACGTCAAACAGGCTGTCCTGGCGAAGAACGACGACCTTGCCGCGCTCCTGCGCGAGGACCTGACACGGCAGGGCGTGGCGGTGGTCAACCTGCTGTCCAGCCCCGGCAGCGGCAAGACGGAACTCCTCGGCCGGGTTCTGGCCCGAGCCGTGGAGCGGAGCGTCCCCGTCGCCGCGCTCACCGCCGACCTCGCCACCGAGAACGACGCCGTCCGGCTCGCCCGCTCGGGCGCGCCCGTCCAGCAACTGCTCACCGACGGACTGTGCCATCTGGAGGCCCGGCAGGTACGCGAGCGGCTGGAGGGCTGGCTGCCGGCGGACACCGCCGTGCTCTTCGTCGAGAACGTCGGCAACCTGGTCTGCCCGGCGTCCTACGACCTCGGCGAGACGGTGCGGATCGTCCTGATGGCGGTGACCGAGGGTGAGGACAAGCCGCTGAAGTACCCCACCGCGTTCGGCTCCGCCCATCTGGTCGTCATCACCAAGACCGACCTGGCCGAGGCGGCCGGCTTCGACGAGGCCGCTTTCCGGGCGAACGTGCAGCGGGTCAACCCGGGGGTGGAGATCGTACGGTCCTGCGCCCGCACCGGCGACGGCGTCGACACCTTCCTGGCGCACGCGCTCGCCGCCCGGCACGGCGCCCCGCCGCACCGGCCCCCGCTCGCCCCGCACCCCCACGGCCACCACCACCCCGCCTCCGCCCCCGTCGCGTGACCACACCCGTCACCGGCCCGGTACGACGCCGGCTCACGGTGCGCGGCACGGTCCAGGGGGTCGGCTTCAGGCCGTATGTGCACCGTCTGGCCGCCGACCTCGCGCTGGCCGGGTTCGTGAGCAACACCGCGAACGGCGTGCTCATCGAGGTCGAGGGTCCGGCGGAGGGCGTCGGACGCTTCTGCGACCTGCTGGCCGAGCAGCCGCCGCCGCTCGCCGCGGTCACCGGCGTCGGCTCCGAGGACCTCCCGGCCACCGGCGCCACCGACCCCTTCACCATCCGCCCCACCGAGCACTCCGCCGGCCGGACCCAGCTCCCGCCCGACACCGCGACCTGTGCCGACTGCCTGCGCGAGCTGGCCGATCCGGCCGACCGCCGCCACCGCCACCCGTTCATCACCTGCACCCACTGTGGCCCCCGCTTCAGCATCGCCACCGCGATGCCGTACGACCGCGCGGCCACGACCATGGCCGGATTCCCCATGTGCCCCGCCTGCGCCCGCGAATACGGCGCCCCGGCCGACCGGCGCTTCCACGCGCAGCCCGTCGCCTGCCCCGACTGCGGCCCGCGGCTGAGCCTGGTCCCGGCCGACGCCACCGGCGTCCGCCCGGCCCGGGACGCGGACGCCCTGGCGACGGCACGGGCGCTGCTGGCCGCGGGGCGGATCGTCGCCGTCAAGGGCGTCGGCGGCTACCACCTGGCCTGCGACGCCACCGATGCACGGGCTGTCGGCACGCTGCGCAGCCGCAAGGAACGGGGCGGCAAGGCCTTCGCCGTGATGTGCGCCGACCTCGACGCGGCGGAGGGCATCGCCGTGGTCTCCGACGCCGAGCGGACCGTGCTGACCGGTGCCCGGCGCCCCATCGTGCTGCTGCGCAGGCGCGCGCGGGCGGACGGCCTGCGCCTGGCCGACGAGGTCTGTCCGGGCAGCCCGCACGTGGGCGTGATGCTGCCCTACACCCCCGTCCACTCCCTGCTGTTCGGGCTGCCGGGAGATCCCCCCGGCCCCCGGGTGCTGGTCATGACCAGCGGCAACCGTTCCGGTGAGCCCATCGTCACCGACGACGCCGACGCGTTGACCCGGCTGGCCGGGCTGGCCGACGCCTGGCTCGCCCACGACCGGCCCATCGCCTCCCCCTGCGACGACTCCCTGCTGCGGGTGCGCCCCGACGGCACCGAACAGGTGCTCCGCCGCTCCCGCGGGTACGTCCCCCGCCCGCTGCGGCTCCCGGTGCCGGTCCGTCCCGCGCTCGCGGTCGGCGGCGATCTGAAGAACGCCCTCTGCCTGGGCGAGGGCGACCACGCCTGGTTCGGCCCGCACATCGGCGACATGGGCGACCTGGCCACCCTCGAAGCCGCCGGACGGGCCGAACGGCACCTCGCCCGCCTCACCGGAGTCACCCCTCGGCTGGTCGCCGCCGACCGGCACCCCGGCTACCACTCGACGGGCTGGGCGCGCCGACGGGCCTCCCGACTCGCCCTGGAACCACCGACGCTGGTCCAGCACCACCACGCACACATCGCCTCGGCGATGGCCGAGCACGGCCTCGACGGCATCGCGCCCGTGATCGGCGTCGCCTTCGACGGCACCGGGTACGGCGACGACGGCACCGTATGGGGCGGCGAGGTCCTGCTCGCCGACTACACCGGCTACCGGCGCTTCGCCCGCCTGACCCCCGCCCCGCTGCCCGGCGGCGACGCCGGGGTGGCCAACCCCTGCCGCACGGCGCTGGCCCGGCTGTGGGCGGCGGGACTGCCGTGGGAGCCGGATCTGCCGAGCGTCAGTGCCTGCTCGGAGTCGGAACTCGCCGTGCTGAAGCAGCAGTTGGAGCGGCAGCTGGCCTGTGTGGCGACTTCCAGCATGGGGCGCCTCTTCGACGCCGTGTCTTCTTTGACCGGCGTGTGCCACCGCGCGGGACACGAGGCGCAGGCCGCGTCGGAACTGGAGGCGGCGGCGACCGGGGCGTGGCCCGCGGACACCCGGGCGTACCCCTTCGGGTTCCGGGCCGCCCGGCTGAGCCGGCAGGGCGGCTGGGAGATCGTCCCGCCGCTGCGGGACCTCCTCGCCGACCGGCGCCGCGGCACCCCCGCGCCGGTGCTCGCGGCCCGCTTCCACCGGGGCGTGGCACGTGCCGTCACGGAGATCTGCCGCCGGGCCCGCGGGACGGCCGGACTGACCACAGTCGCCCTCACCGGGGGCGTTTTCGCCAACTGCCTGCTGGAGGAGGAGTGCGCCGCCCTGCTGGCCATGGACGGGTTCACCGTCCTCCGGCACGGCGAAGTGCCCCCGAACGACGGCGGGCTGGCGCTCGGCCAGCTCATGGTCGCGGCGACGGCAATCAACGACGAGACGGAGTGACCCATGTGTCTGGCAGTGCCCGGCAAGGTCGTGGCCATCGACGACGGCGCCGACCCGCTCACCGGCCTGATCGACTTCGGCGGAGTGCGCAAACAGGCGTGTCTGGAATACCTGCCCGATGTGCGGGTGGGGGAGTACGTCATCGTCCACGTCGGCTTCGCCCTGCAGCGCCTGGACGAGGAGTCGGCCCGGGCCTCCCTGGAGCTGTTCGAGCAACTCGGGCTGCTGGAAGAGGAGTTCGGCGACGCCTGGCAGCAGGCGGCCCGGCAGGAGAGCGGGAGTGAGGTCCAGTGAAGTACATCGACGAGTTCAACGACCCGGACCTCGCGCGCCGGCTGCTGGACGAGATCCGCGCCACGGTCACCCGGCCGTGGGCGCTGATGGAGGTCTGCGGCGGCCAGACCCACTCCATCATCCGCCACGGCATCGACCAACTCCTGCCGGAACAGGTGGAGTTGATCCATGGTCCCGGCTGCCCGGTGTGCGTCACACCCCTGGACGTCATCGACAAGGCGCTGGAGATCGCCGCCCGCCCGGACGTGATCTTCTGTTCCTTCGGCGACATGCTGCGGGTGCCCGGCACCGACCGGGACCTGTTCCGGGTCAAGGGCGAGGGCGGTGACGTACGCGTGGTGTACTCACCGCTCGACGCCCTCGACCTCGCCCGCAGGAACCCGGACCGCCAGGTCGTCTTCTTCGCCATCGGCTTCGAGACGACCGCCCCCGCCAACGCCATGTCCGTGCACCAGGCGCGCCGCCTCGGCCTGGACAACTTCAGCCTGCTGGTGTCGCACGTGCGGGTCCCCCCGGCGATCGAGGCCATCATGACGGCCCCCGCCTGCCGGGTGCAGGGCTTCCTCGCCGCCGGGCACGTGTGCAGCGTGATGGGCACCGATGAGTACCCGGACCTGGCCGAGAAGCACCGGGTGCCGCTCGTCGTCACCGGCTTCGAACCGCTCGACATCCTGGAGGGCATCCGCCGCGCCGTCCACCAGCTGGAGCGCGGGGAGCACCGGGTGGAGAACGCCTACCCGCGGGCCGTGCGCCACGAGGGCAACCCGGCGGCCCGGCGCATGATCGAGGAGGTGTTCGAGATCACCGACCGCAACTGGCGCGGCATCGGCGGCATCCCCGCGAGCGGCTGGCGCCTGAGCGAGGCCTACCGCGCCTACGACGCCGAGCACCGCTTCGACGTCACCGGCATCCGCACCGAGGAACCCGCCGAGTGCCGCGCCGGCGAGGTGCTGCAGGGACTGATCAAGCCCACCGAGTGCGCGGCGTTCGGCACCACCTGCACCCCGCGCAGCCCGCTCGGCGCCACCATGGTCTCCAGCGAGGGCGCCTGCGCGGCCTACTACCTGTACCGCCGGATGACCGGCCCGGCACCGCAAGGATCCCGCATCCCGCGCGAGGAGATGAACCCCGTTGGCTGACCTCGCCACCGAAACGGCCGTCGACCCGGCGAGCTGGACCTGTCCCGCCCCTCTGCGCGACCAGCCGGTCGTCGTGATGGGCCACGGCGGGGGCGGCGCCCTGTCCGCCGAACTGATCGAGCAGGTCTTCGCCCCCGCGTACGGCAACCCCGTCCTGGCCGCCATGGCCGACTCGGCCGTCCTCGAGCTCGGCGGCGCGCGGCTGGCGTTCTCCACCGACTCCTACGTCGTACGGCCGCTGTTCTTCCCCGGTGGCAGCCTGGGCGACCTCGCGGTCAACGGCACCGTCAACGACCTGGCGATGAGCGGCGCCCGGCCCGCCTACCTCTCCACGGCGTTCGTCCTGGAGGAGGGCGTGGAACTCGCCGTCGTCGAGCGGATCGCCCGCGCCATCGGGACGGCCGCCCGGGCGGCGGACGTCGTCGTCGCCACGGGCGACACCAAGGTGGTCGAGTCCGGCCACGGCGACGGCGTCTACGTCACCACCGCCGGCGTCGGCCTCGTCCCCGACGGGGTCGACATCCGCCCGCAGCGCGCCCGGCCGGGCGACGCCGTCATCGTCAGCGGCCCGATCGGCCTGCACGGAGTGGCGATCATGAGCGTGCGGGAGGGCCTGGAGTTCGGCATCGAGATCGCCTCCGACACCGCGCCGCTGGCCGGCCTGGTGGCGGACATGCTGGCGGTCACCCGGGACGTCCACGTGCTGCGCGACCCCACCCGCGGCGGCCTCGGCGCCTCCCTGAACGAGATCGCCCGCGCCTCGGGCACCGGCGTGCGGCTGCACGAGCGGGCCGTTCCGGTCCCGGACGAGGTCGCGAACGCCTGCGGCTTCCTCGGACTGGACCCGCTGTACGTCGCCAACGAGGGCCGGCTGGTGGCCTTCGTGCCCCGGCCGGAGGCCGAGGGGGTGCTCGCGGCGATGCGGGCCCACCCGCACGGCGCCGGCGCGGTCCTCATCGGGGAGTGCGTAGAGGAACATCCGGGGATGGTGGTCGTGGCCACCGCGCTCGGCGGCACCCGGGTGGTGGACCTGCCGCTGGGGGAGCAGTTGCCGCGGATCTGCTGACGGGATGCGGACAGCGTGCGGCCCCGCCGGAGCCCGAGGCACCGGCGGGGCCGCACCCGGTCGGGAGACGCCGGCGGGGCCGTACCCGGTCAGGGCACCGCTTCGACGCCCGTGATCTCCAGTTCCCGTCCGCTGCGCAGATCCTGCGAGGGCCGGTCGCAGCGCGGGCACCAGAAGAACGGCGGCATGCCGAGCGCGAACTCCTCCGCGCACCCGCCGCACCAGGCCCGTGCGGTCACCTGCTCGACGACGAGCCGGGCCGCCGCGAGGGCCGTGCCGTCGCGCGCCACCTCGAAGGCGAAGTGCAGCGCGTCCGGTACCACCCCCGCGAGCTCACCGACCCGGACGGTCACCGACGAGACCTTTTCGGTGCCGTCCGCCCGGGCGATCTCCTCGGCCTGCTCCACGATCGCGGTCGCGATCGACAGCTCGTGCACGGCCGGCTCAGGGGTACCGACGGTTCGCGCGGAGACCACCGGTCATCCGGATGATCCGCAACTCACGTACCACGCTGGGCAGTTCCTTCATCAGCAGGGCCAGTGCCAGGCTGCCCACCAGCACGGCCTGGGCGATCAGCACCTGACGTCCGGACACCGCCGATCTCGCTGTCCTCGCCTTTCCGCAGCGGTTCATCACGCTCACTCCCTGCTCTCTCTCATCCCGGCGAGATGTTCGGCATTTCCTCGATCAGGGAGTCATGCCGTTTCCAGTGGATCCCCGTGGAGCGGCGCGCGTCGGACGTGCCGTCGACGTGGTGTCCGCTCTGATGCTCGTACGGGCCCTTGTTGCCCTGGTGCAGGCCGCGCACATGGCTGGGCGTGTCGGGCTTCGCCTGGGGGCGGCCCACTCTGATGCTGCCCATGCTCGTCTCCTTTCTGGGCTTCACGATCGCTCGGTGAGCTCCGCGAAGAACCGCTCGACGGCCGGCCAGACCCGGCCGCCACCGGACAGGCCCCGCCACTCGCGGCGGACGAGGGCGACCATCCGGAAACAGTCGTCGATGGGCACGATCCAGTGCTCGTCGAAGCCCCGTACGGTGTTCACCAGCAGCGCCTCCACCTCGGGTGCCACGGAGGCGAGCTGCGCGGACCCCGCTGCCAGGCGCTGCCAGGCCGCCGCGTCCACCTCCCAGCGCATGGCCCCGGCCGGGCTCGGCCCCTGTGCGGTGACCGTGCCGTCGGAGCGCGGCACGAAGAACACCAGGCCCACCGGTACGCCCAGTTCCGCCGTGTCGACCGGCGGCAGCCTGAGCCGGCGCCGGGGTACGAGCCGGTGCCGTCCCTCGCCCGCCCCGTCCTCGGCGAACAGGACCGAGCAGGGGTGGCACACGCACCGCACCTGCGCTTCCCCGGTGTCGTACAGGTGGGGGTGCTCCTCGGCCACCGGGGCGGCGCACAGGTCGCACACCTCGGGCTCGTCGGCCGCGGTCCGGCCGGCCGCCGAGCGGATGACACGGGCGAGCGCCCCGTCCACGGTCACCGCGCTCCCTGCGGCTGCGGCGCGGTCCGGCGCTTCAGCGTGGCCAGGGGGACGAAGGCCGGGGCCGCCCGCCGCTCCTCGGCGACCGGTTCCACGGCCGTCAGCTCCGGGGCGGCGGCCAGCACCGCCGCGCGGACGGCCGCCACGATGTCGGCCGACCCGCCGCCGCACCCGGAACCGCACCCGCCGCCGGAGCTGACCCGCACTCGGGCCACCTGCCCTTCGACACCGGCCCACTCCAGGTCACCGCCGCGTTCGCGCACCGCGGGACGCAGCTTCTCGACCGCGCGGGCGGCCCGGCGCTCGACGGGCTCGGGATGCAGGGTGTGCAGCACCAGCAGGTGCCCCAGCAGCTCGTCGTCGGCCAGGTGCTCGCGCAGTGTCTCGTCGGCATGGTCCAGGACCCGGGCGAGCGCCTCGCCGTAGATCTCGGTCAGCAGGCTCACCGACTCCAGCGCCTCGCGCGCGGCCGGTCCGGGCACTGCTTCCAGCCCCGCCAGCACCTCGTCGAGCCGGGCGAGCCGCGCCTCGACGGCCGGATCCGGGAGCCGTACGGCCGGGTCAGCCATGGTTGGCTCCGTAGGTGGGGGAGTGCACGGTCGACAGCGTCTTGCCCTTGCCCATATACATGTGCACCCCGCACGGCAGACAGGGGTCGAAGCTGCGGACCGTGCGCATGATGTCGACGCCCTTGAAGTCGTCGGGCCCGTTCTCCTCGAAGATCGGCTGGCCGTGCACGGCGTCCTCGTAGGGTCCCGGGGTGCCGTAGATGTCGCGCGGGCTCGCGTTCCACGGGGTGGGCGGGTACGGGTGGTAGTTGGCGATCTTCTTGTCGCGGATCACCAGGTGGTGCGAGAGGACTCCGCGCACCGCCTCGTGGAAGCCGCAGCCGATCGCCTCGTCGGGCACCTCGAAGTTCTCGTACACCTTGGTGTCGCCGTCGCGGAGCATGCCCATCGCCTCCTCGAGGAACTGCAGGGCCATGGCGGCGGCGTAGGCGACGAAGTACGGCCGGGCACGGTCCCTCTCAATGGTGTTGCTCCACTTCGGGATGTGCCACTCCAGCGTGGTCTCCGGCAGCGACTCTCCCTTGGGCAGCGAGATGCGCACGCTGCTGCCGGTGGCCTTGACGTACGGCGTGTCGACCAGGCCGCTCAGCGCGGTCGTCCACAGCCGGGCGAGGGGCCCGCCGCCGGTGTCCAGGGCGAGGTGCTCGCCGGTCTGCGGGTGGTGCCAGCGCGGGCTCATCACCCAGCTGTAGTTGCCGTCGAAGTCACGCTTCTGCGGCACCGGCACCGTGGTCTGGTTCCACGGGTGGCGCATGTCGACGGGGTTGCCGAGCGGGTCGTGGGTGACGAAGGGCTCCTCGTTGACCCAGTCCTCGTAGTACGAGCTGCCGAGCATGATCCGCAGGCCGAGGTTGATGTCGACCAGGTTGTTGGTGACCAGCTTGCCGTCCACGACGATGCCGGGGGTGACGTACATCGCCTTGCCCCACTCGTTCATGGTCGCGTAGCGGTAGTCGACGACGTCGGGGTTCTGCCAGGCACCCCAGCAGCCCAGCAGGATGCGGCGCTTGCCGACCTCCTCGTAGCCGGGCAGGGCCTCGTAGAAGAAGTCGAAGACGTCGTCGTTCATCGCCACCGCCTTCTTCACGAAGTCGATGACGTGCATGAGCCGGCTGAGGTAGTCGGTGAAGGTGTTCGGCTGCGGCATCGTGCCGACCCCGCCCGGATACAGCGTGGAGGGGTGGACGTGCCGCCCTTCCATCAGGCAGAACATCTCCCGGGTGACCCGGCTGACCTTCAGCGCCTCCTTGTAGACCTCGCCCTCGAAGGGGTTGAAGGCCTTCATGATGTCGGCGATGGTCCGGAAGCCGTGGATGTTCCCTCGCGGCGCGTCGGTGCGTTCGGCGCGGGCCAGGAGACCGGGGTTGGTGGCCTTGACCATCGCCTCGCAGAAGTCCACGAAGACCAGGTTGTCCTGGAAGAGGGTGTGGTCGAACATGTACTCGGCCGCTTCGCCGAGGTTGGTGATGTGCTCGGCCATCTTCGGCGGCTTGACGCCGTACGCCATCTGCTGGGCGTAGTTGGAGCACGTGGTGTGGTTGTCGCCGCAGATGCCGCAGATGCGCGAGGTGATGAACCCGGCGTCGCGCGGGTCCTTGCCCTTCATGAACACCGAGTAGCCGCGGAACAGCGACGAGGTGCTGTGGCACTCCACGACTTCCCGGTTCGCGAAGTCGATCTTCGTGTAGATGCCCAGGTTGCCGATGATCCGGGTGATCGGATCCCAGGACATGTCCACGATCTGTGCGGGCTTGCGCCCTTTGGTGCGGGACTCCGTGGTCGTCATCTGCGGTACTGCCCCTCGCTGTTCGGGTTCGGCGGATCGATGGCGGGATACGGGTCGGACGGCGTCATGCACGCCAGTGCGGGTCGTAACCGCTGGTCAGCTTGCGCTTGTTGTGGCGCCACTTGGGCTCGTGGTTGACCACGTCGTTGGTCAGACCGCGCAGCCGGCGGATGACGGCCCCGTACGGCTTGACGGCGAGGGTCGACAGCGTGGCCCCGGGCGGTTCGTCCATGAACGGCATGAACGCGTCCGGGAAGCCGGGCATCGTGCAGCCGATGCAGATGCCTCCGACGTTCGGACAGCCGCCGATGCCGGCCATCCAGCCGCGCTTGGGCACGTTGCAGTTGACGACGGGACCCCAGCACCCGGTCTTCACCAGGCACTTGGGCGAGTTGTAGTCCTTGCCGAAGTCGGCCTGCTCGTAGTAAGCGGCCCGGTCGCAGCCCTCGTGCACGGTCTTCCCGAACAGCCACTGCGGACGCAGCATGTGGTCCAGCGGGGGCGGCGGAGCGCTGCCGGCCGCATGCTGGAGCACCCAGATCAGGGTCTCCATGAAGTTCTCCGGCTGGATCGGACAGCCGGGCACGTTGACCACCGGGAGACCGGCCTGTGACCTGAACTCCCAGCCCAGGTAGTCCGCGAGCCCCATGCAGCCGGTGGGGTTGCCGGCCATGGCGTGGATGCCGCCGAACGTGGCGCAGGTGCCCGCCGCCACCACCGCCCAGGCCCGCGGGGCGAGTTGGTCGATCCACCAGTTCAGGGTCTGCGGCTCACCGGTCTCCGGGTCGTTGCCGAACGACGTCCAGTAGCCCTCGCCCTCGATGATGTTCTGGTTCGGGATCGAACCCTCGATGACGAGGATGAACGGGCCCAGGTCACCCCGCGCCGCCGCCCGGTACGGCGCGAGGAAGTCCTCGCCGCCCAGGCTCGGCGAGAGCACCTTGTTGACCAGGTTGACCTTCGGCAGGCCCGGGATGAGACCGAGCACCACGTCCTCGATGGACGGCTGGTCGGCGGCCGTCAGGGAGACGGTGTCGCCGTCGCAGCTCATCCCCTCGGAGATCCAGAGAATGTGGATCTCGTCGATTCCCTTCGGCTCTCCGGCCCGGCCGGGCTCGCCGCGGACTTCGGTGGTACCGCTCTGGGTCGTCATGTCGTCCGCCTTTGCAGCAGTCGGTCGCGGAGTCGGTCGTCGGCGTGCGCCGGCAGGTCAGGGGCGTCCATCGATCCGTCCCTCCTCCGGCCGGTCGGCCGGACGCTGGGGCCGCGGGGACTGCGGCCGGGGTGGGTGGCCGGGGCCCGCCGGACCGGGTGCGTCCGCCGGTGCGAGCGGTTCGAGCTCGTCGGGCCTGAAGTAGTGGAAACGGCCGTACCAGCCGTGCAGTTCGGCGGCGGGGTCGTCGTCGACGGTCACCGCGAGGTGCACGCTGCCGTCCACGTCGTGGAAGACCGCCGCCACCCGCGCGCTCCGGCCGGCCAGGAACATGTCCTGGGCGTCCGCGCCCCGTCCGCGCGGCCGCAGCCGCACCCGGCTGCCGCCGCCGACGGGGACGCCGTCCACGAGCACCGTGTCGGTCGTCGGGGACAGTCCGTCGTCCCCGCCCTCCTGCCACCAGGAGGTCCGGTCGGCGGGAGTCCCGGGCCCGGCGGGCATGACCGGGGTCAGGGAGCGGATCGCTCCGTGGAGCCGGGCGAACACCTCCGGGGGCATGCTGTCGACCCGGTCGAGGATCTGCGCGGCACGCGGGTCGGTGGCCCGGGCCTCGGCCTTCTCCTCGTCGGTCAGAAGCATCGTGCGCAGCGTCAGGATCTCGTCGATCTCCGCCGCGTCGTGCAGGTCGCCCGGGCTCTCCGGCGCCACCTGCGGACGGTCCGGGAGGATGATCGGGGAGGAGAGCACGACCGGTCCGGCCGAACCCGTGTCCTGCGGTGCGCCGCCGAGCACCGGAAAGGTGAACTCATTGCGGCAGCCGCGCACCTGGTCCTGGAGGCCGGCCGGCGGATCGATCAGCGAGACGAACTCCACGCCCGTACCTCCCACCAGCGTGTGCGCCGCGAGCAGCGCGGACCGCAGCGCCTCACCACGCGCGGCCCGGGCATCCGGCGCGCATCCGGTGTTCTCGGTGCGCACGCGCAGCCGGTACACGTCCTCGGCGACCCGCTCGGCCACCACCGCCGTACGCGCCCGGACCTCCTCGCGCCGCCGCACCGCCCGACCTGCCCCCGCGGGGAGCGGCTCCGTCGCCGAGCCCGCGGGCGCCCCGGCCCCGGCGGAGCACTCGCCCCGCAGCAGGTCCGCCAGCGGCCACTGCAGAGCGATCTCGTGCGGGACCGCCTCGTCGAAGGTGAGGTGGGCCGTTCCGTCGTCCGTGCGCAGCGATTCGACCGGACGGTACCGGCCGTCCGGGCCGAGCGCCTCCACCTGCTTGTGCTGCATCTGCAGATAGCGCACCCGTACGCGTACGACCGCCTCGCGCTGACCGCGTACCAGGCACTCGGTCTGCTGGTACCAGGAGTCCGCGGAACCGGAGATGCCCGGCGTGACGGGCCCGTCCGCCTCCGCCCAGTCCCGGGGCAGCAGCACCCCGAACTGCCAGCGGACCCGGTTCTTGGCCGAGGACCGGCGGTACGGATAGAGGAGGTAGCCCTCGTAGAGGACGGCATCGGCGACGGCACTCACCTGCGCGAAGGCATCGCCGGGCACGTCGTACGACGTGCCGTCGGCCGTACCGTCCATGGCGGCGCACGCCACGCCGCTCCCGCCGCCCATTGCCGCCATTCCGCCTCCTTGTCGCAGGTGTACCGGCCGATTCCTTCCACCAAGGTCACACCTCTCACCGGTCCTCGCCCCTCCGGCGGACCGGTATTGCTCCGGTCAGGGGAGAGACCGCGCGATCTCGAGGCAGCAGCGGACGAAGTCCTGCACCACCGGATTGCGGTCGTCGGCGGCGGCCCAGGCCACGCCCACCTGTGTCGGGCTCACCCCGGTGACCGGCCGGAAGACCACGCCGGGACGGGCGTAGAAGCGTGCGGCGGACCGGGGCGCGAGGGCGATGCCGTCTCCGTTGGCGATGGCGTTCAGCCACTCGTCGGGCTGTTCGGTGACCGCGCCGATGCGGACGGGGTGGCCCTCGCGCTCGCCGGCGGCCAGCCAGTGGTCACGCCACGGCCCGGTCTCCTCGGGGGCGGCGACGAACGGCTCGTCCCACAACTCCCGGAAGGCGATGGTGTCGCGGCCGGCCAGCGGGTGCGTGCCGGCCAGGGCGATCCAGCGCGGTTCGCTGAAGAGCGCTTCGACCCGCAGGGCGTCCTGGCCCGGGAAGGGCAGCCGCAGCAGCGCGGCGTCCACGTCCCCGGCGGCCAGGCCCGCGCTCGGGTTCGTCCAGGCCGCCTGGCGCAGTTCGGTCCGCCAGCCGGGCCGGCGCAGGGCGAAGGCGGCGACGATCTCCTGGGTCGCCTCGTTGGCTCCGCTCGCGATGAACCCGACCCGCAGCACCTGCGCGGCCTGCCGCTGCGCGGTGCGGGTGGCGCGCAGGGCCTCGTCCCACGCCGCGAGCACCTCCGGGGCGAGGCGCGCGAGTTCCCGCCCGGGCCCGGTCAGCGCCATCCCGGTCCGCGAGCGGTCGAACAGGCGCACGCCGAGCTGGGTCTCCAGCTGGCGTACCTGCTTGGTGAGGGCGGGCTGGGACACGAACACGCGCTCGGCGGCGCGGGTGAGGCTGCCCTCCTCGGCGACGGCGAGGAAGGAGCGCAGAAGACGGGTGTCGACATCCATTCCACCAGGTTATGGATGCAGGTATTGGACGTCGTGGCGACCGCCGAGGAGGGTGGATGCCATGGAACTCGCCTATGTCGTCGTCACCTGTGCGGCCGTCCTCGCCAACGCCGGAATCGCGGCGGCCGACTTCGCGAAAGCGCCGTTCGTGCTCGCCAACTCCGGCGCGGTCGGCGTGCCGGCCGCCTGGATCCCGCCCCTGGCCCTGCTGAAGACGGCCGGGGCGGCGGGCCTCCTGCTCGGACTGCTGGGCCTGCGCCCCCTGGGCGTTGCGGCCGGCGTCGGCCTGGTGCTCTTCTACCTCGGCGCCCTGGCCGTCCATGTACGGGCACGCGCGCTCGACACCATCGTGTTCCCCGGCATGTTCCTGGCCCTCGCGGCAGCAGCCCTGGCCCTGGTGGCGACGCGGTAGACCTCTCGGCGCACGGGCCCGCAGGTTCCTTGTGCCGGGCCTGGACCTGCACCTGCACCTGCACCTGGACCTGGACCTGGACCTGCACATGCACCTGGGCCTGGACCTGCACCTGGGGACGGGCGCGGGCCGGCTGCGCGTGCGGTCACCTCCGGGCGTCGGCGCCCTCGCACGGCAGACGTTCCAGCGCCACCAGGGCCGCGTCGTCGTCCAGGTCGCCGCCGACGTGGTGCAGCAGGGCGCGGCGCAGGGCCGAGACCATCGCCGGCAGCGGGCGGCCGGCGTGGGCGCGGGTGTGGGCGGTCAGGTCGTAGAACCGGCCCCGGCGGTCGCGGGCCTCGATGAATCCGTCCGTGTAGAGCACGAGCCGGTCGCCCGGGCCGAACGGCACCGTCTGCGCCACCGGATCAGCGCCCAGCAGATCGCCGAGCCCCAGAGGAGCCCCGGGCTGCTCCGGCTGATGGGCATGGACCCGGCCGGCACGGACCACCAGCGGCTCGGGATGACCGCAGTGGACGATGCGGGCCACGGCCTCGCCGGGCGGGAACTCCACCAGCAGTGCCGTCGCGAACCGCTCCGTGAACAGCGCCCCGCTGCCCTGGCCGCCCGGCTCGCTGTCGTCCGGCCCGCCGTCCAGCGCCGCTATGTGCCGCTGGGCGCGCCCGTCCAGCTGCTGCGCCACGGTGGTCAGGGACGGTTCCCGGTCGGCCAGCTCCCGGAACGCGCCGAGCAGCGTCGCGGAGGCCCCGACGGCGGGCAGGCCCTTGCCCCGCACATCGCCGATCAGGATCCGGGTGCCGTACGGGGTCTGCACCGCCTCGTAGAAGTCGCCGCCGATCCGCGCCTCCGACTCGGCCGGCAGATACACGCCGGACAGGGCCAGGGAGCGCATACGGCGGGGGAGCGGGTGCATCAGCGCCCGCTGTGCGGTCTCCGCGACGGAACGGGCCTGGCGCAGCTGCCGTTCCCGCCGCTCCCGCAGCGCACAGGTGCCCAGCGAGGCGAGTCCGACCACGACCAGGGCGCACAGGACGACGTTCGAGTCGGAGGAGCCGTTCTGCCCTGCGTTCGCCTGGAGCAGCACGGTCAGCACGAACGCCGCGCAGCCGAGCGCCGCCGTCGCCCACAGGGGAAGCAGGGCTGCGGCCAGGACGGGTACGGCGGCCATCACCGGGGCGACGTGCAGCCACTCGGGAGTGAGCAGATCCGTGAGCGCGACGGCGGCCATGAGCAGGACGGGAGCGAGCGCGAGCAGCTCACGGGAGCGGGGCAGACGGTGCCACGCGACCGGGTCCCGCCCCTCGCCGTCGGGGAGCGGGTGGTCCTGGGCAGGTCCGCCCGTGGTGTGCCGGGGATCGGTGCGGTGAGGTGTCATCGCTGCGGTGAGGGCCGCTGGGGGCCGGACGTGCGGTGGCGCCGGGCGGGCGGCCGGGACGGGGTGGGCACGGATGTCGTCAGGCAGGTGAGGGCCGTGTCCAGGTGGTGGAGAAGGTTCCGGTCCTCGGTGCGGGCGACCGGCGGACCGCAGCCGGGCCCGCCGAGTCTGGCGACCGCGTGGCGTGCGGCGGGCAGGGCCGGGTGGGGGCGGCCGCCCCGGCAGTCGTACACGCACAGGGCCGTGGTGCGCAGCAGGCGCGCGTACGGCTGCGCGAAGCCTTCGGCGCGCGCGGTGCCCTCGGTCCCGCTGCCGGCCCGGCTCGCCAGGGGGCGCTCGTCCAGGAGCCGCCCGGTCGCGCAGACCTGCTCCTCCACGTCGGTCAGCGCCCGCAGCACACGGCGGTCCAGATGCCACCTGCGGCGCCGCGCCGTCGGCCGCACGTTCCACCGCACGCTCTCGTGCGCCTCCTCCACGGCGGTACGCGCCTCCGCCACGGCGGTGTCGAGTTCATGGCGCCAGGCGGGGCCGAGCACCTCGCGCGGCCGGCCGCGCCCGGCGGCGGAGTCGGCCATACCGTCCAGGTGCCGGGCGAGCAGCGTGCGCAGCCTCTCCAGCGCCCGCTCCGCGGACCGCACGCGCACGGCGGGGAACAGCAGCGCGCTGCACGCCAGGCCGAAGCCGAGGCCCAGCACGATCTCGGCGAGATGGGAGGCCAGCTCGGCCGGATGACGGCCGCGGACCAGGGCGAACGTGATGAGTGCCGTCGTCGGCAGATGCAGTCCGTGGTGGCCGAGGAACTCGTGCCGGGCCAGCAGCACGGAGGCGAACACCACGAGGGCGAGACCGGCCGTGCCCGGCTCGACGTACAGGGCCGTGGGTACGGCGACGACGACGCCGAGCAGGCATCCGGCGGCGTACCGGGCTGCCGCGGCGACCGTGCGCACCACCGTCGCCTCGACGATGAGCAGCGCCGCGACGGCACCCACGTAGGGGTGCGGGGCATGCAGCAGGGCCACGCACGCCTGCCAGGTCAGCCCCGCCGACACGGTGGCACGCGCGGCATCCGCGCACCGTGTTCGGCCGAACGGGAGCGGTGGGGCCGTCATCCGTGCGCTGCGCATGCCTTCCCCGTCTCCTTCCCTGCGCCCGGTTTCCCGGGCCCGCCCCGGCCGGCCCGGAGCAACAGCCGCCCAGGATAATCGGACAAATCGGGCGATTGGCAAATAACGAGCGTTTTATGTCAGTTCCTCCCATTGGGCCCCCTGTCGAGCCCGTTCCTCCCGCCGAACGGAACTACCGCTTCCGGCGCCGCGTCCGGCGGGCCTCCGTCAGCAGGGGCAGCAGGGAGAGTGCGACGATCGCGGCGACCAGCGGCAGCAGGTAGGTGTCGACGTGCGCGACCGATGAACCCAGGAGGTATCCGGCCAGGACGAGGCTCTGGGACCAGAGCAGGCCGCCGACGCACTGCCAGAAGGTGAACGTCCGCACGGGCACGCCGAGCGCACCGGCCGCCGGATGCAGCACGGTCCGCAGCATCGGGACGAAGCGGCCGATCAGCAGCGCCTTGCCGTAGCCGTAGCGCGCCAGCAGCCGCTCCGCACGCGCCGCGGCCTCCCTGATGCGCCGGCTGGAGGTGCGGACCAGCAGCGGGCGCCCGCCGTGCCGCCCGAGCAGATAGCCCACCTGTGCCCCGATGAGGGCACCGGCGGCCGCGCACACCAGCACCTGCCACAGCTCCAGCCGGGGTGCATGATCACCGCTTGCCGCGCACAGCACACCGGCCGGGAACAGCAGCGCGTCCCCCGGCAGGAAGAACCCCACGACGAGCAGGCCCGACTCGGCGAAGATCACCACGAGGACGCCGAGAGCTCCGAAGGCGGCGAGCAGCGAGGCGCTGTCGGTCGGGTCGACGGCGATCACCGCACTCGCCTCCCGGCTCTGCTCGTCGGTCGCATCCCTCAAGTGTCCCGTGGCCTCGGCACGGGTGCCCGGAAGGGATCGCCGACGGGGCCCGGCGCCCGCCCCGGGGACGCTCCCGGGGCAGGGGCAGGGGCAGGGGCAGGGCCCGAATGCGCATCCGGCCGGCGACGACCGGGCACGACCGTGGGCTCCAGGGTCATGGGCTCTGGGGGATTGCCCCCTCACGACGGTGAGCCGCGGGCCGTGAGCCGTGAGCCGCGGGCCGCGGGCCGTGAGCCGTGAGCCATGAGCCATGAGCCGAGGGCCGTGAGTCGCGGAGGAGATCACCTGCTCATGACCGGGGGCTCTGAGCGTTGGCCATGGGGGAGATCACCCCTGTACAGCGCGGCAACGGTCCCCACGGAGATCGATCACGGCTCGCCGCAGACGTCCGAGGAGTCACGCTCAGGATGAGCGGTTCCGATGTGCCCAGTGCCCAGTGCCCAGTGCATGGTGTTCAGCGCACGGTGCCCGGTGATCGAAGCGGCGCGCGCGACCTCGTGGTCAGATCTCGGCGCGGGCCCGGTCGACCCACCCCAAGACGCCCTTGGCACCGCACTGTTCGGCGACGGCTTGCGCCTCGTCGAAGTATCCGAGGGCCGCCGCGCGGTCGCCGGTCTCGGCGGACGGGTAGCCGAGCGCCACCAGGCCCGCCGCCTCGCCGGGCATGAACCCGATCTCCCGACGCAGCGTCACCGACTCGGTGAGCCGCTCGCGGGCCTGATCGAATCGCCCGGCCTCCCGCTCGGCGAAGCCGATGTGGCGTGCCGCGTACGACATCGTCATACGGTCTCCGACGGACTGTGCCAGCGTGTACGACTTCTCGAAGTACGGCCTGCCGGTGGCGCTGTCGTCGCGCACGACCTGGTGCCAGCAGCCGATCCAGAACCGCGCCTCGGCCTCGCCTGCCACATCGTTCAGGCGGTGATACAGCTCGGCCGCGCGCTCGAACAGTGCCACCTCCTGCGCGTTCTCCTGGCGGTCGTCGAGGAAACGTGTGTGCAGCACCTTCCCGCGTTCCAGCGCGAGCGGGGCCTCGACCGCGTCCAGCGCCTGATCGGCCTCGATCAGCGCGGACGCATCCCCGCCGAACATCGCCGACTCGTAGAGCTCCCGTGCCCGTTGGATCCGGTCCTGTTCCCGCATGGCCCGCCCCTCCTGCCGTTGGATCCATCCACGGGAGCGTAACGACCCGACTGCCGCGCGGCACCCGGGATTTCACCGGGGCCGTCCCCGGCCGGCGCCGGGTGCATCCCAGCGGATGCCTCCTGTCCGCGGGCGCGGCCGACGGCCGTCCGCCGTGTCCGGCGCATCCCCGGCGACAAGGCATGGGCGGGGGCCCGCGGCCGGCCTGGAGGTCCTCGGCGCGGACCGGTGACCGCTGTGCCGGAAACTCTCTGTCGGCTGCGCTCCACCGCCCCTTACACTGCCGATCCGCAGTGTTTACGGGGGCAGTTGACGGGGGGAGCCCACCATGTCCGCAGATCAGTACGGCCCGAATCCGGGATTCGCCGTTCCACCGATGCCGGCGGCGCCGCCGCCCGCGCCGCCGGACGCGCTGCGGGCAGCCGCCGTCGCGTTGCTCAACCTGAGCGGTCTCGGGCTGGGCTACGCGCTCGTGCGAAGACGGGTCCTGATGGCGGTCTGCTGGGTGGCGACCGCCGTTCTGCTGTTCGTCGCCCTGCCCGCAGACGCCGACGGAGTACCGGGCGCCGCACTCGGCCTCTACGGCGTGTTCCTGCTGCTCGCCGCCGTGCACGGCGCGATCGTCGGCCTGCGCTCCCGGCTCACCTGGCCGGGCAGGGCACCCCTCGCCCTCGTGCTCGGCGTGCTGCTGCTCGCCGTACCGGCGGCGGGCGCCGTGTGGTACGACGACGCGCACGAGGAGGCCGTGCAGCAGGCGCTCCTCGGCCGCCTCGAAAAGGCCGACGAGCTGGTGACGGCGGCCGGCCGGGACCGCTTCGAGACCGCCCAGCCGGACTACCGTGAGGCCCTGGACGTCTACCGCGACCTCGTGGTCAACCACTCCGGCTCCCGCGCCGCCGAGCGGGTGCCCGACCGTATGCGGACCTACTACACCACCGTCGGCGCGGCCTACGGCCACAAGGAGTACTGCGACGCCGTCAAGCCGCTCAAGTACCTGCGCACGGTGCCCCGCACGATGCCGAAGAAGCAGCTCGGTTCGCTGACCCAGTGGCCCGACGACCGGCTCGCGACCTCGCTGTACGAGTGCGGCGCGGCCGGTCTGGCGGGCGGCCAGGACGACTGGGTCACGCACTTCGGCGACCTGCTGAGCACCTTTCCGCAGTCGGGGTCCGCGGCCAAGGTCGCACCCGCTGTGGACGCGGCGGTGAAGAGTGCCGAGAAGGACGTGAACGGCAGCCGGCCCTGCACCGCGGTAGAGCAGCTGCGTGGTCTGAACACCCGGATCACCGACCTGTCGGGGACGGCCGCGAGTGCGTCCGACGCCCTGGTGAAGTCCGCCGACCGTGCCGGCCGGAGCGGCGACGCGGGGGAGTACGCCTGCGGGGTCCAGCAGTACAAGGACGGCGACTTCGACGCGGCCCAGAAGACCATGGAGCAGTACGGCACGGACAACAAGAACGGCAGGAACCGGGAGCGCGCCAAGAAGATCGCCATCGGTGCCGAGGTGGCCCAGACCCTGCCGGCCGCCGGGAAGAAGCTGCCCACCACCGCCTCCGGCGGCAGCATCTCCGTCACGGTCAAGAACGACAGCCCCGACGACGTCACCGTCCTCTACACCGGCCCGGTCACCGGCAGCTTCACCCTCAAGGGGTGCGGCAGTTGCAAGTCGTACACTTTCGCCGACACGCTCAGGATCGGGTTCAAGCCCTGCAGCAGCGGCAAGAACTACCCGCAGCGCACGCTCAGCCTCCCCGTCGGCACCACGTACTTCGTGCACCAGCCGCACGGCGGCAGCACCGCGACGCCCGCCTCGGACACGGCCAAGCTCCGGTCCGGGTACGTCTACACGGAGTGCGCGTACACGACACAGACGCTGGGATCCACTTCCTGACGGTGCGTGGCGAGCGGCGGTCCGGTGAAGGACACCGGGTCGCAGCCGGGGAGCGGGCCCATCAGGGCGATCAGGACGACTGCGCGGAGCGCAGGAACGCGGACCAGCCGCCCTCCGGCCTCTCGCCGACCTGCAGGCTGCGCAGCTTCCTGAGCACCGCGGGGTCCTGGGCGTCGAGCCAGTCGACGAACTGCCGGAAGGAGACCAGGCGTACGTCCTTCCAGTAGGTGATCCGCCTGAGGGCTTCCTCCGCGGCGTCCATGTAGATGCCGCCGTTCCACTCCTCGAAGTGGTTGCCGATGAAGAGCGGTGCGCGGTTCGTCTCGTACGCCCGGTGGAACCCGGCCATGTACGACTCCGTCGCCTGGACGCGCCAGTCGGGGTGGTTGTACGAGGGTGCCCGGGTCGAGTTCCCCGACTGGTTCGCCAGCATGTTGTAGTCCATGGACAGCACCTCGAAGCGGTGCCCCGGGAAGGGGATGCCCTGCAGCGGCAGATCCCAGATGCCACCTCTCCTGCGCGGCCAGCGCTGCACTCCGCCCGGTGAGGACGCGTCGTAGCGCCAGCCCAGATTGCGGGCGACGGGCAGCAGGTTCCGCTGCCCGAGCAGGCACGGTGTGCGCCCGCCCACGAGTTCCCGGTCGTAGTCGAAGGGCAGGGAAGGATGGTCGTGCCAGCCCGTGTGGGTGCGCCACGACGTGACGAACGACCGGGCCTGCTCGATCTCCGCATGCCACTGCGCCGGACTCCAGTGGGCCACCGATCCCGGGCCGGCGCAGAAGTGCCCGTTGAAGTGGGTTCCGATCTCATGTCCGTCGAGCCATGCCTGGTGGACGTACTTCAGCGTCTCCTTGATGTGAGCGTCGGTGAGGTAGCCGATGTCGGAGGCGCCCACCGGGTTCTGCGGCGGCCGGTACAGCCGCTTCTTGTCCTCCGGCAGCAGGTAGAGACCGGAGAGGAAGAACGTCATGTGCGCGTCGTGCGCGCGTGCCAGTTCCAGGAACCGCGGGAACAGGCCCTTGCCCAGCTCGCCGGCGCCGTCCCAGGAGAAGACCACGAACTGAGGCGGGTCCTGGCCCGGATCCAGGGGCTCGGGGGAGGGCGGCTGATGCGGCTGCTCCCCGGTGTACGAGGTCGAACCGTCACCGATGATCTTCGGCTGGTCTCTGCCCGCGAGCGGGCCGCCCAGCCCGTCGAGCGCTCCGCACCCGGTCAGCGAAGCGCCCGCGACGCCGAGACAGGCGCGGAGGCCGAGTCGTGCCGCGTCCCTGCGGCTGATTCCACTCATCGGCATCCCAACCCGCGCCGTCACCGGACGCGCCGTGCGCCCCCGTGCGGTCGTCACCACCCCTGGCACCGTAGAGCCGATAAGCCTACGAATAGGTAATTTGGGGCGGCGTGGCGCGAAAGAGGCGGCGGTGCCGGTCCCGCCGCCGTCCGGACCGTGTGCCGCAGCCCGGTGCGCGTCGCCCGGACCGCGCCGGGAGTGCCGGACCGGATGGACCGGACGGACCGGACGGACTGGATGGGCCGGACGGTCTGGATGGGCAGGATGGGCCGAACGGATCCGCCGGCCCGGGCCCCGGCTCCTCAGGCCCGCACCACACGAAGCGCCGGCGTCGGCGCCGGTCGCCCGGTCTCCCTGCGCTCCAGCCACTCCTGATACGCCGGCGCCTGGCGGGCCACCTCCCAGTAGGCCTCCTCCAGTTCGCAGGACCCGTTGCCCAGTTCCGCCGCGGTGCGGGCCGCCAGCAGCAGCCGCACCCCTATCGGGTCGCCCTGCAGGGGGCGGATCGCGAGGTCGGGGCGTGGGCGCGCGGTCGGCTGGCTGACCGTGACCACCTCGCCGATGGCGGCCAGGGAGTAGGCGGTGAGGTAGTCGCCGTGCAGCAGGTCGGGTTCGATCCCGGCCTTGCGCAGCACGCGGGACAGACCGTCCCACTCGCCGTCGACCGTGGAGTCGACCATCCACCGGTCGTCGGCGAGGTCGGTCAGACGCACCTCGGGCCGCGCGGCCGCGGGGTGGTCGGCGGCCAGGGTGACGAACTGCGGTTCGCGCTCCACGAGGACCCGCAGGCACAGACCGGCCGGGATGCGCAGCGGACTGCCCTCGACCTCGTGCACGAAGGCCAGGTCGAGACGGCCCTCGGCGACCATGCGCAGCAGGGCGTTCGCGGACGCGTCCATCTGGAGGGTGGGCTCGGCCGGCGGTACCCGGGAGCGCAGCCGGCGCAGCCAGCCCGGCAGTGCCCGGCTGGCCGTGGCGCCGATGCGGAGCTGGGGACCGCCCGCGGCACGGGCGGCCGCCGCCCTCGTCTCGGCGACGATCGCGGCGAGCTCGGCGACGAGCGGCCTGGCACGGCTCACCACGATGTGACCCAGCGGAGTGGGACGGCTGCCGGTGCGGCTCCGGGTGAAGAGCCGGCCGCCCAACGCCTGCTCGATCCGGCGCAGTTGGGTGCTCAACGAGGGCTGGGCCATGCCGAGTTCGCGTGCGGCACGGTGCAGACTGCCGGCATCGGCGATGGCGCAGAGAATGCGCAAGTGCCTGACCTCGAGCTCCATGCGGGGAGCGTAAGGGCGTGGCTGAAGTGGCGCCAGATGTTCAAACACCAACAGAACCAGCCGGGTTGCCGGTGATAGCCCCGCGCCATCCCCAGTTGCCATCATCCGCCCGGCCGTTGGACTGGCCGAGACTCATGGGCAACCGATCGTTCACCACCCCACACGAACGAGTAGGAGCCCCCCACATGACGTCCAACCGTACGTCCTCCATGCCCGCGAAGGCCTCCGGGAGACTGCTGGCGCTCGGCCTGGGCCTGGCATTCGCGGCCCTGGGAACCGCGATCCCGGCGAGCGCGCAGGCCGGCGACTCCCCCGCCGCGCCCCGCGCCCGGTACGCGGGCTCGGCCGAAGGGACCGCGAACAACAAGGCGTTCTTCGAGGCCGTTCTCACCTCGGTCGCCAAGAAGCAGGCGGCCCACCCCGGCCTGCGGTCGGTGACCGTCTACTACGACGCCTCCCAGGCGCCGAGCTTCCGCTCGCAGATATCGAGCGCCGCGTCGATCTGGAACAGCTCCGTCTCGAACGTCAAGCTGCAGGCGTCCTCGGGCGGCGCCGACTTCGCCTACTACGAGGGCAGCGACCCCCAGGGGTCCTACGCCTCCACGGACGGCCACGGCAACGGCTACATCTTCCTCGACTACGCGCAGAACCAGCAGTACGACTCGGTCCGCGTCGCCGCCCACGAGACCGGCCATGTGCTGGGGCTGCCGGACCACTACAGCGGTCCGTGCAGCGAGCTGATGTCGGGCGGCGGCCCCGGCCCGTCCTGCACCAACCGCTACCCGAACGCGGCCGAACGCGCCCGCGTCAACCAGCTGTGGGCCAACGGCCTGGCCAAGGCCCTCGGCAAGCTCACCAAGGTGCACTGACCGATGTGCACCGATCGAGATGCACTGACAACTGATCGAGGTGCACTGACCGACGTCGGCTGACCAAGGGGCCGTCGGCCGTCCGGCCGGCGGCTGGCCGGCCGACCGGGAACCGCCCGTCTTTCCCTCGGGGCGGGCCGTGCCACCGGCGCACGGCTCGCCCCTTGCATGTTCTATGCCATACAGCATAGATTACTCACCGGTAATCACCGGTACGCCGCCTTCCCCGACGCGGGCGGGAGACGTACGAGCCCCACAGGTAGGTGCCGGGAGGTGCAGGGATGAGCCCGCGCAGGAGCGACAGCCGGGAGCGGATGATCAGCAGCGCCGCCGCGCTGCTGGCGGAGCAGGGAGCCGGCGCGACGAGCATCGACCGCGTGCTGGCCCACAGCGGTGCCCCGCGCGGCTCGGTCTACCACCACTTCCCCGACGGACGGGCCCAGCTGATCGACGAGGCGGTGGCCTTCGCCGGTGACTTCATGGCGGCCCGGATCGCCGCCGTGGCGCGCGCCGGAGATCCGGTGGCGGCGATCGACGCCTTCTTCGCCCTGTGGCGGGACCGCCTGGCCGCCAGCGGGTTCCGGGCGGGGTGCCCCGTCGTGGCCGCCGCGGTGGCGGCCGACGCGGAGGGGCCCCGGTGGGCGGACTCCGCCGCCGCGGCCTTCGCGCGCTGGCAGGAGACCTTCTGCGACCTGCTCGTGGCCGGCGGTCTGCCGCAACCGCGAGGCCGACGGCTCGCGGCCTTCATCATCGGCGCGATCGAGGGCGCGGTGGTGATGTGCCGGGCCGAACGAAGCCTCGCCCCCCTGGACGCGGCCGCTGCCGAGATCCACGGCGTGCTGGTCCACGCCCTGCCCGACCGGCGGGAGCCGGCGCCGGCGCCGGAGACCGGCCGCGGCGAGACCCGTGGCCCTGAGGCCCCAGGTGCCGAGGTCCCAGGTCCCGAGATCCCGGGCTCTGCGGCCCTCGGTCCCGAGGTCCCAGGTCCTGAGACCCCCAGGCCCTGAGGTCCCAGGCCCTGAGACCCCCCGGCCCTGAGTTCCGCCTTCCGCGCCCACCGCCCCGAGCGTTCTCCCGCTCCGCTCACCCGAAGGAGTCGTCATGCCCGTACTCGACCGTCAGGACAGTGTCTTCGTACTGGACCTCGGGTCCGGGGAGAACCGTTTCCATCCCGACTGGATCGCCTTCGTCGACGAGGCCCTGGACCAGGTGGAGAAGGCGGCGGGGCCCCGGGCGCTGGTCACGGCGGCGACCGGGAAGTTCTACTCCAACGGCCTGGACCTCGACTGGCTCCTCGCCCACGCCGAGCGGCACCACGACTACGTCGTCTCGGTGCACGCGCTGTTCGCCCGGCTGCTGTCCCTGCCGGTGCCCACCGTGGCCGCGTTGCAGGGGCACACGTTCGCGGCGGGCGCGATGCTGTCCCTGGCGCACGATGTCCGGGTGATGCGGGCCGACCGGGGCTTCTGGTCCCTGCCGGAGGTCGACATCAGCATTCCGTTCTCGCCGGCCATGTCCGCGCTGATCCAGAGCCGGCTCACCCCGCCGGTCGCCCATGAGGCCATGACCACCGCCCGTCGTTACGGCGGCCACGACGCGCTCGCCGCCGCCATCGTGGACCGCGCGGTCGACGAGGACGCCGTTCGGGCCACGGCCGTCGAACTCGCCGCAGCCCAGGCATCCAGGGCCGGCGAGACCCTGGGCACCATCAAGTCGCGTATGTACGCGCCCGTCCTGACCCTCCTGCGGGGCGCGGCCAACCCCCTCGGCTGACCGTCCGTTCCGCCCGGCGTCCCACGGCGCCCGGCCCACCTCACCGGCACGACAGCAAGGAACAGACATGACCACCACCGACTCCGCGGCGCTCTCCGGGCTCGAACTCATGCGCTGGATCCAGCGGGAACGCCCCGCCGAGATCCCCTCCATCGGCCGGCTGCTCGGCATGCGCTTCGACGAGGTCGACCACGGCCGTGTCGTCGTCTCCCTCGACACCCGCCCGGACTTCTCCAACCCCCTCGGCACCGTGCACGGCGGCATCGCCGCCACTCTGCTCGACTCCGCCATGGGCTGCGCGGTGCACACCACGCTCCCTGCCGGAGTCGGCTACACCACCCTGGAACTCAAGGTGAACTACATCCGCGCGGCCCGCACCGAGGGGCAGACCCTGATCGCCGAAGGCAGCGTCGTCCACGCGGGCCGTCGTACCGCCACCGCCGAGGGCAAGGTCCTGGACGAACGGGGCAGGCTCATCGCCCACGCCACCACGACGTGCCTGATCCTCGGCCCTGACGCCTGACGCCTGACGCCTGACGCCTGACGCCTGACGCCTGACGCCCGAGGACGCCCGAGGACGCCACCGGGGACGCGTCCGACGCCGGCGGCCCTGCCGCCGCGGTCGTCGAAGGCATCGAAGACCGCGTCCGGAGCCGTGTCGATCTCGATCGTGGACGTCGCTTGACGCCACCGCACGGGCGAACGCCCGCCAAGGCAAGATGACTTGGCGGGCGTTCGGTGACCGGGGCCGGCGGCGTCGGCCGCTCGGCGGTCACTTGAGCTGTGCGGTGAGCAGATGCGCGTCGAGCAGGGCGACGTCGGAGGTGCGGGCGGCCCGCGAGTAGCCCGCGAACATGCGCTTGGTGAGGGTGATGGCTTCGGGCGAGCGCCGGACGAGCGGTCTGATCCAGGCGTCGACGGCCGCGTCCAGCTCGCCGAGGGGCACGACCTTGTGCAGGAGACCGAGGCGGTGGGCGGTGTCCGCGTCGAAGGTCTCACAGGTGAGCATGAGTTCACGGATCCTGGCGGCCCCGCCCTCGACGATCAGGCGGCCCATTCCGCCGCCCCATGCGGGTGCAAGGCCGACCCCGACCTCGGGCATGCGGAACCGGCAGGTGTCGGCCCCCGCGCGCAGGTCGCAGAAGGAGGCGAGGGCGAGGCCGGCGCCGATGACCTTTCCGTGGAGCCTGGCGATGGTGACCGCGTGGGTGTTCTCCAGCGCGTCGCAGACGCGGTACGCCTTGTCCACGATGCGGCGCAGGGCGGCCCCGCCGGGGTCCTCGGCCAGCGCCGCCTGGTACTCGCCCCGGTCGGCGCCGAGGCAGAAGTCGTCGCCGTTGGCCGACAGCACCAGGATCCGGATGCCGGGGCGGTCATGGAGGCTGTGCAGCAGGTCGGCGAGATCGTCGAGGGCGGCGACGGTGAGCGTGCTGTCCTGCGCCGCCGGGTTGAGCCGGACCCGCAGGACCGGTCCGTCCTGCACGGCGGACAGCGCTTTGCAGGGGAGGTGGGGGGAGGTGTCGATCAGGTGCGTCATGAGAGGGCGACGTCCAGGTTCAGCAGGCGTCGGAAGGCCACACGCGGTGCCCACGACGGCCGGCGGACGAGGGTGAGGCGGGGGAAACGTCTCACCAGCTGATGAAGGAGGGTCTGGGCCTCCAGACGGGCCAGGGGTGCGCCGAGGCAGTAGTGGATGCCTCCGCTGAAGGCGAGGTGCGCCGGCTTGCGGTGCAGGTTGAACAACTCGGGTTCCTCGTGCCGGGCCGGGTCGCGATGGGCCGCCCCCACCATGAGGTGGACCATTTCGTCCTTGGCGACCTCGACCCCGCCCAGGACGCAGTCCCGGGCGGAGACACGGCTGATCACATGCGTGGGCGGGTCGTAGCGCAACGATTCTTCTATGGCGGCCGGCACCAGCTCGGGGTGGACGGTGAGCCACTCCCACTGCCGGGGGTGTTCCAGCAGCAGCAGGGTCATCGTCGACAGCAGTGTGGACGTGGTCTCCAGCGCCGCCAGCAGGACGAACAGCGCCAGGAAGTAGACCGCTTCGTCGGCCTTGTCACGGTCGCCCTCCATGGCGTCCCAGACGGTGATCCACCGCGACACGGGATCATCGCCGGGACGGGCGCGCCGCTCGCGCACCAGGCCCATGAAGTAGCTCCGCAGTTCCGCCGTGGCCGCGTCGGACTGCGCCAGCTGGCTGGCCGAGGGGAGCAGTTCCTGGGTGAAGACCTGGTCGTGGGTCAGCTCCCGCAGGCGGGCGAAGTCGGCGGCCGGCAGGCCGAGCCAGTGCCCGATGGCGGCGACCGGCAGCTCCTCGCCGACCAGGGCGTTGAAGTCCGCCTCGCCCTCGTGGAGCTGCTCGGCCAGCGAGTCGAGCAGCCTGCCGGTGATCTGCTCCACCGTCCCGCGG
Organism: Streptomyces sp. NPDC107581; assembly: GCF_055657175.1. Classification (NCBI taxonomy): domain Bacteria; kingdom Bacillati; phylum Actinomycetota; class Actinomycetes; order Kitasatosporales; family Streptomycetaceae; genus Streptomyces; species Streptomyces sp. NPDC107581. The sequence continues at coordinate 135,149 of NZ_JBVKBH010000019.1, forward strand.
AGCTGCCCCAGCGAGGTGCGGTCGAACATGCCGGCCGAGCGGCGCACCAGGGTGTGGTCCGGGGCGTTGAGCGAGGGCAGCGTTCTGCTCATCTCGCGCGAGGAGGCGGCCGTCCAGCGGGTGCCGTCTCCCTGCTCCTCGCGCCAGCGCGCGTCGGGTTCCAGCCAGTCGCGACTGCGAAGGACCTGATCACACAGGCCGAAACCGGTGACCAGTTGGCCTCCCCAGGGAGCTGCGGCGACTCCGCCCCGCGACCGAAGCTCCGTGTAGATGGGGAAGGGGTTGGCCTGGCCCTTCGCCGTCCGAAGACGGGAGAAGAGCGAGACCGCAAAGCGTCTGTCGGTGGGCGGAGTTATCGCTGTCACCACGATGGCTCCTCTTGATCTATGCATCAGCCGCCATGCATACCCCCCGGTTGATTGACACATACAAGATGACTGTTCCCGTGGAGAGTTGCCTAGGTCACTCTCCTCTGGTCCATGCCAGGAACCGGCTGAAGAGTCCCGGCTTGGGCTTGGACGCGCCCGTCGGCGACGGCTGCGGGACGGGGCCCGGGACCCGGTGCGGGACGGGCGCGGCGGCCTGTGGCGCCGGTGCCGGAGCGGGCGTCGGCGCCACGGTGCGGGGCGTGAACCGGACCGGCAGGGTCACCAGGGAACGGCTCCAGGGAGCGGGCACCCAGCTCAGGTCCTTGAACGGCACCCGGACTTCGATGTCCGGCAGCCGGTTCAGGAGGGTCTCCACGGCCGTGACGGCGATCACGAACGCCGGGTCCTTGGCGGGACAGGCGTGCGGCCCGGCCCCGAAGGACAGATGGGCCTTGGCGCTGAGCTGCTCGCGGTGCTCCGCCAGCCGGGGATCGGTGTTGGCGCCCGCGAAGGAGATGACCACCGGGTTGTTCGCCCCGAGGATCCGGCCCCCCAGCTCCACGTCGTGAGTGGGGTAGTGGGCCGCGTAGTTGGCGATCGGCGCGTAGTTCCACAGAACCTGAGTGACCGCGTCCTCGACTGGCAGGCCGGCCTGCCAGTCCTCGCCGAGCATCAGGGCGCTGCCGGTGCCGATCGTCGCCGACAGGGGAGCGGTGCCCCCGGACAGCAGCGTGACGAGCTGGTGCAGCATCTCCTCGTCGGTCAGACCCGCGGAGTGCTCCATCAGGCGGGTCGTCAAGTCGTGGGCGGGGCGGCGCCGTTTGAGCGCGATCAGTTCGGCGAGGGCCTCGCCCAGCACCTGGTCGGCGCCGGCCGTGCCGTCGAAGATGCCGCTGATTCCCACGATGACCCGGTCACCGATCTCGGGCGGGCACCCGAACAGGTCGCTGAAGACCAGCAGCGGCAGCGGCAACGCGTACTCGGCCATCAGCTCGGCCTGGCCGAGGCGGTCGGAACTGAACCGGCTGATCAGGTAGTCGGCGGACTGCTGGGTCTGACGCACCAGCTGAAGCTCGTTCACGGTGGCCAGACTGTCGGTGACGGCCTGGCGCAGCCTGGCGTGCGCAGCTCCGTCGCTGAACAGTGCGTTGGGCCGGTACCCCATCATGGGCAGGGCAGGGCTGTCCTCGGGGACGCGTCCCTCGTTCAGCGCCTTCCAGCGCCGCGAGTCCCTGACGAACGAGGCGGGGTTCTGCAGGATGTACAGGGCGGCGTCGTAGCTGGTGACCAGCTCGACCTCCACCCCGGGGGCGATGTCGACCGGCGCACTCGGACCGAGGCTGCGCAGGTGTTCGTAGTGGCCGTCGGGATCGGAGCCGAACTGGGGGCCGTAGAGCGGGATGTTGCCGTGCGCGGGGCAGCCGGGGGGTGGCCCTTGTATGCCGGGACGCTGCTGCATGTGGGGGTGGCTCCTAGTCGAGTAGGGACAGTAGGTGGTGGACGAGGGTGATGAGGGCCTGCGCCGACGACTGCTGGTCCCGTACGTCGCAGGAGATGACGGGCGTGCGGTCGGACAGGTTCAGCGCCTCGCGGATCTCCGCGAGCGGGTAGTCGATCGTGCCGTCGAAGTGGTTGACGCCGATGGCGTAGGTCAGGCCGAACCGCTCGACCAGGTCCAGGACCGGGAAGGACTCGGACAGCCGCTCCGGGTCGACGAGGACCAGCGCGCCCAGCGCCCCCCGGGACAGCTCCTCCCACATCTCCTTGAAGCGCTCCTGACCGGGTGTGCCGAACAGGTAGAGCACGACCTCGTCGCTGATGGTCAGCCGGCCGAAGTCCATGGCGACCGTCGTGGTGGTCTTGTCCGGGGTTCCCGACAGGTCGTCAAATCCCACGCTGGCTTCGGTGATCTCCTCTTCGGTCCGCAGGGGCTCGATCTCGGAGATGCTGCCGATACACGTGGTCTTCCCGACCCCGAAGTGCCCGACCACGAGGATCTTGACCGCGGTCAGGACACCTGAATCCAGGTACACGAATCACGCTCCGAATCGGGCTTTGAGGCCGTCGAGCACGGCGTTGAGCACTTCTCGATCTACACGTTCGGCGCGGGGAACGGGCTTCCTCGCGATGATGAGACCGCCTTCCTCCATCTGCGCCAGGAGAATCCGGACGATGCCCAACGGCAGATGGGTGTGGGCGGCCACTTCGGCGACGGACAGAAAGCCGTCGGTGACCAGCTCCAGAACCTGACGCGCCTCCGGGGAAAGCGTGCGGGCCGAGGAGGCGGCGCCCTCCTGCGCGGACACCAGGGTCGTGCGCTCGTAGGCATTGTCCGGGGGCAGGGAACGCCCGTTCGTGATCACGAAGAGCGGGACTAATGCGGAGGTCAGCTCCAGTTCTTGATCCGGCCCGTCATTCACGTGCGGCTCGCCTCCCCGCGTGGTGCGGTATATGCGCTCAGCCTCGGTACCACCTGATGCAGACGGGTGGTGAACTCCTCGATATCGGCATCGTGTTCGGCGGCCGCGGCAAGGAACGCACCGCGTCCCGCGGAGATCAGGAAGATCCATCCGTGCTGGAACTCGATCACCGTCTGCTGCCAGCGGGCGTCCTGGTGCACGCCGGCGAACTGCGAGGTGGCCCGGCTGTAGGCGTGAATCCCCGTCATGGCCGCCGAGATGGTGTCCGCCAGATCCTGGCTCATGCCCGTGGTGGCGCCGCGGGGCAGGCCGTCGGAGCCCAACAGGACGGCGTGGCGGGCGCCTTGCACCTCACCGACCACCTTGTCGAGGTCGGCGATCGGGATGCCCGTGCCGTCCGCCGCCCCGCTCTGCGTCCGCGCCTCGCCCGGCCGCCCGTCCGCACCCTCCCCGGCCACTCTCGGCGGCGAGGTGAGGTTGTTGCCGAGCCGGGCGACGAGCCGGTGCATGCGGAAGGAGATCTGCTGCATGTCGACGTCGGGCGCCGCGGCGGCGGCCAGATACGCGCCCTGACCGGCCCCGATCAGGAAGATCCAGCCGTGCGAGAACTCGATGATCGTCTGGTTCCACTGCCTGTCCCCACCCGGCCCGGCGAAGTGGGAGGTCGCCCGGCTGAGCGACTGCATCCCCGCCATGGCGGCGGAGATGGTCCGCACGTCCTGCTGGGCCATGCCGTCGGTCGCACCGCGGGGAAGGCCGTCCGCGGACAGCAGGACGGCATGGCGCGCCCTCGGCACGTTCTGCACGATGTCCTCGAGCATCCACGACAGGTCTGTGGTCATGCCTCATCGGACCCTTCGGACGGCGCCGACGCGAGGTTGCGGCCCGAGAGCGTGCCGCGCTGGAACGCTCCGAGGCTGCGGCCCGCGGCGCGGCCGGGATCCTCCGAGGCTGCGGCGGGCGGCGCCGTGGTGGCCTGGTCGGGAACGCTGGCGATGGGCACCTGACGGGCTCCCCGGCGCGGCAGGCCGTGCGCGGTACGGGCCACCGGCTCCGATCGGCCGACGCTGCCCCGAATGCCGCTGACCTGGGTGTTCTCGGCCGGTGCCGTCTCCTCTTCGGTCCACAGCTCGGCCGGCAGCAGAACGACCGCCCGTACGCCGCCGTAACGGGACACGCCGGTCACGTCCACCCGGAATCCGTACTGCTGCGCGAGCAGGCCGATGACGGGGAAACCGAACTTGGGCTGGTTTCCGAGGTGGGAAAGCCGGGGGTGGTAGTCACCGGACAGCAGGGCGGACGCCTTCTGCCGTTCCTCGTCGTTCATACCGACACCGGCGTCGTCGATGACGATGCACAGGTTCTTCTGCACCCGCTGGAAAGTGACCTCGATGGGTGAACCCTGCTGAGAGAAACTGGCCGCATTGTCGAGAAGCTCGGCGACCGCCAGGGCGACCGGAGAAACGGCCGAGGCCTTCAATGCAAAACCGGTCTGCTGCATGATTTCGACACGCCGGAAGTTACGAATCTGGCTCTGTGCGCTCCGCACCACGTCATAAACGCTCGCCGGCCTGTTGCGTCGGCCCAGCGGTGCACCGCACATAACCGCAATTCCCTGCGCCTTGCGGGCCATCTGAGCATTGGCGTGACTGACTTCCAGCAAATCACTCAGAACGGAATGACCACCGTATTTGCGCTGAATTTCTTCAAGCAGTGCCAACTGCTCCGCGGCGAGGCTCTGCAGAAAGCGTGCGGAGCCCTTGAGAACGGCCTTGGTACTGTCTTCCGCCGCCTCTTCGGCTTCTTGGATGGTCTTGGCGTGCTCGGCCTGGTGCCGCTGCAACTCCGCTCTTAAGGCGGCAAGTTGACTGTCGGCCTCGCTCGCCCTCTGTGTCAGGGCGGCCTCGGCCTGCTGCTTCTTCGCCGCGATGGCCTGGTTGCGGCGACGGAGCACCAGGGCCGCGGCCACGGCGATCGCCGTCACCGCAACCAGGCACCAAACGAGTGCGTCTCGAATCATGGAAACCTTTCCTATGTGTAGTCTGCAGCCGTCGGCGGACGAACCTCGTGGGAATCCGTGGCGCAACCGCCCGGAACGCCTCGGCCGCCGTCGCGCTGAGAACCAGGTCGTTCTCAAAAACGACCGAGCCGAGTGGACCAAGGTCGCAGACGCGGGGATGCTATCACTCACATAGGGGAACCATCGCAACGCGGAGCGTCCTATGCGGGGCCGGTATACACCGTCTGTTCACGTGCAAGTTATTGAATGAGAGACCGCCGTGGCCGGTGCGGCGGAGCTATTTATTCGGCATGTGCCGGACTCATTGCTCTTTGTCGGACTTACGTCATGGCGATGCGCTGCACGGCCCGGCTCAGCACCAGCACACCCACCACGATCAGCGTGGCACCGCACGCCTCGGGCAGCAGCCACCAGCCCGTGCGGATGCGCTCGTCGAACAGGGTCATGCCCAGGGCCAGGCTGACCATCGCGTCGCCGATGGTGAGCGCGGGCTGCGCGGCGGCCAGCGGACCGGCCTGCAGCGCGTTCTCCAGCAGAAGCACGGAGGCGGCACCGGCCAGCGCGAAGCCGTATGTCTGCCAGGAGCGCAGGAAGGCCGGCAAGCCCTGGTCGGCGAAGGTCCCCGAGGCCGACTTCAGCATCGCCGCGGTCATGGCGTTGCCCGTCGCGGAGGCCGCCGCCAGCAGCGCGGCCCGGCGCGCCCCCCGGTGCCCCCGGCAGGCCAGCAGCACGGCTGCGGTCATCCCGCCGAGGCACAGCCCGAGCGCCGGGATCCACCGGTACAGCGGCGCCTGGCTGGTGGCTCCGTGCGGGGCGGCGGAGGCGAGCAGGACGGCCAGGCCCGCCACCACGCCGCCCACACCCCACCAGCCCGAGCGGGGCAGCCGACGGTGCATCAGCGGGCCGGCGACCAGCAGCGCGAACGGAAGCTCCAGGATGAACAGCGGCTGGACCAGCGCGAGCGGCCCGTTGACCAGGGCCAGGCTCTGGAACACCGCGGCACCGATCACCCCGGCCATGCCGATCACCCAGGCGGGGCGGCGGATCAGCTCTCCGAGGAGCCGTACCCCGGTCCGCCGGCTCGTGGACGCCGCCTTGCGCTGGAAGGCGGTCCCCACGGCGTTGCTCGCCGCTCCCGTGACGGCGAACAGCGCGGCCAGTTCGATCACGACCCTCTCCTGCCTGCGGGCACACCTCCCGAGCGGGCCTCGGCACCCTCAGCCTACGAAAGCCCTGGCCGTGACGCCGGTGGACAAGCCGGTGCGGCTCACACCCGGCTCGACGTCGCCGTGTCCGCCGCCAGGCGCTGGGCCACGTAGAGGGGGACGACCGACAGCAGGACGAGGACGGCGGCCACGACGTTCACCACGGGCCCTTGCTGGGGCCGGGTCATGTTGCCGAGAAGGTGAACACGGAGCCGGCGGCCGGCGACGGCAACATCATGGGCAGCACCTCCGAGCGGAGGGTGCGCCCGGCCTTCGCGCCGAGATCGGCGGAGGCGTCGAGCAGCGTGGCCGGGAGCTGTTCGAGGGCTGTGTGGATCGGCAGGATCACGTACGGCAGCCACAGGTATGTCAGGGTGAGGACGACGGCGGGCAGACCGAAGCCCGGGCCGCCCGGGCCGAGGGGCGCGAGCAGCCAGTCGGCGAGGCCGCCCCGGGAGAGGATGAGCCGCCAGGCGTACACCTTCACGAGACAGCCGGCCCACAGCGGGGTGAGGATCGCCACCACGAGCAGCGGCCGCCACCTCGGGCGGGCCACCCGCGCGGTGTAGAAGGCGACAGGGAAGGCGATCACGGCGCACAGCACGGTCACAGCGAATGCCACCGTGACGCTGCGCAGAATCAGCTGGCGGAAGACGGGGGTTGTGAACAGGTCGTGAAAGTTGTCGCTCGACCAGACCTGCACCACCTGGGAGGTGAAGGAGTTCGTCGTCCAGAACGCTGATCCCGCCCGGCGCGATACCGGCAGTCGGCGCACGGCCTCGCCGGTGGGCCGCTCAGTCGCGGGGCCAGTCGCGGTACGGTGTGCGCGCCGCCTCCCGCACCTCACCGATCGTGCTCCACTCGTTCCCGCCCAGCCTGGCCAGCGGGCGCAGCAGTCCGATGTCCGGCCGGCCGTCCACCAGCACCTCCGCGCTCACGGCCGCGTGGACGACATGGCCGAAAACCACCGTCGAGTTGCCGAGCCGCAGTGTCGAGTGGAGCGTGCACTCCAGCGCGACCGGAGAGGCGGCCACGCGCGGCGGCCGGACCCGCAGTGACGCCTCGCGCCCGACACCCACCGCGTCGAACTCGCCCTCGTCACGGGGAAAGTCGGTCGCGGTCGCGTTGACCTGGGCGAAGAGCGGCTCGGGAGCGAAGTTGACGACGAATTCACCCGTGTCCTCGACGTTGCGCAGCGAGTCCTTGCGGCCGACGGAGGTGAACTGGACGATGGGCGGAGCGGTGCAGGAGACGGTGAAGAACGAGTGCGGCGCGAGGTTGGCCGTCTCGCCGTCCGCGGCGAGGGTCGAGACCCAGGCGATCGGCCGGGGCACGACCACGGCGGTGAGCAGCTGGTAGAACGACCTCGGATCCACGGATGCCGGTGAGTAGTCGACGCGCATGGCAGCACGCTATGCGGGACGGCCGGTGATCGTCCAAGCACTTCCCGAAGAGCCGGCGCGGCGGCACGGTGGCCGCGGTGCGGTGTGCCGGCGGTGGGCGGTGCGGTGCCCCGGGCGGGCCGTCAGCCGGCGGTCCAGCCGGGGACGGTGGGCAGGACCTGCTCGGCCACCCGGAACAGTGCCGTGTCGTCGGGAGGTATGTCGTCCTGGCGCCAGACGGCGACCTCGAACGAGCGGCCGCCGTCCTTCGGATCGGCGGCGACCAGCAGATGCCGGGCGATGCCCCCGGTGCCCGTGCCGACCTTGCCGCCGCCGAGGCTGAAGTCGAGGGCGATGGTGTGGTCCGAGTAGAGCACGGCGGGGTGACCGAGGACCGTCCTCGGCTCCGCCGACCCGCCGAGGAACCCGGACATCTCACCGATCCGCACACCGTCGTCCGACGCCCACAGCTTCACGGAGTACGTCTTCAACGAGACCTCCGCCTGGGGCGAGGGGGTCTTGACGCCGTAGGCGTCCTCGAACGAACTCTCGGACGCGTCGGCGGTCTCGGCCCGTTCCCGCGGTGTCCCGAGAAGCGCGGGCAGGTCCGGTCGGTTCAGTGCCGTGCACAGCCGTGCCGCGGACACAGGTCCGCCGGCAGCCCTGTGACGGTCGCCGGAACAGGTGGCCGCTCCACGCTCCGAGGACCCCTGCAGTTCCTTCTGCGCCCACAGGACGCCCACCACCCCCGCGAACACCATCACCGCCGCGACCGCCTGTACCCCCGGTCTCGCGGCCTTCTCCGACGCGGAATCGTCGACCATGCCCCCACCTCTGCTGCTCCCCCGGCAAATGCCCCGGGAGCCTATCCGGTGATCGTCCGGCTCGGCATCCGGGAACGCACGGTCAGTCGACCGGCCATGTGTGCACCGGCGCGTTGAGGTGCATGTAGTCGATGTACAGCTGCGTCATCCGCCGCAGGGACTCGTGCCGGCCGACCCGGGCGGTGGTCTCCAGACGGTGGACCATCTCCTTCTGCCACACGGCCCCGTTGCGCGCGGTGACACAACGCTGCTCGATGATGCCGAGCAGCGGCTCCCGCCAGGCCGCGTCCATCCCGGAGTGCTCGAGGCCGCGGTGCGCCAGCGGCAGCAGCCGCCGCAGGACGAGCTCGGGCACCGGCACCTCGCCCATGCCCGGCCAGTACAGCCCCGCCTCGATGCCGTGCCGTGCCGCGGTGTGCAGGTTCTCCTCGGCCGCGGCGAACGACATCCGCGACCACACCGGCCGGTCCTCCTCGACCAGGGCGCGGGTGAGCCCGTAGTAGAAGGCGCCGTTGGCGAGGGTGTCGGCGACGGTCGGTCCGGCGGGCAGCACCCGGTTCTCCACCCGGACGTGTGGCCGGTCCTGGGCGACGGCGTACACCGGCCGGTTCCAGCGGTAGATCGTGCCGTTGTGCAGAGTGAGTTCGGAGAGCTCGGGGATGTCGCCGCGGTCCAGCGTCTCCGCGGGGTCCTGCGCGTCGCACAGGGGCAGCAGCGCCGGGAAGTAGCGCAGGTTCTCCTCGAAGAGGTCGAAGACGCTGTTGATCCACCGCTCGCCGAACCACACCCGGGGCCGTACCCCCTGGATCTTGATCTCTTCCGGGCGGGTGTCGGTCGCCTGCTCGAACAGCGGGACGCGAGTCTCGTGCCACAGCTCCTTGCCGAACAGGAACGGCGAGTTGGCCGACAGCGCGACCTGGATCCCGGCGATGGCCTGTGCCGCGTTCCAGTAAGGGGCGAAGTTCTCCGGGGAGACCTGAAGGTGGAACTGGGTGCTGGTGCAGGCGGCCTCCGGAGTGATCGTGTCCGCGTAGGTCCGCAGCCGGTCGACCCCGTCCACCTCGATCCGCAGGTCCTCGCCCCGGGCCGCGAAGACCTGGTCGTTGAGCAGCCGGTAGCGCGGATTCTCCGACAGCGTCTCCTCGCCGATGTCCTCCTGCTGCAGGGTGGGCAGAATGCCGATCATGACCAGCCGCGCGCCCACCGACCCGGCCCGCTCGTCGGCGTGGTTCAGCGCCGAGCGGATCTCGGACTCCCAGGCGTCGGGGCCGCCCGCCGTCAGCCGCCGGGGCGGGACGTTGATCTCGAGGTTGAACCGGCCCAGTTCCGTCGACCACGCGGGATCCGCGATGGCCTCCAGCACATCGCTGTTGCGCATCGCCGGCTCGGCCTCGTCGTCGACCAGGTTCAGCTCGATCTCCAGCCCGACCTGCGGCCGTTCGGCCTCGAACTGCGACTCGCGCAGCATCTGCGCGAACGCGTCGAGGCACTCCTGCATCTTGATCCGGTACCGGCGGCGGTCCTCGCGGGTGAAGACGAGCGCCGGGACGTCTCGCCCCATCGGCCCTCCTGGGTTCCGCTCCTCGGACACCTCTCCACCCAGCGTCGCACCGACCGGCGGACCCCACCAAGCGGATGGCGGAGAGCCGACGGCCTACAGGGCCCGGGCGACGAGCAGGGCCACGTCGTCGTGGTCGTCGGGATGGCGCAGACCGTTCAGCAGCAGGTCGCAGGTCTCCTCCAGTGGCCGGCGGGGCTCGTCGAGGAACCCGAGGAGGACGTTCAGACGGTCGTCGATGGGGTGCTGCCGGGTCTCCACGAGGCCGTCGGTGTAGAAGACCAGCAGGTCGCCGGAGCGCAGATCGGTCGTCGTGGTCTCGAACGGGACGCCGCCGACGCCGAGCGGCGCCGCGGCGGGCAGGTCCAGGAACGACGGTGACCGGCCGGGCCGCGAGAGGGCGGGCGGCATGTGTCCCGCGTTGGCGATGGTGCATTGTCGCGTGCGGGGGTCGTAGACCGCGTACAGGCAGGTGACGATGTAGTGCTCCAGATCGCAGGTGATCTTGTCGAGGTGCTGGAGCACCGCACCGGGGGCGAGGTTCAGGTCCGCGTAGGCACAGGTGGCGGTGCGCAGCCGGCCCATGGTGGCGGCCGCGTCGATGCCGTTGCCCATGACGTCGCCCACCACCAGGGCGGTCTTGTCGTCGGCGAGCGGGATGACGTCGTACCAGTCGCCCCCGACCTCACTGGTGGCCTGGGCGGGCTGGTAGCGGGAGGCGAGTTCCAGACCCGTGTGATGCGGCGAGTGGTCGGGCAGCAGGCTGCGCTGGAGCGTGAGCGCGGTGTTGCGCACGCTCTGGAACCAGCGGGCGTTGTCGATGGCCACTGCGGCGCGGCCGGCCAGCTCGCCGGCCAGGACCACGTCGTCGTCGTCGAACGGCTGCGGATTGCGGGTGCGTTTGAGGTCGAGGGCGCCGAGCACCTCGCCGTGGGCGATCAGCGGCACGGCGAGATAGGAGTGCACGCCGGCCCGGGCCAGGAGCGCGCCGGCCTCGGCGTTGCGTGCGATGCGTGACAGGTCCCGGTCGCCGACGTGCCGGACGAGGACCGGCCGGCCGGTGTGGACGCACAGGGTGACCAGGCGGTCCCCGTCGTAGGCCGCGAGGTCACCTGGCGGGTCGGCGGCGCGCAGCGCCACGGTCGGGTGGGCCGCCTTGAGGGCGAGAGCGCGGAACAGCTCCGGCCCGTTGTCCGGGCGCCGCACCCGGCGGCAGGCCAGCGCGGAGTCGAGCACGTCGACCGCGACCACGTCCGCGAGCACGGGCGTGCAGATGTCGGCCAGTTCGTGCGCGGTCTGCTCCACCTCCAGCGTGGTGCCGACGCGGGCGGAGGCCTCGGCGATGAGGGCCAGGCGGCGCCGGGCCCGGTCGGCCTCGGCGGCCGCGTGGTGCCGCTCGGTGACGTCTACGACGGAGGCGGCCGCGCCCAGCACCCGCCCGCCCGGGTCCTCCAGCCGGTAGAAGGACAGCGACCAGGCGTGGTCGTGGTCGGGGTCGGCCGGCGGACGGCCCACGTGGTACTGGTCGAGGAGGGGCATGCCGGTGGTGAGCACCTGACGCAGCGCGGACTCCACGGTGTCCACGTCGGGGAAGGGCAGCGTCTCCCGCAGATGACGGCCGATGTGGTCCTCGGCGGGAGTGCCGTCGATCCGCTCCAGCGCCGGATTGACCAGGAGGTAGCGCAGGTCGGGGTCCAAGAGGGCCAGGCCGATGGGCGACTGGTTGATCAGCCGCTCGCACAGGGCCAGATCGGTCTCGACACGCTGGAGCAGCGTGTGGTCGGCCGCGATGCCGAGCGCATACACGTCGCCCCGGTCGTCCAGCAGCCGCATCGTACGGAATTCCGTCAGACGGCTGCTGCCGTCCTTGTGCCGGACCGGGAAGGCGCCGGCCCAGCCGCGGCCGGTCTCCAGCACCTCGGTGAACAGACTCACCACGGCCTGCAGATGCTCGGGGTGGATGAGCAGCCGGACCGCGTGCTTGCCGAGCACGTCCTCTGCGGTGTAGCCGAACAACTCCTCGGCCTGCGGGCTCCAGAAGACGATGCACCCGCGGGTGTCCAGCGCCACCGCGGCCACGCTGAGCACATCCAGCAGTCCGGTCGGCCGGGGCCGCCCGGCGCTGGGCTCGCCGCCCTCGATGCGGAAGGAACCCACTGCCATCCGAGATCCACCTCCACCGGCCGGTCGGCCGGCCTTGCGGGCACGACCGCGCCCGAGCGCCGATGACCGGTACGTCCTTCGTGCTGCCGCCGATGACCGGTACCTCCTCCATGCTGCCCCCGGCGTTCCGTCCGGCCCAACCCGAGGAGGGCCTCGGCCAGGGCACGTCCCGTCGCCCGGCCTCTGTGCATCGGGCGGACCCGGCCCCTGTGCATCGGGTGGACCCGGCCCGTGCGCATCGGGCGGACAAGCAGGACCATGGTGGAGACAGAGGATGGAACGGATGGAATCAGGGCGAAACGGCGCCGAGGCCACCGCGTCCGTCGGGCCGGGTGATCTCTTCGACGCGTCCACGGACGCGACGGCGGTGGTCTCGGCGGACGGTGTCGTGGTCGGCTGGACCCGGGCCGCCGAGGTGCTGCTCGGCCACCGCGCACGAGAGGTCGTCGGCCGCTCCGCCGCGCGTCTGCTCGCCGTGCCCGGGGACCCGGCACGCGCCGCCGGCATCGCGCAGCGGTGCCGCGCGGGGATGGGCTGGAGCGGACTCGTCCCCGTCCGGCACCGGGACGGCCGCCGCGTCGACATCGATCTCCGGGTCTCGGCCTCCTTCCGGATCGGCGAGACGGAGTGCTTTCTGCTCTCGGTCCGGGAGCGGCGGCGGCAGTGGACGGTGGGCCAGTCCGTCCTGGACGGGTTCCTGACCCGTTCGCCGGTCGGTATGGCCGTGATGGATCTGGAGCTGCGCTACGTATGGCTGAACGACACGCTGGAACGGTTCGGCGGTGTGCCCCGGGACCAGCGGCTGGGACACCGGCTGAGCGAGGTGCTGCCCGGCCTGGAGGCGGAGACCATCGAGGGGCTGATGCGCAAGGTACTGGCGACGGGGGAGCCGGTGACCGACTACGAGTATCTGGGGTGGAGCTGGGCCGATCCGCACCGCCGGCACGCCTACTCCACCTCCTTCTTCCCGCTGGTGGACGGCGCCGACACCCTCACCGGGGTCTGCTACATGGTCCAGGACGTCACCGAGCGGTGGTCGGCCCGCCAGCTCCTGTCACTGGTCAACGAGGCGGGCACCAGCGTCGGCACGACCCTCGACGTGATGCGCACGGCCCAGGAACTGGCCGACTTCGCGGTCCCCCGCTTCGCGGACTTCGTCGTTGTCGACCTCCTGGAGCACGTGCTCAGCACCGAAGGCCACGGAACCTGGCTGACCGACGCGGGCCCGGCGCCCGCGCGGCCGGCGATGCGCCGCGCGGGTCTGCAGTCGGTGCGCGAGGGCTGCCCGGAGGCGGTGGCGCGGGTCGGCGAGCAAGTGGACTTCCTGCCCCCGCCCGGCGACCCGAACATGCTGATCAGCGGAGATCCGGTCCTGATCCCGGTCCTCGACCCGGCCGACGAGCTCTGGGTGACCGAACAGCCCGCGCGGGCGGCCCGCATGCGTGAATTCGGTGTCCACTCCCTCATCTCCGTGCCGATGCGGGCGCGGAACACGGCACTGGGCCTCACCACGTTCGCGCGCTCGCTCAATCCGGTCTCGTTCGGCCCCGACGACGTCCTGCTGGCCCACGAACTGGTGGCGCGGGCGGCGGTGTGCGTGGACAATGCCCGCCGGTACACCCGGGAGCACACCGCGGCTGTCACCCTGCAGCGCAGCCTGCTGCCGCAAGCCCTGACCGGTGGAACGGCGTTGGAGGTGGCCTCCTCCTACCTCCCGGCGGACGCGAGCGGCGGGGTCGGCGGCGACTGGTTCGATGTGATCCCCCTGTCCGGCGCCCGCGTGGGCCTCGTCGTCGGGGACGTGGTGGGCCACGGCATCTCCGCCGCGGCGAGCATGGGCCGGCTGCGTACGGCGGTGCAGACCCTCGCCGCCATGGAGATGCCCCCCGACGACCTGCTCGCCCACCTCGACGACCTCGTGCTGCGGCTGAGCGACGAGGAGACCGGCCGCGACGCGGCCACCGCCAGTACGGCGACCTTCATCGGCGCGACCTGCCTCTACGCCGTCTACGACCCGGTCACCCGGCGGTGCACGATGGCCCGGGCCGGACACCCGCCGCCCGTCGTCGTCACCCCGGACGGACACGCCTGCTTCCCCGAGATTCCGGCCGGCCCCCCGCTCGGTCTCGGCGGCATGGCCTTCGAGGTCACCGAGATGGAGCTGGCCGAGAACAGCCTCATCGGTCTCTACACCAACGGCCTGATCGAGGGAGTCGACCAGGACGTCGAGTCGGGCATGGCCCGGCTCGGCGAGGTGCTGGCCCGCACCGCGACGGACCTCGGCGCCCTGTGCACCTCCGCCGTGCACCAGTTGGTGCCGGCGCCGCAGCCCGACGACATCGCCCTGCTGCTGGCACGCGCGCACGCCCTGCGAGCGGACCAGGTGGCCTCGTGGGAGGTGCCCGCCGAGCCGGCCGCCGTCGCGCATGCCCGGGCCGAGGCCACCCGCCGGCTGGCGGACTGGGGCCTCGGGGAACTGGCCGTGACGACGGAACTCATCGTCAGTGAACTGGTCACCAACGCGATCCGCTACGCCGAACCGCCCATCCGGCTACGGCTGCTCCGCGATGCGCGGCTGACCTGTGAAGTCGCCGACGCGAGCAGCACCGCCCCCCGCCTGAGGCACGCCCGCAGCACGGACGAGGGGGGCCGCGGCCTGTTCCTGGTGGCCCAGCTCGCCCACCACTGGGGTGCCCGTTACACGGCCGAAGGAAAGATCATCTGGGCCGAGCAGGAGATCCCGTAATGCCTTGCACGGGCCGTGACCGCGGGCCGCAGGAGCAGTTCCCGACCGACCGACCGACCGACCGACCGACCGACCGACCGACCGACCGACCGACCGACCGACCGACCGACCGACCGACCGACCGACCGACCGACCGACCGA
>NZ_JBVKBH010000019.1:150073-201153 GCF_055657175.1 Streptomyces sp. NPDC107581
GAGCGGCCTTCCGGCTTCGGAACCGGGCTCGCCGGCACTCGAAGCCGACCTGCCTGCCCCGCACTGCTCCCGGCCCGCCGGCGTCAGCGGAACGCCGGCGCGTTGCGGGCCGCCCAGGCCGTGAAAGGGGTCGCGGGGCGGCCCAGGATCCGCTCCACGTCCGCGCTGACGGCCTGCTCCTCGGGGGTCGGTTCACCGAGAATGGAGAGGGTCCCTTCCACCACCGGGCCCGGCATGAACCGCGCCATCTGGGCGCGGGCCTCCTCGCGGCTCTGCTCCACGAAGGTCACCGGCTCGGCCAGGGCACGGGCGAGGGCGGCGGCCCGCTGCCGGGGAGTGGTGGCCTCGGGGCCGGTCAGCGTGTAGGTGGCGCCGTCGTGACCGTCCTCGCGCAGCACGGCGGCGGCGACCGCGGCGACGTCGTCCGGGTCGACGAACGGCAGCGCCACATCGGCGAAGGGCGCTGCCGCGGTGCGGTGCAGCCGGATGGACTCGGCCCATGCGAACGCGTTGGAGGCCATGCCGCCCGAGCGCAGCACGGTGAAGGCGGTCCCCGACGCGGCCAGGGCCGCCTCGAAGGCGGCGGCGTGTGCGTAGCCGTGCGGCCGGGTGCCCACCCCCTGCGAGGACAACAGGACCACCCTCGTCACGCCGGCCGCGGCGGCCTGCTTCAGGATCCCTTCCGGATCGTCGCCGGCCACCAGCAGGAACAGGGCCGTGGCCCCCTCCAGCGCGGGCCCGAGACCGGCCGGCCGCCCGAGGTCCGCGGCGACGGCCCGCACACCCGGCGGAACGTCCCCGGGGCCGATGTGCCGTGCCAGGGCGGTCACGGCCTCGCCCTCTTCCGTCAGCTTCGAGACCAGCGCCCGTCCGACGTTCCCCGAACCGCCCGTCACCACGATCATGGCATTCGCTCCTCGATTGAGTTAGTTGACTAACTAAGTCGCTACGCTAGCCGTCCGGTCCGGCGCTGTCTACTCTTAGTCAGGTGACTGACTCAAAATCCGCTGCGGCGACCGGAGCCGCCGCCCCGTCCCGGCGGGGCGGCAAGCGTGAACGTCTCGTCGAGGCCGCTGTCCAGGTCTTCCACCAGCACGGCGTGGAGAAGACCACCCTCGCGGACATTGCACGGGCAGGCGACGTCCCGCTCGGCAACGTCTACTACTACTTCAAGACCAAGGACCAGCTGGTCGAGGCGGCGGTCGACGCCCACTGCGACCAGCTCACCGTGCTCACCGCCCGCCTGGACAGGCTCCCCGATCCGGTCACCCGGCTGCAGACGCTGATCGCCGGCTGGGTGGAGCAGCGCGAGACCGCGGCCCGCTTCGGCTGCCCCTTCGGCACGCTGGCCACCGAGCTCGACAAGCGCGACGACGGCCTGGACGAGGCCGCCGCCAAGGTCATGCGGGCCCTTCTCGACTGGGTCGAGGGGCAGTTCGCCGAGCTGGGCCGGCCCGACGCCCGCGCCCTCGCCGTCGAACTGGTCGCGGCCTACCAGGGCATGTCGGTCCTCACCAACACCCTGCGCGACCCCGGCCTGATGGCCGACCAGGGCCGACGCCTCCAGTCCTGGATCGGGAGCCTCGCGAAGTCCTGACCCGGCCCCGGACCTGCTGCCCATGAAGGCCGTTTCGACGGACGAACGGCAGCCGGGCGTACGGTAACCGGCCGTGCGGCAGCCGGGCGAACGGTAACCGGCCGTGCGGCACGGCCGCCCGGACCGTCGCAGCCCGACAGGGCTCCGTACGGGACCGCCGGTTGCGGCGGTCGGGCGGCCGTCCTGCGCCGGCGAACCGGCCGGCTACTCGGCCGCGATGGCGTAGTCCGCGAGCGAGACCCGCCCGGAGTTGGCCAGCGGGATCCCGTCGAGGTACGCGGCAGGCAGGTCGAACGCCTCGACGAAGTCCGTCATGTGCGGGGCGAGATCGCGCAGCACGTCGTCCAGGAGCTGGGGCAGGGCGCGCACCTGATCGCCGGACAGATGGCCGTCGGCCAGCAGATCGCCGGAGTGCTCGCCGATCTGCTCCAGCAGGAACAGCACGCAGAGCCTCTCCAGAAGGCCGCGGGCCTCGGGATCCGTCGTCCGGGCGGCCGCGTCCAGGAAGGCGTCGGCCGCTTGCAGACGGGCGTGCACCGACACCATCTCCAGGGCGGCGGACGAGGCGCCGTTCCACCGTTCCACCGGATCCCCGGAAGGACCCCGGCGCAGGGCCGCGCGCGCCCGGTCCTGCCAGATGACCTCGGCGCAGGCCAGTAGCCCGCGCAGATGCCGGGGATCCGTCAGCCGGTCCACCCCGCCCGGGGAGCCGGGGGCGGTCCGCGGCGGCTGGTGCTCGAAGAGCATCTCCGCGGCGGCCTTCACCCAGATCACCAGGTTGTCGCCCTCGGCGGTGATGGTGCCCTCGACGTACTGCGGGAACTCGGACAGGCCGTTGACGGCGAACAGGCCCTGTGCTCCGCAGCGTTCGCGGCACTCGATGGTGATGTCCCGTGCCTGCCAGGTGATCCAGCTCTTGGCGACCGCGATCAGGCGCTCGGTCTCCGCCCGCTGTCCGGCGTCCCCGGCGCTGTGCTGCTCGCTCCAGCGGGCGAGCACCGAGCGGTGCAGGAAGGTCATGGCATAGGCCGTGGCGAGGCCCTTCAGAAGCCGGCCGTGGTGCGAGCGGTGGGCGTTGACCGGGATGCGCTCACCCGCTCGCGGCCCGCTGACCTGCCGCTGGTCGCCGTAGCGGACGGCTATGGCGAGGGCGGCCCGGGTCGCGCCGACGGCGGCACCGCTCATGCACAGCTTGCCCATCGTGACCCGGCCGATGGACTGCAGGAACCGCTTGCGCCGGTTGCCGAGGGTGCTGTGCAGGCGGCCGTCGGCGTCCAGGCGGCCGTGCGCGGACTCCAACAGGGCGTCACGCGGCAGCAGCACGTGCTCGAACGCGGTCAGACAGTGGTCCACCGGGGCGCCGGTGCGCAGGGGCAGCCGGCGGACCCGGACCCCCGGCAGCAGGCCGCGCTCGTCGCTCAGCGGCGTCAGGAACAGGAAGACGCCCTCGTCCCGGCCGTCGACGAGGAGCCGGGCGGCCACCACGGCGCTCTTGGGTCCGCCGGTCATGCTGGTGTTGGGCATGAACTTCTGGGCGCCCGCGTGCGGGGTGTTCAGTACGAACCCGCCGGTGACCGGGTCCAGTTCGGCGGTGGTCTCCAGGGCCGAGGCGTCGTTGCCGTGCTCCAGCTCGGTGCACAGGAACGTGCCGGTACGCCGCAGGGTCGTGAAGTCGGACAGGTCACGGCTCCCGGCGCCCTCGTGGTCGAGCAGGCTGCCGAGGAAGAGGTTGTAGTGGATGCTCGCCACCGTGCACAGGCCCCCGCCGCCGTCCACGATCGCCGCCCACTCGTGCAGCCCTGCCAACAGCCTCGGGTCGTCGGCGAGTTGCTCGGCGCCCTGGGCGGTGTCGTTCACCATGCGCAGCCACTCGTAGGACAGGGCGGCGCGTTCGGCGGAGCCCAGTCCGGGGCGGTGGCGGAACGTCTCCCGCGCGATGAGGCCGCGCCACCTGGCGTGGATGTGCTCACGGTCCTCGCCGTCGAAGAGGAGCCGGGTCAACTCGCCGGTGAGGGCACCGGGAAGCGGTCCGTCGGCCATGAAATCCGCATCGTCCGTCCGGCTCGTGTCCGGATGGATTACCTGATGCGTGTCATAGTGCTCGATCTCCGGCAAAGAGGGGATATGTACCTGAGGTGTCAGAAGGGTCATGACCCTCTCCAGTAGTCGCAGATCCGGAAGGGTTGGGTGCGCAAAGTCAGAAGATACGGACCTCCCGGTTTGCTAATCAAGCCAAGTTTCTGCCAACGGCGGCTGAACCGTGTCGACATGCGGCTTCCGCCCGGATGCGGAAGCGAGAGGGATCCGGGCTTCCCCGCCGGGCCCGAGGACGTTCCCACGTGCGGAAGTGCTGCGGGAACGTTGAGATACCGGCTGACAGGTTTTATTCTGGGGGGCAGCGACGGCCGGGAAGTTCCTGCGTGCAAGGTGAGGAGGGGACACGTGCATGCTTGAAAGGCCATCTTTCGGGGTGGCAGGATACGTACCTGTCGGTCTCTTTTTGTTGCCGACAGGCCCGTGAAGCCAGTGCGGAGGATGTGCCGTGGCCTTGCAGGAACGAGCGATCAGGACAAGGCGCAACATCCTGGTGGCAGCCGCTGACGTCTTTGCCGACGTCGGCTACGAGGCGGCGACCATCTCGGAGATCCTCCAGCGGGCGAATGTCACCAAGGGTGCTCTCTATTTCCACTTCGCCTCCAAGGAGCAACTCGCCCAGGCGGTGCTGACCGACCAGCTGAAGTCCGTGCCGGACTCGCCGCCGCGGGAGCTGGTGCTCCAGGAGGGCCTCGACGCCGGGTTCCTCCTTGCCCATCTGCTCGGCGTGGGCGACCCCATGGTGCGCGGCAGCATCCGCCTGACCGTGGACCAGGGTTCACCGCACGACGGGCTGGACCGGCGGGTACCGATGGCCTCGTGGGTCGACCACAACGCCCATCTGCTCGAACGGGCGAAGGCGAACGGGGAGTTGCTGCCCCAGGTCGATGTGGGGGCCGCGGCGAAGGCATTCGTCGCCGCGTTCACCGGGGCACAGGTGCTCTCCAAGATCATGAACGACCATGCGGACCTGATGGAACGGGTGGTCGACCTCTACCGGCACCTGATGACCAGCATCGCGGTCCCCGCTGTGCTGGTACGCCTGGACATGTCACTGGACCGCGGGCGGCGGGTCTACGAAGAGGCCATCGAGCTGAGCCGGGAACCGGAGGAGGCTCCGGCCGTCGGCTGAGCGGACGGCCCTCCGAGGGCCACGGACGCAGGTATCCCGGGTGCGGGGAGCGGACATCGCTTCCATGGGCACGTCGCGACACAACAACGTGATGCAGGACCGACCCAGGGAGCACAACGATGGAAAAAACAGCCTGCCCTTACGCCTTGGACCTGATGGGCCAGGACCACATGGGGGAGGCCGCGATGCTGCGCGCCCAGGGCCCCGCGGTCCAGGTGGAGCTGCCCGGAGGGGTGCTCGCCTGGGCCGTCGTACAGCAGGAGCACGTGGAGCGGCTGCTCACCGATCCGCGTGTCTCGCGCAGCGCGCGCCTGCACTGGCCGCCGTTCATCGAGGGGAAGATCACAGGGGAGTGGCCGCTCTACCCGTGGGTGGCGAACGAGAACATGCTGTTCGCCTACGGGGAGCACCACACCAGGCTGCGCCGGCTGATGGCCGGCGCGTTCACCGCGCGGCGGTCGGAGGCCCTGCGTCCCCGGGTGGAGGAACTCTCGGCCGAACTGCTGGCCACGCTCGACGCCCTCGCCCCCGGTACACAGGTCGACCTGCGCACCGCGTACGCGGAGGTGCTGCCGCTGCGGGTCATCTGCGAACTGTTCGGAGTGCCCCAGGGTGCCGAAACGGACGCCCTCTCCGCGGCGCTGAGCACGGTGTTCAGCTCCACCGTCTCCGCCGGGGCGATGGAGGCGGCGCGGCTGGAGGCCTTCGGGCGGCTCGCGGCCCTGGTGAAGGCCAAGCGGGAGCGGCCGGGCGAGGACCTCACCAGCGCGCTGATCGCCGCCCGGGACCACGGCGACCGGCTCACCGAGGACGAACTGCTCGGCTCCCTCTTCATGTTCATCGCCGCCGGCCAGGACACCACCGCCACCCTGATCACCAACGCGGCCGGCGCGCTGCTGACCCACCCCGAGCAGCTGGCGCACCTGCGCGCCGGCCGGGCCGGCTGGCCGGACGTGATAGCCGAGACCATGCGGGTGCACACCCCCGGTGCGTATGCGCCGATGCGGTTCGCAGTGGAGGACATCGACCTCGACGGGGTCAGGATCCGCAAGGGTGACTGCATTCTCGTCAACTTCGCGGCGGGCGGCCACGAGACCGACCGCCACGGGCCGGACGCGGGCCGCTTCGACCTGCTGCGCACCGCCGACCGAGACGTCCTCGGCTTCGGTCACGGCCCGCACCGCTGCCTCGGCGCACCCCTCGGTGAGATCGAGGCCGCCTCCGCGCTCTCCCGGCTGTTCGAACTGTTCCCGGACGTCCGGCTGGCCTGCGCGCCCGAGGAGTTGGCACCGCTGCCGACCTTCATGCTGAACGGGTTCCGGTCGCTGCCCGTGGTGCTGCGTCCGTCGGCGTCCTGAGTACGGAGCATGTGCCCACCGGAAGTCCGCCGCCCGACCAGGGCCGCGGACTTCCGCGTCTCCTGGTGTTCATGTCGCCGTATGGATCTCCTCTCGCACAGGTCACCCAAACCAGCCACGCGGTTTGGTCGGCCTCGGCGGACACCTGTCGGAGTCTTTTCCCTGGTGCGCCGTCAGGTCTTGCCGCGCCCGAGCCTCATAAACATACTGAACATGCGGTTATCCGGAGTTGAGGCTCTGGGTCCGTATCCGCGCAGAAGCAGGAGGAGGGCGTCATGGTGAAGCAGGTCCGGGCGGCTCGGACACGGCAGGCCCTCGTCCTCGCTGCGGCAGAGGCCTTCGCCCACGACGGATACGCCCGCGCGTCGCTGCCGGCGATCAGCAAACGGGCCGGGGTGAGCGCCGGCGCCCTGCACTTCCACTTCCCGAGCAAGGACGCCCTCGCGGGCGAGATCGAGAGCGTGGCGGCGCACAGGGTCGAGGAGCTGGCCGAGCGCTGCCGGTCCTCGGACGACAGCGCGCTCGGGGTGCTGGTGGCGGCCATCCGCCAACTCGTGGTCGCGTTCGCCACCGACCCGGTCGTGCGCGCCGGGTTCGCCCTCGGCGGCGACCTGTCACGGGACGGCGGGGCCACCGTGCTGGACCGCTGGCACGGCTGGGTGCGCGATGTCGTCGGCCAGGCGCAGCGGTCGGGGGAGCTCACGGAGAGTGTCTCGCCCGAGGGGGTCGCCGTGGCCGTGGTGGCCGCCACGGTCGGTTTCGAGGCGCTCGGCGGCCGGGACCGCGACTGGCTGTCGAAGGAACGCATGGTGGAGTTCTGGGCCTGTCTGCTGCCGCGGCTGTCGGCCGTACCCGGCCATGACCCCGCCGGGGTGCCCGGGAGCGAGGCGGTCGTCGACCGGGACACCGCGAACAGCCTCGCCGGTCTGTGAGACCGCTGCCCTGCTGCCCTGCTGCCCTGCTGTCCGCGGCCTCCAGCCGGTCGGCGCCCCCGAGTTCGGCATCCGCCTGCTCGACGCCCCGGACGCCTGGACCATCCCCTGGCACTCGGCGGCCGTCCGCAGGTCCTACGGCACCCGGATCCTGCCGCCCGCGCCCGGGCCGCCCGACTGGGCCGTCTGGTCCACCGCCACACCAGGCCCAGCCACTTCGAACAGTGCTGACGCCGGTGTCCCGTAACGTGGGAACCATGACCGGTGAGAGTGATCTGCAGAAGCTGCTGAGCGGTATGCGTCCGGAGCTGCACCAGGGCCGTTATGTGTTCACCACTGTCGAGGGCGGTGTGCCTTCCGGCGTGAGCCCCGTGGTGACGGTCGCCGAGCGGGAAGGCCTGACCGTGGTGGCGCCGCTGGAGGAAGCGGACGCGGCCGGGATGGCCTACGACTACGTGGCCGGCTGGATCACCCTGCGGGTCCACTCCGCGCTGGAGGCGGTGGGTCTGACCGCCGCGGTCGCACGGGAACTCGCCGACGCCGGCCTGAGCTGCAACGTCGTCGCCGGGTTCCACCACGACCACCTCTTCGTGCCGTACGAGCACGCCGACCGGGCGGTGGCCGTCCTGGAAGACCTGGTGGAACGCTTCGCCTGAGCCGGGGGCGATGTCCGGGAGCGGGTACGGGGGTTGTCCCGACCCCGGAGTCACCGGCCCACCGGATGGTGGGCGCCGGGTGCCGTCGGCCACGGTGGTGTTCCGCAACGCACCACCGGAAGGACAAGACCGTGCGCATCGTCACGACCGCCGTCGTCGCCCTCACGCTCACCGCGGCCGCGGTACCGGCCGCGAGCGCCGCGCAGCCCGGCCCCGCGAGCACCGACGGCGTGTGGCGGACGGACGGTTACGGCACCGTCCTCGCCCTGGGCGGGGGAGCGCTGCAGGAGTACCAGACGACGTCGGTCGGCTGCCTCAAGGGCGACAGGTCACCACAGACCGGCCCCGGCACCTACCTGACATCGGACGGCACCCTCCTGACCGTGCGGACCGGGCACGACCGCGACGACGCCACGCTGGCCGCGGACAGCTCGGTGGGTCACCGCACGCTGCGCAGGATCGCGGCGCTGCCGGCCGGCTGCGCCCGCCCGCTGCCGGACGACCCCCGTACCGCCTTCGACGTCTTCTGGCAGACCTACGAGGAGAACTACCCGTTCTTCGCAGCGAAGGGCATCGACTGGCACGCCGTACGGGACCGGTACCGGCCGCAGGTGCACCGGGACA
Organism: Streptomyces sp. NPDC107581; assembly: GCF_055657175.1. Classification (NCBI taxonomy): domain Bacteria; kingdom Bacillati; phylum Actinomycetota; class Actinomycetes; order Kitasatosporales; family Streptomycetaceae; genus Streptomyces; species Streptomyces sp. NPDC107581. The sequence goes on from NZ_JBVKBH010000019.1 coordinate 158,467, forward strand.
CCACCAGGAAGCAGCTCTTCGGGATCTTCAGCCGGATGGTACGGCCGCTGCACGACGCCCATGTCGTGGTCCAGGACGGTGACACCAGGTTCTACGAGGTCAGGCCCGGCACTGAGGTCCCGACCGAGGAACTGGACGCCCGGGTCAAGAAGTTCATCGTGGCGGGCGACCTCAAGGACGCCTCGCACCGGCAGGACTTCGTGGCCGGCCGGATCACGTACGCCGACCTGCCCGGCGGCCAGGGCTATCTGCGGATCTCCGGCTTCGGCGGATACGCGGGCGAGAACGCCCCGTTCAGTGCCGAGCGAGCGGCACTGGACAGGACACTGAACGCGGTCCTGACCACCGAGCGGGTCGAGCGCCTGAAGGGGCTGATCATCGACCTGCGGATCAACGGCGGCGGCTCCGACAGCCTGGGCATCCGCATCGCCCGGCGCCTGACCGACACTCCCTACGTCGCCTACGCCAAGCGGGCCCGCAACGACCCCGCCGACCCCACCCGGCACACCCGGCCCGAACCCGTGCCCGTCGTCCCGGCCGACGCGCCCCGCTACACCGGCCCCGTCGCCGTCCTGACCGGCGGTTCGACGGTGAGTGCGGGCGAGACCTTCACCCAGGCACTCATGGACCGGCCCGGCCGGACCGTCCGTATCGGCCGCAGCACGCAGGGCGTCTTCTCGGACGTGATGGTGCGCCACCTGCCCGACGGCATGGTCTTCAGCCTGCCCAACGAGGAGTTCCTGACCCGCACCGGCCGCACCTTCGACGGCACGGGCATCCCGCCGCACATCGTCGAACCGGTCTTCACCAAGGAGGAGTTCGCCAAGGGCCGCGACTCGGCATTCGACCGGGCGGTGAACCTCCTCGGCGGCTGAGCCGGACGGCCGGGCTGGGCTGCGGATGCGGTGGGACGGCACGTCGACACCGGTCGGACGTGCCGTCCCCGGTCCGGTTCAGCGGCTGAACGCCCGTGGCCGGATCACGCGCCGCGCACGGCGGACCGGGCCTGGGCCAGGACCTCCCCGGCGACGGCCAGCGCCTCGGTGCGGTCCTCGGGGACGAGGCCGATGCGGGTGCGCCGGTCCAGGAGGTCCGATGCGTCGAGGGCGCCCTCGTGCCGGGCGGCCCAGACGAGTTCGGCCCGGGTGACCGGGTGTCCGGGCAGAACGGGTTCGGCCAGGGCCGGGTCCGCCTCGGCCAGGGCGTGGACGGCCGGGGCCTCGGTGCCGTAGCGGCGGACCAGACGGCGAGGTGCGGGCAGGGCGCGCAGCCGTTCGGGCGCGGCGGCACCGACCAGCGGCAGGGACGCGGTGGGGGAGGGGCGCACGGTCAGGCCACGGGCCGCCGCGGCGGCGTCGACGGCGTCCTGTGCCATCCGCCGGTAGGTGGTGAGCTTGCCGCCGACGATCGTGGTCACTCCGTCGGGCGAGGTCAGCACGGCGTGCCGGCGCGAGATGTCGGAGGTACGGGCCGGGCTGTCCCCCGGGCCGTCGTGCCCGGTGGTGTCCAGCAGGGGGCGCAGCCCGGCGAAGGCGCCGACGACCTCGTCCCGGCGTACGGGCGTGTCCAGGGCGGAGCCGAGCACGTCCAGCAGGAAGCCGATGTCGGTCTCGGGGACCTCCGGCACGTCCGGGACCTGGCCGTCGACCGGCTCGTCGGTGAGGCCGACGTAGACCCGGCCGTCGCCCTGGGGCAGCACCAGGACGAAGCGGTTGGTCTCGCCGGGGATCGGGATGTGCACACCGGCCGGCAGCGTGCCGAGCCGTTCCGAGCGCAGCACCAGATGGGTGCCGCGGGAGGGGCGGATGCGTATGCCGCCGACGAGGTCGCCCGCCCACACCCCGGTGGCGTTGATCACGGCGCGGGCGCGGATCTCGCCCTCCTCGCCGGTGAGTTCGTCACGGATCCGGGCGCCCGTCCCGGTCAGCTCCAGCACCCTGACCCGGGTCAGCATCCGTGCGCCGCGCGCGGCGGCGGTCCTCGCGAGGGCGGTCACCAGCCGGGCGTCGTCGGTCACCCGGCCGTCCCAGGACAGCAGTCCGCCGCGCAGCCCGTCCGCACGCACCGAGGGCGCCAGGTGCCGGGCCTCCGTCGCCGACAGCCGGCGCGGGGCGGGCAGGACCTGCCGCGGGGTCCGGGCGGCGAGCCGCAGCAGATCGCCCGCCCGGAACCCGGCCCAGGCCAGCGAGGCCTGGGTCCGCGACACCAGAGGGGTCAGCGGCAGCACGAACGGCTGCGCGGCCACCAGGTGCGGGGCGGTGCGGGTCATCAGCACCCCGCGTTCGACCGCGCTCTCGTGCGCCACGTCGAACTGCGCGGAGGCCAGATAGCGCAGCCCGCCGTGGATGAGCTTGGAACTCCAGCGGGAGGTGCCGAAGGCCAGGTCGTGCGCGTCGACCGCGACGACGTCCAGGCCGCGGGCGGCCGCGTCCAGGGCGGCTCCGGCTCCCGTGGCACCGAGGCCGACGACGAGCACGTCGGCCACCCTGCCGTCCGTGGCCTCGGTCAGTTCCCGGGTGCGCCGGCCGGCGCTGAGGGACGAGCCTCGTACGGCCTCGGTGTCGCTCATGGCGTCAGGGTCCTCTCCAGAAGGGTGCGCAGCTCGCCGAGGAAGGCCGGGGAGCCGAGCTCCGGGTCGTCCTCGTCGGTCATCGTGCGCAGGGACAGGGCGAAGGACTGCACGATCAGCAGCAGGGCGCGGGCCTGCCGTTCGGTGTGGGCGGTGCGCACCGATCCGTCGGCGTGACCCTCGCGCAGCGCGTCGGCCAGCAGCGCCAGCAGCGCCTCCTGGCTCGCGCCGCGCCGGTCGAGCACGTAGGGGAGCAGCAGTTCGGGGTCGACGTCGACGATCTTGCGGAAGAGCGGGTGAGCGCGGAAGGCCTGCACCCCCACCGCCAGCCCCTCGACGATCCGGGCCCGGGTGTCCGTTCCGGGCGTGGACTCCGGGATCGCGCGGGTGGCCACGGCGATCCACTCACGGGTCATCAGATCGCCCACCAGGGTGCGCAGGTCCGGCCACCGCCGGTACAGCGTCATCCGGGACACGCCGGCGCGGCGGGCCACGTCGGCGAGGGTGGTGCGGCGGACGCCGACGGCCAGCACACAGTCGCGCACCGCGTCGAGCACGTGGTCATTGTCCGAACCGTTGTGACGAATAGGCGTCATGTGTCACAGTGTAACGCCCCGGGGGCCGGGCGGAGCCGCCGCCGCGCGAACCGAGCACACCGACCTGTGAGGACGACCCTTCGATGGACATGCTGTGGAACGGCTGGGGCGACCCGGCCAAGGCGACACCGCTGCCCGGCACGGTGACCGGCCTGCTGCGCGACCTGCTCGGCGTCAAGCCGCGCAGCACGCCCGCCCTGGCACTGGAGGACATCCGCCTGCCCGAGCCCACGGCCGGCCCGGCGGCGCTGAAGGCGCTCGCCGAGGCCGTCGGCGGCCCGGACCACGTCCGCACGGACGCCGAGAGCCGCATCCGGCACACCCGCGGCAAGTCCACCCCCGACCTGCTGCGCCTGCGCTCCGGTGACGTCCGCGACGTCCCGCAGGCCGTGGTGCTGCCCGCCTCCCACGACGAGGTCCTCGCCGTGCTGAAGGCCTGCGCCGCGCACGGCCTGGCCGTCGTGCCCTTCGGCGGCGGCACCTCCGTCGTCGGCGGCCTCGCCCCCGAGCGGGGCGCCTTCGTCGCCCTGGACCTGCGCCGCATGAACCGACTGCAGGTCCTGGACCCCGTCTCGCGCACCGCCGTGCTCCAGCCCGGCCTGCGCGCCCCCGAGGCCGAGGCCCTGCTCGCCGCGGAGGGCTTCACCCTCGGCCACTTCCCGCAGTCCTTCGAGTGGGCCACCATCGGCGGCTTCGCCGCCGCCCGCTCCAGCGGACAGGCCTCCGCCGGCTACGGCCGCTTCGACGAGATGGTGCTCGGCCTCACGCTCGCCACCCCCGAGGGGACCGTCGAGACGGGCCGTGCCCCCCGCTCCGCCGCCGGGCCCGACCTGCGCCAGCTGATCCTCGGCTCCGAGGGCGCCTTCGGGGTCATCACCTCCGTCCTCGTGCGGATCCGCCCGCTGCCCGAGGCGCGCGTCTACGAGGGCTGGCGGTTCGCCTCCTTCGAGGAGGGAGCCGCGGCGCTGCGCCGGCTCGCCCAGGACGGACCCCGGCCGACCGTGCTGCGCCTGTCCGACGAGACCGAGACGCTCATCGGCCTCGCCCAGCCGGACGCCATCGGTGCGGGGCTCGCGCAGGGCGACGCCGGATGCACGGCGATCACCGGTTACGAGGGCACGGCCGAGGACACCGCCCAGCGGCGGGAACAGGCGGCGGCCGTGCTGCGGGAGGCCGGCGGAACCCTGCTCGGCTCCGAACCGGGCGAACGCTGGGCCCACGGCCGCTACTCCGCGCCCTATCTGCGAGACGCCCTCCTCGATGCGGGCGCCTTCGCCGAAACGCTGGAGACCGCCGCCTTCTGGTCCCGCATCCCCGACCTGTACACGGCCGTGCGCACCGCCCTGACCGACACCCTCACCCAGGCCGGCACCCCGCCGCTGGTGATGTGCCACATCTCCCATGTGTACGAGAACGGCGCCTCGCTGTACTTCACCGTCGTCAGCGCCCAGGGCGAGGACCCCGTCGCACACTGGACCCGTGCCAAGCACGCCGCCAACGACGCTGTCCTCGCCGCCGGGGGAACCATCACCCACCACCACGGGGTGGGCACCGACCACCGCGACTGGTATGTCAGGGAGGCCGGACCGCTGGGCGTCGAGGCGCTGCTCGCGGTCAAGCGCCGGCTCGACCCCGAGGGGATCCTCAACCCCGGCGTCCTGCTGCCCACCGACTGACCCACCCCGCCCGGCCGTTCCCCCTCCAGCGTCACCGCCCGGCCGTTCCACCTCTACCGTCACCGCCCGGAGGCACACCGATGCGACAGTTCACCGCCGTCGTCAACCCGACAGCGGGCGGCTCCACCGGGGCGGCGTCGCTGCTCCAGCTGGCCCGCCTGCTCCGCGAAGCCGGCGCCGGGCTGGAGACGGAGTACAGCCACAGCCTCGCCCACGCCCAGGACATCGCCCGGCAGGCCGGGGAACGCGGCCGGGTGGTCCTGGCGGTCGGCGGGGACGGCATGGCCGGCGGCATCGGCGGGGCCCTGAGCGGCACCGGCACGGTCCTCGGGCTGGTGCCCGCCGGGCGCGGCAACGACTTCGCCCGCGCCCTGGACCTGCCCGACGACCCCGCCGCACTCGCCGACATCCTGCTGCACGCCGAGCCGAGGCGCGTCGACACCATCGAGGTGGAATCGGCCGTCCACCGGGGCACCGTGGTCCTGGGCAGCGTCTACGCCGGGGTCGACGCACTGGCCAACCGGCACGCGAACCACGCCCGTCTGCTGCGCGGCGCCGCCTCCTACTACGCGGGCGGCCTGCGCGCGGTCACCTCGTGGCGAGCGGCGGACTACCGCGTCACCGTCGACGGCGAGGAACACGCCCACCGCGGCTACACCGTCGTGGCCGCCAACTCCCCCTACTACGGCTCCGGCCGGCTCATCGCCCCCGGCGCACGCGTGGACGACGGACTGCTCGACATCGTGATGATCCGCGACGCGCCGCGCCGGCTGTTCTTCGCCCTCATGAACGAGCTGAAGACCGGCGCCCACATCCGCCGTCCCGAAGTACAGGTCCTGCGCGGGAAGGAAGTGCGCATCGAGGCCTCCCGCCCCGTTCCCTACGGCGCCGACGGCGAGGTGGAGGCGACCCTGCCGGTGACCGCCCGGGTACGGCCCGGCGACCTGCCCGTCCTGTACCGCCCCGCGGCCTCCGGCGACCACTGAGGCACCGGCCCGCACCGCCTCGCCCTGTCCTGCAGGCCGGCCCCGTTCCGCCGGAGTCCTGCAGGCAGGCGCGGTTCCGCCGCAGTCCTGCAGCCCGGTGCTGTTCCGCCGGCGCGTACGACACGGGCGAGGCAGTGCTCCGGCCTTGCGCGCCGCCGCGGCCATTCGCAGTCGCACCACGCCCCCTACTGCGGCGATACCCGTACGGTATCGGCTTCACGGAATGGGTCTTGGACAGTCCCGGCGCCGTGGCAGTGGAATCGCAGCATGACTGACGAACCGAAGAACAGCGAGCCGACTGCCGACCCCGCCGTATCGGTGGTCGGTCCGGGCGACGGTGAGACGATCCTCCTGGGCACCACGCGCCTGCGCGTCCTCGAGGACGGCAGCAACACCGGGCACCGCCTCGGGCTCGCCGAGTCCGTCCTCGCGCCGCACACCCCCGGACCGCCGCAGCACCGCCACGCCCAGCACGACGAGGGCTTCTACGTCATCTCCGGCACGGTGCGGTTCACCGTCGGGGACAAGGACTACGACGCGGACGCGGGCACGCTCGTGATGGTCCCGCCCGGAGCCCCGCACACCTTCGCCAACACGACCGACCAGCCGGCCGTCATGCTCAGCACCTTCACGCCGGACCTGTACGTGCAGTACTTCCGGGACCTGCAGGACATGATCGCCGGCGGCCGGGCGCTGACTCCGCAGGCGAACATCGAAGCGATGAGCCGCTACGCCACCGAGCCCGCCACGGACTTCGCCTAGAGGCCGGGAGCGCCACGCCGCCCGGTTCGCCCGCTCCTCCTCGAGATCCGGACCGCTCCCGCACGCGTGTGCCCTCCGGACGACTCCCCTGGTGACGCTGTGTCACACACCCCTGCTGATCGCGGAATGGGAAATCGTGAACGTCGCATATTGGATCCTTGCCGGGCTGCCGGCCCTCTTCTACGTCTACGGGGGCGGGGTGAAGGTGGTCCAGAGCCGTGACCAGCTTCGACCGATGATGGCCTGGGTGGACAGCACCCCGATGCCGGCCGTCCGGGCCATCGGGGTGACCGAAGTGCTCGGCGCGACCGGGCTGGTCCTCCCGCCGCTGACCGGCATCGCGCCCTGGCTGGCCCTGGCCGCGGCCATCGGGTTCGTGCTCCTGCAGATCGGCGCGACCGTCGTTCACCTGAGCCGGGGAGACCGCCAGGTCGCCCTCAACATCACGCTCCTCCTCGCCGCGGCCGTGACCGTCCCGTTGGCGACGACCTGGCTGTGACGCCGATGCCGATGCCGGGCCGGGGCCGCGACCTGCGGTCCCGGCCCGTCCTGCCGCGTCGTGCGAGGTCGTCCGGGCGACGTTGCATGCCTTTGCGGGGGAGCGACGGCAGCGGCTCAGCCCCGACGGCCGGTTCGACAGGGCCCGCAAACGCATCGAAGGGCTGCATCGAACCGGTCATTTTCGGACAGCGGCCGTGCCTTTGCGTGACGAGCAGGGCAGTCCCTCTGCTGGGCAACCGAGGGAACAGAGGAACGGAAAGCATGAGCGACTCATTCGTCCTGGACGTCACCAGGATCCGCGAAGAAGCCAGGCGGAAGATGGAGGAGGGCCCGGTCACCGGCACCTACGGCCTCGACAAGGACCGTGTCATCGCCGTCCTCAACGACGTGATCGCGACCGAGGTGGTGTGCTGGCTGCGCTACACCCGTCATGCGATTTCCGCGATCGGCATCGACCGCGCCCAGGTGTCGGCGGAGTTCACCGAACACGCGGCCGCCGAGATGCAGCACGCCATGCTGGCCGCGGAACGTGTCTCCCAGCTGGGCGGCGACCCGGACTTCGACCCGGCAACCCTGGCCCAGCGCGCTCACACCGACTACACCGCACCGAATCCGGACGACCTCAAGGCGATGCTGGAGCACAATCTGCTCGCCGAACGGATCGTGATCTCCAGCTACCAGGAGATCATCCGCTGGCTCGCGAACCACGATCCCACCACCCGCCGGATGATGGAGGCGATCCTGGAAGAGGAAGAGGAACACGCCGACGACATCTTGGACCTGCTCGGTACCCAGGCACCCTCCCGGTGACGGGAGGGCAGGAGCACCGATGGGCCGCGGGGCACACGGATACCTGCGAAGTACCCGTGCGGCGCAGGGCTGGTCGTCGACGTGAGAAGCGCCGGGACCGGGTACCCGGCCGCTGAGCGCGGCGAAACGCACCGCCGACGCGAGGAAGGGACCCTCGGGCGTCATCCGCCTCGGACGTCGCCGGCCGCCGCATGGGACCACCGCGTTACACACCCACGAAGCCGGCCGCGCAGGGGCGCGGCCGGCCTGTTCGCAGCCCGGCTCCGGTCCGCCCGGCCCCGTGAGGGTCAGGCAGGGACCGGTTCGGAGGTCGTGAGGATCGTGGCGCGGGCCTGGTGGCGGCGCTCGTACTCCAGCACCCGCCGGGTGACACGCTCGGTGGCCTCACCGAGCCGCTTGAGGATCTCGTCCTCGTGCATGCCGTCGTAACCGGGCCAGGGTTCGGGCCCGAGCAGGTCCGCGATCCTGCCCAGGATCGCGGGACGCGCCGCATGCGAGCGCTCATAGGCGCCCACCGTGGCGAGATCCGTCTGGGACAGCTGCGGCAGCCGGTCGAGGACGGTCCTGGTGCTGAGCCGTCGGTAGTCGGAGATCGGCAGCTCCATCTCCGAGATGAGGGCTCCCTCCGGCGCTGCCTTGAGCCGGTCCATTCCCGGCATGCGCTCGGCCGTCTCCCGCAGCCAGTTGCTCCATTCGCGCACCGCCCGGGCGGCGCTGCCGACGCCCAGCCCCTCGGCGGCCACGACCGCCGCCCCGGCGTGCTGCTCGAGGCTGATGCCGAGTTCCTCCAGCGTCTCCTCACCGTCGTGGCGGACCGAGCGCACCAGGTCCGCGCTGACGCCGTCCTGGGCCTCCTGCGCGATTCGTTCGGCCGCGCGGCAGATCGCCACCGCGAAAGCGGTGACCGCGTACTCGTCCTGGACGTTCTTGAGCATCTGCTGCTCCGTTGTCCCCCGGCCCCGGAACAGGGCGCCCGGGACGGCCCTGGCCGCGCTGAGGGGCATCCGGGCCGCCTGCTGGGTGGCGTGCCAGACAGTTCCGGCGACCGTCTGCACCAGCCCGCGGGGCTTCAAGGAGTTCAGCCGCTCGTCGATGAGGTACACGTGGCCCCGGGCGTCCCCCACACGGCGCTCCAGGATCTCCCGGTACTCTCCGGAGGGCGTCACTGCGAGATGGGCTCTGAAACGGTCGGCGAGCGCGGCTTCGGCCTCACGGACCTCACGCAGCGCAGGAACGAGCATGTCTGTGGCTACGGCCATCACGTTTCCTTCGGCTAGTGCGATGCTCGCAAGAATCGGACCGGCATACGGCCGGTCCGGTTTTCCCCACGGTGCACCGAAACGACTGCCCCCGCATCTTGTGACCCACCACGGACAGCCCTGCAGGCCGCACCGGGATGCGCCGTGTGGGACCGGGGGATCGGGGCAGTCGGCCGGTGCCTCCTCGTCTCCGCGAGGAGGCACCGGACCTGCGTGAGGACGAAACCATGAGAACCCCCGACGAGAACGACACCTCCCAGAGCGCGCCGACCGTGGCCCCCACCCCGGAGGACCTCCGGGACAAGACAAAGGACGACCGCGAGCCCCCGTCCCGCCCGGCGGCGGCCCGGACACCCGCGCCGACCCGCGGTGCCCGCGGCCGGCCTGCCGCCACCGAGCGTGGCGGCGGAGAGGGCAAGGCGACGTAAGGCCCCTGACGATGGACGATTTCGCCGGTGAGCGGCAGGGATGAGGCCGCGGCTTCAGGGAACACGGGAGGCACCACTCAGGCCAACGGCAGGAGGCACACCATGATCGCCCTCGGCATCATCCTGCTCATCATCGGTTTCCTCACCGGCATATCGATCCTCTGGACGATCGGCCTCATCCTGACCGTGATCGGCATCGTCTTGTGGATCATGGGATCCATGGGACACGCAGTCGCCGGCCGACGCCACTATTGGTGACCGATGGGTGACAGCATTCCGGCCGGGGGATCGGCAGCGGGAACCCACGGCACACAAAGGCATACAAAGAGCGGGATCCCTGTGATGTGGGAATCGGGATCCCGCTCCTGGCGTGGCGCGTCAGTGCTTGAAAATGTCCTTCGTCTTCTCCTTCGCCTGACGTGCGTCGCCCTTCGATTTCTCGGCCTGTCCCTCGGCCGCCATCCGCTCATTTCCCAGTGCGCGGCCGGCAGTCTCCTTGGCCTTGCCCTTGGTCTGTTCCATCTTGGCCTTGGCCTTTTGGTTTCGGGCCATGGTCGTTCACTCTCCTCACCGAATACGGCGGCGTCGTCCACTCACCGGGTACCCCTATGGGGCGGGGAAACGCGCCCCGTCTTCGGACTTTGCGCCGGCGCACCGCACGGTTCGTGGCGCCCGCGCGATGCCGTGTCCCCCGGAGCCGGCCGATGACGTACGTGAGAGTCCGGCGCGAGCCTCAACGAGCATGTGGCGGGGGGTGGTTGGCCCACCGCCGACATGCGGGACGGCTGCCGTTCCGCCACGTCCCGGAGCGCGACGGAGCCGTGCGGCGGGCCCATGAGCAGTTCCGCCGGCCATCGTCACTCGGGCTGATCGGGCGGCAGGAGAGTGCCGAGCGGGCCGAGGTCCAGGTTGAGGTCCGCCATGGTCAGGCCGTAGCGGGCGCACAGATCGCTCATGCGGTCGTGGAGGATCATCAACGTGGTGCCCAGCCGCTCTTCCTCCTCCTCGGTGAGGTCGCCCTGGTCGACGCGGTGCAGCGCCTGCCGCTCCATGAGCTGCCGCAGCAGCTCGACCAGGGTGAGGACGAGCCTGACCAGGTCGCGCTCGACCGTGTCCGGATCCGCGCTGATCCGGCGGGCCGGGCGCGGCGGCTCCCGCCGTCCGGCGGGTGCGATGTCGTCCGGCACGGCGGGCAGCAGCCGGAACGCCCGGGCGGCCGCGTCGGCGACCTCGCGCAGACGGTCGGGCGGATCGGGACGCCTGCCCCCGGGCGGGCCCGTCACGGCTCGTCCACGGGGGGTGCCGCGGAATCCCACGGCGACGGGTTCCGGGCGCTCACGGAGACGATCAGGGCCCGCAGGGAGATGCGGACCAGATCGATGTCGGCGATCGACAGCACCACGTCCCCGGTGAGCACGACGCCGCCGCTCAGCAGGCGGTCGAGCAGGTCGATGAGGGCCACCTGGCGCTGCGCCGGCGGCTCGGCCCGGGGCTGCCGCTCCGTGCCGCTCATGGCGCCGGGTCCGGTGCCGGATCCTCCGCGCCGGGCGGTGCGGCGAAGGAGTACGGCGCCCAGGGCCCGGTGACCTCGATCCGCACGCCGGGCAGTCCCCGGGCCGCATCGAGGACCCGCGTACGGAATTCCTCCGCCGTCCCGTGCGCGAGGAGGTAGGCGTCGTTGACGATGTTCTCCCCGGCGCCGGTGGCGAGCTCCCCCTGCTGCACCCGGTGCCGGGCATGACCGGCCGCCATGTCGCGGCCGATCGCCTCGACACGTTCGGCGGCCTGCAGGGCGGCCCGGTAGGACTCGTCGCGCGCGTGCCGCTGGGAACGGCGGGCCCGCAGATAGGCCCGGCCGGGGCTGAGTGCGTCCGCCGTGCCGGCCGCGTCCGCCTCGTCGGTGACCTGCGGTTCCGGCTGGGGCTCCACATAGATCTTGACGCCCCATTCGAGACGGCCCGCCAGTCGCCGCACGGCCTGCGAGAACTGCTCCGCGTCCGCCCGCAGCATGCTCTCCACACGCCCGTCGTCCAGGTACACCGTGGCGAGTCTCAGCGGGAGCACGGTGGTGTGCGCGGCCAGGGCCTCGATCACGGTGTGGTGCGCGCGGGCGACGACCTCCAACCAGTCCAGGTCCTCGAGATGGCGTCGCAGCGCGCTCTCCTGGAAGTCCTGGCCGGGCACCGAGCTGACGGCGGCGGCGAGTTCGCTCCCGGGGCCGGCCGGTACCAGACGGACCGCGGTCCCCGCCACGCCCGCCACGCCGTCCAGGGCCGCGGCGAGTCCCTCGGTGCCGCGCAGCACGGCGTAGGCGTAGGTGACCGGTTCAGTCATCGGCCGCCCCGCTCCTGCGCCGGGTGGAGGAGCGCGAGGTCCCCGGCCGGGTGGCGGACCGCGAGGTTCCGGGCCGGCCGGCGGCCCGCTGCTTCTCGCCCTGCGACAGCTCCCGTTCTTCCTTCAGCGCCTCGATCTCGGCGTGCAGCCGCCTGTTCTCCTCGGCCAGCGCACTCTCGCCGGCGTGCGAGGACAGCGACGGATCGTGCTCCCACCAGTCGATCCCCATCTCCCTTGCCTTGTCGACGGAGGCGACGATGAGCCGGAGCTTGATGGTGAGCAGCTCGATGTCGAGGAGATTGATCCGGATGTCCCCCGCGATGACGATCCCCTTGTCCAGAACGCGCTCGAGGATGTCGGCCAGGTTCGCCGAGGAGCCCTGCCCGTAGCCGTACGGGGCCGTCGCCCTGGACGGGTAGGAACTCAGCCGGCTGGCGGGGGGTTCCGACACGGCAGGCACCTCGATTCCAGCTCAGGGAGCGGTCTCGCCCCTCCGGTACGCCGCGATCTCTTCCAGACGGTCGAGCAGCCGGTCCTCCTGCTCGTCGAAGCTCCTCTGGTCGATGCGGCCCTCGAGCAGCGCTCTCTCCAGCGCCGCCAGTTCACGCTCGACGGGCTCGGGGTCGTAGTACTCCCGCTCCGCGGCCTCGACCACCCGGTCGACGACCCAGGTCACGCCCCGCACGGGCGCCAGCGGGAAAGTGAGGATCTGCGTCAGCAGGCCCATGAGCAGCGCCTCTCAGACGAAACTGTACGGGGGCAGCGGTCCGCGCAGCCGGAACTCGCACTCCTCGCCCAGTTGGTTGGCCAGGCTGATCCCCGTGGCAAGGAACATCTCCTCCTCGTCCTCAGGGACCAGGAAGGAGACGTTGAGGAAGTCGCGGCCGCCAGGTGGCGAGAGGCTGTTCTCACGCGCGTACGGACGCAGCGCCTCGACGATGCCCGCGGCGAGTGCCTGCTGTCGCGCCTCGGCTTCCTGTGCGACCAGTTCGCCGAGCGCGAGCGACATCTCGGGGGTGGCGGCGCCGTCGCGGGTGGCGGTGTTGAGTTCGCGGGCCTCCTCCGACTCCAGCAGGATCCGGCGCAGCAGCGCCTCCTCCTCCCAGGAGACTTTCAGGTTGTACTCCGTGGCGCCCTTGAGGTTCTGCAACTGCTCCTGGTATTCGCCCGCACTGTCCTCCAGGGCCTTGCGAACGACGTCGTCGGTCTCGGCCGTCATGCCGAACCGCAGCGGCAGGACCGCTCCGTCGGCCATCAGCCGCTCTTGGACCTCCTGGTGTGCCAGAACGTCACGACGCCTGGGCCGCAGATCCTCAGGAGCATCGCTGACGACCGCACACAGTACTCCGGCGGTCACCGTGCGCAGTGGACCGGGCGATTCGCCGACGCCGTGGAGGTCGTCCAGCCGCATCGGGTGGTCCTTCGAGGCGATGGAGTAGACGTAGACGGCCATGCTCACTCCCTCTGCCGCCGGGCAGCCCTTCGAGCCGGTCGACGGCGGTGCTGCTGCCTGGGCTCCTCCTCGTATTCGGGCTCCTCCTGCTCCTCTTCCCCGTTCTCCCCGTTCTCCCCGTTGTCCTCGTTGTCCTCGTTCTCCTCGTACTGGTCTTCGTCCTCGCTGTCCTCTTTTGTGCCGCTGCCGGTCAAGGTGTCCTTGACGGCCTCGACCGCGCCGGTCAGGGCGCCCTTGGACTTGCCCTCCGCCCCGCCTTCGGTGATCTCGCCGACGAGGTCGGTGAGCTGTGTGGGCTGTCGGCTGCCGGATTCGAGGTCGAGGCGGTTGCAGGCCTCGGCGAAGCGCAGGTAGGTGTCCACACTGGCCACGACGATGCGGGCGTCGATCTTGAGTATCTCGATGCCCACGAGGGACACGCGGACGAAGACGTCGATGACGAGGCCGCGGTCGAGGATCAGTTCCAGGACGTCGTACAGGCTGCTCGTGCTTCCGCGCGAGATGCTGCCTCCGCCCTGCGGCACCACGGTCATGGCGCCTCCCTTCACCACCCCCTTGTGCGTATCAGCGGCGCCGGTCGATCTGGCCGCGCGTGTAGCGGCGGGTCCGTTCGTACGCCAGCAGGTCGCCCTCCTCGTCCAGCGTCACGTGGTAGGTGCCCAGCACGCTGGTGGTCTCGGGGACTCGCTCCAGTTCGAGTACCTCGACATCCGCTTCCCAGCCGTCTTCGGTCGGCTTTATTGCCGACACCGACTCGGGGGACCGTCCGAGGAGTTCCTCCAGTTGCCCTGCGGCGGAGCGCATGGCCCATGCCGCCGAGTGCTTGCCGGGCTTGTGGGCCCTGTCGCTGCGGGCACGGCGCGTGCCGTCGTCACCGTGGGAGGGTCGCCTGCCACTCCCCGTGCCGTCCTTTTCTGACCCGGCCATGTTCCCAACTCCGTCGCTGGAGCGGCGCTTCCCCGTCACGTAAACGTACTATTTCAACATATACACCTTGAAAGTGTGCCGTGACGGGCCGCTGGCGGCCGCGCGCCGCCGGGCGACCGCATAGCGGCTCGCCGGAGGGAATGATCGATGAACGATTCCACGAAGATCGCTCTCGCCGCCGCACTGGCCGGTGGCTACGTCCTCGGCCGTGCGAAGAAGGGACGACTCGCCTTCGGAGTGGCCACTTACCTCGCCGGCCGCCGTTTCGGCCTCGAACCCCAGCAACTGCTCACCGAAGGCCTGCGCAGGCTCCAGGAGTTGCCGCAGGTCGCCGACCTCAACGAGCAGGTGCGCGGCGAGTTCAAGGACGCGGGCCGCAAGGCGCTCGCTGCCGCTGCCGACCGCAAACTCGCAGATCTCGCGGATGCCTTGCACGAACGGACCACCCGTATCGGCACCGAGAAGGAAGAGGAGGAGGAAGAAGAGGAGTACGAGCCGGAGGAGGAAGCGGAAGAGGAAGGGGAAGAGGAGGAACCCGAGGACGAGGAAGTGGAGGACGAGGAGGAGGAACCCGAGGAGGAAGAGCCGGAAGAAGGAGAGGAAGAGGAAGAGGAGGAAGAGGAGGAAGAAGAACCGGAAGAGGAAGAGGAGCCGCGTCCGAAGAAGGCCACGGCCAGGCGCAGGCGCCCTACCCGCCGGGTTGCCCGGGAGGAGCCGGAGGAGGAGCCCCCCAGGCGCCGCCGCACGGCCAAACGTCCGTCCGCGCGGCCCGCGCCGCGCAAGACGCCCGCCCGCAAGACCACCGCCAAGAAGACGCAGCCGGCGAAGAAGACGGCCAAGAAGAGCGCGGCACCGCCCAGGAAGGCCGCCGCGAAGAAGACCGCCGCACCGGCGAGGAAGACCGCTGCGAAGAAGTCTGCGCCGCCTGCGAGGAAGGCCGCCGCGAAGAAGTCTGCGACACCCGCGAGGAAGTCTGCGACACCCGCGAGGAAGTCTGCGGCACCCGCGAGGAAGTCTGCGGCACCCGCGAGGAAGTCTGCGGCACCCGCGAGGAAGTCCACGGCGAAGAAGACCGCCCCCAGGAAGTCCGCGCAGAAGAAGACTGCCGCGCAGAAGAAGACGACCGCCAAGAAGGCGTCCACCCGGCGGAGGTAGGCCATGGCCAGGACGGCACAGAAGACCGGGCGGGACGAGCCTTCCGGCCTCGACCGCTTGCGCGACGAAGTCGTCGACTACCTCGGCGCCCAGATGGAGCATCTCGCGGACGTGGCGGGCGACAAGGTGGAAGACCTCACCGACCAGTTGCTGGACGTGGCGGAGAACGGGGGAGTCCTCCCGAAAGTCGGCGCCCGCGTCCTCCAGGGGGATTCACCCGTCAAGGCCCTGATCGGCGAGAAGGCGAAGAGCATCAAGGACAGCGTGACCGAAAAGGCTTCGAGCCTGTTCGGCGGCGGCAAGGGCCGTAAGTCGGGAACTCCCAAAGTCACGACCATCATCGAACACCTCGATGTAGGTGTCCCCGTCCGCGTCGCCTACGACCACTGGACCCGGTTCGAGAAGTTCAGCTCCTTCACCAAGGGCGTGCGCAGCGTGTCCCAGGGGGACGACACCAGCAGCGACTGGAAGGTGAAGGTGGGGCCTTCCACTCGTTCCTGGAAGGCCACGATCCAGGAACAGATTCCGGACGAGCGCATCATGTGGACCTCGGACGGAGCCAAAGGCAGCACCCGCGGCTGCGTCAGCTTCCACGAACTGACACCCACGCTCACGCGCATTGTGCTCGTTGTCGAGTACTACCCCTCCGGATTCTTCGAGAAGACCGGCAACCTGTGGCGTGCCCAGGGGCGCAGGCTGCGGCTCGACGCCAAGCACTTCCAGCGTTACGTCACGCTCTCCGACGAGGATGCCGACGGCTGGCGCGGTGAGATCCGTGACGGCGAGGTGGTGCGCACCCACGAGGAGGCGCTGGAGGAGGAAGAGGCCGAATACGAGGACGAAGAGCCGGAAGAAGAGAACGGAGAAAACGGAGAAGCAGAGGGAGCGGACGAGGGGGCGGACGAGGTAGAAGGCGAGGAAGAGGGCGAGGAAGAGGGCGAGGAAGAGTCACCCGAAGACGAGTACTCGGACGACGAAGCCGAGTACGAGGACGAAGACACCTACGAAGACGACGACGGAAAGGCGTGAGGCCGCGGCGAGGTGATGCCCCCTGCTGCGCTCCCACCGGAACAGCCGGAGACTGACCTGCCGACCCGGTCGAGGTCGGGCGCGGCCGACATGGTTACTCGCCCCCTTCGCGGAGCTGTTCGAGTCGTTCCGCGAGGAAGCTCCACGTCCTCCAGAACTCTTCGAGGTACTCCCGTCCCTGAGCGTTGAGGGAGTGCACCTTGCGTGGCGGCCCCTTCTCGGAGGGGACCCGGACCTGCCTCTGGGGTGCCGGCGGCCGGCGGGACGTTTGCCGAAGCAGCAACGGAATTCGTGCCGGCCGCACGATCCGATCCACGATCACGAGCAGGCCGTTCGAGGGCGGGCCGTGACCTGTCCCCGTCCCGCGGCGCACTCGGCACACGGCAGCTCGAACCCAGGAGGACCCATGCCGCACCCCGCCCATGCCGCACACGGCACACACCGCACCGTCCCCTCTCCCGCCGGCCGCATCCACCTGGTCGAGGAGGGCACGGGACCTCTGGTCCTGCTGGTGCACGGCTTCCCCGAGTCCTGGTACTCCTGGCGTCACCAGCTGCCGGTGCTCGCCGCGGCCGGGTACCGGGCGGTCGCCGTCGACGTGCGCGGCTACGGCCGTTCCTCCAGGCCCGACAGCGCGGCCGCGTACCGGATGCTCGACCTGGTGGAGGACGCGGTCGCCGTGGTGCACGCCCTGGGTGAGCAGTCCGCGGTGATCGTCGGCCACGACTGGGGCTCGACCATCGCGGCCAACGCCGCTCTGGTCAGGCCTGATGTCTTCCGCGCGGTGGGGCTGCTGAGCGTGCCCTACGCCCCGCGCGGCGGCCCGCGACCCAGCGAGATCTTCGCGCAGATGGGCGGGGACCAGGAGTTCTACGTCTCCTACTTCCAGGAGTCCGGCCGTGCCGAAGCCGAGATCGAACCCGATGTCCGCGGCTGGCTCGCCGGCTTCTACGCCGCCCTGTCGGCCGACACCATGCCCGCACCCGGAGCGCCGGACCCGCACTTCGCGTCGCGCGGCGGCACACTGCGCGAACGCTTCCCGGCCGGCCCGCTTCCCGGCTGGCTCAGCGAGGACGACCTGGACGTCTACGCCGCGGAGTTCGAGCGCACCGGTATGACCGGGGCCCTCAACCGCTACCGAAACATGGACCGGGACTGGGAGGACCTCGCCGACTGCGACGGCGCCCCCATCACCCAGCCGTCCCTGTTCATCGGCGGTGCCTCGGACGCCTCCACCACCTGGATGGCGGACGCGATCAAGGCGTACCCGACCACCCTGCCCGGCCTGGTCTCCTCCCACGTTCTCGACGGGTGCGGGCACTGGGTCCAGCAGGAGTGCCGTGACGAGGTCAACAGGCTGCTGACCACCTGGCTCGCCTCCCTGCCCGTCTGACCGACGTCCACGAGTCCGGGGACGCCGCCCCGGCGCCTACGAGCCGGTGGCGGCGGACGGCCCCGCGGGCGGCGCGTTGCTGATCGCGGCGCGGTACAGGGCCTGGGTGGCGGCGCCGAAGCGGGCGCTGTAGGAGACCTGCGGCGTGTTGCCGCCGGTGTGGTAGCCGCCGATCACTCCGATGACGGCCCAGCCGCCCGGCCACGGCACGAGCATGGGGCCGCCGCTCGTGCCGCCCACGAACGCGTCGCAGGCGATGCGCGGGAAGGTTCCCGGGTCGGCGGGGTCGTCGCTCGCCCACCGGGTGGTCCAGCTCCAGCACTCCAGCGGTTTCTCCGCTCCGCCCGGGTAGCCGATCATCCGTACGGGTGCGTGGAAGTAGCCCGTTCCGGTGAGCAGGTGCACGCCACCGACCGCGTCCTGGAGCCGAGTTCCGTCCTGGTTGGGCTCGGTGAGCGCGAAGGCGAAGTCGTACTCGGCGCCCGCGTGCTCGCCGAGGTCGTAGTACTCCTGCGAGACGTAGACGCCGTCGGTCCGCACCGGGAAGATTCCGAAGGGTTTGAGGGTGTCGTGGTACTGCGGGACGAATCCGAGGTGCCGGCGCGGAGAGGTGCCGGCGTAGCCCTTCAGACAGTGCCCGGCGCTGAGGACCAGGTCGCGGCCGGGGCTGCGGACGACGGAGCCGCTGCACGTACGGCCGGTGCCCGTGGCGTCCGTCCAGAAGAAGGTGCCGGCCTGCGGGATGCCGTCGAAACTCCGGCTCGGCGGGATGTACTCGCCCGGCCGGGGCCCGTCCACCGTGGGCGGGACGGCACGTGCCGGCGTGCCGGCCTCGGCTCCCTTCATGAGGTCGGCGGGCCGGGCAGCCGCCATACGGGCCGGGGTCCAGTACGCGTCGAGCCGGACGGCGGCCGGGTTCGAGCCGGCCGCAGCGCTGTCGGCGGAGGCCCTGGTGGCGAGTCCGGCGCAGGGCAGAAGAGCTGCCGCGAAGACCGCACCGTACCGGAGGATCCTGGCTCCGAGCACCATCAGTTCCCCTCACCGCAGACACAAGTGACGGCTCACCATAGGCCCGTGGCCACTGCGGCAGAAGTGCCTGCCACTGTTTTCGGCGAGTCCGCCGGGAACCGGGCCGCTGAGGCGATCGCGGCGGAGGACGGTGGGGCAACGGGGTGTCGGCGCGCGTGTCTGTGAACTGGGCCGTCGGGCAGGGCGGTTGCCGAACTGTCAGGCGGCGGCGCTCCAGATCATGGCTGCGTGGGGGAGGGGGTGGGCGGGTCTCGTAGTCGTATTCGTATTCGTAGCGCGAGGCGGTGGGGGCGGTGGCGTTTCGGTCGGACGGGCGAAGGGCCTCGACCTTCCGGACGTACCGCCCAACGGCCGAGCGCGCGGGCGGACCGTCGCATCGTGCGGACTTCCGCATCGCGCGGACTTCCGCATCGCGCGGAGCCTCGCATCGCGCGGAGCCTCGCATCGCGCGGACCCCGCATCGCGCGGAGCCCGCAACGTGCGGAGGTTCCGCCCGGCACCTGACCCTGTGCCGGCGTCGTCGACGACTTCGCGTCAGTGGTGGTGGCCGCGCCGGCCGAGGGTCTCCACGGAGGTCGCGCCGGGGCGGGTCCACTGCGGCACGGGGCGGCTGGTCGGGCCCCAGGTGGCGTTCCCGTCCGCGTCGGAGCGCCAGGACCAGCACGGGCTGCCCCCCTCGGGCCGGCCTTCGGGGTTGTCCTCCCATGCCTCGCCGCGGCCGTAGGGGGTCATGTCGAGCAGACCGAGGGACCCGTTGACCCGCTCGTTCCCGCGGCCCGTCGTGGAGTAGGTGAGGAACACGCGGTCGCCGTCGCGCAGGAAGCAGGTGAGGTGACCCATGTTGCCGCCGACCGGCGCGTCCACGTCGCGCACCGAGTACCAGGGCTGGGTGTAGCCCATGAACTCGATGTAGGAGGCCACCTCGTCCCAGCGGCCCGTGGTCAGGACGGCGAACGAGACGCCGCGGGCATTCAGGTAGACGGCGTCCCGCAGGTGCCAGGCCGTGGTGGTGCAGCCCTCGCACTGTCCCTGGTGCGGCGCGCCGTCGTACCACATGTGCTTGTAGACCACGAGCTCGTCGCGGCCCTGGAACAGGTCCAGGAACGGGACCGGGCCGTCGGGCCCGACGACCTCGACCGTGCCGTCGAACTCCACCATCGGCAGCCGGCGGCGGGCCGCGGCCAGGGCGTCGCCCTCGCGGGTGTGGGCCTTCTCGCGGACCAGCAGCTCGTCACGGGCCGCCTGCCAGGTGGCCGGGTCGACGACCGGCGGCCGGCCGGGCAGCGCGGTGGTCGGGTCACTCGGCGTGGTCGACATGGTGTCCTCCGTGATGTCTCGTGCCGGGCACCGTCGTACGGCGTCCTACGACGGTCACCGGAACAGACTCGCGATCCGGCCGAAACTCATCGCGGCAGGAGGCCCTCGGCCGAGCCTGTGCCGACCGCGTCGGACCGGCAGGTTCACCGTCGCGTTCTCGGTGTCCGCCCTTCGGATCGGGCCAGGAAGGGGAGGAGGAGGGCCGACAGTGCTTCGGGCCGGTCGAGTGGGATGATGTGTCCGCAGTCCTCCAGGACGTGCGCCTCCAGACGGTCGGCGTGCGGGCGCAGTTGGCGTTCGAGTGCGCGGCCCACCGGATACGCGCCGATCGCCATCGCGGGGACGGCCAGACGCGCCGATTCGACGGCCGTCCGGATCTGCCGGCCGGTGACGTCCAGTGCCCGGTACGGCCCGAACGCGCCGCGCAGCGCGTCCTTGCCGGCGTAGGCGCGGACGATCGAGGCGCGGATGTCCTGCCGCACCCCGCGCCCCAGCGTGCCGCGGTCGAGGAACCAGCCGACGTACGTCTCCTCCTGGCCCACGAGGACGGACTCCGCCAGGTCGGGTTCGGAGTGGAAGCCGAACCACCACGGCGGGCCGTCGGCGAGGAACTCCTCGGCACCGGGCAGGCCGCCCAGCAGCGACTCCATGACCACCAGCCGGCGTACGAGATCCGGTCTGCGCATGGCCAGCAGGAAGGCGGGCGGGGTGCCGACGTCGATGCCCACCACGGACGCGGAGGCGACACCGAGCGCTTCCAGCAGGCCCTCGGCGTCTGCTGCCAGCGTCCCCGCGTCGTACCCCGTCGCCGGCCGGTCGCTGGCACCGAAGCCACGCAGATCCGGGGCGATCACCCGGTACCGTGCGGCCAGTTCGCCGATGACATGGGTCCAGATCCGCCACGTGTGCGGAAAGCCGTGCAACAGCAGGACGGCGGGGCCCTGTCCGGCCGTCGCCACGTTCAGTGCCACACCGCCCACCGTGACGCGGCACAGCTCGACGCCGGGAGGAGGGTGGTCGGCGGGCGAGGGGTTGCTCGTTGCGGTCATGCGCGCTCCCATGACTAACCAAAGGTGACAACACAACCGTAGGTAAGTAGTCTGGGCTGTCCTAGACCGCACTTTGCCCTCAGGTGGTGAGTTCCAGGTGACTGTCCCGGCCACAGGCGCGACGGGCGCCTCCGACGGCCGTCGGGGCGACCTGTTCGATCCCCGGTGCCCCACGCGCCGGCTCCTCGACCGGATCGGTACGAAATGGACGTCGATGGCGGTCAAGGTGCTGGCGGAGGCGTCCCCGCAGGAGGTGCGCTTCGGCGAGCTGCAGCGCCGGATGCCCGGGGTCTCCCAGAAGATGCTCTCCGTGACGCTGCAGAACCTGACGCGTGACGGCTTGGCCGCACGCCGGGTCGAGCCGTCTGTTCCGCCCCGCGTGCACTACCGGCTCACCGAACTGGGCCTCTCCCTGGAGGCCGCGCTGGCCGTGGTCCGTGGCTGGGCGGAGGAGCACATGGCCGAGATCGACCGCGCGAACGAATCGAGCCGGGGCCAGGAGCCCTGACGCCTGCTCGACCAGCCCGCCGTGGATCGCTCACGGGGCGGCCCTCAGCCGCGCAGAAAGGCCCGCAGCTGCTGGGAGACGGTGTCGTCGGTGAGCAGGTCGTTGTGGGCCAGGCAGCCCGCCGGGTGATTGTCGGCCCCGTTCAGGAGCACGCTGCTGTCCGGGTCGACGATCTCGTCGCAGTCCGACCACCAGGTGGCGTAGCGCACGTCGCCGGGTGTCTCGTCGCCCTGGGCCAAGCGGGTCTGCACATACGACCCGGGTGTCATGTCCCGGCACGCCTGCGACCACAGGGCGCAGGCCCAGGCCACGCCGGTGCCGTGGTTGGGGCCGGCGAGCGACACCCAGTGGTCCACGGTCGCGGTGCCGCCGCCGTACTTGATGTACCACCGGGTGACGAGACTGCCGAAGGAGTGGGCCACGATGTCGACCTTGCGGGCACCGGTGCCGGCCAGCACCTGGTCGACGTAGGCGGCGAAGCGGCCGGAGAGGGTCTCGTTGACGGACTGGCTGGTGTCGTAACCCCAGGCGAACACGTCCCCTTCGGTGTATCCGGACGCCAGGAGATCGGTCCGGAGCGAGCCCCACACACCAGGGTCCGCGTTGTAGCCGTGAACGAGGATGACCGGCGTGACCCCGGTGCCCGCGTTCGTCGCCCGCGCTGCCGCGGCATCGGGCCCCGCGTCCGTCGGCCGCGCTGCCGCGGCAGCGGGCGTGACCGTGCAGAGCAGCAGGGCGAGGGTGCACAGCAGGGCTCGGGCATGCAGGCGTACCACTGGGCCTCCTGGCGGCTCGTCAGTTCTCACGGTGGGCACATGATGAGGGCGCCGGACGGAAATGAACATCCCGCCGGCCCGGTGGTGCGGAGGCCGACGCCGGCCCGGCGGCGCGGAGACCGACGTATGCCCGGCGGTGCGGAGACCGACGCCGCGGGGACCGAGTGCCCCGCACCGGTGGGCGGACCGGTGCGGAGCATCATCGCGGCCGTGGGGCCGGCCGGTGTCGTGGGGCTCAGTCGCTGTCGTGGACGGCGGCGAGTCCGTTGAACACGCCGATGTAGGCGGTGCCGTCGGGGCCGATGGTGATGGGGGCCCAGTTGTTGTCGTAGCCGATGCCGGTGCCGACGAGCTGCTTGTACCGGGTGCGTCCGGTGCGGAAGTCGACGGCGGTCAGATACCAGGCGTCGATGCCGAGCGGGTTCGGGTCCTTCGTGTACAGGTACAGCAGGCCGTTGCCGGTGGACAGCTTCGGCACCGTGGACGGCGACCGCTCGCCGCTCTCCCACACGGTCTTGCAGCCGCTGCCGTCCTCATTGACGTCGATCCGGGTGACACCGCCGACGACGCTGCGCCCGAAGGTCAGCGAGGTGATGTTCTCGTAGCCGTAGTTGTTCTCCACGATCAGGCTGTTTCCCCAGCTGATCAGGGAGTTGTCGGTGGTCGAGGCGCCGGAGCCGAAGACGGGGACCTCGCAGACCAGGCGGCGGCCGGCGGGGACGCCGGCGCCGCGCCGGTACACGAGGACGTGCATGCGGTCATCGGCGTTGTCCGTGATGGCGACGTACTTGCCGCCGTCGCCGAAGATGTCCGGCGTGGTCCCGGAACCCTGGTCGACGGAACCGGGCTTGGTGCCGGTGCCCCGGTCGTACGTCTCCCGCCACAGCACCTGGGGCGTGCCGTCGGCCGTGGCGGTGAAGTCGTACAGCGCGTGGTCGGAGACGATCGCCATGCCGTCCTCGGCGACGGAGAAGGAGTTCTGTATCTCCTCGCCGGGCAGCTGGACGGAGCGGACGGCGCCGGTGGCGGGATCGACCGTGCCGACGCGGCCCTGCCGGGTGACCCACCAGATCCGGCCCGTCCAGTCGGGCATGACCGAGGTGACGGGGTCGCAGGTTCCGCTGGGGTGCAGATTGGTCCAGGTGACGCAGTCGTGCGGGACGTGCGCGGTCAGGTCCCAGTCGTCGGTGAGGGTGAACTCCCAGCTGCCGTCCGGCTTCTGCCGGTGCGCCAGCCGCAACAGGTGCTGGCGGGAGTCGGCGAGGACCAGCCGGTCCTGGTCGTCGAGGTAGGAGTAGGCGCCGCCGGAGGTGTCCTTGAAGATCCGGGAGAAGTCCAGGCGGGTGATCGCCTCCACGGTGGACGGCCGTTGCGGCAGCTTGTACTCGGCCAGCGTCGCCAGGGTGTGCGGGTCGAGCAGCTTGACCAGGAAGCCCGTGAACGTACCGCACACGGTGACGATCCGCCCGTCCCGGTCGAAGGTGACGTTGGCGCATTCCCCGCCGAGCAGCGCCATCCGCTCGCTGCTCACCCGGGGGCGGTTGCCGAGCGGGCCGCTCCACGGGTAGGTGGCGCTGCCCCACGCGTCGGCGTGCATGCCGCTGCGCCCGTTGGCCGCAAGGTACGGATGCTGCGGGGGCTGCTCACCGGGGACGGGCTGCGCGGGTGCCGGGGCGCCGTCGTAGGCGTCGACCAGCCGGTGCCCGGGGGCCTCGGGGATGGGGTCCGCCTGCGCGGGCGTCGGTCCGGTGACGGCTGTGGCCGCCGCCAGGGCAAGGGTGACGGCCAGCGCACGGCTGAGTGTCCTGCGGGACATGCGGCTCCTCGGATGCGTACGACAGTGGTCGCGCCGCCCGAGACCATAGGAGCAGCCCATGGAGGAGTCCATGGAAACGTGAGGATTGTTCATGATTCCGAAATGGCAAGCACGCGGACATGGCCGCCCGCCATGTGACCGACCCGCCATATGACCGAGGGGCCGCATGGGACTTCCTGAGCCGACCGGGCCGAGGTGCTGTCCGTCCCGGGTCGAGGTGCTGGGCACCCTGGGCCGGCCGAAGTCTTGGGCACCCCGGGCCCGGGCCGCGGGGACTCAGTCCTCTCCGTGGTCCTCTCCGTGCCTGCCCCGCTCCCTCTCCCTGCCCTGCCGATGGCGCTCCTCGGAGTGCCCCTGCGGGTCACCGTCCTCGCGGTGCTCCGCCGGTCGGGAGGAGGCGGCCGCCGACGGTACGTCGGACAGCGGAGACCCCTCGACGGGCGTCGAGCCGGACGGGGCGGGGGAGGACGGTGTGCCGTCGGAGGAGTTCAGGTTCGCGCCGACGGCCGCAGCCGCCGCGAACAGCAGCACGCCCGCCCCGCCCAGCACGGCCTGCGTGGCCCGGCCCCGGTTTCTCCCCCGGGAGCGTGCGCCCCGCCGGCCGCCGACGGCCCGGTGGGCGGGCGGCGCCGGCGGTGCGGGCGGCGCCACCGGGATGTCCTGCGGCGGGTTCTCGTACCGGGTTCCGGCCAGCCAGGCGGCAGCCCGTTCCGCGGTGGGGCGCTGCGCGGGGTCCTTGGCCAGCATGCCGAGGACGAAACCTGCCAGGGGGCTCGGTATGCCGGCGCGCAGGTGGGAGGGCGGGACGGGCGCGGCGTCCACGTGCTGCTGTACCACCGCGAGGGTGTTCGCACCGCGGAACGGCGGTCGGCCGGTGAGCAGTTCGTACAGCACGCAGCCCAGGGAGTAGATGTCCGAGGCCGGCTGCGCGGGGCGGCCGAGGGCGCGTTCGGGAGCCAGGTAGTCGGCGGTGCCGAGGACCTTCCCGGTGGCCGTGAGCGTACCGGCACCGTCGTCGGCGAAGCGGGCGATACCGAAGTCGGTGATCTTCACGGTGCGGTCGGAGGTCAGCATCACGTTGGCCGGTTTGACGTCCCGGTGGACCACGCCCTGGGCGTGTGCGGCCGACAGCCCCGCCGCCATCTGCGCCGTGACGGCCGCCGCCTCGTGCGCCGGCAGGGTGCCGCGCAGGGAGCGCTCCTGGGCCAGGGTCCAGCCGTCGATCAGCTCCATCACCAGGTAGAGCCGGCCGTGGTGGGAGCCGAAGTCGTACACGCCGACCACATGGGGGTGGTGGAGACGGCCCGCCGTCTGCGCCTCCAGACGGAAGCGCTCCGTGTCCACCGCGTCCTCCGTACGCAGGAGCTTCACCGCCACCGCGCGATCCAGGGTGCGGTCCGTGGCCCGCCACACTTCACCCATGGCGCCGCGCCCCAGCGGCTCGTCCAAGTGGTAGCGGTCCGCCAGAAGCAGTCCCACGTGCGTCCCTTCACCTTCGACGACAAGCTGCGCCGTGCCGCCCGATGACCGGCAGGGCGGGCGCAAGGGCGGCGCTACAAGATCACCTTATCGAAGGGAGGCATGTGCACGAGCCTGCACCGGGCGGGCGCATGTGTGTCGACCGGGCACGGGCCGGGGCGGGACCGGGCGCCGGGAGCATCGGCAGGGCCCGGCCCGGGCGGCTCGGCGAAACCGCCTGCTGAGCCGCGGCCCGCCTTGCCTTGCCTGGGCCGGATGCCAGGGGCACGCTGGGCCTATGAGCGCTCCCGACGGACCCACGCTCATCACATCCGTCCAGCGGGCCTTCCGCCTGCTGGAGGCGGTGAGCGCGCATGTGAACGGCGCGCCGGCCAAGCAGCTGGCACGGGAGACGGGCCTGCCTCTGGCCACCGCGTACCACCTGCTGCGGACACTGGTCCACGACGGGTACGTGCGGAAGCTGGACGACGGCGGCTTCGTCCTGGGCGACAAGGTGCAGACGTTGCACGGCGCGGGCGGCACCCAGGTCCTGCTCAGCAGGGTCCGTCCGGCGCTCGCCGCGCTGCGGGACGAGCTCGCTGCCGCTACCTACCTCACCTTCTACGAGGAGGGCGAGATCAGGGTCGCCGAGATCGTCGACGGCCCTCGCGCGCCCCGGGTCGATCTGTGGGTGGGGTTCGAGGACGCCGGGCACGCCACCGCGCTGGGCAAGTCCGTGCTGCGCGAGCTGGACGAGGCCTCCCGGCGGGACTACCTGTCCCGGCACCACCTGGCCGATCTCACGCCGCGCACCATCACCAGTCTCGCGGAACTGCTCCGGAGGCTGGAGTCCGACCCCATGGCCCCGGCCGTCACCGACCTCGAGGAGTACGCCCTCGGCACGGTGTGCGTCGCGGTGCCCGTCTATCGCGGCGACACGCTCGGCTCGCTCGGCGTCTCCGTGCCGTCGGAGCGGCTCCACCGGATCCCGGAGATCCGGGAGCGACTGATCCCGATCGCGAACCGTGTGACCAGGAGCCTCTCGCTCACTATCTGAAATCCCTCTCCTTGAGGAGACCGCGCCCAGCCGCTTTCCTGGATTAATCGGACATGTCGGGAGTGGCACTGCGTAGCGACGGTGGCACTGCGCAGAGATGGGGATATTCGACGATCATGAGTCATTCCCGAGACCGTACTGGCGGTCACCGGCCGAAGCGGCCGTACCGGAACCGAGTCACCGGCCGCGTCGCCGCGCAGGCGGCCACCGGGATGCGTGTGCTGCCGGTGCTGATCGTCGCCGGGATCGTGCTCGTCGACCTCGTCGGCGGCGCCGGGACGATCTGGCTGCCGCTGCTGGCGGCCGGGCCCGCGCTGGCCGCCACCACCAACGGGCCCCGGGGTGTTCTCTGCGTCGGTCTTCTCGCCACGCTGCTCGGTGCGGTGCTGGGAACCAGGCACGGGGTCCCGGGCGGCGAGCTGGCGGCCGTCCTGTCGGCTCCGATGGCCGTCACCCTGGCCAGCGGCCTGGCCGGCGCGCTGCGGGACCGGCGGGAGCGGGTGCTCGCCGCCGTCCGCTCGGTCGCGGAGGCGGCCCAGCACGCGCTGCTCCAGCCCGTCCCGGAGACCGTCGGCCCGTTCCAGGTCGCGGTCCGCTACAGCGCAGCGGCTGCGGAGGCCCGTATCGGCGGGGACCTCTACGCCCTGGTGCCCACCCCGCACGGGATCAGGCTGATCGTCGGCGATGTGCGCGGCAAGGGGCTGCCGGCCGTGGGGACCGCCGCACTCGTCCTCGGTGTCTTCCGCGAGGCTGCCTACGACGAGCCCGATCTGCTCGCCGTCGTGGAGCGGATCGAGCGGAGTCTGGCGCGCAACCTCGGGCCCGACGACTTCGTCACCGCCGTGGTCGCCGGATACGCACGGACGGGCGAGCTGGAGGTGGTCAACTGCGGACATGCGCCTCCGCTGCTCATCTCCGCCTCCGGGCGCGTCGTGGCCGTGGAGCCCACCCATCCCGCCCCGCCCCTCGGACTGCGTGCCCTCGCGGCCGAGGGACCCCGTCTCCAGCGGCTGTCCTTCGCCGAGGGGGACCAGCTGCTGCTCTACACCGACGGGGTCATCGAGGCCCGCGATCACGCCCGCGAGTTCTACCCGCTGGTCGAGGGGGTGGCGCGCCACGTCTGCGATGAGCCGGCACGTACGCTCACCGGGCTCCATGACGAGCTGCAGGCGCATGTGGGCGGCCGGCTGCACGACGACGCGGCGCTGCTGCTGCTCCGCCGGCAGACCGCGGAGGGGCCGGCCGGGGCTGATCCGGCGGACCCGGCCGGCCTCGAGCCGGAGGCACACGCACCGGCTGGGCCGCAGTCGCTCTCCGATGCCGGCCACGAAGCCGCGTCCGTGGTGTCCCGTTCCCGGTCCGTGGCCGTGGGCCGGGCCGGTGGAGGCCGGACCGGCCAGGGGACCGGAACCCCGGCGAATCCGGGGCGGTCCAGCTCCTTCCGCATGCCGGGGGAGCGCTTCCGACGGCCCGGCGACCGCCTCCGTCGCCTTCTGCCTGACCGTCCCTGACGGGCCTCGGCAGCACGGTTGCCCGCCCGGGCCGGCCTGACCTCTGCCCCGCCCGGCCTGATATCTGCCTGACCCGGCCTGGCTACTGCCTGACGCGGCCCGGTCGGGCGCCGCCGGCGGGAGTCTGCGGTGTCGTACCTGACGGATCCGGTGGAAGCGTGCTCTGTCGGGGGGAGTGTGGTGCGTGCGGTGCCGGGCGGTGACGAGTGTGGTGCGTGCTGTGCGGGCGGTGATGAGTGTGGTGCGTGCTGTGCGGGCGGTGATGAGTGTGGTGCGTGCTGTGTCGGGCGGTGACGAGTGCGATGCGTGACGTGTCAGGCGGCGACGAGTTCGGCCCATCGCGTGAATCCGGTGCGGCGGATGTGGATGCCGTGCGAGTCGGCCAGCGCGTGGACGATCTCCTCGCCCCGGCCGTGCTCGTCCGGGTCGATCGCCGTGCACGGGTGTCCCGCCGGGAAGGCGGGTCCCCCGTCGGTGACCTCGATGCGCAGGGTGCCCAGCCCGTCGCGCCGCACCCACGACAGTCTCAGGACCGTCGGAGGCAGGGCGTGCACGATCGCGTTGGTCAGCAGTTCCGACACCACCAGCAGGGCGTCGTCGACGATGTCCGGGCACACGTTCCAGTCGGCGAGGACCGCCCGCGCGCGTCGGCGTGCGGCCGAGACGGCGCCGGCGACGGGCGGCATGGGACAGACGTCCTCGCGAGCCTCCCGAAGCAGCGTGTTGAGCTGTACCGCCATCTTGACTCCTGGGGGTGAGCGCCGCCGGTGAGGCGCCGGGCCTCGGCTCATGTGCCGGGCTGTCAAGCACGTTAGGAAGCCCCTTCGGGTCGGTCAATGAATCGTGGTCGGCATTACCGAACGCGGATGCCCTTCGCCGCCCCGGCAACGCCTTCCAACGGAGCAAAACGCCCATGCCGGATATAGGCTCGCCTCATGGCCGGCCCAGTCCAGTCGATCGAACGGGCGGCGGCAATCCTGCGTCTGCTCGCCGGCGGGCCCCGCCGACTCGGCCTCGGCGAGGTGGCGTCCTCGCTCGGGCTGGCGAAGGGAACCGCCCACGGCATCCTGCGCACACTCCAGCACGTGGACTTCGTCGAGCAGGACGCGGCAACCGGAAAGTACCAGCTCGGGGCCGCCCTGCTGCACCTGGGCACCAGTTATCTCGACGTCAACGAGCTGCGGTCGCGCTCCATCAACTGGGCCGACGCCCTGGCCGCCCGGAGCGGGGAAGCGGTCCGCCTGGGCACCCCCCTGGAAGGCAGGGTGCTGGTCGTCCACCACGTGTTCCGGCCCGACGACTCGCTTCAGACCCTGGACGTGGGCGCGCTGCTGCCCCTGCACGCCTCTTCGCTCGGCAAGGTGCTGCTGGCCTATGGGACCGCTCCCCTCGACGAGGTCCTGGACACGGGGCTGGAGACGTACACCCGGCACACGCTGGCCTCTCCGGAGCGGCTCACCCAGGCGCTCGCCGAGGTCAGGGAGGTCGGATGGGCGGCCGAGGTCCAGGAAATGAGCATGGGCGAGGCCGGGCTCGCCGCGCCGATCCGCGGCCATGGCGGCCTCGTCGTCGGCGCCATCGGCCTGTCCGGCCCCGTCGAGAGGATCTGCGACAGCCAAGGCCGGCCCAGACCGAGTCTGATCACCCTGATCCGTGAGGCCGCACGGGCGATCTCCAGAGACCTGGGCGCCGCGCGCTGGTAGGCCCCTCCCCGCCCCTCGACCCATCGGAAGGAGGACCCGTTCATATGGTTGAGCGATATGTCATGTCCATCGATCAGGGCACCAACTCCACCCGATGCATCCTGTTCGACCACGGCGGACGGCTGGTGTCGGTCGCCCAGCGGGAACACCAGCAGCATTTCCCCAGACCCGGATGGGTCGAGCACGACGCCGTGGAGATATGGCACAACCTGCAACGGGTCATACCCGAGGCCCTGTCCGGCGCGAACCTCGCCGCGGACCAGGTCGCCGCCGCCGGTGTGGCCAACCAGCGCGAGACGACGGTGCTCTGGGACCCGAGCACGGGCGCGCCCCTGGGCAGGGCGATCGTCTGGCAGGACACCCGCACGGCGCCGCTGGTCGAGGATCTCAGGCAGCGGCCCGGAGAGGAGTTCTTCCTGGAGCGGTGCGGCCTGCCGCCCTCGACCTACTTCTCGGCTCTGCGGATCCGCTGGCTGTTCGACCACGTCAAGGGGCTGGAACAGCGCGCGAAGGACGGCGAGGTGCTGTTCGGCACCATCGAGAGCTGGCTGATCTGGAACCTCACCGGGGGAGCCGAGGGCGGCCTGCACATCACCGACCCCACCAACGCCAGCCGCACCATGCTGATGAACATCCACACGCGCGCCTGGGACGAGGAGCTGCTGGCTTTCTTCGGCGTGCCCCGTCCGATGCTGCCCGAGATCAGGTCGTCCGCCGAGACCTACGGCGAGGCCCGCACGCCCGTGCCGGGCCTGCGCATCGCGGCCGCTCTCGGCGACCAGCAGGCCGCCCTCTTCGGCCAGACCTGCTTCTCCCCGGGCGAGGCGAAGTGCACGTACGGGACGGGCAGCTTTCTGCTGCTCAACACCGGCACCGATGTCGTACGGTCCCGGCACGGACTCCTGACGACCGTCGCCTACCAGATCGGGGACCAGCAAGCGATCTACGCCCTGGAGGGGTCGATAGCCGTCACCGGCTCACTGGTCCAGTGGTTCCGCGACCGCCTGGGACTGATCAGCAGTGCCCCGGAGATCGAGACCCTCGCGCGGACGGTCGAGGACAACGGAGGGTGCTACATCGTTCCCGCCTTCTCCGGACTGTTCGCGCCCCGCTGGCGCAGCGACGCACGCGGCGTCATCGTCGGCCTCACCTCCTACATCACCAGCGGTCACCTGGCCCGGGCCGTGCTGGAGGCCACCGGCTGGCAGACGCGCGAGGTCGTCGACGCGATGAACGCCGACTCCTCGGTCACGCTCAGGGAGCTGAAGGTGGACGGCGGCATGACGGCGGACAACCTGCTGATGCAGTTCGTGGCCGATGTGCTCGATGTGCCCGTGGTGCGGCCCATGGTCGCCGAGACGGTCTCCCTGGGCGCCGCCTACGCCGCCGGGCTGGCCGCCGGATACTGGCCGGACCTGGAAGTCCTGCGCCGCAACTGGCACCCGGCGGCCCGGTGGCTCCCGGACATGGACCCCGCCCGGCGGTCGTCGGAGTACGACAACTGGCAGCGAGCCGTCGAGCGGTCCCTGGGGTGGATCAAGCCCCCCGAGTCCTGACCCGAGGGGGCGATCTCAGGAGGTTGTCCTACCGGGCGGTTCCGAAGTCCTGGGTCCAGTAGCTGTCGGGCTGTGCGAGACCGACGCCGATCTCCTTGAACGAGCAGTTGAGGATGTTGGCCCGGTGGCCGGGGCTGGCCATCCAGCCCGCCATGACCTGCTCGGCGGTGCCATAGCCGTAGGCGACGTTCTCGCCGTAGGTGCTCCAGGTGTAGCCGGCCCGGGTGATCCGGTCACCGGGGTCGGACCCGTCGGAGCCGGTGTGCGACATGTTCTGGTGGGCCGCCATGTCCTGGCTGTGCGCCTGCGCCACCTTGGTCAGGGTCGCGTTCAGGGTCAGGGCGGAGCAGCCGACCTTCGCCCGCTCTGCGTTGACGAGCTGCACGATGCGAGCGGCGACCCCGGACGCGGTGGAGGTGGGCTTGGGCGCGCTCGGTGCGGCGGGGGTGGCCTTGGGAGCGCTCGGTGCCGCGGTCGTCGCGGTGGCGGTGGGCTTGGGGGCGCCGGTGGACGGGCTGGACTTGGGCTTTGCCGGCTCGGCGGTCTTCGGAGTGCTCGGAGCTGCGCTCGGAGTCTTCGACGTCACCGGAGCGGGCTCGGCGGGCTTGTGGTGCTTCCTGTGATGACCCCGGTGGTGATGCTCCTTGAGGGCCTCCCACGAGTGATCGCCGGGGAGCGCGTTCCGCCAGGCCGTGGCCGCGTCCGTCACCGCGGGGTCGGGCTGCTGCTCCCCGGTGTCCGGCCAGTTCGCGCAGGCCATGGCGGCGGACGGTATGCCCACGGCACCCATGGCGACCGCGGCTATGACCATCCGCCGGTAGTGCTGCTTCTTGCGATGCTTTGCCATGCGTGACCTCACCCGGTAGTCGCCGAGCCCCATGTGCGGCCGGCTCTGCGCGGACCCCGCTTCTGAGCTGCGGAGACGCTGTGCGGGTCGTCATTGTTAGGACGGCTTCAAAGGGAGCGCAAAGAGCCTGCGTACTACTGTGCCTAGTAGACCTGGGAAACGCTTGTCATGAACTGTGGAGCGTGCCGGTCCGGTGCCGGCCTCCCGGCCCCTGTGCTGACGCCCCGCCAGAAGCCGTTCCAGTCTCGGAGAACGGGTGACGTCCCAGCATGGCCGGAGTGCCCCCGGGGCTGAGGCGATCGGCACCCATGCCAAGCCGGACAAATCCCATATGTCGAGAGAGCGGCATCTACTATCAGGTGCGCCTAGATCGCACGGTGGCGTGACGGATGTCACGGAACCAAAGCGTCCGCCGGTGTCATGGCCTGCGCGGCAGCGGGTGGGCGGCACCTTCTGCCCGGTGGTCGGACCCGAGTGCGACGGCGAGGGGCGCTGTGGCCGATCGCCCGACATCCATCGAGGGCCCTTGCATGGAGAACGTACGTTCTCTAGGGTGATGCGTATTGCGAGAACGCTCGTTCTCATTCTGGTGCAAGGGACTCGCCGGACCTGGGGTCCGCAGTCCGAGGGAGTTGAGCCGACATGACCGACGCCACCCGCCCGCCGGTGCCGCCGTTCACCCGGGAGACCGCGATCGAGAAGGTCCGCCTGGCCGAGGACGCGTGGAACACCCGCGACCCGCACAAGGTCTCGCTGGGCTACACCGTGGACTCCCGGTGGCGCAACCGCGCCGAGTTCGCCACCGGCCGCGAAGAGATCGTCGCGCTGCTCACCCGCAAGTGGAACACCGAGCTCGACTACCGGCTCGTCAAGGAGCTGTGGGCCCACGACGGCAACCGCATCGCGGTGCGCTTCGCCTACGAGCACCACGACGACGCCGGGAACTGGTACCGCTCCTACGGGAACGAGAACTGGGAGTTCGACGAGCACGGGCTGATGCACACCCGCCACGCCTCGATCAACACCCTCCCGATCGCCGAGTCGGACCGGGCGTACTTCTGGCCGCTGGGCCGCCGTCCCGACGACCACCCCGGCCTCAGCGACCTCGGCTTCTGAGGACACCGCCCCTCAGGACGCACCGCCGCGGGGGCCGGAGCGCGGCGCCTCGGTCCCCCGGCGGGCGCCTCAGGCCGATTCGCCCCGCCAGGCGCCGTCCCGCTGCGCCCAGCGCACGGCAGGTGCCATGGCGAGGCCGGCCACGGCGAACACCACACCGAGCACCGCCCAGCCCGGTGTGCCGTGGGCGATCGCGGTGACCGTGACCAGGGCGGGTCCGGCCATCATCCCGGCCGACATGCCCGCGCCGAACACGCCCTGGTAGACGCCGTGCGCACGGGCGTCGGCGAGTTCGTAGCCGAGGGTCCAGCCGCCGGCCGCCGACAGCACCTCGGCGAAGACCTGCACCACCGCTCCGGCGGTCAGCGACAGCACCGCCCACACGGGGGACAGGCCCGCGGACACGGCGTACACCGCGCAGGACGCCGCCAGGAGCAGCCCCGACCAGCCCATCGCCCGTACCGCGCCGGGGACTCGGGAGGCCCGGCGGGCGACCCGCACCTGAAGGAGCGCCACCAGCACACAGTTCACGATCATCAGCAGGGCCGCGGTCCAGCGCGGCGCCTCGGTCCGCTCCACGATCCACAGCGGCAGTCCGACCTCGGCGAGCGTGTACTGCACGACCAGCACCGCGTTGAGCGCGGTCACCGCCAGGAACGGCAGGTCACGCACCGCCCGCCAGCGATCCTGGGCCGGAGCGTCGGCGCGCGGGGCCGCGCGCTCGCCCACATGCGGCGCCAGCGGCAGCCGAGGCACCAGCAGCGCCGGACCCGCGGAGGAGAGCGCGTTCAGCAGGATCACCGTCAAGTACGCGCCCCGCGAGTCCAGTTGCAGCGCGACCGCGCCCACCGCTCCGCCCATCCCCATCGCAACGTTCGTCACCATCCGCAGATACGCCCGTGCCTCCACCCGGGTGGCGGCCGGCAGCACGTCGGCGTACAACGCGCCCTGGACCGCGCGGCTCGCCGCCTGCAACCCGGTCGCGCAGATCACCGCGACGAGGAACCCGGCGTACGAGTGCACCATGGCGTACGCCGCCATGGCGACGCCCGTGCCGCCCCACAGCAGCGCGCCGACCCGCCGGGCGCCCCACCGGTCCGCGGCCCGCCCGGCCGGTATCCCGGCGGCCACGCCGACCAGACCCGCGACCGTCAGCCCGAGCCCGACCGCGGTCGCGTCGAGGCCGACGATGCGGGTGAAGTACAGGACACCGAGCGGGAAGTAGAGCCCGTTGCCGAGGGAGTTCACGGCGGTCAGCACGGTGGCGAGCCGCAGTGCCGGGTCGGCCGGCAGCAGCCCGCCGGCCCGGGTGGCGCGCTCCGGCTCGGGGCTGCCGTCCTGGTCGGAGGCGTGTGAGACTGGTGTCGTGGTCATGCCTGACAGCAAAACCGGTGTCTGCTCACGTCCGACAATGATTTAGCGTAGTGCTCAATGATCGAGTTCCGCTTCGCGGTCGGTGACCTCGCCACCACCTCCTTCGCCTACTCTCCTTTGCAGGAGGCGGTGTTCTCGCTGCGCTGTCTGCACGACCCCGCCCGGTATCCGCACCACCGGCCGTGGCTGCGCCGCATCCACCCGCGTCTGGAGAGCCTCGATCATGAGCTGCTCACCGCTCTGATCGCTCCGTGGCTGTGGGTGCCCGACTTCCTCAGCCCGCGCCCGGTGCGCGCCCGGCCGGTCTTCGCCGACGAACTCGACCAGGTCCGCCGCACCCCGCCGAACGTCGTCATCGCCGACTTCCATGCCACATACCGCACCGGCGACGCGCTCCCACCGGTCGTCGTGCGGGGTCTGGCGGACCCGGCCGGCCTCCTCGCCCGGCTCGCCGACGCCCTCGACGCCTACTGGCACACCTGCCTGAGCGACGGCTGGTGGCCACGCGTGCACAGCATCCTGGAGGCCGATCTGGCCCACCAGGCACGGGTGCTGGCGGAACACGGGGCGGCGGCCCTCTTCTCCGGGCTCGACCCGCGGCTGGTGTGGAGCGGCGACCAGCTGCGGCTGACCCGTACCGGCGACACGGCTCCCTGGCCGTCGGCCGACATCCGCATCGCGGGACGCGGTCTGGTGCTGATGCCGACGCTCTTCGCCCGCGGCGCCCAGACGGTCCTCGACTCGACACGCCCGCCGATGCTCATCTATCCGGCGCGCGGCCGTGCCACCCTCTCCGAGGCGCCGCCGCCGGTCACCGACCGCGCCCTGATACGGCTCCTCGGCCGCCCCCGCGCCCGCCTGCTGGGCCTGCTGGCCGAACCGGCCTCCACGACCGAACTCGCCCACCGCCTGGACGTCACCCCCGGCGCGGTCAGCCAGCACCTGGCCGTCCTCTACGACGCCGGCCTGCTCAGCCGCACCCGCAACGGCCGCACCGTCCGGTACCGGAGGACGGCCCTGGGCGACGAACTGTGCCGCTAGAGCCCGTCCGTCCTGCTCGACTTGGAACAGATGGTCTTCCTCGACCGAGACATGACCGTTTCTCCCGATTCGGGCCTCGGGGCGGCGGGGCACGGGCCTGCCTCACGGGTCCTCCGGGGCGGCGCCCGCCTCCGGTTTCCTCCCCCTGCTGTGACGTCCCCCCTTGCGACGGCGGGGCCGGTACGACGAACCTCTCACGGAACGAGTGTCCGAATAACCGTTATCCGGGACCTGCTCAGCGGTCTCCCAGGTATCGGACAGCACAGTTCGGCATCGAGGACAGGGAAGCTTTTGATGAGCACACAGCACACGGTGGAGTCGGCGGCACTGGTGACCGCTGCCCGAGCGGGTGACCCGCAGGCCCAGGACGCCCTGGTCAGTGCGTACCTCCCGCTGGTCTACAACATCGTGGGACGTGCGTTGAACGGCTCGGTCGATGTCGACGACGTGGTGCAGGACACCATGCTCCGTGCCCTGGACGCGCTGGACGGTCTGCGCACTCCCGAGAGCTTCCGCTCATGGCTCGTGGCCATCGCGATGAACCAGGTCCGGGCGCACTGGCAGGACCGGCAGTCCCCCGCGGCCGCCGTCGAGGAAGCCGAGGATCTCGCCGATCCGGGCGCGGACTTCGTGGACCTGACCATCGTGCAGCTGCAACTGTCCGGCCAGCGCCAGGAGACCGCACGCGCGACACGCTGGCTGGAGCCGGAGGACCGAGGCCTGCTCTCGCTGTGGTGGCTCGAGTGCGCCGGAGAACTGACCCGCGGTGAGGTCGCCTCGGCCCTGGAACTGTCGCCTCAGCACACCGCGGTCCGGGTGCAGCGGATGAAGGCGCAGCTGGAGGCGGCCCGCGTGGTGGTACGGGCGCTCGACGCGCAGCCGCCCTGCGAGGAACTGCGGGGCGTGCTGGCCTCCTGGGACGGCCGCCCCTCGGCGCTGTGGCGCAAGCGAATAGCCCGGCACGCCCGCGGCTGTGTGCGCTGCTCCGGACTGTGGAGCGGGCTGATGCCCGCGGAGGGACTGCTGGCCGGACTGGCGCTGGTCGCGGTGTCGACCGCGCTGCTGGCCAGGACGGGTCCTGCCACGGGCGGGACGGCGATGGCCGGCGCGGCGTTCCGTGCGGACGCGTCCGCAGACCACGCCGGCACGGGTCCGGCGGCCGGGCACCGGACCGCGCGGGGCCGGACGGCCTCCCGGGGCGAGGCCCGCCGGCGCCGGCGCATCCGCCGCCGGGCCGTCGGCGGCGCCGTCGTGGCGGCCTGCGTTGCGGGCGGCGGCCTCTGGTACTTCGGAACGGACGGCGGCGGGGCCGGGAACGACGGGGCGACCGCCGCACGGGCCGCCGGCGACCCCGTCGTCGACCTCTCCGCGTCCCGTGCCGTGGAGACACCGTCCGCCACTCCCTCTGCTTCCACGACACCCTCGCCGTCGGTATCGAAGACGAAGAGCGGTGCCAAGAAGACCCCTGTCCCGGCGAAGAAGAGCGCGTCGGCTCCCGTGCGGTCCGCCCGGCCGGCGCAGACCGCGCCGGCCGCACCGCCGGCACAGCCGGCCCCGTCGGGCACCGTGGCGCAGGTGGTCGCGCTGGTGAACAAGGAGCGGGCGGCCGCCGGGTGCGGACCGCTCACGGAGAACTCCCAGCTGGACAAGGCCGCACAGGGTCACTCCGACGACATGGCCGCCCGGAACTTCTTCGACCACACGAACCCGGACGGCGCCGACCCCGGGCAGCGCATCACCGCCGCGGGGTACCGCTGGTCCACCTACGGGGAGAACATCGCCATGGGGCAGCAGACCCCGCAGGCCGTGATGGACTCCTGGATGAACAGCCCCGGCCACCGTGCCAACATCCTCAACTGCTCGTTCAAGGAGATCGGCGTAGGCGTCCACAAAGGCTCGGGCGGCCCGTGGTGGACCCAGGACTTCGGCGCCAAGCTCTGAGATCTCTTCTCACGCTCTCGGACGGCATGGCGCACGGCGGCCGCCTGACTCCCCGACGAGGACTTCGAGCGGCCGTCCGGATCACGCCACGAGGCTCCCCCTCATCCTCGGCTGACCGGTACCTCGCGGTGACCAGGGAGCCCCCCGCGCAGCAGGCCGTCCGCACCGGTGGGCAGAAGCATGCGGGACGACTGGTCCACGAGGTCCCGCAGAACGCCCGGATACGGCTCGTGGCCGCCGAGTTCGTCCAGAATACGGTGGGCGCGGTCGCGGAACTCGTCGATGTCCTTCTCATAGCGGCGCAGAGCCGCGGGCGCGAGCAGGAAGTCGGTGAGTTCCGCCCGGGCGCACGCGGAGTTTCTCGCGGCGGAATGCAGAGCCATGACACGCTCCGCCGATTCGGGCTCAGCCTCTTCGAGTGCGCAGGCGAACAGATATGTCACGGTGCCGTTCAGAAGGTCCTCGTTGCGGCCGGACAGGATGTCCTCCTGGTCGTTGAAGACCTGCCACAGCACGCCGAACACATCGCCGAACTCACGCCACCGTTCCACACGCCCCTTCTCCGCGCCCGCCAGTTCCGCGGCCATGGCGGTGATCATGCTGAAGGGGGCGCCGGACTTGCCCAGGTACGCCGTTGCCACCGACGTGCGTGTGACCGCGTCCGCCCGTCCGCGCAGGTCTCTCAGCTGCCCCTCGGCCGCGCCCATGCAGCACCGCACGATTTCCGCCGACAGAAGGCCGCGGACCGGCGTCGGTATCCGGTCCGACTGAACGACCAGGAGGGGAAGGGGGGTTCCGGCAATGACGGTGGCCAGGAGCGCCTCGCTCGTGTCGAGGTCACTGCTGTCGCCGGACCCCTGAGAGTCGGCCAGGTCGTCCAGGCAGCAGGCCGCCGTCCACCACAGCTCGTGCACGACAGCCAGCGGAAGTGCCGGTTCGAGGGCTCCCGTCTCGGCGGCGTGGACGATCAACGGCAGGACCGACAAGGGGTACTTGAAGGTGCGGTGCTCCAGGAGTCCGGTGACGACCGTGCGGACCGAGGGCGCGGACCGGCCCAGGAGGGCGAGTGCGGCATGCCGCTCCGCCTCGATCTTCGCGGCCCATCGCCGGTGCAGATCCGTGTACGACACGGCAGTCACGCAAGCTCCCCACCTCTGGAATGCAATCGAGCACCGATTCGATCACTCCGTACGGTGAGGAGCCAGAGCGTTTTTGCGCCACGGACGATCCGCCTGCAGCACCGTCTTTCGCCGCGGGCCCGCCCGGTGTCCGTCAGTTGGTGCCGAGGAGTTCGAGGGTGTC
The DNA here is from genome assembly GCF_055657175.1 of Streptomyces sp. NPDC107581. Lineage (NCBI taxonomy): Bacteria > Bacillati > Actinomycetota > Actinomycetes > Kitasatosporales > Streptomycetaceae > Streptomyces > Streptomyces sp. NPDC107581. The sequence continues at coordinate 197,746 of NZ_JBVKBH010000019.1, forward strand.
GATCACGCGATTCGAGAAGCCCCACTCGTTGTCGTACCAGGCGACCACCTTGATGTGCCGGCCGTCGACCCGGGTGAGGGCCGAGTCGAAGATGGACGAGGCCGGGTTGCCGGTGATGTCGGAGGAGACGAGCGGGTCGTCCGAGTACTCGAGAACGCCGGCGAGCGGGCCCTCGGCCGCAGCGCGGTACGCCGCCAGCACGTCCTCGCGTGTCACGTCGCGGGCGACGGTCGTGTTGAGTTCGACGATCGAGCCCACCGGAACCGGCACCCGGATCGAGTCGCCCGACAGCCTGCCGTCGAGGTTCGGCAGGACGAGACCGATCGCCTTGGCGGCGCCCGTCGTGGTCGGCACGATGTTGACGGCGGCGGCGCGCGCCCGGCGGGCGTCCCGGTGCGGGCCGTCCTGCAGGTTCTGTTCCTGCGTGTAGGCGTGCACCGTCGTCATGAAGCCGTGCTCGATGCCGGCGAGTTCGTCGAGCACCGCGGCCAGCGGCGCAAGCGCGTTGGTCGTGCACGAGGCGTTGGAGACGATCGTGTGCAGGTCCGGGTCGTACGCGTCGGTGTTCACCCCGAAGGCGAGGGTGACGTCGGCGCCGTCCGACGGTGCGCTGACGAGGACCTTCTTCGCGCCCGCACCGAGGTGCCCGCGGGCGGCCTCGGCCGAGGTGAACCGGCCGGTCGCCTCCAGCACGATGTCCACACCGAGTTCGGCCCACGGCAGCTGCGCCGGTTCGCGCTCGGCGAGCACGGTGATGCGACGGCCGTCCACCACCAGGACGTCCCCTTCGACGGACACCGGCCGGCCGAGCCGCCCGGCCGTCGTGTCGTAGGCGAGCAGCCGTGCCAGAGTGGCGGGCTCCGTGAGGTCGTTGACGGCGACGACCTCAAGAGCGCTGTCGCGTTCGAGCAATGCGCGCAGCACATTGCGTCCGATGCGGCCGAATCCGTTGATGGCGATGCGAGTCATGAGTCCTGTCCCTTCTGTTCGTGACCAGGTTCGCGGGCCGCATCCGCCCCTGACAGCGGCGTGATCGCCACGGTTCGAAAGGATCGCGCCAGGCGTGGCGCGCGGCCGGCTACTCGCCGCGGGTGAAGGTGCGCCGGTATTCGCTCGGCGTGGTGCCGAGGATGCGCTGGAAGTGCAGCCGCAGATTCGCACCGGTGCCGAGACCGACGTCGGCGGCGATCTGCTCGACGCTGCGCTCCGAACGTTCGAGCAGCTCACGTGCCATGTCGACGCGGGCGCGCATGACCCACTGCATCGGCGTGTACCCCGTGTCGTCGGCGAAGCGCCGCGAGAAGGTGCGCGGCGACACCGCCGCGTGCTGGGCGAGCACGTCGAGGGTGAGGGGCTCGTCGAGCCGGTGCAGCGCCCACTCGCGGGTGGCGGCGAACCGCTCACCCAGTGGTTCGGGCACGCTCCGCGGCACGTACTGTGCCTGACCGCCGCTGCGGTAGGGGGCCGCGACCAGACGGCGGGCCGCGTGGTTCGACGTGGCCACCCCGAGATCGCCGCGCAGGATGTGCAGACACAGGTCGATGCCGGAGGCGGCGCCGGCCGATGTCAGCACACTGCCCTCGTCGACGAACAGCACGTTCTCGTCGACCTGGACCAGCGGATGCTTCGCCGCCAGCGCCCGTGCGTAATGCCAGTGCGTCGTGGCGCGCCTGCCGTCGAGCAGACCCGTGGCGGCGAGGGCGAAGGCACCCGTCGAGATGGCGGCCAGCCGTGCGCCCCGGGCATGGGCGGCGAGCAGCGCGTCGATGACGGCGCCCGGCGGGTCCTCGCGGTCGGGAAAGCGGTACCCGGGGACGAAGACGATGTCGGCCCAAGCGAGCGCGTCGAGGCCGTGGGCGACGTGGTACGACAGGCCGTCGCCGCCGGTCACGAGGCCTGGCGCCGCACCGCACACCCGCACCTCGTACGGCATGCTCGCGCGGGTCGTGAACACCTGTGCGGGAATGCCGACATCGAGTGGTTTCGCCCCTTCGAGGACAAGGACGGCGACGCGATGCAGACGAGAGGCGGGCACGGGAGCAGCGTACGTGGCGGTGAGGGGTGCGGCTGCGGTGCGCCGGCCGGTGCGGGAGGCGTGCGGAGCCCCTCGTTCTCCCTGGTCCGGGTGCGGGTCAGCGCGCCGGAGCCAGCGCCGCCTCCAGGACGTCCTCCAGCGGAGTCGGCGGCCGGCCGATGAGGTCGGCGAGCGCGGGGTCCGTCGGCGCGAACTCGCCCCGGCGGCAGGCGGCGAACATCCCGAGGAGCATGTCGGCCTGGGCTCCGGGCACGCCATGGGAGACCAGGTCCTCCCGGTAGCGATCGTCGCTCACGACGACGCGCTTGATGGGACGCCCGGTCAGCTGGGAGGCGATCTGCGCGATGTCGGCGAGGCCGAGGGAACGGGCGCCGGTGAGGGGTGGGGTCGGCCCGTCGAAGCGGCCCTCCTCCGCGAGCGCGATCGCGGCTGCCTCGGCCTGGTCGGCGTGGGCCGTCCAGGAGACCGGGCCGTCCTGCGGCGCGGCCAGTTCGCCCGTCTTCAGGGCGGCGCCGAGCAGCATGGCCGTGGTGGACGCGTAGAAACCGTTGCGCAGTGCGGTTGCTCGACGCGGTCGCGGCCGAGGGCTTCAGGGCCTACCTGGACACCAAGACCACCCGGGAGCCCACCGAGGACCCCGTGGAAGACCTGCGTACCGGCTGGGATGTGCACGTAGGCTTCGGTCTGGCCAACCCTGCTCTGTACCTGGTCATGAACGAGCCGCGCCCCGCTTCGCAGACCCCGCCGGCCGCCCTTGCCGGCGCCGAGCTGCTGGCCGGGCTCATCCGCCGGATCGCCGGGGCGGGCCGCCTGCGCGTCAGCGAGGAGCGCGCCGCCCACCTCGTGCACGCCGCGGGCAGCGGCACCACCCTCACCCTGATCTCCATGCCCGTGGAACGCCGTGACCCGGAGCTGTCCGTCCTGGCCCGGGAGGCGGTGATCGCCGCCATCACCACCGACACGCCGGAGCCTGTCTCTCCCGGTCCGGTCACCGCCGCGGTCGCCCTGCGGGCCGTCCTCCCGCAGACCACCGACCTCACCGACCGGGAGCGCGGCCTGCTGGAGGAATGGCTCGACCGGATCGCCGGTTCGTCGCGCTGACGCCATCGACGCGTCGAGTGCGGATACGACAGGACCGCCGCTTCCTGGGAAGCGGCGGTCCAGCTCGTGTCGATCCCGCTCGGAGCGGGATCCGCTCTTCGAAGGCGGACTCTAGCTACGACGCCCCGAGGGGCCGTGCGCGATCTGGTCCTCGTCGGTGGTGGGCTGGTGGGGGATGGATGCGGGGGTGGTCTCGGTGCTCCGGTCGCCGTGTCCGGGCCACCAGGCGGCGTGGCCGATGAGTGCGGTGAGGCTGGGGGTGAAGAACATGG
>NZ_JBVKBH010000020.1:0-161520 GCF_055657175.1 Streptomyces sp. NPDC107581
AACTGGAAGGCGGCGCTGGACGACGACCAGATCGCCAAGTTCCAGCGCGAGCTGGGCGCGATGGGCTACCGCTTCCAGTTCATCACCCTGGCCGGCTTCCACTCCCTCAACCACGGCATGTTCGATCTCGCCCGCGGCTACGCCGAGCACGGCATGACCGCCTATGTCGACCTGCAGGAACGGGAGTTCGCGGCGCAGGCACACGGCTTCACCGCCGTCAAGCACCAGCGCGAGGTCGGCACCGGCTACTTCGACCTGGTCTCCACCGCCGTCAACCCCGCCTCCTCCACCACCGCCCTGGCCGGCTCCACGGAGGAGGAGCAGTTCCACTAGGCCGTCGGACCGGGCGCCTCGGCCACGGCCACCCTCTTGGCCGAGCGGACGGCGGACTTCGTCCTCTTGGCCGAGCGGAGGGCGGGCTTCGTCGTCTTGGCTGAGCGGAGGGCGGCCTTCGTCGTCAACGCGCCGCTCATCCCCCATCTCCTGTCGGCGGTCCGGACGGCTGAGTCCGGCTTCGCGACGGCGGCGGACATCGACGCGGGCATGGAACCGGGCTGCGCCCACCCCATGGGCCCGTTGAAGCTCGCGGACGTGATCGGTCTGGACGCCGCCGCCTCGATCGCCCAGTCGCTCCATGACGATTCCGTGAACCCTTCCCCGCCCCTCCCCCGCTGCTCCGGCGGATGGTGGAGGCAGGGCTCCTCGGCCGGAAGCCGGGCCGAGGATTCCACACATACGACCAGGACTGAGGGCCTGGTACGACGCGGGCTGAGGGGCCCGCACAGCCGGGGTGAGGGTCCCGGCGAGGCATCACAGGGGAAGGGCGGGAAGCGCGAGTGCGGCGCTTCCCGCCCTGTGGCGTGCCCCGCACGACGTGTTACGCCTCACCGTCCGAATACTGGACGTCCTGCTCCCTTCCGTCACGACGAACCCGTAGGGTGGCCGGAGCAGCTGGTTCGCCCCGTCCGCCAGGCGGGAGCGTCGCAAGAGGGAACCCGGTGGGAATCCGGGACTGCCCCGCAGCGGTGAGCGGGAACGACCGCCGTCATGAGCACTGGGTCCGACGAACAGGACCCGGGAAGCGACGGCCAGTAGGTGTCTCGTACGACGAGACGTGCCCGCGAGTCCGAAGACCTGCCAACTGCCCGCGTACGGACGATTCCGTGCGTGGACATCCCGGTGACCTCGAGGGCGGGTCGGCGTACACACCAGGCGGACGACCGCGCCAGCCGCGCGGGGTCGTGTTCCGCCCGGTTCGTCATCCCTTCGCGCTCTCGTCCCGTCCCCGGGATCTCAGGGATTCATCTCGCGAAGGAGATCTCCGTGACCAGCAAGTCCGCAGCCGCGGCAGCACGGGCCACCGTGTACGGCTACCCCCGCCAGGGACAGAACCGGGAACTGAAGAAGGCGATCGAGGGCTACTGGAAGGGCCGCGTCAGCGCCGACGCCCTCCGCGCCACCGCCGGCGACCTGCGCCGAACGAACTGGCAGCAGCTGGCCGCGGCCGGCATCGAAGAGGTGCCGACCGGCGACTTCTCGTACTACGACCATGTCCTGGACACGACCGTGATGGTCGGCGCCATTCCCGCTCGTCACCGGGACGCTGTCGCCGGGGACGCGCTGGACGGGTATTTCGCCATGGCCCGCGGCACCCAGGACGTGGCGCCGCTGGAGATGACCAAGTGGTTCGACACCAACTACCACTACCTCGTCCCCGAACTGGGACCGGACACCGTCTTCCGTGCCGACTCCACGAAGCAGGTCGGTGAGCTGCGGGAGGCTCTTGCGCTCGGCCTCACCGCCCGGCCCGTGCTCGTGGGCCCCGTCACCTACCTGCTGCTCGCCAAGCCGGCCCCCGGGGTGGCCGCGGACTTCGATCCCCTCACCCTGCTGGACCGGCTGCTGCCGGTGTACGCCGAGGTCCTCGCCGACCTGCGGGCCGCAGGCGCCGAGTGGGTCCAGCTCGACGAGCCCGCTCTCGTGCAGGACCGCACCCCGGCCGAGCTGAACGCCGCCGCCCGCGCCTACCGTGACCTCGGCGCCCTGACCGACCGTCCGAAGCTGCTGGTGGCTTCGTACTTCGACCGTCTCGGGGACGCCCTGCCGGTGCTCGCCAAGGCCCCGGTCGACGGCCTCGCGCTGGACTTCACCGAGGCCGCCGCCGCCAACCTCGACGACCTCGCCGCGGCGGGCGGCCTGCCCGGCAAGCGCCTGGTGGCCGGTGTCGTCAACGGCCGCAACATCTGGGTCAACGACCTCGGCAAGTCCCTGGCCACGCTCGGTACGCTGCTGGGTCTGGCGGACCGGGTCGACGTGTCCGCCTCCTGCTCCCTCCTCCATGTGCCGCTGGACGCCGCGGCCGAGCGGGACATCGAGCCGCAGATCCTGCGCTGGCTGGCCTTCGCGAAGCAGAAGACGCGTGAGATCGTCACGCTCGCCAAGGGCCTCGCCCAGGGCACCGACACGATCGCCGCGGAACTCTCGGCGAACCGAGCCGACCTCGCGTCCCGTGAGAACTCTCCCATCACCCACGACCCTGCTGTCCGCGCCCGCACCGCCGCCGTCACCGAGACCGACGCGCGCCGTGCCCAGCCGTACTCCGAGCGCGCCGCCGCTCAGCGGGCCCACCTCGGTCTGCCCCTGCTGCCCACCACCACCATCGGCTCCTTCCCGCAGACCAGCGAGCTGCGTACCGCCCGCGCCGAGCTGCGTTCGGGCCGGATCGACACGGCTGAGTACGAGGAGCGCATCAAGGCGGAGATCCAGGAGGTGATCGCCTTCCAGGAGAAGGCGGGTCTGGACGTCCTGGTGCACGGCGAGCCCGAGCGCAACGACATGGTCCAGTACTTCGCGGAGCAGCTCACCGGCTACCTCGCCACCCAGCACGGCTGGGTGCAGTCCTACGGCACGCGGTACGTCCGGCCGCCGATCCTGGCCGGTGACATCTCGCGTCCGGAGCCCATGACGGTGCGCTGGACGGCCTACGCGCAGTCCCTCACCGGCCGCCCGGTCAAGGGCATGCTGACCGGGCCGGTCACCATGCTCGCCTGGTCCTTCGTCCGGGACGACCAGCCCCTCGGCGACACCGCCCGGCAAGTCGCCCTCGCCCTGCGCGACGAGGTGACCGGTCTGGAGGCGGCCGGCACCTCGGTGATCCAGGTGGACGAGCCCGCGCTGCGCGAGACGCTCCCCCTGCGCGCCGCCGACCGGCCCGCGTACCTGGACTGGGCCACGGAAGCCTTCCGCCTCACCACCAGCGGGGTGCGTCCGGACACTCAGATCCACACGCACATGTGCTACGCCGAGTTCGGTGACATCGTCCAGGCGATCGACGACCTCGATGCCGATGTCATCAGCCTGGAGGCGGCCCGCTCCCACATGCAGGTCGCCCGCGAACTCGCCGATCACGGTTATCCCCGTGAGGCGGGACCCGGCGTCTACGACATCCACTCCCCCCGCGTCCCGAGCGCCGAGGAGGCCGCAGAACTGCTGCGCACCGGCCTGAAGGCCATCCCCGCCGAGCGGCTGTGGGTCAACCCGGACTGCGGCCTGAAGACCCGTGGCTGGCCCGAGACCCGGGCCTCCCTGGAGAACCTGGTGGCCGCCGCTCGTACGGTCCGCGGCGAGCTGCCCGCCTCCTGACCCGACGCCGGTATCGCTCCGGGCCGGGGCGCCACAAGCGCCCCGGCCCTTGCGCGACCTCCGGGGCGGAACCACGAGGGGGCACGTCGGTGCAACACGAACCGCGGCGGGTCGTGGTCGACGGCAGGCCCATGGTCGTGTCATCCATCAAGGGCTTCGAAAGCCTGCAAGCCCTGCGCCGGCAGCTGGGCAGCCGCCGCCGGAATGCGCGCTGCGTGACGCGCTCGTCGACATGACCCAGTTCCCGGACACCCTCGCCGAGGCACTCGGCGGGGACAACGGCGCGGAATCGCCGAACGCTCCGGCACCGCCCGGCCGCGCCGAACGCGCCGAACGCGCCGCCGGCATACGCGAGCGGGCCGGCCGCGTACGCGTCATCGCCGGCGCGGGACGCGCGGCGAGCACCCGCCGTCCCAGCACCCCCAGGCAGAACTTAGGTATACCTAACTTTCTTCGCCGACACAACATCTGGGTTGTGCACGTGGCCGACGTTCTAGATGTAGTGTTGGTCGTGCTGGTGGTTCGCCAAGCACTGCTGTGCCTGGCGAGGCAAGAGGGAACCCGGTGGGAATCCGGGGCTGCCCCGCAGCGGTGAGCGGAAACGACCGCCGTCACAAGCACTGGGTCCGACGAACAGGGCCCGGGAAGCGACGGCCAGTAGGTGTCCTCGCCTGTCACAGGCATGAACGCGTCCGCGAGTCCGAAGACCTGCCACCGGTGCGTGCACCGAAGAGCGGTGCACGCGCTCCGAGGCCCCGAGGGAGGGCCGCGTGGCTGCCGCACGGACCCAGGGTCTGGTGTGCCCGCTTGTGCCGCCACCCCACGCTCCGCCGTACGCGCCGCAACGCTCCTCCCCTTCCGGTCCTCGAAAACCGCTACGGGAACGAGCGAGAGGAGGCGGCGACCGTTGAGCGGTCTCGTGTATTTCTCCAGCGTCTCGGAGAACACCAAACGCTTCGTGGAGAAGCTGGGCCTGCCCGCCACACGGATCCCCCTGCACCCGCACCGCGAGGGCATGCCCCGGGTCACCGAGCCGTACGTGCTGATCGTGCCGACCTACGGCGGCGGTGAGCGCGCGGGCGCGGTCCCCAAACAGGTGATCCGCTTTCTGAACATCGAGGCCAACCGCGCACTGCTGCGCGGGGTCATCGCGTCCGGCAACACCAACTTCGGTGCCGACTACTGCCTGGCCGGACGGGTCGTCTCGGCCAAGTGCCGGGTTCCGGAGCTGTACCGGTTCGAACTGCTGGGCACGGACCGCGACGTCCGCGCCGTGAGGGAAGGACTGCACACGTTTTGGACACGACACTCGTCGACGGCGGGACGGCCGGCGGCATGAACACCCTCACCACAGCGGTCACGGCCCCCGCGGCCCAGCGCGAGTCGGTCGGCACGCGCAAGGACTACCACGCGCTGAACGCCATGCTGAACATGTACGACTGCGACGGCCGCATCCAGTTCGACAAGGACCGCGAGGCGGTCCGGCAGTACTTCGTCCAGCACGTCAATCCGAACACGGTGGTCTTCCCGACGCTGAGGGAGAAGATCTCCTACCTGATCGAGAACGACTACTACGAGGAGGCGCCGATCCGGCGCTACGACTGGGAGTTCGTCGAGGGTCTGTACCGGCAGGCGTACGCACACGAGCACCGCTTCCGCACCTTCCTCGGTGCGTTCAAGTACTACACGTCGTACACCCTGAAGACCTTCGACGGCTCCCGCTATCTGGAGCGGTACGAGGACCGGGTCGTGGCCACCGCCCTCTTCCTCGGTGCCGGGGACGAGGCGCTGGCCTCGCGGCTGGTCGACGAGATGATGACCGGGCGCTTCCAGCCGGCGACCCCGACCTTCCTCAACGCGGGCAAGGCGCAGCGCGGTGAGCTGGTCTCCTGCTTCCTGCTCCGTGTCGAGGACAACCTGGAGTCCATCGGCCGTGGCATCAACTCCGCGCTCCAGCTGTCCAAGCGCGGCGGGGGCGTGGCGCTGCTGCTGACGAACCTGCGCGAGCAGGGCGCCCCGATCAAGAAGATCGAGAACCAGGCCTCCGGCGTCGTGCCGGTGATGAAGCTGCTGGAGGACTCCTTCTCCTACGCCAACCAGCTCGGCGCACGGCAGGGCGCGGGAGCCGTGTACCTGCACGCGCACCACCCGGACATCATGCGGTTCCTGGACACCAAGCGGGAGAACGCGGACGAGAAGATCCGCATCAAGACGCTCTCCCTGGGCGTCGTCGTCCCCGACATCACCTTCGAACTGGCCAAGCGCAACGAGGACATGCACCTGTTCTCGCCGTACGACGTCGAGCGCGAGTACGGAAGGCCGCTGTCCGACCTGTCCGTCAGCGAGCACTACGACGACCTGGTCGCCAACCCGCGCATCCGCAGGACCACGCTCAGCGCCCGCGAGTTCTTCAAGACGATCGCGGAGCTGCAGTTCGAGTCCGGCTATCCGTATCTGCTGTTCGAGGACACGGTGAACCGGGCCAACCCGATCCCGGGCTGGATCAACATGTCCAACCTGTGCTCGGAAATCCTCCAGGTGAACACCCCGAGCACCTACGACGCCTCGCTCGGGTACCAGACGGTCGGCCGGGACATCTCCTGCAACCTGGGATCGCTGAACATCGCCGCCGCGATGGCCTCCCCCGGCCTCGGCCCGACGGTGGAGACCGCGGTCCGCGGCCTGACGTCCGTCTCCGACCAGTCGCACATCGACGCGGTGCCGTCCGTCGCCCACGGCAACGACCTGTCGCACTCCATCGGTCTCGGCCAGATGAACCTGCACGGCTACCTCGCCTCGCAGCGCATCCACTACGGCAGCGAGGAGGGCGTCGACTTCACGAACATGTACTTCTACGCCGTCGCCTACCACGCCCTGCGCGCCTCGAACCGTATCGCCGTCGAACGCGGCACGGCGTTCGACGGCTTTGCAGCCACCGCGTACGCCGACGGCTCGTACTTCGACAAGTACACCGAGCGGCTGTGGGAGCCGGCCACCGAGCGGGTGCGGGCCCTGTTCGCCGAGGCCGGCGTGCGGCTGCCCACGCGGGAGGACTGGCAGGAGCTGAAGGAATCCGTCCGCGAGCACGGCATCTACAACCAGTACCTCCAGGCCGTGCCGCCCACCGGGTCCATCAGCTACATCAACGACTCCACCGCCTCCATCCACCCGATCGCCTCCAAGGTGGAGATCCGCAAGGAGGGCAAGCTCGGCCGCGTCTACTACCCGGCGCCGCACATGGACAACGACAACCTGGAGTACTTCCAGGACGCGTACGAGATCGGCCACGAGAAGATCATCGACACCTACGCGGCAGCCACCCAGCACGTCGACCAGGGCCTGAGCTGCACCCTCTTCTTCCGTGACACGGCGACCACCCGCGATCTGAACAAGGCGCAGATCCACGCCTGGCGCAAGGGCATCAAGACGCTCTACTACATCCGGCTGCGCCAGGAGGCCCTGGAGGGCACCGAGATCGAGAACTGCCTGTCCTGCGCCCTGTGACCGCCCCCGCCCACCATCCGAAAGCACCTCGATGACCACCACCCCCGTACCGTCGGCCGATGTCTCGGTCACTCCTCCGTCCTACCGGCACGATCCGGCCGCCCGGCTGCGCCCGGTCAACTGGAACCGGGTCACCGACGAGAAGGACCTGGAGGTCTGGAACCGCCTCACCGCCAACTTCTGGCTGCCTGAGAAGGTGCCGCTGTCCAACGACGTGGGCGCGTGGCAGCAGCGGCTCACCGCCGGGGAACGCACCCTCACCATGCGGGTGTTCACCGGCCTGACCATGCTGGACACCGTGCAGGCCACCGTCGGCGAGATCGTGCAGATCCAGGACGCCCGCACCGAACACGAGGAGGCGGTGTACACGAACATCGCCTTCATGCAGGCCGTCCATGCCCGCAGCTACTCCTCGGTGTTCTCCACCCTCTCCAACACCCCGGAGATCGACGACGCCTACCAGTGGGCGGTCGCCAACGACGTCCTCCAGCAGCGCTGCAAGACAGTACTGCAGCACTACTACGGCGACGACCCGCTGAAGCGGAAGGTCGCCTCGACACTGCTGTCCTCCCTGCTGCTGTACGCGGGCTTCTACCTGCCGCTGCACTTCTCCACGCACGCGCTGCTCACCAACACCGCCGACATGATCCGCCTGATCCTGCGCGACAAGGCGGTGCACGGCTACTACTCCGGCTACAAGTACCAGCGCGGCCTGGAGAAGCGGACACCGGCCGAGCAGGAGGAGATGCGCGTCTTCACCCACGAGCTGTTGGAGGAGCTCTACCAGCTGGAGCTGCAGTACTCGGGCGAGTTGTACGAGCCGCTCGGGCTGATGGACGACGTGGCCGTCTTCGTCCGGTACAACGCCAACAAGGCGCTGATGAACCTGGGTTACCCGGCCCGCTTCGGCGCGGACGAGACCGAGGTCAACCCGGAGATCCTGGCGGCGCTGTCACCGGGCGCGGACGAGAACCACGACTTCTTCTCCGGCTCCGGATCCTCCTACGTCATGGGCAAGGCGGAGGACACCGCCGACGACGACTGGAACTTCTGAGAGGGCGACACATGTCCATCGAACCCCGCGTGCCCGCTTCCCGGGCCTCATCCGGTGATACGTCCGCCGCGTACAGCACCTGCGTACTGCTCAAACACGGCGAGATCTTCCTCAAGGGCCGCAACCGCCACCGGTTCACCGAGCGGCTCCACGACAACCTGCGCGTCGCGATGCGCGGAATCGGCGGCTCGACCTGGATCAAGACCGCCCAGAACGTCACCGTGCTGGGCGGCCAGGTACCCCGGGACGCACTGGTGGAGCGGGCACGCACGGTGATCGGCTTCAACTCCGTCGAGCCGGCCGTACGCGTGCCCAGCGATCTGGAGGACATCACCCGAGCGGCCGTCGACGCGCTGCGCGCAGCCGTCGCCGGGCGAGCCGGGCTCACTTTCGCCGTCCGCGCCAAGCGGCGGGACAAACGGTTCCCGCTGACCTCGTCCCAGGTGGACGCGTATCTCGGGGCCCGGATTCTGGAGGACGTCGCCGGGCTGCGGGTCGACCTCGCCCGGCCGGACGTCCTCCTGACCGTGGAGATCGACCGCAAGGAGACCTACCTGTCCCGGGAGCGACTTCCCGGTCTGAGCGGGCTGCCCGTCGGGGCCAGCGGCCGTGCCCTGGTACTGCTGTCCGGCGGCTACGACTCGCCCGTGGCCGCCCATCGGGCCATGCGACGTGGCCTGGCCTGCGACTTCGTACACTTCAACGGCGCCCCGTACACGAACCCGTCGTCCGTGTACAAGGCGTACGCCCTGGCCCGCGAGCTCAACCGCTACCAGCCGCCCGGCCGACTGCACGTCATCGCGCTCGGCAAGGCCCAGAAGCAGCTCGCCGTGGCCGGCGCGGGACGGCTGCAGGTCGTCGCCCAGCGGCGGCTGATGGTGCGCACCGCCTCCGCGCTGGCCGCCCGCACCGGCGCCCAGGCACTGGTGACGGGTGACAGCCTGGGCCAGGTGGCCAGCCAGACCCTGGCCAACCTGGTCGCGGTGGACGAGGCCGCGGCGCTGCCCGTGCTGCGTCCCCTGATCGGCTGGGAGAAGCAGGAGATCATCGACGAGGCCAGAACGATCGGGACCGCGGACATCTCGGTCCTGCCCGACGAGGACTGCTGCAGTCTGCTCGCCCCGCCCCGCGTCAGCACCCGCGCGCGACTGCCCCACCTGCGCTCGGTCGAGCAGCGCCTCGACCTGGACGAGGTGGTCGAGGCGCTGCTCGGTTCCTTGCAGGTCCTCCTCCCCGGGACGGAGGAAGAGGAGCCGGTCGCCGTGGGCAACAGCTGTCCTGCGCCGGCACCTGCCTGACGGCGGGCTAGGAGGCGCTCGGCACCGGTCGCTGGCCCGGACCGTCGTACGAGGCCAGCGGCCGGATGAGGGCGTTGTGCGCGAGCTGCTCGGTGATGTGGGCGGTCCAGCCGGTGATACGGCTCATCACGAAGACCGGTGTGAAGGCCGGGGTGTCGAAGCCCATCAGGTGGTAGGCGAGCCCGGCCGGGTAGTCCAGGTTCGGATGAATGCCCTTTCGGCTCGCCATGGCATGGCGCAGGGACGCGTGGAGGGTGGCAAGGCGCGTCACCTCCGGGTCGGCGGCTCGGGCCACCAGACGGTCCAGCGCATCCTGCATGATCGGTACGCGCGAGTCGCCGTGCTTGTAGACGCGGTGACCGAAGCCCATGATCTTCCGCTTGGTGGCCAGCGCCTCGTCCAGCCACTCCTCGGCCCGGGCGGGGTCGCCGATCTCCTCCAGCATGTGCATCACGGCCTCGTTGGCGCCGCCGTGCAGCGGGCCCTTGAGGGCGCCGATGGCGGCGGTGACCGCGCTGTAGAGGTCGGAGAGGGTGGAGGTGACCACGCGGGCGGTGAACGTCGAGGCGTTGAAGCTGTGTTCGGCGTACAGCACGAGGGAGATCTCGAAGCACCGGACCACATCGGGGTCGGGCACGCTGCCGAAGCACATGTGGAAGAAGTTCTCGGCGTAGCCGAGCTCGGGGTCCGGGGAGATCGGGTCCAGGCCCCGGCGGCGGCGCTGATCGGCGGCCACCACCGTGGGCAGCTTCGCCAGCAGGGTCAGGGACTTGGCCCGGTTCGCGGCGGGTGAGCCGTCGTCCTCCGTCGGGTCCTCGGCGCCGAAGAAGCTGACGGCGGTGCGCAGGACGTCCATCGGGTGACAGGTCTCGGGCAGCCGGGTGAGAAGTTCGAGCGCGGTGCGGTCCAGGGGGCGCAGGGCGCGTTCGCGGGCCTGGAAGTCGCGGAGCTGCCCGGCGTCGGGCAGTTCGCCGTGCCACAGCAGATGGGCGACTTCCTCGAAGGAGCGGTGTGCGGCCAGGTCCTGGACGGGATAACCGCGGTAGGTGAGGGAGTTGGTGGCCTGGATGACGGTGGAGATCTCGGTGGTGTCGACGACGACACCGGCGAGACCGCGGTGGATCTCGGGTGCGGTGGTGGTCATGGGGTGCCTGCCTTCATGGGTCAGGGCCGGACGGATCAGGTGCCGGACGGATCAGGTGCCGGATCAGGTGCCGGGCGGATCAGGTGCCGGGCGGATCAGGTGCCGGGCGGAAGGGTGAAGTCGAAGACGGCCGAGTCGAAGGCCTCGTAGTCGGCGTAGCCGAGGAGTTCGTACAGCCGGGTGCGGGTCTGCATGCGGAGCAGCAGCGACTCCTGGGTGCCCTCGGCCGCCAGGGTGCGCAGGCCGTCCTCGACGGCGCCCATGGCCAGCCGGAGCAGGGTGACCGGGTAGAGCGCGATGTCGTAGCCGAGGTTCTCCAGCGTGCGTGCGTCCAGCAGCCGGCCCTTGCCGAACTCGGTCATGTTGGCGAGGAGCGGGACGGGCACCGCCTTGCGAAACGTCTCGAACTCGGCCTCGTCGGCGAGGGCTTCGGGGAAGATCGCGTCGGCACCGGCGTCGACGTACGCCTTCGCCCGGTCGATCGCCGCCGCCAGGCCCTCCACCGCGCGGGCGTCGGTGCGGGCCATGAGCAGGAAGTCCGGGTCGCGGCGGGCGTCGACGGCGGCCTGGATGCGCCGGGTCATCTCCTCGCGCGACACGACCGCCTTGCCGTCGAGGTGGCCGCAGCGCTTGGGGTTGACCTGGTCCTCCAGATGCAGGCCGGCAAGGCCGGCGTCCTCCATCAACTGCACGGTGCGCGCTGCGTTCATCGGCTCGCCGAAGCCGGTGTCGGCATCGATCAGAACGGGCAGCTCGGTCACCCTCGTGGTCTGCTGGGCACGCGCGGCGATCTCGGTGGACGTGGTGAGGCCGATGTCGGGCAGACCCAGGTCGGCGGCAAGTACGGCACCGGAGAGGTAGGCGGCCTCGAAGCCCATGTCCTGGATGAGGCGGGCGGAGAGCGGGTTGAGGGCGCCGGGCATCATCAACAGGCGGTCCTCGCAGAGCCGTTGGCGCAGGCCCCGGCGGCGCTCGGCGGGCGTGGTGCGGGTGTGCAGCATCAGAACAGGCCCTTCGGCAGGCGCGCGTCGTACGCGGCGACAGCCTCGGTTTCGACGGCCGGGAAAAGGCCGTCCAGATCGGTGGCGGCCAGCTCGGCCACGTGCTCGGCGGCGTTCAGGAAGCGGTCCTGATCGGCCGGGGTGACGATGCCCTCGGCGAGGGTGCGGAACTTGCCGGCGTAGGAGGGACGGTCGAAGGGCCGGGCACCGGCCGGGTGGGCATCCGCCACTCCCAGCTCGTCCTCGATCACCGAGCCGTCCTCCAGGGTGATCACCGCACGGCCGCCGAAGGCCCGCCGGGCCGGGTCGGGATCGTGGTAGCGGCGCGTCCACGCCGGGTCCTCGACCGTGCTGATCTTCCGCCACAGCTCCACGGTCTCCGGGCGGCGGGCCCGCTCGGGGGCGTAGGAGCGCTCGTGGTGCCAGGTCCCGTCCTCCAGGGCGACGGCGAAGATGTACGGCACCGAGTGGTCGAGCGTCTCGCGGCTGGCCGTGGGATCGTACTTCTGCGGGTCGTTCGCACCGGAGCCGATGACGTGGTGGGTGTGGTGGCTGGTGTGCAGGACGATCGAGCGCACCTTCTCCAGCGAGCCGGTCTTCTCCCGCAGCCGCCGGGCCAGGTCGATGATCGCCTGGGCCTGGTACTCGGCGGAGTGTTCCTTGGTGTACGTGTCGAGGATCCCACGGCGGGACTCACCTGCCTCCGGCAGCAGGACGGTGTAGTCCGATTCCGGGCCGTCGAGCATCCAGGCCAGGAACCCGTCCTCCCCCTCGTAGACCGGCGACGGGGAGGTCTCCCCGCGCATCGCCCGGTCGACGGCCTCGATCGCGGCCTTGCCGGCGAAGGCGGGCGCGTACGCCTTCCAGCTGGAGATCTCGCCCTTGCGGGACTGCCGGGTCGCGGTCGTGGTGTGCACGGCCTGCTGAACCGCCTGGTACACCGTCTCCGTCGGCAGCCGCAGCAGGGCGCCCAGGCCGCAGGCGGTCGCCGCGCTCAGATGGGCCACGTGGTCGATGCGGTGCTCGTGCAGGCAGATGCCCTTGACCAGGGCCACATGGATCTCGTACGCGGCGACGATCCCGCGCAGCAGGTCGGCACCGGTGCGGCCGGTGTGCTGGGCCACAGCGAGGAGAGGGGGGATGTTGTCGCCGGGGTGGGAGTAGTCCGCCGCCAGGTAGGTGTCGTGGAAGTCCAGCTCGCGCACGGCGGTGCCGTTGGCCCAGGCGGCCCACTCCGGCGAGACCCGGACCGGGCTGCCGAAGACGGACGAGCCGGGCGCGGCAGCCGCATGGGCGGTGGCCTGGGCGCGGGCGACGGCGGCCGGGCGGCGCAGCAGGGAGGCGACGGCGACCGAGGCATTGTCGATCACCCGGTTGACAGCCATGGCGACGCTGTCGGCGTCCAGCTCTTCGGTGCCCGTCGCCACCGCTGCGAGCTTCCAGGCGAGCTGGTCCTCGCGGGCCAGCCGGTCGGCGCTGGGGTGGACGCGGACGTGGTGCTCGATCACGGGACTCCTCGTGGGTGTCGGGACGTGCTGGTGTGATCGAGACTGCCCGCGCGGCGGCCGTGGAGCCACCGTTCCCATGTGCGGAATCAGTACAACGCGGGGCTGCGAATCTGCGAATCCTGCGAATTCTGCGGATGCTATGTTCACAGGTAGCGCCGCTGGGCACCGCACCC
Source organism: Streptomyces sp. NPDC107581 (assembly GCF_055657175.1). NCBI lineage: Bacteria > Bacillati > Actinomycetota > Actinomycetes > Kitasatosporales > Streptomycetaceae > Streptomyces > Streptomyces sp. NPDC107581. The sequence continues at coordinate 13,325 of NZ_JBVKBH010000020.1, forward strand.
GGCGACCCTGCGACGAGGAGGTGCGCGCATGGCCCGGCGACCCGCGGACCGCAAGGTCTACGCCCACGCCAAGCTGCGTCGGCTGCGCCGCGAGCACGGCATGAATCAGGTCGAGATGGCACACGCGCTCGGCATCTCCACCAGCTATGCCAACCAGATCGAACAGAGCCTGCGCCCGCTGACCGCGTCCGTACTGCTGCGGATCGCGGAGGTCTTCGGTGTCGACGCCGAGTTCTTCTCGGAGGCCGCGGAGGACCGCCTCGCCGCCGACCTGCGGGCCGCCCTCTCCGACGAGGCGTGCGGAGTGCCCCTGCCCGCCGCCGAGGAGATCACCGAGGCCGCCCGCGACCACCCCGAAGTGGCACGCGCCCTGGTCGCCCTGCACCGCCGCTACCGCGACGCCGCCGAACAGACCGCGGTCCTCGCCGCCCCAGGCAGGGGAAGCGGCACCGTTCTGCCGCCGGCCGAGCCGCACGACGAGGTACGGGACTTCTTCTACGCCCACCACAACCACTTCGAGCCCCTGGACAGCCAGGCAGAGCGGACGGCCGAGTCGCTGGGGCTGCGCCCTGGACGCGCCGCCGAGCCGCTCACGGCACGGCTCGCCGAGCAGCACGGAGTCCGGGTGGTCCAGGCCGCCCCGGGCCGCTCCGCCGACGCCCGGCGCTACGACCCCGACACCGGGCTGCTGTTCCTCTCGCCCTGGCTGAGCGACGCCCAGCGGGCTTTCCAGCTGGCCACCCAGCTCGCCCTCCTGGACCACAGCCCGCTGCTCGGTCAGCTGGCCGACAACGCAACGGAATTGAACTCGCCCGAGTCGTCGGCGCTCGCCCGCATCGGCCTCGCGAACTACTTCGCGGGCGCCCTGCTCATGCCGTACACCGCCTTCCACACCACGGCCGAGGAGGTGCGCTACGACATCGAGCTGCTGTCCGCCCGCTTCGGCGTCGGCTTCGAGACGGTCTGCCACCGTCTGAGCACCCTGCAGCGCACCGGCCGGCGGGGCGTACCGTTCTCGTTCCTGCGGGTGGACCGGGCCGGCAACATCTCCAAGCGGCAGTCGGCCACCGACTTCCACTTCTCGCGGCTCGGCGGCACCTGCCCGCTGTGGACGGTGTACGAGGCGTTCTCGGCGCCCGGCCGGATACTCACCCAGGTCGCCGAAATGCCCGACGGCAAGCGGTACTTCTGGATCGCGCGGACCATCACGCGCGGTGGGTTCGGACACCATGCCCCGCGCGCCGAGTTCGCCGTCGCGCTCGGCTGCGAACTGCGGCACGCGCACCGGCTCGTCTACGCCGAGGGCATCGCCCTGGACGACCCCCGTGCCGCGACCCCCATCGGCCTGGGCTGCCGGATCTGCGAACGCCGCGACTGTGCCCAGCGGGCCAGGCCACCGGCCGGCGGACGGCTGGCCATCGACCCGGACCGGCGCACCTACGTGCCCTACCCCGTGGAGACCCGCACCCCATGACACCTCCGACTCGGAGAGCAGGAGCAGCCACGTGACCAGCCGCGTCATCTTCGTCTCGCCCGCGACGAGCCCATCCCTGCGGCACGCACGCTTCTACGACGGCGACTCGATCGACGACATCGGAGCAGCCAACGCCCGCTCGGCGGCCGGCTCGCTGCCCGCACCCGCCCGCGTGGTCACATCCCCGAGTGCGCGTTGCCGACAGACGGCGGCGGCGCTCGCTCTCGACGGCTCGGACTCACCTCGGCTCGGGGGCCTGGATGTGGGCCGGTGGCGTGGCCGCACCCTGGACGACGTGGGGGCGGCCGAGCCGGAGGCGGTGGGCGCCTGGCTCTCCGATCCCACCTGGGCCGCGCACGGCGGGGAGTCGGTGCGGGACGTGTGCGACCGGGTCGGACAGTGGCTGGACACCGTGCGGGAGCTGGACGGCCGTACCGTCGCCGTGGTGGAACCGGAGGTGGTGCGGGCCGCTGTCGTGCACGTCCTGGGGCTGCCCTTGGCCGCCTTCTGGCGGCTCGACGTACCGCCGCTGACGGCGACGGAACTCAGCGGACGGTCCGGCCGCTGGAATCTGCGGCTCGGGCACGGCCTCGCCCCGTCGGAGACCACCCCGACGCACTGAGAACCAGCGGAGGAATGCCTCCGCTGGTTCTCGCGTCGTTCGCCGGTTCCGAGGGCCGCCTCCGGTTCAGGCGGCTGCGGCTCTCGGGTCCGTCATGCTGCGCCGACCGGCTCCGGTTGCTTCGGCGCCGGCTTGGCGGATGCCCGGATCGCCGGATCGAGCAGCCGCTCCGCCATGGGGGCGAAGACGAGGCCCAGGGCCGCCCACAGCAGGGCCTGCGCGGCGACGGAGAAGAAACGGAAGGAGAAGAGTACGTCTGCCGGAAAGCCCGGGTAGACGATGGCACCCTTGGAGTTCTTCAGGGGCAGGGGCGTCTCCGTGGCCTGGTGGCCGTACTCGTGCACGTTGGCGGAGAGTTCGCCGAGTTGCGGCAGCAGTGCCATCACGACGCCGATGGCGACGACGTACGCGGCGCCCGCGAGGAGCGTGGCGTTCCAGTTGCCGAAGCGCGACTGCAGACGCTTACCGAGCCAGACCGCCCCGACGAGGAACACGACGGAGCAGAGAACCATGACCAGGTACAGGTTGCCGCGGTCCTTGATCGTGTCCGGGTGCCCGATCGCCGGCGGGTTGGCCGGGTACTTCACGTACGGCACCAGGTAGAAGCCGAGGAAGCCGCCCAGGGCCACCAGCAGCGCCAGGTTGCGCGGACGCAGGTTGCCGACCCGGCCGAGACAGATGGCGTAGGCGACGGCGAACAGCGCGCCCATGGCGATGCCGAAGAAGACCATGCCCACGCCGATGCCGACGTTGGCCTGGATCGTCCGGCTGAAGATGTCCGGGTCGGGAGCCCCCGGTGCGATGCCGGCGGCCTTGTCGAGGGCCTCCTGTGCGGCATCGCGTCCGCTCTCGTAGTTGATGGCCTTGTTGATCTGCGGCTCGGCGAAGATCCGCGCGAAGACGAATGCGAGCAGACCGGCGACTGCGCCGGCGATGACGCCGCGCAGTATGAGTCTCTTTTCCATGTTCAGATGTCCGTGCTTGCTCTCGTCAGTGGCAGGGGAAGCCGAGGAAGTGGCGGGCGTCGTGCACGAACTCGTGGACGTGCATGTCCTTGCCGAAGACGGAGTAGGCGCCCTGGTCGACTCCGATGAAGTAGTAGATGGCCAGCGCGATCAACGCGGTTCCGGCCAGCCAGAGCACGGCCTTCGTGGCCGGCAGGACAACAGGGGTGGGAAGCGCCGCGGGCGCGGACATGCTGCTCATGAAATGAGCCCCTCCTTCAGGGGATCGTGCGTCCCTCAACCAATGGAGCGTCGCGACGGCCAAGTGTCTGACTCCAGCCCCACCCTTCGACGGGGCTGTCACAGTGGCGCGACCGTGCCGGATTTTCACCAGCTTCCTTAGGCCATCACTACATATGGAGAGTACGGACAGCGGCGATGATCCGTCAATCAGACAGATGGCCGAGAGTGTGCGATCCCGCGACCACTCCCGGCAATCTCGACGAGCACTCGGACCGACCGGCTCAAAGCTCCTGAAGGCAGGCCGGAGAGCCGGGACAGACGGTTCCCGTGCGGCAGATCCGTATATCTTTGGCAATGTGACCAGAGCCGCCGGTGAACCCCATCGCGACAGCGACCGGACGGCCAGTACCAGCCTCGCACTGGAATGTTTCAGGACAACAGGGGCCGCAGGGGAACCACGGAGAGCTGCCTCACGTTCTCCGGTACACCGACGCAGTCGATTCATGGCCTTGCCACAGAATCCTGCAGACACAACCTGGACCGCTCCGGGCAAGAGGCGGAGGAACTCAGTGGCAAGACGTCTCACACCACGCCGCATCACGCTCGGCGGCCGCGAAGTGGTCGCTCTCCCTCCGGAGGAGTATGAGCTGCTCGTCGCCAGCCGCCGGCAGATCGGCGGGCAGAGCGCTCGTGTGCGCGTCCTCGCCCAACAGGCGAAACGTACCGACCAGCTCCTGCAGGAGCTGGAGGCACTGATCGCCGCAGCGCGGGACGACTGCGGCCGGCAGTCCGCTGCGGAACCGGCGTTGTGCTCGAGGTCCTGCCCCGATGGCGAAGCCGAGGAAGGGAACACCGCAGGCGGCTGCCTTCGTTGCGCGATCGCGGCGCTGTTGCGTCAGCACAGGGACCTGGCAGTCTGAGCCACTTCACGGCCGCAGAATCGTTCATGCCCGATGGCCGCCGCGCCGGCCCGATGCACGGTCGGCACACAACACGTACGCGTCGTCCCGCCCGGCTTGATCTTCATCTCCTGCTGGGCGGGACGGAACGGGTCGGTGGTTCAGCGGTGCCGGAACTCGGCCGGCCGCTTGTCGACGAAGGCGCCCATGCCCTCCTTCTGGTCGGCGGTGGCGAACACCGCGTGGAACAGGCGCCGTTCGAAGCGGACGCCTTCCGCGAGCGTGGTCTCGAAGGCCCGCCCGACCGCTTCCTTGGCCATCATCGCGACCGGCAGCGACATGCCGGCGACGGTCTCGGCGACGGCCAGGGCCTCACCGAGCAGGTCGTCGGCGGGGACCACCCGGGAGACGAGCCCGGCTCGCTCGGCTTCGGTCGCGTCCATGGTGCGCCCGGTCAAACAGAGTTCCATGGCCTTGGCCTTGCCGACCGCGCGGGTCAGGCGCTGGGAACCGCCGATGCCGGGGATCACGCCGAGCTTGATCTCCGGCTGGCCGAAGACGGCCGTGTCGGCGGCGAGCAGGATGTCGCAGAGCATGGCGAGCTCGCAGCCGCCGCCGAGGGCGTATCCGGCGACCGCCGCCACCGTCGGCGTGCGGAGCTGTCCGAGGCGGTCCCAGGCGGCGAACCAGTCGGCGAGATACATGTCCATGTAGTTCTGCGGCTGCATCTCCTTGATGTCGGCGCCGGCCGCGAACGCCTTCGCCGAGCCCGTGATCACGATGCAGCCGCAGTCCGAGTCGCGGTCGACGTCCTCGGTCGCCGCGACGACTTCGTTCATGACCTGAAGGTTCAACGCATTGAGGGCCTGGGGACGGTTGAGCGTGAGCAGCGCGGTGCGGCCCTTGCGCTCGACGAGGATCGTCTCGTACTCGGCGTCCCGCTCCTTGGTGGTCATCCCTGTTCTCCGCTCTGATCCCTGATGGTGCGGACGATGCCGGAGAAGTCCTCCGTGGCACCGACTCGCTCGGCATACGCGGCGTACAACTCGGAAGCGCGCAAGCCGAGTTCCGCGTGCACTCCGCCCGCTCGGACCGCGTTGGCCGCGAGCCCCAGGTCCTTGGCCATGAGGGCGGCCGCGAATCCCGGACGGTAGTCCCGGTTGGCCGGACTGCTCGGCACGGGCCCGGGGACCGGGCAGTTGACGCTGAGGGCCCAGCACTGCCCGGACGCCGTGGCGGCCACGTCGTACAGGGCCTGGTGGGACAGGCCGAGGCTCTCGCCGAGGACGAACGCCTCGCTGACGGCGATCATGGAGATGCCGAGGATCATGTTGTTGCAGATCTTCGCGGCCTGCCCGGCGCCCGGGCCGCCGCAGTGGACGGCCTTCTTGCCCATCGCCTCCAGCAGGGGACGCGCCTCACCGAATTCGCTCTCGCCCCCGCCGGCCATGAAGGTGAGCGTGGCCGCTTCGGCTCCCACCACTCCCCCGGAGACCGGTGCGTCCAGAGCCTGCATCCCTGCGTCGACCGCGCGTTCGTGCGCGGCGCGGGCGTCGGCGACGTCGATGGTGGAGCAGTCGACGAACAGGGTGCCGGGCCGGGCCGCGGAGAGGACGGTGTCGTAGAGGTCGAGGACGTGACGGCCGGCAGGGAGCATGGTGATGACCACCTCGGCGTCCGTCACCGCCTCGGCCGCGGTTCCGGCGGGCTCGACGCCCGCTTGCGCAGCACCGTCCACAGCGTCGGACACCAGGTCGTGTCCACGCACGCGGTGGCCCGCTTTGACCAGGTTGGCGGCCATGGGCGCGCCCATGTGCCCGAGTCCGATGAACGCGACGGTTCGGCTCACCAGGCCACCTCCGGGGTGTCGGTACCGGCGAGTCCGAGCTCGTGCTCGCCGAGGGGGGTGAAGAAGCGTTCGACGTCGGTGTCGGTCACCTCGACAAGGGTGGCCGGCGACCAGTGCGGGGTGCGGTCCTTGTCGATGACCTGGGCGCGGATGCCCTCCACCAGGTCGTGCGTGCGCAGGGTCGCGCAGGAGACGCGGTACTCCTGGTCGAGGACCCGCTCGATGGGGCCGAGGTGCCGAGCACGGAGCAGGGCGGCCAGAGTCACCTTCAGAGCCGTCGGTGACTTGGTGAGCAGGATCTGCGCCGCCTCCTTGGCGGCGGGATCGCCTTGGTCGAGCAGCCGGTTCAGGATGTCCTCGACCGTCGGGGCGGCGTAGCAGGCGTCGATCCACTCCCGCCGGGCCGCCAGCTCACCCTGCTGCGGCGGCTGTACGTGACGGGCGAGCGCCTCTCGTACGGGCAGCTCGGCCAGGTCGTCGACGAAGGCGCCGAGGGCGTCGGAGGGCAGGTAGTGGTCGGCGAGGCCGCACAGCAGGGCATCGCCCGCGCCGATCTGCGCGCCCGTCAGCGCGAGATGGGTGCCCAGTTCGCCCGGAGCGAGAGCCAGCAGGTAGGTACCGCCGACGTCGGGGACGAAGCCGATGCCGGTCTCGGGCATGGCGATCCGCGAGCGTTCGGTGACGATCCGGACGCTGCCGTGTGCGGAGATGCCGACACCGCCGCCCATGACGATGCCGTCCATGACGGCGACGTAGGGCTTGGGGTAGCGGGCGATGCGGGCGTTGAGGCGGTACTCGTCGCGCCAGAACGCGGCCGAGGCGGCGCCGTCGCCGTCCCGGGCGTCGTCGTGAATGCTCCGGATGTCGCCGCCCGCGCACAACCCGCGCTCGCCCGCCCCGGTGACGACCACGGTCTCCACGGCCGGGTCGTGCTCCCAGGCGGTCAGAGCCTCGTCGATCCGGCGCACCATGTCGTGGTTGAGTGCGTTGAGGGCCCTGGGCCGGTTGAGCGTGATACATGCGGCCCGGCCTGCCGTACGGAGCAGGACGGCGTCTTCACTGTCACTCATCCGAACGCCTCCGTCAGGCCGCGGGCCACGATGACGCGCATGATCTCGTTGGTTCCTTCCAGGATCTGGTGGACCCGCAGGTCACGGACGATCTTCTCGATGCCGTACTCGCTGAGGTATCCGTAGCCGCCGTGCAGTTGGAGCGCGCGGTCGGCCACGGAGTATCCGGTGTCGGTGGCGAACCGCTTCGCCATCGCGCACAGATACGGTGCCTGCAGATCGCCCCGGTCGAGGGCCTGGGCGGCCTGCTGCACCAGGGCACGGGCGGCGGCCAGCTCGGTGGCCATGTCCGCGAGGCGGAAGCGCAGGGCCTGGGCGTCGAGCAGGCGTTGGCCGAACGCCTCCCGGTCGGCGAGGTGGGCGACGCTGCGGTCCAGGGCGCTGCGGGCGCCGCCCAGGGAGCAGGCGGCGATGCCCAGGCGGCCACCGTTCAGGCCGTTCATCGCGATGCGGAAGCCGTCACCCTCCTGGCCGAGGAGCCGGTCGGCCGGCAGGCGTACGCCGTCCAGGACGACCTGTCGGGTGGGCTGGGCGTTCCAGCCCATCTTGCGCTCGTTCGGCCCGAAGGTGACACCGGGGTCGTCCTTGCCGACGATGAAGGCGGAGACGCCGTCGGCGCCGCTGCCGCCGGTGCGGGCCATCACCACATACAGCTGGGAGGCGCCCGCGCCGGAGATGAACTGCTTGACGCCGGTCAGGACCCAGTGGTCGCCGTCGCGGACGGCCCGGGTGGTGAGGGCCGCCGCGTCCGAGCCGGCACCCGGCTCGGTCAGGCAGTAGCTGGCGAGGTCCTCCATGGCGCACAGGCGGGGCAGCCAGCGCTCGCGCTGGGCGTCGTCGCCGTAGCGGTCGATCATCCAGGCGACCATGTTGTGGATGGAGAGGTAGCCGGCGATGGACGGGCAGCCGGAGGCCAGCGTCTCGAAAACGAGGACGCCGTCGGCCCGGCTGAGGCCGGAGCCGCCGGCCTCCTCCCGGACGTAGACGCCGCCGAGGCCCAGCCCGGCCGCCTTGCGCAGCACGTCGACGGGGAAGTGCTTGTCCCGGTCCCAGTCCAGGGCGTGGGGTGCGAGATGGTCCTGGGCGAAGTCGAGGGTGGTCTCCACGAGGGCCTGCTGGTCCTCGGTGAGCAGGGTGGTGGTCATACGGCACTCAGCCCATCGTGGGGATCGTGAAGCTCGCGCCCTCGCGCAGACCGGCCGGCCAGCGGGAGGTGACGGTCTTGGTGCGGGTGTAGAAGCGGATCGCGTCCGGGCCGTGCTGGTTCAGGTCGCCGAAGCCGGAGCGCTTCCAGCCACCGAAGGTGTGGTAGGCGACGGGCACCGGGATGGGCACGTTGACGCCGACCATGCCGGTGTTCACCCGCCGGGTGAAGTCCCGGGCGGTGTCGCCGTCCCGGGTGAAGATGGCGACTCCGTTGCCGTAGGTGTGCTCGCTGGGCAGACGCAGGGCCTCTTCGTAGTCGGCCGCGCGCACGACACTCAGGACCGGGCCGAAGATCTCCTCCTGGTAGATGCGCATGGCGGGGGTGACCCGGTCGAAGAGGGAGGCGCCGGCGAAGAAGCCGTTCTCGTGCCCGGGCAGGACGAAGTCACGTCCGTCCACGACCAGTTCCGCTCCCTCCTCGACGCCGAGGTCGACATACGAGCGGACGCGATCCACGGCGTCCGGGCCGACCAGCGGGCCGAAGTCCGTCTCGGGGTCGTCGCTGCGGCCGATGCGCAGGGTGGCGATGCGCTCCTTGAGCCGGGCGACCAGTGCGTCGGCGGTGTCCTCGCCGACCGGGACAGCGACCGAGATCGCCATGCAGCGCTCGCCCGCCGAGCCGTATCCGGCGCCGATCAGCGCGTCCACCGCCTGGTCGAGGTCGGCGTCGGGCATCACGATCATGTGGTTCTTGGCGCCGCCGAAGCACTGTGCGCGCTTGCCGTGGGCGGCGGCGGTGGCATAGACGTGCGCGGCGACCGGCGTGGAGCCCACGAAGCCGAGGGCGGCCACGCGAGGGTCTTCGAGAAGGGTCTCGGCCGCTTCTCCCGCGCCGTTGACGACGTTGAGGACCCCGGGCGGAAGACCGGCCTCCAGGAAGAGTTCCGCGAGTCGCAGCGGTACGGACGGGTCGCGCTCGGAGGGTTTGAGGATGAAGGCGTTGCCGCAGGCCAGTGCGGGGGCCGCCTTCCACAGGGGGATCATCGCGGGGAAGTTGAAGGGCGTGATGCCGGCGACCACACCGAGGGGCGCGCGCAGGGAGTGGACGTCGATGCCGGTGCCGGCGTTGTCGGTGAACTCGCCCTTGAGGAGGTGCGGGATACCGGCGGCGAACTCCACGACCTCCAGGCCGCGCTGAAGGTCCCCGTGCGCGTCGGCGATGGTCTTGCCGTGCTCGGCGGAGAGCAGTCGGGCGAGCGCGTCCTTCTCGTTCTCGACGAGTTGGAGGAAACGCAGGAGGACCCGGGCCCGGCGCTGCGGGTTCCAGGCTCCCCACTCGCGCTGTGCCTCGGCGGCGACGGCGATCGCCGCCTCGGTCTCGGCCCGGTTCGCGAGGGGCACATGGGCCTGCACCTCACCGGTGTTGGGGTCGTACACCTCGCCGTAGGACCCCGACGTTCCCGGGGTGTGCTTGCCACCGATGAAGTGGGTCAGCTCACGCACGTCGGTGGGATCGTTCGGACGGATCATGGGGCCTGCTCTCGTCAGGTGAGGGTGATCCGGGATGGCGCGCCGGACCGGCACGCGTGGACGCGGTGGCGTACACGGACGTGTGGAAGCGGCGCGAGAACGCGTATGGCGTGCGAACCGTCAGGCGGTGACGACGGGAATGCGACCTGCGTGACGCCTACGGCGGAGTCCGCCGGGATCGTGGATGCGCACCGGTGCCATGCGTGTCAGCTCCATCCTCGTGGAAAACACGGAACATCCCACGGCCGGTATCCTGACTCCCGGATCAGCGCGCGCCGTCCGCCTTCCCGACATCCAGCTCGTCAGTGGCGTCCTGCTCGACGGCGTACTCCCCGGTCACAGTGGCGGGACCGTGCCGGAATCACACCGGCTTCCCTGCACCGCGGGCCTACCCCTCGACTATATAGTTGGACGTCCTAGTAAATCCAGTGGTGCAATCAGGCCGCACGCGCTGGGCGCCGGTGTCGAAGGCTCACCGGGGCGCCGCGAAACGCACCGGCGCCCCGAGCCGGACGCGTGGGACGGCCTGCCGGAGGGTCGTCGGTGCCGCCGTCGTCTCGCCAGGACGTGCCGTATCCGCGACCCCGCACGGCACGTCCCGGGTGCGGGGGTCATTGCCGCCCGTACGTCCAGGACGCCCACAGCCGAGCGTAGGTGCCACCCGCCGACCGGAGTTCGTCGGGCCGCCCCCGTTCGACCAGCCGGCCGTTGTCCATCACCACCACGACATCGGCCGTTGCCGCCTGCGAGAGCCGGTGCGCCACCACGACCACGGTGCGGCCCTCGGACACCGCCAGGGCCGCCCGGTCGAGGGACTGGGCCGTGTCACTGCCGGCCTCGGCCGTCGCCTCGTCCAGCACGAGCACCTCGGGGTCGAGCAGCAGGACACGGGCGAGGGCGAGTTGCTGCACCTGGCGGGCGGACAGCCGGGCGCCACCCCGGCCGACTACGGTGTCGACGCCGTCCGGCAGCGCCGCGGTCCAGTCCGCGGCGCCGACGACGGCGAGCGCGGCCCCGATCTCCTGCTCCGACGCCTCCCGGCACGCCAGGCGGAGATTGTCGGCCACCGTGCCGGGGAAGATGTGGTGCTCCTGCGTGACCAGTACGATCCTCCGCTCGCCGTGCGCCGCGGGGCGGGCGAGGTCGCCGGTGGGGACGCCGTCGAGCGTGACGCTGCCCGCGTACGGCGGGCGCATCCCGGCGATCAGCGTCGCCAGGGTGGACTTGCCCGATCCGCTCGCGCCGACGACGGCCAGGCGCTGCCCGGGGCGGATGTCGAGGTCGATGCCGTGCAGTACGTCGGGGCCCTCGCCGTACCGATGGCGGACGTCACGCACGGCGATCCCCTCCCCCGACCGGCGAGGAGTGGGCCCGGAGTGCCGGTCGGGTGCCGGTACGGTCAGGGTGACCCCGACGATCCGGGCAAGCGCGGCGGTCGCCTGCTGCACGCTGTCGAAGGTGCCGAGCAGTGTGTTCACTGGATCGAACAGCCCGGCGAAGAACAGCGCCGCCGTGGTCGCGGCGCCGACGTCGGCGCGTCCGGTGCGGACCAGGGCCCAGGCCACGAGGAGGATCGCGCTCAGGCCGGTGAACTCGGCGATGTTGAGCCGGCCGTAGAAGCGGGTCGCCGCCCGGGTCGCCCGGAACTCGTACGACATCGCCTCCGTCGAGGCCGCCTCCACACCGGCGTGCCGGCCCGGGCCCAGGCGCAGGGCGCGCAGGGTGGGCAGCGCGGTGAAGGCGCCGAGCAGTGCCGAGGTGCGGCGTCCCTCCGCGGTCCGGCCGGCCGCGTAGAGAGGCCGGGAGGTGCGCAGGTACCAGCGCAGGGTGTGCGCCTGGAGGGGCACCGCGAGGAGTCCGGCGACGGCGAACCGCCAGTCGAGCGCGGCCAGTCCGACAAGTGCGGCGAGGATGGTGAGCGCCGCCCCGGCGAAGTCCCCCAGTGCGCCGGTGGCTGCGTTCGAGACGCGTTCGGTGTCGCCGGAGAGCCGGGCGACCAGGTCGCCGGTGCCGCCCGCCTCGACGACGTCCACGGGCAGGGCCAGCGCCGAGACGACGGCGTCCTCGCGCAGCCGGCCCGTCACCGTCAGGACGACCCGCGCCAGCAGTACGGTGGCGGCCCACGCGGTCAGCGCGCCGGCGACGGCGGCGGCGGTCAGGAGCAGAACGGGAGTGACCAGTGCGCTCGGGCCACGGTGGTCGGCGACGGCCTGGGTGATCCGGCCGATCGCCACCGGGCCGGCCAGGGTCAGGGCGCTGTCGAGGACGAGCGCGGCGACAGCCGCCCACAGTGTCGGCCTGCGCGCGCGCAGGGCGTCGCGCAACCGCGCCCGGGTCTGCCGCGCGGTCGCGACGGGAAGCAGCGGTGCCGTGTCCGCCGGGGCCGTCACCGCGTCACCGTCCGGTCCGCCGAGGGCACATGGATGAGCCGGTCGCAGCGTGCGAGCCAGGCCGGGCTGCTCGTGATGACGAGGGTGGTGCGGTGGGCTCGCGCCCGCCGCACCCGGTCGGCGATGGCGTCCTCCGTGGCCGCGTCCACGGCGTTGGTGGGGTCGTGCAGCACCAGCACCGGTGGCCGGGCGGCGAGCGCGCGCCCCAGTGCGATGCGCTGGCGCTGGCCGCCGGAGAGGGTCTCACCGCGGTCGCCGACCGGCGTGCCGGCGCCGTGCCGTGCGGCGTGGACGACCTGGTCGGCGAAGGAGGCCCAGGCGGCTTCGGTCACGGCGGCGGCGTCCTCGGTGAGGGCGGCCAGGTTGTCGGCGACGGTGCCGGGCAGCAGCACGGGGTCGTGGTGGCAGACCAGCACGGTGGCCCTGAGCGCGTCCAGCTCAAGTGCCGTCAGATCGGTGCCGTCCAGCAGGATCCGCCCGTCCTCGGGATCCTCTTCGCGGGCCAGCAGCAGTGCGACGGCGTCGGCGACGGCGGGGTCGGCGCAGGCGAGGCCGGTCATGCGACCGCCGGGGACGGACCAGTTGGCCCGGATCCCGCCGGGCAACAGCACTCCGCGGAACTCGATGGCGCCAGGCGGCGCGGCCGAAGGCGCCCCCGGTCCGGCGCCCGACGGGGCCGGTCTCCGGCGTGCTCCGGTGGTGAACGTCGACTCCCCGCCCGGCACCGGAGAACGGACCGGCGCGGGCGCCGGAGAACGGGCCGCCGCCGGCTCCGGTACGGCCGGGGGTGTGCTGAGCACCTCGTGGACGCGGGCGGCCGACGCGAGGGCGCGGACGTAGCGCGCGTGGGTGGCGGAGACGACCCGCATCGGGCCGTTCACGAACTGCGCGAGGCCGAGCACCGCGATCAGCCGACCCAGGCCGATCCGTCCCTCCAGGGCGAGCCCGCCACCGATCGCGGCAATGGCGGTCAGGTAGAGCCCGGTCAGCAGGACACCGACCGAGAGCAGCGCACCCTCGGCGGACTCGGCCCGCCGCGCCGCGCGTACGGCGTCCCGGCTGACCCGGGCGTAGTCGGCGGCGACGGCGCGCTCGGCGCCGATGCCCTTGAGCACCCGCAGCCCCCGGACGAGTTCCTCGGCCAGGGCAGTGGCCCGCGCCTGCTGGGCCTGCTCGGCACCGCTGGTGCGGCGCAGCACATGGGAGAGGCGGTTCTGCGCGAGAAGGACACCCGCGGTGCCGGCCACGACGAGCGCGCCGAGGCCGAGGGAGATGCGCAGCAGCAGCACCGTGGAGCCGAGCAGGACGACCACCGCGGCGACCGTGGTGGCGAGGGCGCCGGCGAAGGCGCCCACCCGTTCCGCGTCGCCGGATGCGCGGCCGAGCAGGTCGCCCGGCGCCAGCCGCACCCCGCCGCCCGGCCGCAGCACCCGCTGCGTCAGCGCCGTGCGTACCTGGTGCTCCGTGTACTGCCGGGCGCGCGTGGCCGCCCGCGCGCCGAAGCGGTACGACAGGGACAGCAGGAGGAAGTCCGCCGCCAGCAGGCCGAGCCAGCGGACCGTCGATGCAGGCGTGCCGGACCGTACGGCTTCGCCGACCGTGGCACCGACGATCACCGGCACCAGCGCCTCGCCCAGCTGGTGCGTGCTGAACAGCACCGACGCCAGCACCAGGTCGCGTCGGCGGTTGCCCAGGGACCACCACAGCAGCGCCCGCGGCGAGGCGGCCGGAGCCGGGGCGGCGGCACGGGGAGCCCGGGCGGAGGGGCGACGGGAAGGGGCGGAGGCGGGTATGGTCACCCGGCCACGTTAGGGTCACCTTACTTTTGTCGTAAACGCAGCAGAGCGCCACCGTATGTCGTGCATCGGTCATGGACGGCGGGCAGGGGGCGCGTGAACAGGGGCAGGAACGCCGGGCATGGCACACGAGAAGACCATCGGTCTCGAACGGTTCGAGATGGTCCGGGGGCAGATCTTCCAGCACCACCTCCATGACGAGCACCAACTCGCCTGGGCCAGCAGCGGTGTCGTCATGGTCGACGCCCAGGACCGCTGCTGGGTCCTGCCCCCGCACCTCGCGCTGTGGATCCCGGGCGGCGTCCGGCACGCCACCGCGGCTCTGCGGGAGTCGGTGCTCCAGGGCATCTACCTGAACCCGGTGACCTGCCCGCTGGCCTGGCCCCGGCCGACCGTGCTCGCCGTCTCGCCGCTCGCCCGGCATCTGATCGGCTACCTGGCCGGCGAACTGCCGTCCAGGGTGCGTGCGCAGGCCGAGGCCGTGCTCCTGGAGGTACTGCGACCGGCGGAGGCCACCGTGTTCGAGCTGCCGCTGCCGGCCGACCCGCGGGCCAGGGAGACCGCCGCGCTGTTGCTGGACGATCCCGCGGACCAACGCAGGCTGGGCGAGCTGGGGCGCGCGGTCGGCGCCAGCGAGCGCACGCTGCTGCGGCTCTTCCTCGCCGAGACGGGGATGACGTTCGCTCAGTGGCGGACCCAGGCCCGGCTCCAGGCCGCCCTTGCCCACCTCGCCGAGGGCCGGCCGGTCGGACGGGTGGCCGAGCGGGTGGGCTATGCGACGCCCAGCGCCTTCGTCGCCGCGTTCCGCCGGGTGACCGGGTCCACGCCCGCCGCGTACTTCGCCCGGTCACGGGGAAAGGTGAGCGGGCCGGACTAGGCCGAGGGCGCGTTCCGGCCCCGTCGCGCTTGGCGGATCGGCGACATGAGCCACGGATCCGGGCCGGGTCCTTCATCGTCCTCAGCCTCCGGCTGCCGCGTCTGGTGTGCGCCCTGCGGCCCGACGTGGTCGATGTGGCGCACGGGCGTCCGGAAGGGCACGCGGGCGTCCCTGTGGGTGCGCCTGCCTCACATCAGCAGGGGTCGGAGTCGGCGGTCCCGGCTGCCTCGAAGCGGACCGGCGCCCGGAACCGGGCACGCCGGGCGGCACGTCGGAAGGTGGTCAGTACCGCCGGCCCGGCCAGCAGCACACACACGAAGTTGGTCACGGCCCGGCCGGTGTCCCAGCCCAGCGACGTGGCGAGGTCGAAAGCGACGTAGCGGTGCCACTGTTCGGTGAAGGGCAGGCCGGGCAGGTAGGCGATGGAGCTGTTGGGGTCGAGCGAGAACGGCCAGAAGGAGAGGTTCAGCAGGAAGCCGAAGAGATAGCCGGAGAGCGATCCGTACACCGCCAGCAGCGCCACCTCGCGCCGGCCGCTCGCCCGGGGAAGGAACCCGGCGAGCATGCCCACGAACGCGCAGCCGAACATCTGGTACGGCATCCACGGCCCGACGCCTCCGGTGATCAACGCGGAGGCGAACAGCGAGGTGCAGCCGAGCACGAACCCGAAGCCGGGGCCGTAGACCCGCCCCGCCAGAACCAGCACGAAGAAGACCGTCTCGATGCCCGCCGTGCCGGCGCCGAGGGGTCGCAGCGCCGCGTTGACGGCGGAGAGCACGCCGAGCATGGCGAGCGCCTTGGAGTCGATGCCGCCTTCGGCGATCTCCGACAGCACCACGCACAGCACCAGGACCAGCAGGACGCCGAAGATCAGCGGTGGTGCGTAGTTGGAACCGAACTTGCCCGGCGCGACCACGAACGGCCAGAAGAACGCGACGAGTCCGAGGAACGCGGCGAGCGCCACGACCACGCCGGCACGCGGGGTCAGCCGGATCGCGCTGCCGATGCGCGCGCTCACGGGCGTGTCCCCTCTTCGTCGTCGGCGGCCAGTGCCTGCGCGGCCTGCTTGACCGTGAGGAACGGCAGCGGGGAGAGGATCTTCGCGGTCTGCGGGGCGAAGGTCGGCGAGGAGATGATGACCTCGGTGGTCGGGCCGTCGGCCACGACGTCCCCCTCGGCCATGACGACCACCCGGTCGGCTGCACGGGCCGCGAACTCGACGTCATGGGTGGAGATCACAACCGCCCGTCCCTCCGCGGCGAGAGCGTCCACGATGTCCATCAGCGCCGTCTTGGCCCGGTAGTCCAGGCCCCGGGTCGGTTCGTCCAGGAGGAGGACCTGGGGCGCGGCGGACAACTGGATGGCGAGGACGAGCGCGAGCTTCTGGCCCTCCGACAGGTCGCGCGGGTGGGTGGCGTCGTCGATACCGGGCGCGAGCCGGTCGAGAAGGTCGCGCGCCTTCAGCCTGGTGCCCGACTCGGCGTCCGCCTGGTCGAGTTCCTCCTTCACCGTCTCCAGGTAGAGCAGGTCGGCGGGGGTCTGCGGGACCAGGCCCACGAGTCGGCGCGCCTCGGCCGCGGGCACGGTGTGCGGATCGGTGCCACCACGGCCGCCGGACATCTTCACCGATCCGGCCTTGCGTGGTCCGGACCCCTGCAGGGCCCACAGGAGGGAGGACTTTCCGGAGCCGTTGCGGCCCATCAGCGCGGTGACCTCGCCCGCGTGCAGATCGAGGTCCACTGCGCGTACGGCCGCGACACCCCGATAAGTGACCGTGATGCCGCGTGCGGCGAGCAGCCGGGTCCGTTCGCCCTCCGGGACCGGTGGCCTGACGGGGGCCGGGGCACGGCCCGCGAGCCTGGTACGCAGCGGCGCGGCGGCACGGCGGGCGTCGCGGATGGACAGCGGCAGCGGAGACCAGTTCGCGACCCGGCCCAGCTCCACGATCGGCGGTGCGATCGTGGAGGTACGGAGGATTTCGGACGGAGCGCCGATGCGGGCGCGGCCGTCGCCGGGCAGGTGGATGACGCGGTCGGCGTACTGGACGACGCGTTCGAGGCGGTGCTCGGCCATGAGGACAGTGACACCGAGGTCGTGCACGAGCCGGGTGACGGCGGCGAGGACCTCCTCGGCCGCCGTGGGGTCCAGTGCCGAGGTGGGTTCGTCCAGGACCAGGACGCGGGGATGGGCGGTGAGGACGGAGCCGATGGCGACGCGCTGCTGCTGCCCGCCGGAGAGTTCGTGCAGGGCCCGGTGGCGGAGGTCGGCGAGGCCGAGCAGGTCGAGGGTCTCCTCGACGCGCTTGCGCATGGTCGCCGCCGGGATCGCCAACTGCTCCATGGCGTAGGCCAGTTCCTCCTCCACCGTGTCGGTGACGAACCCGTCGATCGGGTCCTGGCCGACCACGCCGACGACGTCGGCGAGTTCCCGGGGCGGATGGTGGGCGGTGTCGCGGCCGTCGACCGTGACCCGGCCGTACAGGGTGCCGCCGGTGAAGTGCGGCACCAGCCCGTTGACCGCGCCCAGGAGCGTGGACTTGCCCACGCCCGTGTGCCCGACGACGAGGCAGAGTTCGCCCTCCTCCACCGTGAGGTCGATGTCGCGCAGGGCGGGTTCGGGCGCGTCCTCGTACTGGACGGTGACCTGGTCGAAGGTGATCACGGGGTGTCGGCTCTCTGGACAGGGCTGGGCGGAGGTGCGAGGAAGCCGGCCGTGCCGGCGAGGAGGATCGCGGCGGTCGGGACGAGCGGCAGGCCGGGCCAGGTCAGCGGGTAGAAGGTGGGGTTGAGCTGGGCCGGGTCGTAGCCGAGGTTGCTGAAGAGCAGCACGGCTGACAGCACTCCGCTGCCGGCCACGGCCCACTCCGGCAGGCGCCAGAGGTCGGGGCGGTAGGTGGTGCGGGTGACACGCCGGCCTCCCAGCCGCAGTCCCGCCACGCACAGCACGGCCCCGCACGCCATCGCGGGCAGGCCCAGGAAGGCGGGCGCGGTGGCGTCGAGCAGCCCGTACGCCCCGGCGCACAGGCCGCACATGCCCAGCAGCATCAGCGCACCGGTGGCCCGGCGGGAGCGGCGGGTGGCCGTGCCCGCCCGGCCGTAGCCGCGGGAGTCCATGGCAGCGGCCAGCCGCAGGGACCGTTCCAGGGCGTCCTCCAGGACCGGGACCACGATGCCGCGCAGCGCCTTCATGCCCTTCGTCCGCCCGGCCCGCAGCTTCTTCGCCCGGGCGACGCGTTGCACGCTCTGCACGAGCTGCGGCGCCACGCTGATCGCGACGGTGACGGCGACCCCCAGCTCGTACAGGGCACCGGGAAGCACCCGCAGGGCCCGCTTGGGATTGGCGAGGGTGTTGGCGGCGCCGATGCAGCACAGCATGCAGGCCAGCCGCAGTCCGTCGGTCGCGGCGGACAGCAGCGCCTCCAGCGACACCGGCCCGCCGATCTTGATGCCCGCGTACCAGTCGGGGGTGGGGATGTGCGGGAGGGAGAAGAGGAAGTGGTCGTGCGGGGTGATGCCGGTGGCGAACACCGCGCGGAAGGCAACGCGGATCGTCACCACCGTCAGGGCCAGGAACAGGTAGTACTTGAAGCCGCGTGCCCAGGGCGCCTCGGTGCGCCGGGCCGTGACGACGTAGCCGAGAACGGCGAGGACGAGGAAGAGCAGCACCGGGTTGTCGGTGCGGCTGACGGCGGTGGCGAGGGCGAGCGCCCACACCCACCAGGCCACGGGGTGCAGGGTTCGCGGCAGGCGCCGGCCGCCGCGGTCGGGGACCGCGGCGGCCGGGGACGCCTCGACTGTCGTGCGGGCCACCGCGGTCACTCGGTACGACGGCGGCGGTACGCCACGAACGCCGCCGCCCCGCCGATCAGCACCACGAGACCGGCGCCCGTCGCCACGGGGACGATCGAACCGGCGTCGTGCTTGGCCTCGGCGGCCGGGGCGGCGTCGACCACCCTGGTGCCGGTGCCGGATGCCGCCGCTGCCGGGCTGCTCGCGGTGGCAGTGGGCGTGGGTGACGCAGTCGGGCTTGCGGACTTGCCCGCCTTCGGCTTCTTCTTCGGTTCGGCCGCGGCGGACCGGGAAGGTGCGGTCGTGTGCCGCTCGGGGGCCGGGCCGGTGTCCACGTCGGGCGGCAGCGAGGGTGCCTTGTGGGTGGAGGCGGGCCGGCCCGCATCGCCCTGTGGCTTGGTGTTGTGAGCCCGCAGCTGGTCCGGGGAGATCGTGGGCCGGCCCTTGGTTCCCTCGACGTTCGTGCCGCCGAAGATCCACAGGTCGACGCTGCCGGGCTTGGGCTTGTAGAGCATCGCCCCGAGCTGGCTGTACGTCCAGTCCCTGGCCCCTGGGTCGGCGTGCCAGTACGACCAGTACGCGGAGGCGGGCGGCGTGAGCACGCAGTCGTCCTGCGCTGCGGTCGGATACTGCTTGCCGCTCTGGTAACCGCTGTAGCCGATACGGCAGATGAAGGCCGGTCCGTCGTGCCCGGTGCCGGTCGTGCGCCAGCCGCCCTGGTTGAGCAGTTCGTACCCGGTGGTCGGGGTCGTACCGCAGGAGCGCAGGATCGGGCCGCCCCAGTGACTGAAGTCGACGGCGAGCACGGCGCCCGAGGTCGTCGTGCAGCGGCCCATCGGCTGCGGGTCGGCCGCGGCCGGGGTGCCGGTCGCGGCGACGACGGCGACCGGCAGGCAGAGCGCTGCCAGTACGCGGAGCCGGCGTGCGGCCGTGGTCGCACCGAGAGCCGTGGCCACCGCGCGGAAGCTCACGGGACTCATCGTCCGCCTCCCGTGCCCGCACGACGCCGCGCGACGACCACCGTGCGCCAGCCGGCGAGCACCAGCAGCGCGGCGATCCCGGCGAGGGTGCCCACCTGGGCACCGGTGGAGGCGAGGACACCGCCCCCACCGCCGCCGTCCGCGACGGTCCCGCCGTCACCCGAGCCGCCGGTGTTGCCGCTGCCGCCGGTGTCGCCCGTGGTGATGATGTCGGGGGCACTGCCGCTGGGGCTCGGCGTGGGCTGCGGGGAGGTGCTGGTCAGGCTGCGCTTCAGCTTGCCGAAGGAGATGCCGGTGGCTCCACCCACGGCCTGGGTGGAGGCGCGCAGGTCGGAGCCGGGCTGGCCTTCCTTGGCAACCCGGAACCCGCCGTCGGCGTTCTGCTGTGCGGCGAGGAATTTACGGGCCTTGGCGATCTGCGCGGTGTACTTCCCCGCGTCGAGGGACAGGCCCTGCACGGCGAGTGCGGCCGAGTTGACGGAGTCGCCCGCCGCTCCCGGGAATCCACCGTCGGACAGTTGCCTGGACGCCATCCATGCCAGCGCCCTGTCCACGGCCTTGTCCGCCTTGGCACCGCCCGCCAGGTCGAGAGCCATGGCGGCGATGGCGGTCGAGTCGACGTCGGAGTCGTTCGTGGCGGGGATCAGGCTCGGCCAGGCACCTGAACTCCGCTGGAGGCTCTCCAGATAGGCGACCGGCTGAGCGGCCGCCGTCTTGTCACCCGCCCGCAGCTGGGCCATGACGGCCAGGGCCTGGGAGAACACGGACGGGGCGTAGGTGTAGGCGCCCTTGGCCGCGCAGGAGCGGTCCGGCGCGGTGCTGGGCTTGGTGCAGACCGCCTTCTTCAGCGCTGCGATGAGGTCGTGCCCGGCGAAGTCGCGCGGGTCGCGCCCGACGGCCTCGGCGAGCAGCGCCGTCTTGCCGATCGAACCGCCACCGGCGTAGACGGTGCCGATGCCGGTCCAGTCGTTGACGGTGCGGCCCGCGCCGTCCCGGCCGGCGTGGTCGAGGAAGTCGACGACGCTCCGCAGCTTGGCGTTGTTCAGGCCGGTGGCGGCGAGCGCGTAGGCACCGTCGATGGTCAGGCCGAAGTCGGCGCGGCCCGTGCCGAGCCCGTCGTCGTAGTACTTGCCGCTCTTGAGGTTCGCCGCCTTGGTGAGGTAGGTGACGCCCTTTTTCAGGTCGGGTCCGGTACCCGGGGCGGGGGTGGTGGGGGTGCCGGTGGGATCGGTGGGGTCCGTGGGCGGTTTCGTGGGACGCGCGTCCTTGGCCGTCAGGGTGACGAGGCTGGTGCCGGCACCGGCCAGGACGGCTCGCGGAGTCGGGTAGAGGGCGGGGGCGGTGTCGCCGCCCTCGAAGCCGAAGCCGCCGTCCTTGAGCTGCTGCCGGGACAGCCAGTCGACGGCGGTGTCCGCGCGGTCGGTGTCGCCGAGCGCACGCAGGGCCTGGGCAGCATAGGCGGTCGCCTCGACGCTGCCGTTGGTGGCGGTCGGGTCGGCAGGGAAAGAGCCGTCCGCGAGCTGCTCCTTGGTCAGGAAGGTACGCGCCCCGGTCACTGCGTCGTCGTGGCCGCCGGCCCTGTGCAGCACGAGGGCGACGAACGCGGTGATGACGGTTTCGCCGCTGCATGATTCGCCGGGCTGGATGAGAAGGCTGGTGGTCCCGCCGTCCTCGCACCGGAGCTGGGTCAGCCGGTCGACGGTCGCGGCCGGCGGCGTCACCCCGCCACGCAGCAGGGCGAGCACGGCCAGCGCCTGCTGCTCGGCGACACCGGCGTTCTTGAAGTCACCCTTCGCGGTGCAGCCCGGAGTCTTGTCCGGGTCGGATCCCTCCGCGCAGACGTTGGAGGTCAGGTCGGCGAGGAGGTCGTGGCCGCCGAACTTGTGCGGATCGGCCTTGGTGATCTCGGCGAGCAGGGCGAGCCGGGCGTTGGCCCCGGCGTCGGGGCCCTGGTCCTTGCCGGCCGCGTAGATGTAGTCGTCCGCGTGCGCCGCGAGGTAGTCGGTGATCTTGTACAGCGGGGTGCCCTGGCCATGGACGGCGGCGAGGGCGTAGGCCGTGTCGAGGGTGAGCGGATAGTCGGGGGTGCTGGCGCCGTCGTCGACGATCCGCGTGCCGTCGGCCAGTTTCCCGGTGAGCCAGGTCGTGGCCGCGGTGAGGGAGACCGTGCCGACCCGCACGTCGTCGGGGCTGAACCTGGGCTCCCCGCCGGAGCCGTCCGGCTTCGTGCCGCCGTACACCCAGGCGTCCACGTCGCCGTTCTTCAGCTTGCGGGACTGTGCGCCGTACGGACTGTATGTCCAGTGGTCCTCGCCGGGTGAGGCGATCCAGTAGGACCAGTAGGCACTGGCCTGCGGGGTGGCGTCGCAGGCTTCCTTGTCCGGAGTCGGGTACTGGGTACCGGAGTTGAAGGTGGCGAGGCCGATGCGGCAGATGAAGGCGTCGCCGTCGTGCTTGGTTCCGGCGGTGGTGAAGCCGCCGGTGTGAAGGAGGTCGAAGCCGGTGGTCGGGGTGGTGTCGCAGCCCCGCTCGACCTTGCCGCCGAAGGACCCGAAGTCGACGGCCACGACGGCACCCTTGGTGGCCGTGCAGTCGCCGATCGGCCCGGCCGCGGACGCCGTCGTGCTGGTGAGGAAGGCCACACCCGCCGCCAGCGCCATGAGCCACGCCGCCACCAGCGCCGTCAGGCGTCTCGGACCTGTGCCCGCCCGTCCGTCTCTTCGTCTCTCGGTCCCCACCGCAGCCCCCTCGTGCCTGCCGGCGCGTGCGCGGACGTGGCAGAGGGCCTCCGGAGGACGGGGAGAGCCCGGCAGCCGGAAGCTGGTCGCACCACGCCGTAGTCCGCGACGGCGGCTGTTACTGATGATCATGTTCCAGGCATTCCGGCTCGCCCGGCGCGGAGCCGGGCCTACGGTTGCGGGTCAGCGCCGGACTTCGACCGGCTTCCCCTGGAACTTGTCGCCTATCAGCGGGATTTGAACACGCTTCACAGGAAGCGTCAAGACGGGCCCAGGGTGCCGCGACGGGTGACCGACCGAGCGCTGGCGGCCGGGTTGCACGTCAGGTACCGTCCCGGACTGCCGAGTGGGGGAACCCGGTGGGAGTCCGGGGCTGACGCGCAGCGGTGTGGGACGGCAGGGGGCCGGCCCGAGCCCGAATGCCCAAGCGGTGAGACACCTTTGGAAGCCGGTCCACGCGTTCCGGGCGGCGGCCACGTCCCGCCGCCCCGGTGAAGGTGGACATGGGTCCGGCCGACGCCCCCTCATTCCAGGAGCAGGCCATGTCCCGTCATCCGTCCCGACGATCCGTCCTCGTCGCTTCCGCCGCCCTCGGCGCATTCGCGCTGACCACGCTGCCCGCGGCGGCCACCTCCACCCCGGCACAGATCGCCACGTCGAAGACGAACGGCGTCACCTACCTCAAGTCGCTTCAGGCCGCCGACGGGTCGTACGCCGGTTCCGGGCTGTCCAACGAGTGGGCGTTCAGCGCGCTCGCCTCGGCCGGAACCGCCGCCGTCGACGTCACGCCCGGCGGAGACACCAGCAAGAACGCGAGAACCGTCTACCGCAACCTGCTGTCCACCAGCGGCTGGCCGTCCTCCAGTCCCCTGGTCACCGACTACGAGCGTGCCACGCTCAACGCCTACGCCGCCGGCATCGACCCGTCCCGTGTCTCCGCCTCCCGCAACCTGGTCGCGGACATCTACAGCTACTGGCAGACCTCCGAGCCCGGCTACTTCGGCCCGTCGTCCAACTTCAACGGCACCGTCTTCGCCGCGCTCGCCCTGAACGGCGCGAAGACCCAGGCGGGGCAGACCCGCATCCCGCAGGCGCTGCGCAACTCGATCATCACCCGTCTCCGGGCCAACCAGCACAACGACGGCGGCTGGAACTACAGCAAGGCCGAAGGCAACCCGAGCCAGCTGGGCGCCGGCAGTGACATCGACATGACCGGTGCCGCCATGGCCGCGCTCTGCGTGTCCGGGGTGCCGAACACCGACACCGACATCGTGCAGGCGAAGAACTTCCTGAAGGGCAAGCTCGTATCGGACACCGGCGCCTTCGACGCCATGTTCGGCGCCAACACCGACTCCAACGGCTGGGCGGTCTCGGGTCTGAACGCCTGCGGAATCGACCCGCAGGCCGGTGACTTCCTCACCGCGGACGGCAAGACGCCGGTGGACTTCCTCATCGCCCAGCAGTTCAACCCGGGCGGCGGCTTCAAGTACCTGCCCACCGACACCTCGCCGACGGCGTACTCGTCGATCGACGGTCTGCGGGCCGTGGCGGGCGGCGGCTTCACCGCGACCCCGCCCGTCCCGACGACGCCGGGCGCCCCGCAGTGGGTCAGCCAGTCCTCCCTCACCTCCGGTACGGCGACGAAACTGGCACTCACCGTGGACGACGGCTCCGGCAACCTGAAGGTGTGCTCCGTCGCACTCACGCCGACCGGTACGACGACCACGCTCGGTGCCGTCCTCGACGCGGCCAAGACCGCCGCCACCCCGTCGGGCTGTGTCACGAGTGTGAACCCGTCCTCAGGCTCGGGCGTCATCACGGCTGTCAACGGCAAGGCCAACAGCGGCTCCAACACCTGGAAGGTCAGCGTCGACGGCTCGTCCTTCGCCTCCGCGACGCGGGGCAAGGTCGTGAACGTCGGCGACACGATCGCCGTGCGCTGGGGCGTCTGACGGCGATGCCGCTCCGGGACCCGCCCCGCGGCGGGTCCTAGAGTCGGGGTATGCGCATCGTCTCGCTGCTGCCCGCCGCCACCGACATCATCGCCGAGCTCGGACTGACCGCGCAGCTGGCCGGTCGCACTCACGAGTGCGACTGGCCACCGCGCGAGGTGGCGTCCGTACCGGTGGTGACCGGGGCGGATCTGGACCAGGACGTGCTCACCAGCCGGGAGATCTCCGACGCGGTCGGCGGTTCGGCGCACTCCGGGTCGTCGCTGTACACGCTCGACACCGAGGCGCTGGCGTCGCTGCGTCCGGACGTCGTGCTCACCCAGGATCTGTGCGACGTGTGCGCGGTGTCCTACGAGAAGGTCAGCAGCACGGTGCGGCTGCTGAACGCGCAGACCAAGGTCCTCAGCCTGGAGCCGCACACGCTCGACGACGTACTGGACTGCCTGGTGACGGTCGGGGAGCTGCTCGGCGTGCCCGAGCGCGCCCGGCGGCGCCGGGCCGAGCTGTGCGCTCGTCTCGACCGCGTCCGCGCGGCGGTCACCGGCCGTGACCGGCCCCGGGTCGTGGCGATCGAGTGGCTCGACCCGTTGTGGCCCGCAGGGCACTGGGTGCCCGAGCAGATCACGACGGCCGGGGGCGAGCCTCTCCTCGCCGCACCCGGCGAGCACACCGAGCCGATGGCCTGGGAGGCGGTGCGGGCCGCACGGCCGGACGTGGTCCTCGTCCTGCCGTGCGGCTTTCCGCCCGAACGCACCTTGCGCGAGAGCGAGTTGCTCACGAGACTCCCAGGCTGGACGGACCTGCCCGCCGTCCGGTCCGGCCGGGTCTGGGTGCTGGACGGACCGGCCTACTTCAACCGCCCGGGACCACGGGTGGTGCGTGGGGCGGAGGTACTCGCCCATGTCCTGCACGGCGTGCGGACCGCAGAGGCGGTGTCACCGGCCGAGGCACGACCGCTCCCCGGCCGGTGACGGCACACCGGAATCAGAAGGCCGTCCAGGTGAACGCCACCTTGTCCCCGGCGTTCAGCTTGAACTGGCAGCCGCCCACGGGGGTGGACGTGCCGTTGACGGAGATGTTCCAGTAGGCGCTGCCCCCGCCGCTGACCTTCTTGATGGTGTCGACCGAGTAGTCGTCGAACGACGCGTACCAGGTGCCGTCCCAGGTGAAGTGCCGCTTGCGGGCCGCGTCGTCGAGGGCGGCCGTAGGCGTCGGTACGGCGGAGGGGTTGGCTCCCCCGTTGGTGCCGTCGCATCTGTGGGTGCCGCCCGTGACCGTGGTGACCTCATGGCCGCGCGTTCTTATGCTGCCCTTGAAGAGGAGTCCGTCCGGTCCCTGGACCGTCAGGCTCACCCGGATGGGAGCGTTCGTACGGGGCATGCTCTGGGCGTGAGCGACGGCCGGGGCGGAGGCGAGAGCCAGGCCGAGAGCCGTCGTGGCGATCATGGTACGGCGTGCGGATGTGCGGTGCACTGGTGAAGCCTTCCTGAGGTGGGCGGCCCGCGGCCCGTCGCCGAGCGAACGGACCGGCACCCTCGGCAGGCGCGGCTTCCCCCTCCGGGATGTTGGACGCACCGAACCCGGCTACTCGGATCAGGCTCTCGGCTTCGCGCTGCAGACCATGACAGTGGGAAGCATTTCTCGGCACGCTCCGGGTACTCCGACTCGCGGCCCGCCAAGGCCGCACACGGTTGCAGGTCAGCGCCGGACTCCCACCGGCTTCCCCCAGTCACGTGCCTATGCGGTTGTTGTGCCGCCCGTCCACTCCCGCGCGACGGTCACGGCCGCCCGCCAGATGCGAACGGCGTTCAGTCTACGGCTGGTTGGGGCGATCTGCTGAGCAGTCGCCGGTATTGCGTGCAGCGGGCGAGAAGCTCGTCATGTGACCCGATACCGACGGCCCGGCCCTCTTTGGAAGGGCTGTGGTGCCTGCGGCGAGCGGACGGGCGACCCGGATCTCGGGGGTCGCAACCGGGCGGTCACATCGGTGGCCCCGCAATGGTCCGCCACGCCGGAATCGCCTGCCCGGCCGAGAGGCCCCGGCCACAGACCACCGTCCGAGGAAGCCCGACGGTGGTCGGGCGGACCCAGGGACGTGCGCCGAGCGGAGCGTAGGCGTCCGGGCGGCGGGTCGTGAAGAAGGGGAACAGCTCCAGCCAGTCGCGCCGGGCGTCCAGGTCGAAGTCGCCGAAAGGGCTCCCGCGGGCGCGCTGCTCGCGGGAACCCTCCGGCGCTGCCTGCTGGTGAAGGGTGAGAAGACGGTCACGAGCAGGACATCCGTGCGACCCCGTCGTCAGGGGCGCAGGAGCAGGCTGTCGCCGCGCTCCTTCGCGGCGGCGTAGCGCTTGGCCACGTCCTGCCAGTTGACGACGGCCCACATCGCCTCGATGAAGTCCACCTTCTGGTTCTTGTACTGGAGGTAGAAGGCGTGCTCCCAGGCGTCGAAGACCAGGACGGGGGTCGAGCCCTGGCCGATGTTGCCCTGGTGGTCGTAGACCTGCTCCACGATCAGGCGGCCGCTGAGCGGCTCGTAGGCGAGCACGCCCCAGCCCGAACCCTGGGTGGTGGCCGCCGCCTTGGTCAGCTGCGCCTTGAAGCCGGCGAACGAACCGAAGGACTCGGTGATCGCGTCGGCCAGGTCGCCGACACCGTCCTGGGCCAGCGGCTCGCCGCCGCCGTCCTTCGGACCGGTCATGTTCTGCCAGTAGATGCTGTGCAGGATGTGCCCGGAGAGGTGGAAGGCCAGGCTCTTTTCCAGCCCGTTGATCGAGCCCCACGACTCCTTGTCCCGCGCCTCGGCGAGCTGCTCGACCGTGTCGTTGGCGCCCTTCACATAGGCCGCGTGGTGCTTGTCGTGGTGCAGCTCGATGATCTCCGGGCTGATGACCGGGGCGAGCGCCGAGTAGTCGTAGGGAAGTTCCGGGAGCGTGTAGAGCGCCATGTCCAACGTCCTCCGACGTTATTGCCAGATGTATGCAGCTGCACGCTAACAGCAAGAACGGTACCTTGCGATCAGGCGTCGGACCTAGGACCCCCTCACCATGTCGCGCCGAGTACGTGACGGCAGTCCGCGATCCGGACTCCTCAACCGCGGCGAGAAAGGCAAGCACGTGACCATGACTCCGCCGTCGCACGGTGACGCGACGACGCCGGAACTGGCGGTGCTGTTGCGACGCCACGGCCTGCGCTGCACCCACAGTCGGCTGTGCACCCTGAGGTTGCTCTCCGCCTCCGGGATGCATCTCTCCTCCGCCGAAGTCTGGGCTGAACTACAGCAGCTGGATCTGCCCTTCGATCAGGCGACCGTCTACCGGACCCTGGAAACTCTGACGGACGCCGGTCTGGCACACGCGGTCCACGGTCCGGGCGGCCCCAAGCGCTACGGCATCAGTTCCAAGCCGCACCATCACACGGTCTGCGAGCG
This sequence comes from Streptomyces sp. NPDC107581, assembly GCF_055657175.1. NCBI lineage: Bacteria > Bacillati > Actinomycetota > Actinomycetes > Kitasatosporales > Streptomycetaceae > Streptomyces > Streptomyces sp. NPDC107581. The sequence goes on from NZ_JBVKBH010000020.1 coordinate 41,047, forward strand.
GTGCGGCCAAGTGGGGGATGTGGCGATGGAGCACCTCAGGGAAGCCTCGGAGCGGATCGCCGAGCTGACGGGCCTGCGAGGCGACGCGGCGGGTTCGCTGCTGCTCTTCGGCCGATGCGCTCGCTGCAGTACCTGACCGTGGGTGGGTGCGGGACGCCGTCCATGGAACGGACGCTGTCAAGGCGGGACGGCGCCCCGCACCAGGGCCGGACGCAGGGTGCACCGCTTCGGCCACCCTGGCCGACCACTTCTTGCACAGTAGATGCTCTTGCAACAGGTGCGCAATAAAGACTCATCGCGCTTCGCCCTCAGGGAGGAGCTGCCCGTACGCCTCGCCGCGACGGACAAGGCCGTGGTGAAGGTCGAGCGGAATTTCCCCAAGGTGCACCGGGGTTGGAGTGCTCGGGGGCTGATCGACCAGGCCCCGAACGCCGAGCGGGCCGCCATGGACAAGGAGCGCGTCACCGAACGGGCTGTGGCTGACGCCGGAGACGCGGGTTCGCGTTGCAACTCGGGCGAGGGATCGGCGAGTGACTGTGGTCTCCGGCGGTGACCCTGGGGCCTGACGGTGGCCGGTATCCGGCGAGAGCGAGGGTGAACGGCGGCGGGTCATGCGCGCGGCACCGCCGGACAGCCGCTGCTCGGCGCGTTCCGGGGTCGTGGCGGGCCGGGCCAGTCCCGCCGTCCACTTCACCTCGATCCGGGCGAACGTCCACACCAGCAGGGCGACCGCCCAGGTGGCGAAGAACAGCCCGACGATGACGTAACCGATGACGTTCAGGTCCAGGCGGGAGACCCAGTCCCAGAACGCCCCGTGCAGGTTCGCCTTCTCGGCGATCGGGCCCAGCAGCTCGACGGTGCCGATGACGAGGGCGACGGCCACGGACAGGCCGGGAGGGGTGAGCCTGCCCAGCAGGGATCACGGCTCGCACCTCGGCGTCCGGGGGCGACAGCAGCGCACTCCAGTGGACTGCGCACCGCACATGCGTGCCGGGTTACTTTGCCTGTCCAATCTATTGCACACTGGTTGCAATAACTATTAGTGCGCAGAAAGGGTGTGGAGCGTGGGCTCTCCGATCGTGCTGGGGATCGAGTCGTCGTGCGACGAGACCGGTGCGGGACTGGTCCGGGACGGCCGGCTGCTCGGCCACGCCGTGGCGTCGAGCATGGACGAACACGCCCGCTACGGCGGTGTGGTGCCGGAGATCGCCTCCCGCGCCCACCTTCACTCCCTGCGCCCGGTGGTCCGACAGGCACTGGACCAGGCCGGGCTGAAACTGTCCGACATCGGCGCCGTGGCCGTCACCACCGGACCGGGCCTGTCCGGAGCGCTCCAGGTGGGGCTCGCGGGTGCGAAGGGGATCGCGTACGCGCTCGGCGTGCCCTTGTACGGCGTTCACCATCTCGCCGGCCACGTCGCCGCCGACACGCTCGAACACGGTCCCCTGCCCAACCCCTGCATGGTGCTGATCGTGTCGGGCGGCCACACCTCGCTCCTCCTCGTGCGCGATCTGGCCCGCGATCCGATCGTCCACCTCGGCGACACGCTCGACGACGCGGCCGGGGAGTGCTTCGACAAGGTCGCCCGGGTCTTCGGGCTGCCCTACCCCGGCGGTCCGGCCATCGACCGGACCGCGCGTGAGGGGGATCCGCGCGCGGTCGCCTTCCCGCGCCCGCTGCCGGGCTCGTACGACTTCTCGTTCTCCGGACTGAAGACGGCGGCCGCCCGCTGGGCCGAAGGTCATGCGGGGCGCGAGCTGCCCGTGGCCGACGGCGCGGCGTCCCTCCAGGAGGCGGTCGCCGATGTGCTGACCCGCAAGGCGGTCGCCGCTTGTGCCGAGCACGGCGTCGGGACGCTGGTGGTGGTCGGCGGCGTCGCCGCGAACTCACGGGTACGGTCGCTGGCCGAGGAACGCTGCCGGGCCGCCGGCGTCGAACTGCGCGTGCCGCCGCTGAGGCTGTGCACGGACAACGGCGCGATGATCGCCGCGGTCGGCGACCTCCTCGTCCGCGCCGGATCCGACCCCGCACCGCTCGACGTCTCGATCGACCCCTCGGCACCCCTGGAATACGCGGCCCTGCACCCGGTGTCCGTCTCGGCAGGTGCGGCCTGATGGACATACGGGTCTGCACGGGCACCGAGCTGCTGGACCACAGTGACACCCTGAGGTCGGTCTACACAGACGCCTTCTGCGCCCCTCCCTGGAACGAGGACGAGCAGAAGGCGGCTGCCTTCGTCTCTCGACTCTCGGCCGACGCACGGCGGCCGGGCTTCGTCGCCGCACTCGCCCTCGATGGCCAGGAGGTGGCCGGTTTCGCGACCGCCTGGACCACTCGTGCGCCCTTTCCCACGGATCGCTGCTACCCCGAGGCCACTGCCGCGCTCGGATCCGACCGCACCGCCGCCTGGTTGTGCGGCGCCCGTGAGATCGACGAACTCGCCGTCCGCCCCGCCGCCCGTGGCAAGGGCGTGGCCGCCGAGCTCCTCTCAGCGGTCACCGAGGACGCCCCGGACGGCCGGGCCTGGCTGCTCACCTCGTGGCGCTCCTCGAAAGCCGTGAGTTTCTACCGTTGGCAGGGCTGGACCCAGGCCACCCACCCCGCCCCCGAGGGCACGGGCACCGTCGTCTTCCTCGGCCCCCGCCACCCTGCCCGAACCCTGGCCGCCCATCCCCTGTAATCATCCGGAGCCCACCGTGCGCGCCGCCGAGATCGGACACCGGCTGCCCGGTGCGCAGGCGTTCCTGCCGCACGGCACCTACGGCTTCCCCATCGACCTCACCCTGGAGATGGCCGCCGGACAGGGCGTCGAGGTCGACCGCGAGGGCTTCGACGTACCTCATGCGGGAACAAGGGGAACGCGCCCGCGCCGACGCGCGCGCCCACAAGTCCAGCGGTACGACGGATGCGTCCGCCCTGCGGTCCGTGCTGGACGAGCCCGGCCCGACGAGCTGGCGCGCGTGGGACACCCCGCCCACCGAGTCCCGCGTCGTACGGCGAGAAGGTCCGCGTCGTCGAGATCGGCGGCCCCTGGTCGCGGGAGCTGTGCGGTGGCACGCACGTCGAACGCGCCTCACAGATCGGTGTGGTCTCCCTGACCTCCGAGTCGTCGGTCGGCGCGGGGAAGCGCCGGCTGAGGCCGCAGTGGGGTCGAGGGGTTCCGCCATCTTGCTCGCTCACGTGATCTGGTCTCCGAAATCGCCGAACCGCTCAGTGCCGCGCGCAGCGAGCTGCGCGGCAAGATCGACGGGCTTCTCGACCGGCTGAAGGCCGCCGACGGGGAGAATGCCCGGCTCAAGGGCCATCGCCGCGAGAGCGACGGAGCTGGCTGCCTCCGGAGTGGACGCCCACGGCATCCTGATGGTCACCACGACCGTGGACGACCCGGTCGGCGACGCGCGCACTCGCACTGTGGCCGCGCCGCAAGCTCCTCGGGAGACGGCCGTTGGAGGGATTGAGACCCTCGATCCGCAGCTTTCTCACTCGTAAGGGAAAAAAAGGCAGTATGCCTATTACTGCCAGAATCGAGAGTGACCGGCCGGTGGTTACGTTGATCAACGTATTCACCGTGACACCGCAGCGCCAGCATGAGCTGATCGCTCTGCTGGCGCACGCCACGGAAGAGACGATGAAGCACCAGCCGGGCTTCATCTGCGCCAATTTCCACGCCAGTGAGGACGGCGAACGCGTCATCAACTACGCGCAGTGGGAGAGCGAGACTCACTACCACGCGATGCTGGACAACCCCGAGGCCCGAATCCACATGGACCAGGCAGCCGTCATCGCCACCGACGTCCAACCTCGTCTTTTCCGCGTCGCCTCCCACCACCCCAAGGGCTGACCGCCATGCTCCCCGGAGTACGGCACCGCCCACCGACACGACCCGAGCGGGTGCCGGCGGGCTGAATCTCCGGGGCCGGACAACGCGCCATGCGCCTGTGTCCCGGTCAGTCGGCGTCGGTGGTCTTCGCGTTCCAGCAGTGCTCGACGCCCGCCAGTGGGCGATGGCGCAGGCCCAGACGACGAAGAGGCCGACGTTGTCCAGGGCGATGCCGGAGATCCAGTTGGTGATCCCGTCCTGGAGGCCGAGGTTGTCGTCCAGGACGCCGCCGAGCTCGACGGTGCCGATGGCATGTGACCCCCGTCCTGGGAGCCCAATTCCATGCAGGCATTGCCTCGTCCAGGTGTGCATCTGCCAGAGCTTGGTCACATCTGGGTCTGAGTCTTGCGCTTCAGGCGTTCGTAGGGAGTCTGGCCGCCGAGAGCGCCGTGCGGGCGGTGGTAGTTGTAGTAGTCCTCCCATTCTCGGAGTTTTTCGTCGAGTTCGCCGGTGTCGTCGATGACGACACCGGCGAGCATGCGGTAGAACTCCTCGGCGTCGATGCGGCGTGAGCGTTCCACCTTGCCGTTGAGGTGCGGGGATGCCGGTTTGATGTAGGTGTGGGCGATGCCCTTGTCGGGACGCAGGTGCCTTCGACAGCCACGCTCGGCACCACGTCCGGCAGCGGGGCGGACGGCGGCGCGGTGAGTTTCGTAACGCGCCCGATTCACCGGTCATCCGATCGATCCCACGGGCTGCCGTGCGCGCCATTCTCACAGCATGGCTGACACCCCCCGCCCCCATTCCGCAGAACGCGAGCGCACCCCCGAGCTGGCCGACGGCCGGGGCGGCGCAACCCGCAGAACCGTCATAGCCGCCCTCGGCGGTGCGACCCTCGGAGCGGCCGCTCTGGGTCTCACGGCCGGGCAGGCGACCGCGGCCGCGGACCGGAACAACGCGGCCCAGTCCCCGACCCGGCCGGCCGCCGACTGCGTCCTGACGCCCGAGCAGACCGAGGGCCCTTACTACCTGGACCTGGAGACTGTCCGCAAGGACATCACCGAGGGCAAGCCCGGCGTGCCACTCACCCTCCGTGTCAGGGTGATCGACACCACGACCTGCTCCGCGCTGCCCGGCACGGCGGTCGACATCTGGCACTGCGACGCTCTCGGCGTCTATTCCGGATACGTGGCAGGAGGCTCCACCCCGGACACGACCTTCCTGCGCGGCGTGCAACTGACCGACTCCACAGGCGTCGCGGAGTTCACCACCGTCTACCCTGGCTGGTACGTCGGCCGTGCCCTCCACATCCACGTCAAGACACATGCCGGCGGCACTGTCACCAACGGCAGGTACCACGGAGGCCACGTCTCCCACACCGGCCAGCTCTACTTCCCGGAAACGTACAACAGCAGGGTCGCCGCATTGGCCCCCTACCGGAGCAACACGGCCAGTCGCACGCTCAACGCCAGGGACGGCATCTACCGTAACGGCGGGTCCTCCACCCTGCTGACCCTCACGCAGGTCGGCAGCGACCTCGGCAAGGGAGTGACCGGCACGGTTGTGCTCGGCATCGATCCCGCCGCCACCCCCTGACGCCCCCGTGCGAGCGGTGGCCGGTCCGCTGAAACGAGGCCCGCAACCACCGCTGCGCGGCCGGCCGCCCACACCTGGCGCTCCGCGTCGCGTGTCGGACTGCGTCGTGTTGCGTCGTGGCAAGAACCGCGACCGCAGGAGATGCGTACGCCCGTCAGCCGTGCCCGAGTTGACCCACGGCTGCAGTGCGCGCGAAGGGACGCGATGACGGACGCAAGGATTCCATCCCGGGAATGGGCGGCCGGGAATCGGGGATGACCGGAGCATGACATGTGAGTCGTGCGGCGCACCGCTGACCGGTCGACCGCTCAGCGGTCGACCGGCTCGCTACTGCTCCGGGGCATGCAGACAGAGGGCGTTCAGGCAACGCTCGGCGCGCCGGGATTCCCGCCGGGCACAGACGGCCGCGTCACCGCCTCCACCGAGCGCTCCCTCCCCGACCGCCCAGGGCCGCGGCCTGCCACGGGCGCTCGACTCCTTCGTGGGCCGCCGGGCGGAGCTGTCGCGGCTGCGCACCCTGCTGAGGGCGTCGCGACTCCTGACCCTCACCGGAGCCGGGGGCGTCGGCAAGACGCGGTTGGCGCTGGAGTTCGCCAGGGGGCTCCCCGGCCGCCAGGGGCGGGTCGACCTGGTCGAACTCGACGCGCTGCATGACGGCGCTGCGCTCGCACAGTCGGTCGCGGCCGCGCTGGCCGTGGGTGAACGGGCAGGACGATCCGGTGTCGACGTCCTGGTCCACGCGATCGGCGACGCCCGTCGGCTGCTGATCCTGGACAACTGCGAGCATCTGGCCGAGCCGTGCGCCCGACTGATCGCGACCTTGCTGAGTCACTGCCCTCGGTTACGGATCCTGGCGACCAGTCGAGAGGCCCTGCGAGTACCCGGGGAGATCGTCCTCCGGGTCGGTGAGCTGTCGCTGCCGCCGGCCGACGCCGGAGACGATCCGGTGGTCCTGCTCCGGGCGGACGCCGTCCGGCTCTTCGTCGAGCGTGCCTCGAGTTGCTCACCAGGATTCACGCTCCACCGCGGAAACGGCAGGACGGTTGCCGAGATCTGCCGCAGACTGGACGGCCTGACGCTCGCCGTCGAGCTGGCGGCCCGCCGGGCCGGAACTCTTCCGCCGAGTGACATCCTGACGGGACTGGACGACCATATGTCCCAGCTGTCCCTCCTGGCAGGCGGACACAGGACCGGACCCGGGCGCCACAGCGAGCTGGCCGCCGCGATCGACTGGAGCCACCGGCTGCTCGATCCGGCAGAACAGGTGGTCTTCCGGCGACTCGCGGTGCTCGTCGGCGGGTTCGACACGGCTGCGGCGCGGGCGGTCTGCACCGGCGACGGTGTCGCACCGTCACAGATACTCGGCATCCTGTGTGCCCTCGAGGCCAAATCCCTGATCGCACGCCTCTCAGGAGACGCCGAGACCGCACGGTTCAGACAGCTGAGCGCCATCCGCGCCTACGCCCTGAAGTGCCTGCTCGCGTCCGGCGAGCTGCACATCACCGGGCACCGGGTCCTCGGGTGGCTGAACAGGCTGGCAGACCGGGCCGGCGACGAGGTGTTCCCCGACCAGGCCGGCAGCCCGCTGGCCGTGGAGCGGGACAACCTCGCGGCGGCTTTGGCCGGCACGACCGTACGCGACGGTGCCGCGTGCCCACGACTGGAGCTGGAACTGGCGCGCGTGCACTACGAGCAGGAACAGCCGTCAGCCGCCCGCGCGCTGCTGACGGGCCTGCTGCGGGACACCGGCAGACGGGCGCTCGGCGGGGCGGTACCGGCTCTGGCCGCGCGCGTGGCCTGCCAGCGGGCCGACCTGGCACAAGCACTGCGCCTCGGCGAGCAGGCGGTGGTCATGGAGCGCACGCGCCATCACCCCGCGGGACTTGCCAACGCCCTGGACGCACGGGCAGCGGCGCGGCTCTGCCGCGGGGAATTCGGAGCGGCCGTCGCAGATCTCCGCGAGTGCCTGGACGTCGTCGCCACTCTGGGAAAGCCCAACGACATCGCGTGGTGCACCCATCACCTGGCCTGGGCGTTGCTCCAAGCGGGCGGGGAACCGGAGGCCGACATCCTCATGTCCCGTTGCCTCCCCGTGCTCAGGGACCACGCCCCCTGGAACCGGGTCGCGGCCGCTCTGCACACAGCGGGCGCCGTGCGGCTGGCTCTGGGGCGTCTGGAAAGTGCCGAGGCACTGTTCGCCGAGGTGCTGCGGATCGTCCCCGAGGCCAGCTTTCACGCGCTCTACCCGGTGGAGGGCCTGGCCCTCGTGGCCGCCGAGAGCGGCGACATGCGGCGAGCCCTCCTGCTGTACGAGGCGAGCGCGCAGGCACGCCGCCGCCTCGACACCGTGTCCGAAGCTCCGTGGCGACGCCAGGTGGAGCGGACGGTGGCTCGTGCCAGGACAGGGCTGCCGGCAGCCGCTCGGGACGCGGCCGTCAGCGGCGGCCGTCGGCTGCGCGGGGATCGGCTCGTCGCGTACGCGCTGCGGACAACGGGAGACGACCCCCGCACGACGACGGACGCCGCGGAGGTCGTCGACGACCGGTCCGCCCTCACCGGAAGGGAGTTCATGGTGGCCGAGCTCGTCGCCGACGGACTGACCAACCGGCAGATCGCGGAGCGGCTCGGTCTTTCGGCCCACACGGTCGCCACACACCTGGACAAGGTGCGCGACAAGCTGGGTATGCGGTCACGCACGCAGATCGCCCTGTGGGTGGCCGCGCGGACCAAGGCCGGGCGTGCCTCCGGGTGACGAAGTCCCGGACCTTTGGGCCGTCACGGCGTGTCCGTGAGCCGGGGTCATCGGGCGCATGCCGGCCGGGACGAGCGCTCACGCCCGGTGCGGGCGCGGTTCCGGCCGAGCGGGTTCTGCCGTCGGCCGACGTGCACCGCGCGGCCGGGCAGGGCGCGCAGGCGTCGGACCGGAATGGGCGAGACGCACCGACGCATGCTGTCTTCGACCGACCAGCACGAATACGCCACCCGGCAGACTCGGCACGTCTCGGTCACCCTCGGCCGCTCCCTTGGAAGCGGCTGCCGTATCGTTGCGGCACATGTGGCCAGGAGAGCAGCCGTCGAGGGGCGGACAGAATCCGCAGCAGCCCCCGTTCGCACACCAGTCGAACCCCTACCAGCAGCCCGGTCCTGGCCAGCCGAACCCGTATCAGCAGCCCGGCCCGTTCCAGCCGAACTCCCACCAGCAGCCTCAGCACTGGCAGATGCCCATCCAGCCGGCCGCCGGGGCACCCGCGCCCCCGCCGACGGGTGGCGGCCGGAACCGGACCGGACTCGTCGCCGTCGTCGCTGCGGCAGCCGTCGTGCTCGCGGCCGGCACCACCGGATTCCTTGTGCTCCGCGGCCACAAGCAGGACGGGCCCGACCCGAAGCCGACCAACACCGCTTCATCGGCGCAGAGTTCCGCCAACCCCCGAGGACCCGACACCCGGACCGCCACGATCAAGGGCTGGAAGGTCCTGACGAATCCCACCCAGGGAATCGCGTTCGATGTCCCGCCCCAATGGGAGATCCAGTCTGCCGGCTGGGTCACCTATGTCTCCAAGGACGGGGACCCGGACGACAAACCACTCATCGCCATGCGCAATGTCGCGATGCTGCAGAAGAAGTGGTGCTCCTCCGACGAGGACCGGGACGGCACACTGGAGAACGTGCCTCTGGCCCAGGTGGGTACGAGGGGCAACCACGGATACCGAAGCACTCAGGAGATCGCCCGTTCCGACCCGAAGACCTGGGTGTACGGGGCATACACACAGCCGGACGAGACGAAGGTGAAGACCGGCACCGTCGAGGAGTTCACCACGAACTCCGGCCTCAAGGGCAGTCTGGGCGCTGCCTGGTCCGTGGGCGTGAAGGAATCGAAGAAGTGCGCCACGGACGGCAAAGCCTGGTCCTTCGCCTTCAAGAACACTGCCGGCGATCTGGTCTCCTGGTCGTTCTTCGGCGCCAAGAACGTGGCCGCGGAGGTACCGGACGCGACCATACGGAAAATCGCCGCCACTGTGCGGCTCTACAAGCCCCCGGCGGACTCCTGATTCCAGCCCAGAACCCGGCGAACGAAGGGGAACGGCCCGCCCGGCGCGGATTTCGGCGTCGTGGCAGGGCCGGTCACGGCCCCTGCCCGTGATCCCTCGAGGCCGAGGCGTCAGCCGCGATGGCGCGTGGACACAGATCGTCGGCGGCTTTCTGCACAAGTTCGCCCTTCATGCAGGGCGCGAATCGCTCGCCATCGCCGCCGCGTTGTGGTCACTGGTCTCGCTCACGGCAGGGCACCCTGACAGCACCTCCGGGAAGCACCCGACGAGCCGCCCCCTCAGCTCCGCCCAGGCCCCGCCCGCCGCACGACGCAGGCCGACCGAGGGGTGGAAACGACGGGCCACGCGTCGCCTCGTACCCGGGCATGGAGGTGTTCATCGCCGGGTGGTGCTGTCGGGCCGGCGGGCCATGACGACCAGGGAGCCACGGTCACCGGATGGCGGGGGGGCGGGAGCCTGCGTGGGCATCGGCGACGGATGAGGTCGGCCGGTGCCCACGGGGTGGCCGCGTCTCTCAGCCCTCGTCGAAGAGCAGGTCTTCCACCGGGTGTGTCATGCGGACGGTGTCGCCGTTGGTGACGTTGACGACGTGGTGCAGACCCACAATCCGCTCGCCGGTGGACAGGACCGTCGCCTTGTCCCCCTTGCCGGCAAGGTACGCGGAGAAGCAGCGGACGGGCATGCTGAACTGGAGGAAGTCCACGAGCCGCCGGAACAGCTTGGGCATGATCACGACGTCGTCGGTGATGGTGGACAGATCGGAGACCTTGAACCCGGAGGTGGTGACGTCCTGGGGCCACAGCCCCTGGCGGGCCGTGCGGGCGCCCTGCGCGACGGTGGTGAGTTCTGTCCGCAGGTCGCGGAACAGGCTGGTGTAGAAGGTCGGATAGACCAGGCCCAGTGAGGTCAGGTGGTGGTTGGCGGTCTGCCGCAGCAGCGGCACGTCGACGGTGACGGCCGTGCCGCTGGCCGCGGGAGGGGTGCCCCGGCCGACGAAGGCCACGGCGCGGTTGTTGACGTCGCCGCCCGCGGTGAGGATGTAACCGGGCGTGGTCTCGGGCGTCGAGGCGCTGACGGACTCGTCCGGCTTGCGCTGTACGTCGTTGAACCCGAGCCACGTGAGGAGCTCCGCCGCTGCGGCGTGGCCGAACTGCAGCGGCTGGTGCTCTCCGGCGTAGTGCGTCTCCAGCGCGTCGATGGCCTCCAGGCGGAGTGAGGCCTCACCGGTGTGGGAGGCATGCACCGGGTGGTTACCGCCGATGAGTTTCCAGTCGTCCGGGGTGTCGGCGACGAAGTGGACGGTATCTCCGTCCGGCTGAGTGTCCTTCAGGCGGAACTTTCCCTGAATGAGCAGCATAGGCATGACAACTCCGGTGGGGACGGGGGTGTGGAGCAGGTGGGGAGCACCGCCGTACGCACACATGGACACGACTCGAACGCACGGGCAATTTGCTCATAACCGACAAAATAGCGGCCGATCCGGTGGACGGTCCGCGAGGCGCGCGGAACAGTCCCCAACGTCGCCAGATCGCTCGATCCACCAGAACTTCCTGCAGAACGTCCTTCGGCACGAAGAGCCCGCGTCGGCACCGCGCACTCCTGGAACAGGGGTTTCCGGTGGTCACCCACCTCGCGGACCGCACGGTGCCGGTGAACATCTTCGATTCCGCCACTCGTCTGGCGGCGCAGCGCTTCCTGACCGCGGTTCCGTCACTCTTCGTGGTCGGCACATGCGCTCTGCCTCCGGTGCGGCACAGCTCATCACATCCGTCCGTACCGACTTCGGGGTCACGGGTGCCACGGACGCCCAGCTCGTACAGGCACTCGGTCCCACGACGAGAGCTCTGCGGCACAGCTGGCCGGCAGCCCGCTGTAAGCGGAGACCCCGCACCCGTCCCCGAGCAGCCGGTGCCGGCTGTGCGGCCCCTTAAGGTGAACTGTAGGGACGAAGATCGACGCGGGTGGGCAGGTCACCGGCTGGGGGGACGAGAGCGTGGCAGCACTGGTGGGCAGATCGTCGGAACTCGCGCGACTGGACGCCCTGTTGGCAGGACTGGGCCGGTCCGGCCTGCCGGAGGTCGTCGACATCACCGGTGAACCCGGCATCGGAAAGAGCAGGTTGCTCGACGAGCTGTGCGCGCGGGCCCGCAGGGCCGGGTTCACCGTACTGCGCGGCCGGGCCACGGAGTACGAACAGCACGTTCCCTACCAGCTGTTCACCGACGCGTTCGCCGACACCGACCCCGGCACGCCGGAGGCAGGCGCCACCGTCGCCGAAACGCGCTCGGTGCTGCACGGCATCCGGAGAGTGCCGAGCGACGGTTCCCCCGAAGGGGCCGCCGCCCGGTTCGACCTGCATCGTGCGATCGCCGCGGTCCTGACGCACCTGGGTGAGCAGGGTCTGGTGCTGGCCCTGGACGACCTGCACTGGGCGGATCCCGCCTCACGCGAGCTCGTGGACCACCTGGTCCGGCACCCTGCGCGCGGACGCGTTCTCCTGGCGGTGGCCCGGCGGGTCCGGCAGACACCGACCTCGCTGACCGCGGCGCTGACGCGCGGCGCAGCCGGCGGAACCACGCTCCAGCTCGCCCTGGAACCGCTCTCCGAGCAGGACTCCGTCCTGGCGCTGGCTCCCGACGTGCCCGAGGACCGGGCCAAGCAGCTGCACGCCGCCAGCGAAGGCAACCCCCTGTATCTGTTCGCCCTGGTGTACGCGTACCGCACAGGGACGCCACCACACGGCCTCACGCCCGACGCACACGGCGACGCCCTGGACCCGGCCGGCGTACCCGGTGGGCTCGCGGCGCTGCTGCTCGACGAGTTGGCCACGCTCACCGGGCCGCAGCGCCTGGTCGTCGAGGCGGTGGCGGCGCTCGGCGACCACGCCACGCCCGCCATGCTGACCGTGGCGACCGGGCTCTGCCCGCAGGAGGTGGAGGACGAGACCGGTGCCCTGGTGGTGCGGGATCTGCTGCGCGCCGGGCCGGGTGGCCGGTGGGCGCTGCGCCATTCCCTGGTCCGTGCCCTGGTCTACGAGGGAACCGCGCCGGGGCGGCGTGCCGAGGTCCACCGCCGTGCCGCGCGGGAGCTGGCCCGTGGCGGCGCTCCCGCCACCGAGCGGGCCCGGCACGTCGAACGGTCGCTGACCGGCTGGGACCCCCGGGCCGCGAAGGTTCTCATCGAGGCCGCGGAACGGTTCGCGTCGACCGCGCCGGCCACGGCAGCCCATCTGCTGGATGTCGTCCTCACCCATATGCCGGACAGTCCCGACCGCTTCACGCAACGCGGCGAACTGGTCCTGGCGCGCGCCCGCGCGCTCGGCGCCAGCGGCAACCTCCAGGAGAGCCGGGATCTGCTGCACACCCTGATCGAGACGTCCGGCAAGGACCATCCCGAACTGCGTACGCAGGCCGTCGCCCAGTGCGCCGTGATGGAGCGGCACCTCGGCCACTCCCCCGAGGCAACCGCCCTGCTGCGCCGGGAGCTGTCCCGCGATCCGGGCCCGTCCCCCGCCCAGGCTGTCTCCCTGCGACTGGCCCTCGGCATGTCCGCCCTTCTGACCGGTTCCTATCCGGAGGCGCGCGAGGACGTCGCGCAGGCCGTCGCCGTCGCACGTGCCGACGACGACCCCACCGGTCAAGCGGCGGCGCTGGCCCTGGCAGCCCTGGGCGAGGCGTACGAGGGGGAGACGGAGGCGGCAGCCCGTTTCAGCGACGCCGCAGGTTCACTTGCGGACGCGCTGACCGATCCCGGTCTCGCGGACCTGTGCGAGGCGCTGGTCTGGCTGGCCTGGGCGGAAACCCTGCTGGAGCGCTACGACGACGCCGAGCGGCACATCACCCGAGGCCTCCGCATCGCCCGCCGGACCGGACAACTCCACGTGCTGCCACACCTGTTGACGAGCAGAGCCTTCGTCCACCTCACCACCTGCCGTCTGCCGTCCGCGCTGGAGGCCTCCGAGGAGGCGGAGTCCATCGCCCGGGCCGCGGGCAGCAAGGACCTTCTGGGCTTCACCCTGGCCATCAAGACGCTGGTGCTGTTGCTGATACGTCCGCTGGGGGACGGCAGCGCCCTGTCCACCGGTGAGGAGGCCGTCGCCGCGGCAGGCCGGAGCAGGGGCTGGTGGTCGTCCCTGGCCTGGTGCATGCTCGGTCATGCGACGTACGTGAGCGGCGACCCCCACCGCGCTCGGGAGGCCATCACGACGGCAGGGGGCGGCCCTGAACTACCCCTGTTGCAACCTTCGATCCGCCCTGGTCAGCTCGACACCCTCGCGGCCGCGGCCCTCGCCGCCGGTGACGTCGACGCGGCCGGCCGCTGGGTCGCCCAGGCGACCCGCGAGGCCGACCGGCTCCGCCTCGACGGTCAGCGCGCCGCCGCCCTGCGCGCCCAGGCCACGCTGGCCGAGCACCACGGTGAGACCGGCAGGGCCGTAAGGCTCCTCGACGCGGCGGCAGAGGAATACGTGCGCTGCGGCCAATCCCTGTGGGAGGCGTACTCCCTGTTGCGGGCGGCGCCGTTGGTGCAGCGCACGGGGCAGGGAGCGCGCGCTGTCGCGATGTGGCGCCGGGCCCACCGGATCGCCGTCGGCGGCGGCGCACGCCTGCTGGTGGACCTCGCCGAACTGATCCGCCCCCAGGTGACGGCGGAGACCCCGACGGTTCCGGCACAGCTCGCGGAGCTGACGGCCCGTGAGCTGGAGGTGGCGAAGCTGGTGGCGCAGGGACTGAGCAATCAGGACATCGCCGCCCGGCTCCACCTGAGCCGCCGCACCGTCGAAACCCACCTGTCCTCGATCTACCGGAAGGCGTCAGTGCCGTCCCGCGCGGCCCTTGCCGGACTCATGACCCGCGTCGGGCTGGGCGCCGGATCCTGAGCGACGCCCGGTGATCAGTCGTCGCCGCAGGTCTCGGCCGCCTGAGGCTGCGGCGCCAGGATCACCACGACGGCGCCCGCCACCGCGGCGAGCCACATCGCGTGGCGCACGGCCGGGTGTGCAGGGCGGCGCGAGGCCGCCCACGTGATCCATGCGACCGCGGATCCCATGGCCGGCGCGGCCACGACCGACGCGCGCAGCACACGGTGACCGCCCTGGACCGGGGCGGCTTCGGTGCTCGTGCCCCCGGTGCCGTGGCTGACAACCGCGCTCATGAAGGACGGCGACCACTGCACGGCGTGTCTGCCCGAGCATCCGCCGACGGGTCATGGACGCCCCGCACACGGCGGTCACGACCACCAGAACGTCCAGTGCGTGCGCCGGGACACTCGCTCGGGACGCGCCCGGGCAGGACGCGGGCCGGACGGCTCCTCGCACCTCATCGCCGGTCATCGGCTTCACGGATGCTCGCCTTTCGTCGTGTGCGGTCCGGCGGGGGCGCTCCCGCTCGCCGCCCGGTCGTACCCGCGTCAGTGTGCCGGGGCCGCCTGCGCGGACACATCCGTGAAAACACGACTCCGCCGCACACCCGGCCCGGACACCCGCGACGTGATGAAACACGTAAGGGGTTACGTGTTTCCACTGAGGCCGCTTCCCCCGCGGCCGTCTACGGTCGGCAGTCGGACGACTCGAGCGGTGCAGAGGGGACTGTGTGAAAGGCAACACCCAGGGTGTACGGGGAAGTTGGGTGACGCTCGTGGTGGCGGCGAGTCTGCTGGCCGGGTGTTCGGCACAGGGGGCGGACGTCGGCTCCTCCCGGCGGACCGGGTCACCCGCGCACACTGCCTCGCCGGAGGCAGCGGCGCCCCCGTCGGGCAGCTCTTCCGCCGCCGCCTTCACACCCGACGCCGGCCTCGTCCCCAGGACCTCGAAGGACGGGCGGAACCTGGTGGACTCCGTGGTGTTCGCTCCGGGCGACTGGGGCCGGGGCTTCGTCGCGCAGGACCCGGCCGACAGCACCCCGGGCACCTGGGCCGTGCTGGACGGCAACTGCCGCTGGGAGCGGCGGAAGCTCCCCCGGGGCGTACTGGCCAGCCTGTCCCGTTACAGCCGACTGCCCGCCGGCGGAGGCAAAGGTGCCGTGAAGGTGACGGCCGCTGCCACCGCGCACTCCCTCACTCTCGGCGCCGACGAACAGCTGAGCACCACCCTGGAGGAAGTCCTGCGCTGCCCTGAGCAACAGCCACGGGCCGACGAACGGATCACGGGTCTGAACTCACTCGGCACCCCCTTCGGCGCCCGCGAGCAGGAGTACGCCGACGACTCGGTGCTGGAGGCCGGTCAGTACGTCGCGAAGGGCGGCACCGCCCAGCCGTACCTGTGGATGGTCGCCCGCCTGGGGACGGTCGTCGTGGCCGTCTCCGTGACGGGCGGGCAGGGGCACAGCCAGGAGGAGCTGCAGCAGTTGGGCAGCACCGCCCTGGGGCAGATGCTGGTGCGCGTCCAGCAGCGGCTGAAGGGGAAGTGATGGAGCCACTGCGCACCTCCGACCCGTCCAGGCTGGCGGGCCATCGGCTGCTCGGGCGTCTGGGCGCGGGTGGTATGGGGGTGGTGTACCTGGCCCGCTCGGCCGGCGGTTCGCTGGTCGCGCTGAAGGTGATCCAGGCCGAGTACGCCGAGGACGCCGGATTCCGGGAGCGGTTCCGGCGCGAGGCGGAGACGGCCCGCCGGATGACCAGCCCATGGGTGGCGTCCCTGGTGGACGCGGACCCCGAGGCGGCGGAGCCCTGGCTGGCCACCGCCTTCGTGCCGGGGCCTTCACTGGGCGAGGCGGTCGCCGCACACGGGCCACTCCCCGTGCGGAGCCTGCGGGTGCTGGGCGCCCGGCTCGCCCAGGCGCTGGGGGATCTCCACTCGGTCGGTCTCGTGCACCGGGACGTCAAACCGGGCAATGTGCTGCTCGCGCTCGACGGCCCGCGACTGATCGACTTCGGTGTGGCCCGCGATCCGCAGGACACCGCGCTCACGTCGACCGGTGTCGTGCTCGGCACCCCCGGCTTCCTGGCACCGGAACAAGCCCACGGCGGGCGGGAGGTGGGCCCGGCCGGCGACATCTTCTCGCTGGGCTGCGTCCTTGCCCACGCGGCCACCGGCCGCCCTCCCTTCGGTACCGGCTCACTCGACGCACTGCTGTACCGCACGGTGCACGACGCCCCGGATCTGGAGGGGGTTCCCCAGGAGCTAACCGCAACAGTGCGCGGCTGTCTGGAGAAGAACCCGCGGCTGCGGCCCACTGCCGAAGCACTGTCGGAGGTCCTTTCGGCCACCGCGCCCGCCGCACCTGCCGACCCGCGGGAGGCCCTGCGGGCGGTACGTCCTGCGACGCACGGGGACCAGGAAACCGGTGACGAGGCCTGGTTGCCCGAGCCGTTGGTCCGGCTGATCGCCGAACGGTCGGCCGCCGGGCTCGGGCTGCCCGCCATCGACGACACCGAGGTCGGCTCCGAGTCCTCCGACACCGGCGCGGCGGACGATGCGCTCGGACAGCCATCGCGCCGCACCGTCGGCAGACGCCGTTTCCTCGTCCTGACCGGAGGCGCGGTGGCCGTGACGGCCGGAGGCGGGCTGGCCGCCCGGGCCGCGTTCTCCGGTGACGGCAAGGGGAACGGTTCCACCGCCGCCCCGACGGCAACCGGGCCCGTGCACGCGATCGGCCTGCATGCCGATCTGAGCGGTGACCACAGGGCGGTGGGCCGGGCTCAGGAGCGGGGACTGCGGCTCGCGGTCGAGGAGTTCAACTCCCGCGGCGACAGGCCGTTCACGCTCGCCGTGCGGACCATGGACGACGGCGGGGATCCGGCCCGGGCCCCCGCCGTGGCCAAGCGACTGGTCGCCGACCCTACCGTGCTGGCCGTGATCGGTCCCACCACGGATGACACCGCTCTGGCCTCGCTGGCGACGTACGACGCCGCGTCGCTGCCCCTCATCGCGGTGTCGCCCGGAGCCACCGTGCTGGGCGTGATGGGCAGCCGGTCCTTCCTCCACGCCCGCGTGACGGACACGGTCCTGCCGTTCTATCTCCACGCCTATCTGTTCGGCACGGCGAAGTCGCGCACGATCGGAATCGTCGACGACCGCGCGGCGGACGCGTACGCATGGGAGATCAGCAGCTCGCTCACCCGCATCCTTCGCAAGGGCCGGCAGCGGGCCGTCCCCAAGGTGGTCAGCGCGTTGCGGAAGGACTTCGGACCGACGCTCGACGCGCTGCTCGAAGGCGGCGCCGACTCCGTGGTCTTCGCCGGATACCACGACCGCGCGGCGCTGCTGGCCCGAGAACTGATGAATCGTCACTTTTCGGGCGCTCGGGCCGCCGCCCAGGGGGTGCTCGACACCCGGTTCCTGTCCGCCGCCGGGGACGCGGCCGACGGCTGGGTGATCGTCGCCCCCGTCATGGACGCCTCCGTGGCACCCGAGGCCAAGGCGTTCGCGGCCGCGTACCGCAGGCGGTTCGACGCCGAGCCGGAACGATACGCCGTCGAGGCGTACGACGTGGCCCGGCTGACCGTGCAGACCCTGGACTCGCCGGCCACGGGAGGCGTCACCCGGCAGAACCTGACGACGGCGCTGCGCGCGGCCTCGTACAAGGGGATCACGAAGAACTTCGCGTTCGACAGGAAGACCGGTTCCCTGGTCATCGACGGCAGCGGGGTCTACCTGTGGAAGGTCGGCGGTGGCCGGTTCCGGTACCAGGGCGTGGCGCCGTTCCAGGTGTCCACCTGATGGGGCGTTGATGGAGCCGTTGCGCGGCGCCGACCGGGCCAGGATCGCGGGCTACCGGCTGCTGGGCCGGCTGGGCGCGGGCGGCATGGGCGTGGTGTACCTGGCCCGCTCCGGCAAAGGCTCGCCGGCCGCATTGAAGGTCATCCGTGCCGTGCATGCGCACGACCCGGGCTTCCGGGCCCGTTTCCGCCGTGAGGTGGAGACGGCGGGCCGGGTCACCAGCCCCTGGGTCGTACCGCTGCTCGACGCGGACCCGGACGCGGAGTCGCCGTGGCTCGCCACGGCGTTCGTGCCGGGCCCCTCACTGGCGGAGGCGGTCGAGGAGTGCGGGCCGCTGCCGCACCGCTCGGTGCGGTTCCTGGGGGCCCGCCTCGCCGAGGCGCTGGAGGCCGTGCACGGGGCGGGTCTGGTCCACCGGGACGTCAAGCCGGGCAATGTGCTGCTCGCCGTCGACGGGCCGCGGGTGATCGACTTCGGTATCGCCCGTATGCCGGAGGACACCTCCCTCACCGCCAGCGGGCTGGTGGTCGGCTCCCCCGGATTCCTCTCCCCCGAACAGGCCCAGGGACGGGGCAGGGAGATCGGCCCGGCCAGCGACGTCTTCTCGCTCGGCTGTCTGCTGGCATTCGCCGCGACGGGCGAACGCCCCTTCGGCGGTGGCTCCGCGGCCGAGGTGCTGGTGCGCACGGTCCACGACGAGCCGGACCTGGACGGCGTACCGGCGCCACTGCTGCCGCTGCTGCGGACCTGCCTGGCGAAGGATCCGGGCTCCCGGCCCCCCGTGGCCGACATCCGGAGAACCCTGGACGAGACGGATCCTCACGACCGGGACCGCGAGGGCGGAGGCTGGTTGCCGGAGTCGCCCACCCGGCTGATCGCACGCCGCTCGACCGCCGCTCTCGCCCTGC
This sequence comes from Streptomyces sp. NPDC107581, assembly GCF_055657175.1. NCBI lineage: Bacteria > Bacillati > Actinomycetota > Actinomycetes > Kitasatosporales > Streptomycetaceae > Streptomyces > Streptomyces sp. NPDC107581. The sequence goes on from NZ_JBVKBH010000020.1 coordinate 60,076, forward strand.
CCGCCGTCGAGGCGACCGAGGTGTCCGGCGCTCCACCCGGTGTCGATACGGTGCCCGGTTCGTGGGAGCCGTCGAGGGGCGCCACGCGACGCCGCTTCCTGGTGCTGGGCTCGGCCGCCGGAGTACTGACGGCGGGCGCGACGGCGGCCTGGTGGACGGCGGACCGCCCCGGTCACGCTTCGACGCAGCGCGGCGGCACACGGCGTCCGCGCCTGGTGGTCGCCCTGCACGCCGATCTGACGGGAGGACACAAGACGGCAGGAACCGCCCAGGAGAACGGCGTCCGGCTCGCCGTCGACCACCTCAACTCCCGTGCCGACCGCGTCTTCGACCTCGCACTCCGGGTGCACGACGACGCGGGCAGCCCGCCCAGGGCGCAACGGATCGCTCGGCAACTCGCGGCCGACGACCGGGTCCGCGCGGTGATCGGGCCGACCACCGACGCCTGCGCCAAGGCCGTCCTCGACCAGTACGAGAAGGCGCTGCTGCCCATGGTCTCCGTATCGGTCGGGCTCGACGGGGTGTCCCCCGCCACGTACCGGACGTACGTGGCCACCCGGCCCCCCGACCGCAACCTGGCGGCGCCCCTGTTCGCGTACCTCGTCCGCACCGCCCGGGCACGCAGGACGGTGCTGATCGACGACGCAGCCGAGGGCGACTTCAGCTGGAACATCTGCACATGGGTGAGCGAGGCCATGCGTTCCGGGCAGCAGACCACGACCCGGCGCACCCTCGCCGCCGAGGACGACGCAGCCGAGGACTTCCGTGCCCTCGCCGAGTCGGTGACCGACGCGGAAGCGGACGCGGTGGTGTTCGCCGGTGGCCCTGCGCGCGCCGCGAAACTGGCGCTCGCGCTGCGAACCGCCGGCTACTCCGGAGCGCAACTGGCCACCCAGCGCGCCCTCGACCCCCGCTTCCTCACCTCGGCGGGCGACGCCGCCGAAGGATGGGTCTTCGCCACCGCCTTCCTCGATCCGACCCGTGTGCCGGCCGCGAAGCCCTTCGTCACCGCCTACCACGAGCACTTCGGCACCGACCCGCCCTGGTACTCCGCGGAGGCCTACGACGCGACGCTCTTCGTGGGCCGCGCGATGACGACGCTGGGCGCGTCCCGCGCGGAACGGGGCGCGATCGTGGGGCGGCTGCGCGACACCGACTTCCGCGGGATCACCAAGCGGCTGCGCTACACATCGTCGAGTACCGTCTACACCATGAAGGCGCTGTACCTCTTCCAGACGTCCGGCGGCCGCTTCCGCTTTCTCGGCCAGTACGAGGACGCCACGGCTCCAGCCGGTGCGGGGACGGGAGCCGACCGGACCGCCTGACCGCGTCACGCATCCTCGGCTGCCTGCACGCAGGTCCAGCTGTGCCGGATGTTTCGGCGTTCCGGGGAGTCGAGCCGAGTGACGTCCGGCCCTCCGTTGCTGCGCGAGCGGAATGCGCTGATCAGCGTGCGGTATGCGAAGAAGAGCGTCGCGGCCACGGTCACGTCGAAAGCGATGCCAGGCCCGTCCCCGGTGCCCGTGGCGGTGCGGAGCACGTGGAGGAGACCGTAGCCGCTGAGGACCGTCGCCAGGGCACACACCTTCCACAACACCCGGTGCCTGCGCCGCTCATGGCGCATTTCGGAGAACGACGCGAGGGCCACCAGGAGTTGAGCGCCGCAGTGGTCGCACGTCGTACGGGTCTCGTTCCTGCATTCGTCGAAACGCTCCAGACGGTCCACGCCGGCGTTGGTGAGGGCGATCGTCCGCGTGTGCTGGTGACCGGCCTCCTGGCTGACGATGTGCGTGATCCTGTACTCGAAGGTCCCCGACACCTCTGCGGCCACGGCCCCCGCTCCTTCCCCCTGACCCGGTACGGCCTCGATTCTCGGGCCGCCGCGGCGACGTGCCACCGGGATCGCAGCACCCGGGACAACCCTGTTACGCCCCGCGGAAGTACTGCTGACGAAGTACTACCGCCGACGAAGTACTACCGCCGCCCTTCGGCCAGGTACCGGGCTCGCCACTGCGGCAGGCAGTCGTGGAGGTACATCGCGAAGGGGACCCACCAGATCAGATCGTTGGTGACGACGATGACGCCGGAGGCCAGGGGCCACTCGCCGGTGAGAGCCAGCCACAGCCAGCCGAGCGGTCCGAGCACCTTGCCGGCCAGGCCGACCGCCGCGACGGCGAAGCCCTCGGCGGGGCGGAGGGCCACATCCAGATAGAGCAGCCCGTACAGGCCGAGCACCATGCCCAGTGTCATGAAGATCTGGGGGTGGTTCTGCGGGGGCATGTCGGCGACGCGGAACAGCCATTGCGGGTCGACGGCCGCGTAACAGCCCCAGACGATGTTATAGATGCCGGCCGCCGCGAAGACCCGCCGGTGCAGCCGCGCACGGGGAACGGGAGAAGCCTCACGTGATATGAACACGGCTTTATTGTCGTGTCCACGCGCCGGTAGCATGCCGCCGCATGGGGGAATCGAACATCGTCGTGGTCGGGGGCAGCGGCTTCTACGGCCGGTACGTCGTCGCCGATCTGCTGCGCCGGCCCGGCGTCCGCGTCACCGTCGTCTCCCGCAGACCGCCGCATCCCCCCTTCACGTCCGAGCGGGTCCGCTGGGTCGCCGGCGACCGCGACGACCCGGAGCGGCTGGGCGGCCTCCTGGGTGACGCGGTCGCGGTCGTGCACTGCGCGGGCCCGTTCCAGGCGTTGGACGGCGCCGGCACCCACCCGCTCGGGCCGCTGCGGGCAGCGGTGACCGCCGGAGTTCCGTACGTCGACATCTGCGAGGACCGCGCCTTTCTGCACGCGGCGGCACGGGTGGCCCGCTCGGCGACGGCTCCCGTCCTCACCGGGGCATCCGTCGTACCGGGCCTCCAGGCACTGATCGTCCACGACCTCGCGCAGGGCATGGACCATGTCGACGGCGTGCTGTGCTGTGCCGCTCCCGACACCCGGCGGCACCGCGGCCCGGCGATGTTCGAGGCGATGATGCACGGCGCCGGGCTCCCGTTCACCGCTCCTCGTGAGGGCGTACCCACCGTGGTGCACGGCTGGTCCGAGCCCGAGTGGACAGTGTTCCCGCCGCCGGTCGGCCGACGGCTGGTCCACCAGGTGTACGAGATGGCCGACCTGGACGTGCTGGCCGAACTGTCCGGTGCCCGCACGATCGCTTTCAAGGCCGGTACCGAATTCACCGTCGTCAACCGGGCTTTGGCTCTCTTCGCCGCGCTGCGGGCCCGCACCGGGCGGCCCCGCGCCACCCGGCGCTGGACCCCGTTGGTGCGCGCGGTGTCGTGGCTCGTCGGCCGGGTCGGCGACGAGGCGGGCGGCTTCACGGTCACCGTGAGCGGGGAGCGCGGTGGGCGGCCGGTCACCCGCCGGCTGGGCATGACGGCCCGGCAGGACGGCGGTCGCATTCCCTCACTGCTCGCCGGCATCGCCGTCGACCACCTGCTGGAGGGCCGGCTCCACACCACCGGCCTCGTCCCGCTCCATTCCTGGCTGGCTCCGCACGAACTGCGCGCCGCGCTGCGCGACCGGGGGATCGGCCTGTGGCGCAGCGAAGACGAGGACGGCTGGCGCCCTTGGGAGGAGTGACGAGCCGTCAGGCTGCGGCGGACCCGGAACAGTGCTCCCAGTCCTCGGTCTCACTTCGCTCGCGGGGTGGGCTGCCAGACGGATCTGGTGGTCGGCCACGGACATCGCGCCCGCTGTCGTCCACAGCTCCGCCGCAGGGTACCGACCACTGGGCATGTCGAGACGCATGCCATGCGCCACTCGCCGCACCCGGCGCTGTACAGATGGCCTGCGGGGCCGACCCGGTCAGCGGGTCGAGGGCTGCTGCTCGGACCGGCCCTTGCGGTCTCGCTCCTGCAGCAGGCGTGCGGTCCGCTCGGACACCGGCGCGGCCAGCAGCGCGGCGACCAGGTCGACCAGTCGGCTGGTGAACAACCGGTCGTCCCTGCGGGGGCGGCCGGCGGCCCGCGCGGCGAGCTCGGCATGGCAGAAGCGCATGGCCGTGAAGCGGGTGTGGAACACCGCGGTCGACTCGGGGGCCAGCAGCGGTTCCACCAGGCGCCGCCAGGGATAGATGCTCGACCCCTCCGTCACGACGACCTCGACCAGAGGTTCGGGGCGGTTGAGCAGTTCGGCCACGATCTGCAGGAACTCGCGCCCGCCATCGGGGTCGGCGAGTTTGGCGGCGGCCGGCAGAACCAGTGCGGCGGCGAGGGATCGAAGATCGACGGCGCCGTCGTCCTCGTACTGCTCCAGCAATACCTCCCGGCGAGCGTCCACCGCAGGCAGGTGCTTGTCGAGTACGGCCCGCAGCAGACCCGCACGGTCGCCGAAGTGGTACTGCAGCGCGGTCGCGTTGCGCTGACCGGCGGCCCGCTTGATCTCGTTGAGCGACGCACCGTCGACGCCCTTCGCCGCGAACAACTGCTCGGCGGCGCGGAGGAGTGCGGCGCGCGTGTCACCGGCCTTCCGACTCCGGGGCGACGTGGCCTGCCTCTCATTTGCTGTCACGGACGCCCATGCTAGCGTCGGCCAAGTTAATGAGGCTGCATTAATAACTGATAAAAGCGCCTTGGCGCGCTACGGGAGTCCATCCAGTGAAGGCACTGACCTACCACGGCCCCCACGACATCCGCTACGAGGATGTCCCCGACCCGGCCGTCACCAGCCCCACCGACGCGGTCGTCCAGGTCACCACGGCCGGTATCTGCGGCAGCGATCTGCACATCTACGGTGGCCACGGGTTCAGCCCGGAGACCGGTTACACCCCGGGGCACGAATGCGTCGGTGTGGTCGTCGACACCGGAGACCGGGTGACCCGCTTCAGGCCCGGCGACCGCGTCCTGGTTCCCGCCTCGGTCGGTTGCACCCTGTGCGCAACCTGCGCGAGGGGGCTCACCGCCAGGTGCGAGCGAGCACATGCCCCGACGGATCTCTGCTACGGAGTGAGCCCGCATCTTCCGGGCAGTCAGGCCGAGGCCCTTGCTGTGCCCCATGCCGATGTCAACCTGGTGCACCTGCCCGAAGACATCTCCGACGAGGCCGCCATCGTCCTGACGGACAACGCCCCCACGGCCTGGTACGGCTGCCGCCGGGCCCGCATCCAGCCCGGCGAGACGGTTCTTGTCATCGGTCTGGGCCCGGTCGGCCTCATGGCCGCACAATCCGCCTTCACGATGGGTGCCGCCCGCGTGCTGGGCGCGGATCTGGTTGCGGAGCGCCGCGCTTTCGCCGCCACCCTGGGCGTCGAGCCGGTCGAGGGCGAGGACGTGCGAACGGCCGTACGGGAGATGACCGCAGGGCGCGGACCGGACGCCGTGGTGGAGGCCGTGGGCTCGGACGCCACCATCGACCTGGCCCTCAAAACCGTCCGGCAGGCAGGACGGGTCAGCGTCATCGGCGTGAGCCAGAGCAAGGCCTTCCCCTTCCACATGGGACTGGCCCAGATCAAGGAGCTTGAGTTCGCCATCGGGCTGTGCTCGATCCATTACGAGCTCCCTGCCCTGATCCCCCTCGCCCGGGCCGGCCGGATCACGCCGGGGGCCGTGGTCTCCCACCGCTTCGCCCTCTCCCAGGGCCCCGCGGCGTACGAACTGTTCAACAGCCGCGCCGCGGGTGTCCGCAAGGTCCTTCTCGACCCCACCCGCTGATCCACCGCCGTCGGCCGATCGCCACCCGGGGCAACCGCGTCGACACCAAGACGGTCGCCGCAGCCGATCGACCACGGCGGCGGGGCGGGCTGTGCCGGCGGACTCGGAGACGGTCAGGCGAGCGTGCCGCCCAGTGGTTGTTGGGTCCACACGGTCTTGCCCTCGCGCGTGTAGCGGGTGCCCCAGCGTTCGGTCACCTGGGCCACCAGGAACAGGCCGCGGCCGCCCTCGTCGGTGGTGCGGGCGCGGCGCAGGTGGGGTGAGGTGTGGCTGGTGTCGCTGACCTCGCACACCAGACACCGTTCACGGATCAGCCGCAGCGTCGCAGGGCCACTGGCGTAGCGGTAGACGTTGGTGACCAGTTCGCTGGCGATCAGCTCGGTCGTGAACGCCAAGTGCTCCAGACCCCATTCACTCAGCTTGGCCGAGGTCAGTTCCCGGGCCCGGGCGGCGCTGGCAGGCTCCGGCGGCAGACTCCAGGAGGCGACATCGTCCGGTGGCAGCATGCGGGTGCGCGCGATCAGCAACGCGACGTCGTCGGTGGGGCGCGCGGACACGAGTGAGTCGACCACGGCTTGGCATGTCCATTCCAGCCCGTCGGCGGGGCGGGTGAGCGCTGCGCACAGCCTGCTCAGGCCGAGATCGGCATCGATGTGGCGTTCGCCGATGAGTCCGTTGGTGTACAGGCACAGCAGGCTTCCCTCGGCCAGTTCGACGTCCCGGGCCTCGAACGGCAGGCCGCCCAGGCCGAGGGGTGGGCCGGCGGGCAGGTCCAGCAGGGCCACCTGGCCGTCCGGAGCGGTCACCACCGGCGGCGGGTGGCCTGCGCGGGCCACGGAGCACCGCCCGGAGACCGGGTCGTACACGGCGTACAGGCAGGTGGCGCCGACGACCTGATCGCCCACGGGCCGTTCGCCGGCCGCCTCCTGCTCGGCCGCCAGGAGGTTGACCAGGTCGTCGAGGCGGGAGAGGACCTCGTCCGGTTCCAGGTCGAGGCTGGCGAGCGTGTGGACGGCGGTACGCAGCCGACCCATGGTGGCGGCAGCGTGGATGCCGCGTCCCACCACGTCGCCGACGACGAGGGCGACCCGCGCCCCGGACAACGGAATGACGTCGAACCAGTCGCCGCCCAGGCCCGGGGCCGCGCTGGCCGGCAGGTAGCGCATGGCCACCTCGACGGCCGACTGGTCCGGAACCGCCCGGGGCAGAAGGCTGCTCTGCAAGGTGAACGCGGTGTGCTGCTGCTGGGTGAAGCGCCGGGCATTGTCGATGGCGACGGCGGCGCGCGAGGCGAGTTCCTGGGCGAGAGTGAGATCGTCCGCCTCGAAGGAATCGGGGCGGCGTGAACGCCACAAGGCCATCACGCCCAGCACCAGACCACGCGCGGCAACCGGTACCACGATCAGCGAGTGGGCGTCCGGGCCCGGAGCGTGTGACCCCTGGCGGCCTTCCGTCGAGAACCAGTCGGGCGGGAGAACCGGTTCCAGGACGGGCCGCCCTTCGGCCAGGCATCTGGCCTGGGGCGTGTCCGGCCCAAAATCCACCGGCTCGCCCTGGGGGTGGGGCGGCCCGGGTTGCTGGGCACCGATGCTGCAGGCCCCCACTCGGACCACGGGCCCTCCCAAGGCCTGCGCCGGTTCCTCACCACGCGTCACCGGCTGCAGCAGGTCCACCGACGCATGGTCGGCGAGGTGGGGCACCATCACCTCGGCGAGTTCCCGGGCGGTCTCCGCCACGTCGAGCGTGGTTCCGATACGACTGCCGGCCTGGTCGAGGAGCGCGAGCCGGCTCTGGGCCCGATGGCGTTCCGTGATGTCCTCGATCATCTCGGCCACACCCAGGATGCGGCCGGAGGGATCCTCCATCGGGAAGGACGAGACCATCGCGACCCGCTCTCGTGCCGGATCCCACTCCAGGCGCACGAACTGCTCGGAGTAGACCATCGGCCTGCCGGTCTCCATCACCTGGCGCACACGGTCCACGGCCCTGCGTGCGTCATCAGGGAGGAGGAAACAGCCGGTGGGGAGCCCTCGGAACTCCGCTGCCGGGACACCGCTGAATCGTTCGATGGCCCGGTTGACCCGGAGAAGCCTCAGGTCGGGGCCGTGGACGACCAGCCCGATGGGGCACCGGCGGTACAACCCGTCGAGCACCGCCCGGTCCCTCTGCCACTCCAGGACGTCGACCGCGAGTGCCCCGGCAAGGAGCCACTCACGGATCCGGTCATCGCGAGAGAGCGGATGGGCCCTGAGCCCCATCTCCACGAGCCGCCCGTCGCGGTGCCGCACCTTCAGCACCCCGAACCAGCCGCCGGCTCTCCTGCAGCTCGCCGCGGCCTCCCTGACCGCCGGCAGATCGCGAGGATCGACAAGGACCTCGAATGCCGGACGACCGATCACGGCTGTGTCCGGATGGCCGAGCAGTTCCTGGGCCCGCCGGCTCCATCCGACCACCACTCCCCGGTCGTCGAACACCGCCAAGGCGGCGAGGTGCGGGGCGAACGGGTCGTCGTGGCTTTTGCTGAGCTCCGTCATCCACTCCTCCACCGCCGGACACCGCCTCGTCCTCGGTCACCGATCTTCTGCCACGGGGCCGGACCGCGGCCGGTGACCGGCGTGACGACGCCCGGGGCGGTGGCTCGGCGTTCCCACATGCACGCTGACCTGCTGGTGCCATGCAAGCCTAGTGAACCCGGTGCGGCCGCGGCGGCCGCGCCCGCCGCATGGCGCGGCGTGGCGTCGCGGGCACGAGGGGTTACCGCAGGCACGACGACCCGCTCATGGAGCAGCTCCTGCCGGGCCTCGTGGAGGTGTCCCCAGCTCGCGCGCCGCCAGGGCCCAGCTGAGCTCCACCGCGGTGTCCGGAGCGTCCAGGCTGGTTCCGGTCAGCTCCTCGAAACGACGCAGCCGGTAGCGGACGGTGTTGACATGGACGTGCTCGCTGCGGGCGACATCGCGGATGTGCCGTCCCCTCTCCAGGTATCCCCGCACCGACTCCTCGATGAGCGCACCGAACTCCCCCTGCGCCTCCAGAGGGCGCAGATACCGGTCGTGCAGCAACTCGGCGAGTTCCGGTTCGGCCACCACGGCCACCCGCCAGGACAGGTCGCTCAGGTCGTGCACGCCGCGCAGACCGTACGCACGAGCGGCTCCCAGCAGCCGGCCGGCGGCACGGAAGGAGCGGTGCACCGCTGTCAGATCCGTCGGCGGGCCGAGCCCCGCCGTCACCCCCAGGTCACCGATCTCAGGCCTTTCCTCGACGACTCCGACGACAGCCTCGTCCAGCACGGTGAGCAGCGCGCCCCGGCCGTTCCTGCGGCCGTGTGACTCCAAGGAGCGCTCCAGCGCGTCCGGGCCGACGTTGCCGTCCGGGACGGCTCTGATGGCCCGGTGCGGCCGCGCCGGATCCAGTCCGTAGATCGCCGCACCGCTGTGGATCTCCGCCGCGCTCAGCGTCCCGTGGAGCAGTCCGCGCAGGAAGTCGGCGCGACGGCGGGCGTCGAGCAGGGCGGCGGCGACCTCCGCCTGCCGGTGGACGGCGGCGATCTGCAGGCTCGCGACGTCCGCCAGCTCCCACAGGCACCTGGTGCGGTCGACGACGAGGCCGGGGTCCAGCCCACGTGCGGTCGCCTCTGCGAGGAACAGATCCCGTATCGCGCTCAGCGCCCGGCGGAAGGCGCGGAGCCCGTCGCCGAGCGGCACGCCTCGGGCGACCCGGTCCCGGGCCACATCGGCTTCGTCGAAGTCCTCCGGCGCGGGCACGGTCCCTTCACGCACGACCGCGAGAGCCCGGTGGAAGTGCCGATGCCAGATCTGGTCCAGGAGTTCCCGCGGGACCGCCCGGTAGGACGGGATGTGGTCCGCCAGATCCGCGTGCAACCGCCCGCCCACGTGCCACTGCTGCACGGTCATCGCGGCGATGACCCGTTCGAGAGGCGCCGCCGGGCCCGGCTGTCCGGGCATGGACCTCACCTCCGCCCCTGCTGTGCCGGCCGTTGTGCAATTGAACAATATGCCAACCTCCGGCCTTGGCCGGGGAGCCGTCGACAACTCCCCGCCTGCGAAAGCACAGTGGCACGGCGGCGGACGGAGTGGATCGGCGCGCACGCAGCGCGGCGCCGGTCGACCGTGTTCAGTCCCGCCCGTGGTTGTGCCCCACCCTGCCGAACAGTGCGGAGACCGCCATGACCGACAAGTACCACCAGCGAGCCCACCGCGGCGCCGCCGACACCGGCCCGCGCCTCGCGCCACTGCCCGAGGACGGCTGGGACCCGTCCACCCGGGAGCTGCTCGCCCCGATTCCCCGGGACGCCGACGGCCACCTCGCCAACGTCTTCACCACCTTGGTACGGCACCCCGGCCTCTTCCGGCACTTCCTGCCGTTCGGCAGCCATCTGCTGCGGGACGGCCGTCTTCCGGACCGGACCAGGGAACTGCTGATCCTGCGCACCGCATGCAACACCCGGGCCGGTTACGAATGGGGGCGGCACGTACCGCTGGCCAGGGCCGCCGGGGTCAACGACGAGGAGATCCGACGGGTCGGTGCGGGCCCGGACGCCCAAGGGTGGCTGCCGGCCGACGTCCATCTGCTGCGTGCCGCCGACGAACTGCACCGGGAAGCACGCCTGTCCGCGGCCACCTGGTCCGCACTCGCCGCCGACCACGACGAGGCACAGCTGATCGAAATCACCATGCTCGTCGGTCAGTACCACATGGTCGCGTTCTTCCTGAACTCCGCCGGTACGCGGCTCGAGCCCGGCTACGAGACGGAGTCCCTGCCCGCGCCCACCGGGGCCGGCGCGGACGCGACGGAAGGGGCACACGGCGATGCCTGAGCCCCGGCACCACGCGCCTCATCCGACCAGCCTGCTCACCGGCCGGAACGTGCTGGTCATCGGCGCGGGCACCCGCCCCAGCGACGATCCGGCGGCCCCGGTGGGCAACGGGCGGGCGGTGGCCGTGCTCGCCGCCCGCGAGGGAGCGTCCGTGGCCTGCGCCGACGTCTCCCCCTCCGCCGCGGCGGCCACCGCCGCCCTGGTCGGTGAGGAGGAGGCCCGCGGCCTCCCCGTGGTCGGTGACGCCACGGATCCCGGCCGGTCCTCGGCCATGGTCGCCGAGGCCCTTCGCGAACTCGGCGGACTCGACGCGATCGTGGTCAACGTCGGCATCGGCCTCGGCGCGGGCCTGGCGGACACCTCACCGCAGCAGTGGGAGCGCGTGCTCTCGGTCAACCTGAGCGCCCCCTTCTTCGCCGCCAAGTACGGGCTGCCCGCCATGGCCGACGGAGGATCGATCGTCTTCGTCGGATCCGTGGCCGGGCTGCGCGCGGCCACCGACTCGCCCGCCTACGACAGCTCCAAGGCAGGCCTGTTCGGTCTCACCCGCCATGTCGCCAAGGAGGGCGGGCCGCGCGGAATCCGCGCCAACCTGGTCGTCCCGGGCCTGATCGACACCCCGATGGGCCGCCAGGCCTCGACCCGGCGGGCGTCGCGTTCCGCCTCGTTCAGCCGCATACCGCTCGGACGTCAGGGAACCGCCTGGGAGGTGGCCGCAGCCGTCACCTTCCTGCTCTCCGACCGCGCCTCCTACATCACCGGACAGAGCCTCGTGGTGGACGGAGGATTGAACGCCGTCTGAGCACTCCGGTCTCCGGTGACGGGGCGAGGGCGGTCCTCCGGTGTCAGGGCATCGGCCGGGACCGCCCCCGTCGGCTCACTTCTGCAGTGGACCGAACTCCCTACGGGTGTCCACCGACTTGCCGAACAGCTGCCACCGCTCGCCCTTGAACTCTCTACACGGCCCTGGCCATCCTCTTCTTCTGACGACCGACGGCCGCCGGCTGGTTCGCCACGCTCGCTGGATTCGCGGTCATCGCCCTCACCTACGGTGCCCTCGGACTCCTCCTCGGCGTCCTGGTCAAGCGGGATCTGGAGGGCTTCTTCCTGATCATCATGGTCGGGCTGATGGACACCTTCCTGCAGAACCCCCTGGGAAACCCGCTCGCCAACAAGCCCGTCCTGCAGTGGTTCCCGTCCTTCGGCCCCATGCAGTTCGCCGTCGGCGGCTACTTCGGCCGCACGGCCCTTTGGGGACACCTCGCCCTCGGGCTCCTCTGGGCTGCCGCGTTCAGCACGGTAGGGCCGGTGATCTTCCACATCCGGACCCGGAACCGCACGCACACGTGCCATCCGACCCGACGGTGAACACCGATGGAGAGTGCTGATGCTGCCATCAGGCCGGACATGATCGAGTTCGAGCCCCCTGTGCTCTCGTTCCCGGAGGCGGACCACGATCAGCAGGACAACCAGACCGGACAGGGCGAGCCGGACGCGCCGGACGACACCGACTCGTCGACAACCGCACCCCTTGTGGCTCTCGCTTCCACGCACCCGCCCCCTTCACTTGGCTGCCGTCCTGCTCTCCGGCAGGCACAGTGGCGACGCCGGATGTCCCTGCCTCGAACCAGAGCGGAAGCCGTCGGCGCGTCACCCCGGCAAAACCATCCGGGCCAGGGCACCGCACTAGGCAACGGTGTCGGCCGGAATAACCTGCTCCGTCCAGATGATCTTGCCGTTCGTGGTGTAGCGGGTGCCCCACCGGCGGGCGAGCTGGGCCACGATCAGCAGGCCCCGTCCTCCCTCGTCGGTGGTCCGGGCATGGCGCAGGCGTGGCGAGGTGCTGCTGGTGTCGGAGACCTCGCAGATCAGGCTGCGGTCCCGGATCAGGCGGAGACCGATCGGTCCGGACGCGTGGCGGATGGCGTTGGTGACCAGTTCGCTGACGATGAGTTCCGTGGTGAACGTCAGATCGGGTATGCGCCACTCCGTCAGCTGCTGGGCGGCGAGTGTGCGGGCGTGTGCGACGGCGGCCGGATCGCTGGGCAGGTCCCAGGAGACGAACCGGTCGTGGGCCAGGACCCGAGTGCGGGCGAGGAGCAGGGCGGCATCGTCGGACGGCGGATTGACGGGCAGGTCGTCGATCACCGTGCGGCCGATCTCCTCCAGTGTCGGCCGGGGCGCCCCGAGGACATCGCCGAGCCGGGAGAGCCCGACGTCGATGTCCCGGCCGAAGGACCCGATGAGGCCGTCTGTGTAGAGCGCGATGAGGCTGCCTTCGGCCAGCTTCAGTTCGACGGACTGGAAGGGGAGGTAGCCGAGGCCGAGGGGCGGTCCGGCGGGCAGGTCCAGGATGTCGGCGCCGCCGCCGGGACGGACGATCATCGGTGGGAGGTGACCCGCGCGGGCCAGGGTGCACCGGCCACTGACCGGGTCGTAGACGGCGTACAGGCAGGTGGCGCCCATGAACGCGGTGCCGGCGGCCTCGTCCTCGGCCGCCGTCGAGGCGTCGCTGTCGTGCACGCCCATGAGACCGATGACCAGGTCATCCAGGTGGGCCAGCAGTTCGTCCGGGGGCAGGTCGAGGTTGGCGAGCGTGCGCACGGCGGTGCGCAGGCGCCCCATGGTGGCTGCGGCGTTGATGCCGTGCCCGGCCACGTCCCCCACGATCAGTGCGACCCGTGCTCCGGAGAGCGGAATCACGTCGAACCAGTCGCCGCCCACACCACTGGGGGCACCCGCCGGGAGGTACCACGAGGCCACCTCCAGGGCGGACCCTCCGGTCAGTTCCTGCGGCAACAGGTAGCGCTGCATGGAACGGGCCGCGGCGCGCTCGCGGGTGAAGCGGCGCGCGTTGTCGATGCACACCGCCGCGCGGGAGACGAGTTCCTCGGCGAGACGTACGTCGTCCTCCTCGAACGGGCCCAGCCTCCGCGACCGGGCGAACGTCGCCACGCCCAGGGTGACGCCGCGCGCCCGCACCGGAACCACCATCACCGAGCGGGCGTCGTAATCGCGGATGGAGGCGCCCAGCGACTCGTCCTCGGTCACCCACGGACTGGTGGTGTGGTCCAGGGTCCGTTCCACGAGAGTCCTGCTCTCCAGCAGACATCGGGTCACGGGGGACGCGGGTGCGCGCCGGACCGTCTCCCCCACGGTCAGGGTCGCCTCGGGGCAGCCCTCACGCACCGACTGCTGCCCCGCGCGCCGGATGACGGGCGACAGCCCGACCGGCCCGGGTGCCGGTTCCCCGCCTCTCATGACCGAGTCCAGCAGGTCGACGGCGACGAAGTCGGCCACGGCCGGCACGGCGTCGTCAGCCAGCTCCTGCGCGGTCCGCGTCACGTCCAGGGTGCTGCCGATGTGGGCGGCGGCGGCGTTGAGCAGGGCCAGGCGTTCCTGGGCCCGCCAGCGCTCGGTGACGTCGATGACCATGTACCAGACACCCACGTTCCGGCCGTGGCGGTCCTTCATGGCGAAGAAGGAGGCGGAGATGGCGCGGCTGCTGTCGGAGTCCGTCCGGCTGGGTCCGCGGTACTCGTAGTCCATCACCGGAGCGCCGGTGTCCAGGACCCGGCGCATCTTCTCCTCGAAAGCCTCGGCCTCCGCCTTCGGCAGCAGTTCCCCCATCCGCCGCCCCAGCCGCCGTTCGAACGGGATCTCACGGTCGAGCGGCTCGTTCACCCAGACGTACCGCAGGTCGGTGTCGAGCACGGCGATGCCGACCGGCGCGTGCGTGAGGAACGGCGCGAGCATCAGCCGGCTCACGCCACCGCCCGGTATCCGCCAGAAGGCCCGTTTCGGAGGCCGCCCGACGAACCTGCCGAACACCAGCGCGGCCGCCGTGGCGACCAGGACGCCAGGAACCATTTCGTAGATGCCCGATGCGAAGGGGCCGAGCAGCGGATTGATCTCCTTCCACAGCAGCACCGTGGCCGCACCCGACACGATCCCGGCCATGGCACCCGCCCAGGTCATGCGCGGCCAGTACAGCGAGAGCAGGACGACCGGCCCGAAGGCCGCCCCGAATCCGGCCCAGGCATGGGCCACGATGCCCAGCAGCCCGCCGCCCCTGAGCGCGATCACGAAGGCCACCAGGGTCACGACGACGACGGCGGCACGACCGGCCCACACCAGCGCCCTGTCCGAGGCACGCCGATTGAAGAAGGCGCGGTAGACGTCCTCCGTGAGAGCGACGGACGACACGAGGAGCTGGCTGTCCGCGGTCGAGATGATCGCGGCCAGGACGGCGATCAGCATCACCCCGGCACCCCAGGGATCGAACAGTGCCCGGCTCAGGCCGATGTACACCGTCTGCGGGTCGTGGAGCGGCGTGCCGGTCTGTGCGATCCCCACCAGGCCGACGAGTGTGGCGCCGGCGAGCACGATGATGACCCACCCGGTTTCGATACGGCGGGCCGTGGGGATGGCGCCGGTGCTGCGGATGCCCATGAAACGGGCCAGGATGTGCGGCTGACCGAAATAACCGAGGCCCCAGGCGAGCAGCGAGACGACCGCGACGGCACCGAGGGATCCGCTCGCCGACCACCGTCCGCCCAGGAGGTCGACCTTCGCACCCATGTCGAGCAGGTCGGGTGCCCTGCTGTTGAGGGTGTCCCGCAGCGCCCCGAAGCCGCCGAGCGCCCCGATGCCGACGACGGGGAGCACGAGCAGGGCGAGGAACATCAGCGTGCCCTGCATCACGTGGGTCAGGCTCACGGCGAGGAAGCCGCCCAGGCACGAGTAGATGACGATCACCAGGGCGGTCAGAGCCACTCCCAGCCTGAACCCGACATCGAAGATATGTCCGAACAGCAGGCCACCGGCCACCAGCCCGCTGGCGACGTAGACGGTGAAGAACACAAGCGTGACCACCGCCGAGACCATCCGAAGCATCCGGGTGCGGTCCTCGAACCGCTCTTCGAGATAGGCCGACAGACTCACGGCGTTCCCCGCGCGCTCGGTGTAGGTGCGCAGCCTCGGCGCGACGAACAGCCAGTTCAAGTAGGTGCCGAGCACCAGACCGACCGCGATCCAGCTGGCGCCGACACCGGCCGCGTACACCGCTCCGGGAAACGCGAGGAACAGCCAGCCGGACATGTCGCTGGCTCCCGCCGACAGGGCGGCGACGAAAGCGCCGAGTCTGCGGCCGCCCAGGGCGAAATCGGCGAAGGTGTGAGTGCGACGGTAGGCCCAGACACCTGTTCCGATCATGACGGCCACGTACACGAGGAACGTGACCACGATCGGCGCACTCAAGTCCAACATAGTGCCCTCGCCTGCGAGGTCTCTGAAAGCACGGGCGCGAGCGCCGCACGCCTGACAGTCGTGGCTCTTATTACTCAAATGTACATATTTTGGTCACTTTGAGCCGACAGCACCGCCCTCACCGGGGCAGGCACGCGTACCGCGGGATCCTTCGCCGTGGGGCTCGGGCAGCCCGACCAGCAGCAGCGTCACGTCGTCGTCGTGCGCGGCGGTGTCCGGAAGGAGGGTTCTGACCAGCCGGTCCGCGGCTTGGTCGAGGGTCTTCGGATCCGTGGGAGCGCCCTTCAGGGCGACCCAGAGAGTGTGGGCGAGAATGTCGATCTGGGCGTCGATGTCGGTGCCGGGTCTTTCGACCAGTCCATCGGTGTAGAGCGCGAGAGTGCTCCCCGGCGGCAGTGGCTGGGTCGTCTGCCGGAACGGCACCCCTGGGCCGCACGAATCGTTGACTCCCAGCGGTACTCCGACCGGTGTCCGGAGTAGGCGGGCGGGCCCGTCAGGAGGCAGGACGATGACCGGCGGGTGCCCGGCCGAACACAGGGTGATCTCGTGGGCGCGCTGGTCTATCACCAGGTAGACGCAGGTGACGAGCTGGTCCGCCAGGTCGCCGACGAAGGCGTCCAGCCCGGTCATGAGCCGGCTGGGCGATATGCCCGTGCGGGCCAGCGCGTGGGAGGCCGCGCGCAGCTGGCCCATCACGGCGGCCGCCTCCAGGCCCCGGCCCATCACGTCGCCGACGACGACGCCGGTACGGTCCCCGTCCAGGGGGATGACGTCGAACCAGTCGCCGCCGACCCCGGGGTCCTGGACAGACGCCAGGTACCGGTGGGCGCTGGGCAGGTACGGCAACCGGGACGGCTCGCCCATGAGGCTGTGCTGCAGGGTGTGGGCGATACGTCGGTGCTCCTCGTAGCGTTCGGCGCGTTCGGCCTCGGCCTGTCTGCGTTCGGTGATGTCCCGCACGGTCAGGAACACCCGCGTCTCCTGTTCGGCCTGGAGACTGCTGACGCTCACCTCGACGGGGAACTCACCCCCGTCGCTGTGCAGCCCGTACAGGCCCCTGTCCAGGACGATCGGTTTCGGGTCCGCCTGCCGCAGGTAGGCGCGGAGCAGAGCGCTGTGCCGTCGGCGTCGCGGTGGGGGCACCAGATCGACCACCTGCGTCCCGACGAGGTCGTCCGGCGCATGGCCGAACAATCGTTGCACCTGGGCGTTGGCCATGACGACGACGCCATGGCCGTCCGTGATCAGCAGGGCGTCGGGGGCCGATTCCAGCAGCGCGAGGAAGCGTCGGTTGGCCCGCCGGACCTCGCGCTGCGCCGCGACTCGTTCGGTGATGTCGGTGACCACGCCGCACACGGCGTAGTGCTCGCCGGACGGGGTGTTGAGCGGGAACAAGGAGGTGAGGACGTCCCGTGGGCCTCCCGGCAGGGCGAGAAGCTCCTCCCGCTGCACGGCGGTGCCCCGTGCCAGCATGGCACGGTCTGCGGTCCGTGCCTGAAGCGCGAGGTCGGGCGCCATGACATCCTCGTCCCGGCGGCCCAGTACCTGTTCACGGGACAGGCCCAGGCTCTTCTCGAACGTCGTGTTGACCGCCAGGAAGCGACCCTCCAGATCCTTGATGAACACCACCGCAGGTGTGTGGTCCATGAACGCCTGCACCAGTGCGTTCTGCCGCACCTGCCATTCGGCACGGAAGTGCGCCACCTCCATCCGGCGCCCCACGGCCAACGTCGCGAAGACGACCGTGGTGAACACAGCCACATGCCCGCACACCAGCAGCGCGGTACCCAGACGCATTCCGAACAGGCCCGCGTCCTCACCGGCCAGAACGAGTCCGCCCAGTACCGGAGGCACCACCAGGACGGTGGCGAACAGCCGGCGTCCCAGCACGCCTGTGGTGCCCGCATTCATGAGCAGTCCGGCCAGGCCCCGGTCCGGCCGGGCGAGGAACACAGCGATCCCCAGCATGACCAGAGCCACCCCGGTGTACAGGGCCATGCCCTTGTAGGGACCGAACCGTTCGAGTTCGGGTACGGCGTACGCGAACCCGTACAGGCGCAGCATTCCCAGCGTGAGGACGGCCAGGCCCGGGACCTGACTCGTCCAGGCGGGTAGTCGGGACGTGCTCGCACACAGGGCCGCCACTCCCCCGATCATCAGTGCCACAGCCGTGTTCGGTGCCATCCGCCCAGGCACCTCTGCCGCCACCCTCGCCCTCTCGTCCTTGAAGAGCAGCTCGTCGATGCCGAGGCCCGCCCCGGTCACGTACTCCACCAGGGTGAGCCCGCTGATCAAGGCAGCCAGGGCTGCGCCCGCACGCGCCGCGGTGATCATCCAGGGGGCGACACGTCTGCGAGCCACCAGGAACACAGAGACGCCGAGTGCCAGCAGAGCCACGGCGGTGTTCGCGTTCATGGCCGCGTCGGCCCCGGGCACGCGCCTCAGGATGTCGATGCCGAGGATCCAGCCGGACAGACCCGCCGCGCCCAGCACTGCGGCCATCAGTGCGGCGCCCTGCGCCACGGCGCGAGCGGCGTCCAGGGCGGACTGCTGGTACGGCAGGTCCGCGGCCTGCCCTGCTCCAAGTACGCCGGGCAACTCGGGCGTCTGCTGCTCTTCCGTCACGGAACACTCGTCTGCATGGACAAATGACTGAATCGCCACTCACACCATATGTACTTTGACCGCCCCGTGCCCCGTGCCGTGTGTCCCCGGTCATGCCCAGGACCAGCTCCGTCGGCCCATGACCGGTCCGCATCGGTGCCCGCTCGTCCACCGATCGGTGACGCCGAGGGCCAGGTCCTGGGCGTCCCTGCGGAGCACTCCTCGTCCGGGCCGTGCTCCGAGAGCTCAGGCGCAACCCGAGGCGAAAGGACTCAAACGGGTTCGAGTCGCGGTTCCGGTTGCCGCGCCGGTACGGCCGTCGGCTCCCACTGTCTGGTGGTCCGCAGGTAGCCGTAGACCACTGAGGTCATCGCCAGAAGGAGAAATGGCCCGAACACCCACGGATGTCCGGCCATCTCCATCGGCAGACAGCGGTACGACACCAAGAGCGCGGCAAAGACCGTAGCGCCGTAGACGACCAGCTGGATTCCTGGCCGGTCCCAGCCACGGTCGAACGAGCGCAGCGCCGCCTCGATCGTGAGCGCGAACACCACGCCGGCGACGAGATCCGCGCCGTAGTGGTAGCCGAATCCCAGCGTTGCGCCGAGCGTGGCGATCAGCCAGAACGCGCCCGCGAACCGCAGAAGCCGTGGGGCCCTGCGGGAGTGAATGAAGATCGCGGTGGCCCACGCCGTGTGCAGGCTGGGCATGCAGTTTCGGGGGGTGATCCCGTCGTATCGGATCGGGTGCGGGATGTTGACCGGAGGCGGCGTGTCCGGCCACAGATTGGCCACCGCCCAGTGCACGCCGCCGGTGCCCGAGGCGCCCGGGCCGTAGGCGAACACCGGTCCGACCACCGGGAAAAGCATGTAAACGCCCGGTCCGAGGAGGCCGATCACCAGGAAGGTGCGCACCAGATGATGGCGCGGGAAGCGGCGCTCGACCGCCACGCTGCGCAGCTGGTACAGCGCGACGACGACCGCGGCCACCGCAAGCTGGGCGTAGACCAGGTGGAGAAGATGCGTGCCGATCGGACCGGTGCCCCTGACCATCCGGCCCACCAGCCACGACGGGTTGCCCAGCGCGTGATCGGCGGTTGCCACGTACTGATCGAGCACCGCCGGGCGGGCCTTGGAGGTGATGAGCAGCCAACTATCGCCGGTCTTGCGGCCGGCCACCAGGAGCAGGCCCAGCCCGACGCCCTTCAACAGCAGGACGCGTTCGGCGCCGGTGCGGCGCGTGACGGCGAGGACCGCACAGCCCAGCATCACCCACAACGCTCCGCTACCGAAGAGATGACCGTCGGTCGTCCTGGCGTCGACAGCCCACCGCACCAGAGCGAAGACCACGTCGATACCGATGGCGGCACCAGCCGCGATGAACCGTTGCCGCCAGGTGAGCACCACCATCATCAACGCCATACCGCCGTACAGCGGTCCCGGCTTCGGGGTGAATATCAGCCCTTCCACCTGGCTGGTGATCGGCCCCGGTTGACCGTAGCGGCGTGCGGCGATCTCCAGTGTGATGAGGAATCCAAGAGCCGCCGCAGCCACGGCTACCCACAGCAAGGCTCGCCGTCGACGCCACACGGCCAACGCAGCTCTGCCGTCCATTCGCGAAAACACCTGCGACGCTCTAGATATCAATCGTCTGGCCGATTTATTCGATAGGGGTTGAACGGGCAAAAAGCGATCACGGTAGTCATCGCGAGTTCGAACATGCTATCGGAGCAGTTCGGCGGCTTCCGCCGACCAGGAGTGGCGTCACCGGATACCCCGAGGGCTCCCCAGCGTGCGCCGGCGCCGTCTTGCAGCATGAACGCGGTGTTGATGTACCGCCAACGCCCCGAACACAGCGCACGGCCTGCGCGGGCAGCCTCCGCCCGCCCCGATACCGGAAGGTCCTTGCGCCGCCTACGGGAGCAGGGTTTCGCGCGAGTGGATTGCCCAGGGTTGACCGTGCCGGCAAGCTGTCCGCCGGCACTGCGGATGACGGCCGGTGACGCTTACCGCCGGCGCAACCGCTCGAGGCTTCAGCGGCTGCCCACGATCCGCTCGGCCGCCTTTTCGGCGATCATGATCGTGGGTGCGTTGGTGTTTCCGCTGATGACGGTCGGCATGACCGAGGCGTCGACGACACGGAGTCGCTCGACTCCGTACACCTCCAGGTCCGGATCGACGACGGAGTCGTCTCCGGTTCCCATGGCACAGGTGCCCACTGGGTGATATGACGTGGCACTCCACCTGCGGACGTGCTCTTCGAGAGCCGTGTCGTCGTCCATGCCGCCCAGACGGCTCAGGTCGTCACTGGCCGGCAGGTACGACCGTGCCAGGTATGCGGCGAACGGTGCGCGGTGGGCGATGCCCATGACCGCTCGGAGTCCGGCGACCATGACCGACACATCCGCGGGTACGTCGAAGTACCGGGGATCGATCAGCGGTGGGGCCTGCGGATCGGCCGACGCGAGACGGACGGTGCCGCGGCTATGCGGGTTCAGGGTGCAGCAGTTCATCGTGAACACCGGCCGGTCAGGTACCACCTCACCACTGAGAATGAGCGCAGTGGCCCCTCCCAGCAGCTGGACGTCAGGTCGGCTGGTGCCGTCCGTGACGTTGAGGAACGCGCCGACCTCGCCGTAGTTGGAGGCGAAGGGCCCGTCGCCGTGGGCGCGCCACCGTTCGAGGTTGTCCGGGGTGAGCAGGTCCCGGACGACGTCGGTGGAGTTCCGGGTCTCCCACACGACGGGAGTCATCAAATGGTCCTGCAGGTTCCGCCCGACTCCCGGCAGGGGGACACGGACGTCTATCCCCACGGCGTGCAGTTCGTCGGGATCGCCTATGCCCGACAGGAGCAACAGCTGCGGCGAGTTGATGGATCCGCCGCAGAGCAGGATCTCCCTGTCGGCGTGGGCCGCCCGCTCCTGTCCGTCCTGCAGATAGGTGACGCCCGCCGCGCGTGATCCGTCGAGTGTGACCTTCGTTGCCATGGCGCCGGTGCGTACCGTGAGATTGGGCCGGCCGAGGGCCGGACGCAGATAGGCGTCGGCCGCGGACCACCGTCGCCCGTGATGGCATGTCACCTGGTACAGGCCGGCACCGGCCGGGGACGCACCCGCGAAGTCGTCGTTGCGGTCCAGTCCCCATTCCACGGCGGCGTCCAGCCAGGACCGTGAGAGTTCGTGCGTGTAGGTACGGTCCTCGACGTGCAGGGGTCCGTCCGAACCGTGGTAGGGCTCGCCGAGGCGGCGGTTCGACTCGGACTTCACGAAATACGGCAGGACGTCGTCGTAGCCCCAGCCTTTCGCACCGTGCTCGTCACGCCAGCCGTCGTAGTCGTGCCGGTTGCCCCGGGTGTAGATCATGACGTTGGTGGACGACGAGCCGCCCAGTGTTCTGCCGCGGGGCCAGAAGAAGGTGCGGTCCGGCCCGGGCTGTTCGACCGTCCGGTAGCTCCAGTCGGTGTGCGATCCGAAGAGCATTCCGAGCGCGGCCGGGATGTGGATGAGTTCGTCGGTGTCGGGGCCGCCCGCTTCGAGGAGCAGCACGCGGACGCGGTCGTCGCGGCTCAGGCGGTCTGCGAGCACACAACCGGCGCTGCCGGCTCCCACGATGACGTAGTCGAATCCTTCGGTTCCGGTGGAAGTCATGCTGGTTTCCTCGCCCGGCGAGCATCCGTCGCCCGACTCGCCCGAGCCGGGCGACGGATGCCGACTGTCGCATCAGGGGTGGTAGATCGACTGGACTTGCTGGTATGCCTGAAGCCCCTCGGGCCCCAGTTCGCTGCCGAGTCCGCTGGCCTTCCAGCCTCCGTAGGGGGAGGTGATGTCGGGCAGATAGCCGTTGAGCCCGACGGTGCCGGTCCGGAAACGGCGGGCCACCTGGGCACCGTGGTCCAGGTCCGTGGTCCAGACGGTGCCGGCGAGGCCGTAGGCCGACTCGTTCGCCAGGCGCACTGCCTCGTCCTCGCCGTCGTAGGGCATGACCGTGAGGACCGGGCCGAAGATCTCTTCCTGCGCGATGGTCGATGAGTTGTCGACGTCGGCGAATACGGTGGGTTCGACGAACCAGCCTCGATCGAGTCCGGACGGCCGGCCTCCTCCGGTGGTGAGCCGGGCGCCCTCGTTGCGGCCGGTCTTGATGTAACCCAGCACACGTTCGCGCTGGCGCTCGCTGACGAGCGGGCCGATCTGGGTGCCGGGGTCGAGCGCGTCACCGACGACGGCGTCACGGGCCATCGCCGTACAGAACTCGACCACTTCCCGATACCTGCCGCGGGAGGCCAGGATCCTGGTACTCGCGTAACAGGTCTGACCGTTGTTCGGCAGCGTGGCCATGAAGAACTGCTCTGCGTTCGCGGCAAGGTCGGCGTCGTCGAGGACGACGGCGGCGGACTTGCCTCCCAGCTCCAGGGTCACCGGCCGCAGCAACTCGGCGCACACGGCAGCCACTTGGCGCCCCGCTCTGGTGGATCCGGTGAACGACACCTTGTCGATGCCAGGGTGGGAGACCAGATACGCGCCGGTGTCGCGGCCGCCCGGAACGATGTTGATCACGCCGTCGGGGATGCCCGCTTCCGCGACCGCCTCCGCCAGCAGCACCGAGTCGAGGACCGTCTCCGGCGCCGGCTTGAGGACGAGCACGCAACCGGCCGCCAGAGCCGGCGCCATCTTGAAGAAGGCGATGGTCTGAGGGAAGTTCCAGGTCATGATGGCGGCTACGACGCCTACGGGTTCCCGGCGGACCAGGGTGCTGCCACGAGGCAGTCCGGTACGCAGTTCCTCGTGCGGCATGCTGCCGGCCAGACCCGCGTAATAGCGCAGCAGGGCCGACGGCACCACACCTTCGACGGAGCGGGCCACCGTGATGGGCATGCCGTTCTGCGCGCTGACGGCGGCGGACGTCGCCGCCGTCCTGGCATCGAGCGCATCAGCGAGACGGATCATCGCGGCCGCGCGATGTTCGGCGCCCCAGGAGGCCCAGCCGGTCGGTGTGTCGAATGCGGCACGAGCGGCCCCGACCGCCCGGTCGATGTCGTCCTGGGTACCGTCCGGTACCGCACCGAGGTGATCGCCGGTACTCGCGGATACGGCATTGATGACGCGATCTCCGGACGCGTGCACCCAGCGTCCGCCGATGAACAGATGGTCGGAATCCATGGTGAACTCTCCCCACGGCATGGCCTTGGGACCACAGCACTGCCGTGGTGTTCGATAAGCGGGTGACCAGCGGGCACAGGAGTGCTCAGCGCGGCACGCGGGCCGCCACCGGTCGTGACTTTCCTACGCTGCGGCCCGGCAGGTCGAACCTGCGGGCGGGCCACATCTGCGACGCCCCTGGCGGCCGGTACCGGCCTCGCGAGGAGCGCTTGCACGGTTTACGACTGAATAAATGCGACATTACCCCCATCTGGGGTAGCCTGTCACCAGATGGGCAGAATGTAAGTGAAAAACATGGGTCGCCGCCCGACGGGGCAAGGCCGGACCGACGGCTCAGAGCCTCACACGACGCCCGTGGGCATCACGGTCGGCAGACCGGACCACGGTGTGCGACATCGCACCATGGGCGGGACGACGCCTCAAGGAGAGGTGGCACATCATGAGGACATATGGCGGAGCCACGGCGGAACAGCGCACATCGCTCCGCCGTCGGCGCCTCATGGAAAGCGGTCTCGAACTCTTCTCCAGCCAGGGATACGCCCACACGTCGATCCGTGCGGTACTCCGCCACGCCGGACTGAAGGACAGGTACTTCGCGGAGAGCTTCTCCTCCCTCGACGATCTCATGGCAGCGCTCATGAGAGACATCTACGAGGAACAGATCGCCCGGTGCGCCGAGGCGATCGGCACGGACCAGCCGCTGCGCGACCGGGCGCGGAACATGATCGACATCATCGTCGGACTTCCGCTGCAAGATCCGAGAAAAGGGCGGGTCAAGCTCGCGGAATCCCTGGGTGCCGGTCCCCTCACAGCACACGAACGACGTCTGGGCCTGCAGCGCACGAGCGGCCTGGTGGACTCCCTCCTGAGGGAAAGACTTCACGATTCCCGGATCGACACCGCCACCCTGTCCGTAGCCATCGTGGGCGCGGTCAGCGAAATGCTGCTGAGCTGGTTCAACGGAGTTCTGGACACTTCGAGGGAGGAGCTGGTGGATCAGGGACTTCTCCTCTTCGAGGCCGTCATCGAGCACGCCTCGGCTTGCCGACCCGCAGAAACGGCCGCTGAACCATGTGATGACTCGGCCGTTCGAGAGGCCGCGAGCACTCGGCCGTGATCGTGGACGACGCCGTGTGCGCGGATGCCGACGTTGTGAGGCTGATCAGGAACCAGCGCCGGGCAGCTTCTGCGACAGTTCGATCATGTTGCCCCACGGGTCACGGAAGAACGCCAGTCGCCGGCTGATGTCCTCGATCTCGAAAGGTTCACCGATAAGGTCGACGCCACGGCCGGCGAGCTCGGCGCATGCCTCGTCGACATCGTCGACATGGACGCACATGTGCTGGTAGCCGCCGTGCTGCAGGCTGGCTCCGAGGTCGTCGAGGACCTCGTTCGGGAAGGGCACCGGTCCGGCCAGCAGTTCCACATGGAAGTTGTCATCGTTGGGCGGGCAGAGGTATGCGAGCTGCAGCTCACCGTAGGGCCACTCCTGGAGCACTCGGAAGTCCAGCTTCTCCGTGTACCAGACCTTCGCCGCGTCGTAATCGGGAACGCGGATACCGACATGGTGACCGCCGAAGGACGCAAAGGGGCTTGATGGGTTTTTCGGCGGGTGGGCCGGCATGGGCATCGCAATCACTCCTGTCCTGCTGAACCATCAAGGGATGGCACGAAGAACCAGACGGTTCAGACTACCCCGCGGTTCGGTGCGGAATAAGCAGGCTCCGGATATTCGTGATCAGGTACGTCGGCTCGCCGTTCAGGGCTTGTGACACGATAATGAACGGCGCTTCTTCGATCTGCTCCAGCGGATGAGGCCGAGGCCCAACGAGAAGAAAGTGTCGTGGAGTTCGGGTCGGTATTCCCAGCGGACGACGAGACGCCGGCTGCTCGGCGAGCACGAAGCGATACCGACTTCGGAACACGCCGGGGACCGCGTTTGAGGAATTCCACCCATGGTGCGCCCACCTTGCTGCGGCCCTTCGAACTGCCTTCTGTCGTCCGAGGCCGCGCCGGCCGCCACATCGACGGTCCGGGGGTTCGGCGGGCGGTGGTTCAGCACTCATCGGTCGGCCCGTTACTCGTACCGGTACTTCAGCGAGTCCGCCTCCGCCTGCTCGATGTCGGCGATCGTCAGCTCCGGCATCCGCAGCTGGGCCAGCGTCACCTCGGCCGAGGTCGGCTGGGCGTCCGCCGGCAGCCACTGCTCCGGCTTCCAGGCCCCGCTGCGCAGGAGCGACTTGGGGCAGTGCGGGTAGACCTCCTCGATCCCCAGCACCAGCGCGCCGGCCGGCGGCTTGCCCACGGCGGTCAGCTGTGACAGCAGCTCCGGGCGGGTGGAGACGCAGGCCCGGCCGTTCACCCTGAGCGTCGTGGTGCGCCCCGGGATGACGAACAGCAGCCCGGCCCGTCCGGTGGTGACGACGTTCTGCAGGGTGTCCAGGCGCTTGTTGCCGGTCGCGTCCGGTATCGCCACCGTCCGTGCGTCCAAGACGGCTACGAAGCCTGCGGGGCCGCCGCGCGGGGAAACGTCACAGTTGCCCTCGGCATCCGCGCTGGCGACCAGGACCAGCGGTGAGCAACCGATCAACCGCCGGGTCTGTTCGGTGAGTTCTGTCATCTGCTTGCGCACGGCCGCGTCGCCGGGGAGTCCGTAGGCCCGGCGCAGCCCCTCCTGGTCGCGCACGGCATCGAGGCGGAGCGAGTCGAAGGCACTGGCGGCAAGAGGTGATGTCATGTCCCCGACCCTAATGGACCGACCTGCGATCGATCTTGGTCGGTGAGTGCGGGGGTGCGGGGACATGGAGGCATTCGCGCGCGTTTTCTGGTGTGGGAAGAACAGACAGGCTCGCGCGGCCGAGCGGCCTACCCGGCACGACCCAGCACCGAGCAGGAGCTCGTCCGTGCCACGGCCGGCCGGACCCACAGGCCAACACGCCCCAAGAACAGTCGCAGGTCGGCCCGTTACTCCGTCACGACCGGGGGCAGCGGTTCACGGGCCGCGTGCCAGGCAGGGGGGAGGGCAGCGACGCCCGTGCGGGCGGCGATCACCCCGCCCGCGATGGCGCAGGTGGTGTCGATGTCACCGCGCCCGGCGACCGTGCACCACAGGCCTTCCTGCAGGTCGTCGAGGTGCCCCGCCGCGCACCACAGGGCGTACGGGACCGTGTCGGGCCCTGACATGCGGTAGCCGGAGCCCAGAACCTCCGCAGCGTGCCGGACCGAGGTGCGCTCCGGCATCCGGGCCGCGACCCGCACACCCGACCGGACGTCGCTGTCGGGGAGCTGTTCGGCGACTGCCCGGAGGAAGTCCGGCCGTGCCGGGGCAGGCCCGCCCCGGCTGCGCGTTGCCAGCGCCGCGGCGAGGGCGACCGCCACCGCCCCGGCGACCGCCTCCGGGTGGTGGTGTGAGACCGCGCCCTGGCGGGCGGCCTGCTCAGCGACCGCATCGAGGTCGTCGGCGTGCCAGGCGCCGAGCGGGGCGGCGCGCATGGCTGCGCCGTTGCCCCAGGAGCCTTGGCCGCAGAACTGTCCGGTGACCACCTCCTGCCAGGGCTCGCCCGCGCCGATCCGGCGGAGCACGTCATGCATCGAGGCTCCGTAGCCGCGGTGCGTGTCGTCGGCGTAGGCTGCCGCGAAGCGCAGGGCGAGGCGGTCCTGGTCGACGGTGCCGTCGCCCTCGGCGAGTTCCCGTACGAGTTCGAGCGCCTGGGCAGTGTCGTCGCTCCACCGCCACAGCGGTTCCGGGGGCAGCGTCCGCGCCTCCAGGGCTGCCGAACCGTCTCGGCGCAGGATGGCGAACCAGCGGTCGCCGAAGGCGTCGCCGAACGCGAGCCCGTACAAGGAATCCAGCGCAGCAGTAGGCACGGTGATCATCGGGGCAGTATCGCAGCGCGTCGACGCTCATGCGCTTGGCCCCCCTTTTTTGCCGCCCGGACACGGACGGAGTCGATCGCGCACCGTGACCGGTCGAGCTCACCACAGGCACCAGGTTCGTCGAGGCCGACGCGGCCTGCGGGGCGGGTGTTGCCGTAGACACCCGTGGTGAACTGCGTAGTTTCACGGATGCGGAGCCTGGGGCCGCGCGACGTACCGTGCGCATGGAAACCTGTGCGCCGCACGCGCCCAGCATGCCTGCTCGGAGACCTCCGGCGGCTGCTCTCGACCTTACGGAGATTCAATGCGTATACGTGCCATGTCGGTAGCCCTTCCCTCCGCCGTCGCCCTGTCCGCGCTCTGCCTTCCGGCAGCCGCCCTGGCGGCGGAGCGTCCGGGTGCGGCGGCGACACTCGGCTCCTTCGGCGCCCGGTCCGTCCACCCCGACACCAAGCTGGGCAACATCAGTTTCTCCAAGGCCGTCATCAACGGCGGCAAGGACACCGTTCTGGGCACCACCACCAAGAAGTCCGTCACCGTGACGTACACGGCCACCAGTTCCAGCGGGGTCGCCCTCACGGAAGCCTTCCTCTGGCAGGGCACGGACAGCTCAAGCACGGACACCATCACGGGATCCCTGGGCACCGATGACGACCCCACCTGCACCGAGTCGACGACCCGGACCGGCGTCTACGCCTGCAAGGCCGTCTTCCACCTCAATGCCGCGTCCGATCTGAAGCACAACGGTGTCGCAGGAACCTGGAAGCTGTTCCTCGGCGGGTACGACCTCTACGCCAACGCCAGCTACAACGACGACGTTGCCACCACCCGGATCAAGAAGGCGTCCCAGCTGACCGCCAACGCCACCCCGGAGCCGGTGAAGAAGGGCAAGACCATCACGGTCACAGGAAGCCTGAAGCGTGCCAACTGGAACGACGGCACGTACGCCGGCTACACAGGGCAGGGGGTGCTGCTCCAGTACCGCAAGAAGGGAAGCAACACCTACACCACCGTCAGGAAGGTCACGAGCGGCACCGGTGGCGCGCTCAAGACCACCACCACCGCGACGGCCGACGGGTACTACCGCTTCTCCTTCGTCACCAACACCACCACCGCCGCCTCGACAGCCGCCGGCGACTACGTCGACGTCAGGTAGCGATCACGCTCTCGGACGGGCTCGTCGGTGAAAGGGCGAGGCCAGGACCTCCCTAAGAGCTCGTAACACGATCATGATCCAACCTTCCTAAGGCGTCTCCAGCAAATGAGACTGCAAGCCAATGAGAGGAAGGCGTCATGGAGTTCGAGACGTCGTTCCCAGAGGACCGCGAGGCGTTTGAACTGGTGGAGCAGGGCGAAGGTCTGCTCGACGACGTAGCGGAGCTTGCCCAGGCCCTTGATGTTCGGGGTGCCCTTGCGGGAGATCACCGCCCGGATGCGGCGGCGTCGCAGCTCACCGCGCACAGCCTTCGAGTCGTACGCCTTGTCGCCCAAAAGGCACTCAGGCCGCCTTCGGGGCCGGCCAGGTCGTCCGGCGACGGGCGGGATGCCGTCGACGAGGTCGAGCGTCTGGGTGACGTCGTTGACGTTGGCGGCGGTCGTGATGACGTGCAGCGGGGTGCCCTTGCCATCGCAGATGAGGTGATGCTTGCTGCCCGTCTTCCGTCGGTCGACCGGCGACGGACCAGTCGCGGCTCCCCCTTTTTCGCGCGCACGTGGGAGCCGTCCACGCACGCGCGGGTCCAGTCGAGCTCGCCGACCGCGTTGAGCTCGGCGAGCAGGGTCCGGTGCAATCGCTCGAAGACTCCGGCCCGCTGCCAGCGGTCCAGACGCCGCCAGCAGGTCTGCCCGGATCCGAATCCCAGCTCCAGCGGCAGGAGTTGCCAGGCGATGTCCTGGTGCAGGACGTACAGGATGCCCTGCAGACAGAGCCGATCATCCACTGGCCTCGGCCCCGGCGACCGCGTCGGCCAAGGCGGCAGCAGCGGTTCGATCAGCGCCCACAAGTCGTCGTCCACGATCCACGGTCGAGTCGTCACACCCGCCGAACGATCAGATCGTCACAACAGTCACGCTCGACCGGGACACCTCAGCAAGATCTCTTTGCGGGCTTACACAGCCATGCGTCGTGGTCCGATTTCGCCACCCTGCCAGCTGGGCCTCGTGAGGCCACGGGCGTGAGATGCGTGTGTCAGGCGTCCGCCGCGTACCGCCAGAACTCCCTGATCACCGGTGCCGGCACAGGGCCCATCGCTGCCACCTGAGTCAGCAGGATGGTGACCGCACCCGTGGCCGGGATGACGTGCGCCGCTGTGCCCGTGCCGCCGACCCAGCCGTAACGGCCGGGCGCATTCCACGGGTTGGTCCGGTCGATGTCAACCGAGCCACCGAAGCCCCAGCCCTGGCCCTCCAGGAACAGCCGGCCGATGTCGCGCTGCGCCGGATTCGTATGGTCGGTGGTCATCATGCGTACGGAGTCGGCCGACAGCACCCGACGCCCGTCAGCCGCCACTCCGCCCGCCAGCAGCATCCGGCAGAAGGCCAGCCAGTCGTCGGCGGTCGAGGCCAGCCCGCCACTGCCGAGCGGTAGCGCGGGCAGGCTACGCCACTCACCGTCCGGGCCGTCGGCGAGCTCCAGGCTGCCGTCGTCGCCTGGCCTGTAGAAGCTGGTGAACCGGCCCCGCTTGGCGGCCGGCACCTCGAAACCGGTGTCCACCATGCCCAGCGGCCCGAAGATCCGCTCCGTCAGGAATTCCGGCAGCGGCTGTCCGGTGACCCGCGAAATCAATACCCCCTGCAGGACGGAGCAGGTGTCGTACAGCCAGGCAGCGCCCGGCTGGTACAGCAGCGGGATGCGGCCGAGCGCCGCCATCCACTCGTCGGCCGGCGGGAAGTTGCTCGGCACCCGGCCGTCCTTTTGCACCGTGAACAACTCCTGCACCGCCGGCAGTGTGAAGTCGGAGGGGAATCCGTACCCGGCCTGGGAGGCCAACACGTCGAAAACGGTGATGGGCCGGTCGGCCGGCACCACGTCGTCCACCGGGCTCGCCGGTGTGCGTACGACCACCGGCTTCCCCAGCTCCGGCAGCCACATCCCGATCGGGGCGTCGAGTGCGATCCTGCCCTCCTCCACGAGGATCAGCAGTGCGGCGGCGGTGACGGACTTGGTGATCGAGGCGACCCGGAAGATGGAGTCCCTCGCCATCGGGGCGCCGCCGTCGGCGTCCTGCGCGCCGACGGCCACCACCTCGACCTGGTCACCCCGGGCCACGAGGCCAACCGCTCCCGGCAGCGTACCGGCACCGACGTGGGCTTCGATCAAGTCGTGCAGGGTCGTCATGGGGCCGCCTTCCAGAAGATTGCTGTCGAAAGGCAGACTCCCGCACGGGCCGGGAATCATCGGTGTCGACAGGTCTGGTGGCCGGAGCCTCGTCACGGAACGTCTCAAGAAGACCAGATCATGATCGTGTTATGAGCTCTAAGTAATGCGCACAGACGGCTGGCGGTCATTGACGGCTGATCCAGGCCGTCCTATGGACTGTCTCGACCAACAGCACCTCACAGCCCGACTGACGGCTCCACGGCCGTCACCCTGGGCACGGGCATACGTTCTGGTCGCAGTACGCGCCTCCCGGGTCCCGCGCCGGACAGGGCGTCCGGCCCGGCATCAGCGCTCGACGGTCTCCACGGCCAAGTCGTCCTCCGCACCGCTTTCGTCGCCCGTCTCATCCTTGCCCTCGCCGCAGGCAAGTGGCTGAGCGGCGTAGGTGATGCGGACGACGCCGTCGGCGTGCCTCTCGGCGCATGCCCGTACGCCGAAGACCTCGGCGAGGATCTGCGGAGTCAGCACCTCCAGAACCGGACCCGCCGCCACCACGGCTCCCTCGTGCAGGACGACCAGGCGGTCGCAGAGCCGGGCGGCCAGGTCGAGGTCGTGCAGGACCGCCAGCGTGGTGACACCCGTGGCGCGGATCAGGTCCAGCAGCTCGAACCGGGCCCGGATGTCGAGGTGGTTGGTCAGCTCGTCGAGCACGAGCAGCTGGGGGTCCTGTGCCAACGCCCTGGCGAGCAGGACACGTTGGCGCTCGCCTCCGGAGAGGGAGGCGTAGTCCCGGTCCGCGTAGGGTCGTACGCCGCAGCGGTCGACGGCGTCCTCCACGGCCCGGTGGTCCTCCGCGCCGTCGCGGCCCAGCAGTCCGTGGTGCGGAGCACGGCCGAGGGCGACGATCTCGGTGACGGTCAGGCCGGTGGTGTTGCCGGTGGAGTCCTGGAGGACGGCGGCGGTGCGGCGGGCCGCGGTGCGGGCGGACAGGGTCCATACGTCGTCGTCACCGACCCTGACCACGCCGCCGGCCGGACGGAGCGAGCGGTAGACGGCCCGCAACAGTGTTGATTTTCCACTGCCGTTGGGGCCGACGAGGCCGACGATGTCCCCCTTGTGGGCCTCCAGGCTCACGGCGTGCAGGATCGGCCGGCGGTCCAGGGTGATGCGGAGCTGGTCGACGGTGAGTTTCATGCTTCAGTCCAGGCCCTTGTTGCGGCGCAGCAGCCACAGGAAGAAGGGTGCGCCGAGCAGAGCGGTGAGGATGCCCAGCGGCAGCTCGTTGGGGCGGTTGAGGGTGCGGGAGAGGAGGTCGACGAGGACCAGGTAGAGGGCGCCCAGCAGGGCGGTGAGGGGCAGGAGGCGGCGGTGGTCGGCGCCGAGGGTGAGGCGGACCAGGTGCGGGATCATCAGGCCGACGAAGCCGATGCTGCCGGCGACGGCGATGACGGTTCCGGTCAGCAGTGCGCTGAGCACCAGGAGCACCGCGCGCAGCCGGTTGACGTCGACACCGAGTGCGGTGGCCGACTCGTCGCCGGCCAGCAGGACATTGAGCCGCCGGCCGAAGAGCGTGAGGAGGGCGGTGCCGGCCAGGACCACTACGGTGACCGTGGGGAGTTGGTCCCACTGGGCGCCGGCCACGCTGCCCAGCATCCAGAACATCACCGTGCGCAGCTCGGTGGGCGTCGCCTGCAACTGGACGTAACTCGTCGCCGAGAGGAAGACATAGCCGACCGCGACCCCGGCCAGCACCAACCGTGTCGGTGCCATCCGGCCCCGCCGCTGCCCGAGCGCGAAGACCAGAGCGCCGGCCGCCACCGCACCGAGGAAGGCGGCCGCCGACACCCCGATCCCGGCGAGTGCCGCGCCTCCGCCCAGGGTGATCACCAGCACCGCGCCGAGCGTGGCGCCGTATGAGAATCCGAGGACGATGGGGTCGGCGAGCGGGTTGGACACCACGGTCTGCAGCACCGTTCCGGAGACGGCCAGACCCGCGC
This sequence comes from Streptomyces sp. NPDC107581, assembly GCF_055657175.1. Classification (NCBI taxonomy): domain Bacteria; kingdom Bacillati; phylum Actinomycetota; class Actinomycetes; order Kitasatosporales; family Streptomycetaceae; genus Streptomyces; species Streptomyces sp. NPDC107581. Next base: position 92,788 of record NZ_JBVKBH010000020.1, read on the forward strand.
CGACCAGGGCTGCGAGGACCACCCGGGGAGTCCGGAAGTTCCAGACGATCTGGTCGGTCGCGAGGTCGCCGGCGGTGCCCTGCCCGGTGACGTGGTGCCACACGATGCCCCACACGTCACCGAGCGGGATGGTGACCGCTCCGATGCTGATCGCCACGATCATGGTGGCGACCAGCGCGACGGGCAGGAGGGTGAAGGCCAGGGCGACTTTCAGGCGGGTCGGCCGGTTCAGAACGCGTCCGGGTGCAGCATCTGCCCGATCTTCTGCACGGCCAGGTCGTTGCTCGGGCCGAGGTACATCGAGTCGGACAGGACCACGTACTTGTTCTTCTTGGCGGCCGGCCACTGGGGGAACTCCTTCAGCAGTTTCTTGGCGTAGGCCGCCGGGTCGGGGTCGTTGTAGCCGATGACGACGAGTGCGTCCACGTCGGTGGCGGCGACCTTCTCCTTGCTCAGGTCGGCGAAGGAGGTCTTGGATGCCGACGCGAAGGCGTTGGTGCCGCCGGCTTTGGTGAGGATGTCGTTGTAGATGCCATGGGCGACGACCGAGCTGAAGTCGTTGCCGCCCATGGACATGTTCGAGAAGAGCACCATCACCTTGGGCGCCTTCTTGCCCTTGACCTTCGCTGCCACCTCGTCGATGTGCTTCTCCGAGGCGGCGATCAGCTTCTCCGCCCGGTCGGTGACGTGGAAGATCTTCCCCATGTCGCGCAGCAGCGTGTAGCTGTCGGCGACGGTCATCTTCGAGGTGTCCTGCTTGCAGCCCTGCGGGGAGACATAGGTGTGGGCAGCGACCTGCTGCAACTGGTCACGGGTCGCGAAGCCGTTCTTCTCGTCGAAGCCGTACGACGTCGTGGACAGCACCAGGTCCGGGCGCAGGCCGAGCATCGCCTCGCGCGGGATGTCGTAGGCGTCGTTGAGTTTGATGTTCCCGGTGGGCAGGGCCTTGATGGCCTTGGCCCGGCCGGGTACCTCGCTCATGCCGTAGCTCTGCTCGTTGGCGACGATCCTGTCGCCGAGGCCGAGTGCGAGCAGTGTCGAGACCTCGGCGACGGAGGCGCCGTTCATGACGACCACGCGGCTGGGAGCCTTCTTGAAGGTCTCGGTCCGACCGCAGTTCTCGATGGTCACCGGGTATCCGGCCTTCGAGGCGGCGGCATCGGCCTTGGTGCCGCTCGCCTTCTCGTCCGTCGAGGAGCCGGCGCATGCCGCCGTGAGCAGACACAGGGCCGCGGCCAGGGCTGTGGCGACCGGCCGTTTGATGGACATGCTGACTCCTTGCGTGCAGGGCTCGGTGGTGTTCCGTTCCAGTAGTCGTGGCGCGGTGGCCATGAGTTCCCGGCGAGGTCCAACTACTTTGCGGGCCAGGCCGGATGGGGCTCCCTTCCGGGGGGTGCGGGCAGTTCCCCGGCAGCGACACAGTGATCGAGGTACCGGAACACCAGGTCCCGGCCGACGGGCGGGCAGGTGATGCCGCTGCCGCTCAGGCCCCGTCGGACGTTGTCGGCGTGGACGCGTCCCAGGTGCAGGTCTGCGGCATCGCTCCCGCTCGTCTCGTTCGAGTCGAAGAAGGCGAGCGTGGTGGCCGCGGCGTCGGCCGAGCGGGGCAGCTGATCGCGCCATCGGGCCAGGGGCAGACGTCGTACAGGATAGCCGTACTCCTCGATCCAGTCGTAGAGGTCGCTCACTCGGATCCTCGGTACGGCCGCGTGGTTGAAGACCGGTCCGGTGGCTGTGCGGGCGAGATGCACGAGGGACCGGGCGACGTGGTCCACCGGCGTCCAGATCTCGTCCTCGAACAACTCGGGGAGGATGCCCGCCGGGATGCCCGCCCTCAGCACGCTCCACAGGAAGTCGCGTGCGTTGACGTATCCGGAGCCGGCCGGTCCGACCACTCGTCCCAGGCGGTGCACGGTGACCGGCAGACCACGCTCGGCCGCCTGTTCGAGCAGTCGTTCGGAGGCCCACTTCGACTGCTGGTAGCCGTACCGCAGACCGGCGTGGGGCGGCAGGAACGCTTCCGGTACCTCGGGGCTGAGGCCGGCCGGCGGGGCCACGGACAGCGTGGAGACGTAGTGGAGGGGGATCGACCGTGCGGCGGCCAGGCGCAGCAGGTGCCGGGTGGACTCGGTGTTGACGGCGCGCAGGGTGCCGTACTCCCGCATGATGCTGACCGTCGCGGCGTTGTGGAAGATCGCGTCGCAAGTCTCCGCGAGTTCACCGAGGGTGTCCAAGGCGAGGCCGAGGCCGGGGCGGGCGAGGTCGGCGGGGACACCGGTGATGCGCTGCTTCGCCGCCTCCGGGAGCGAGAGGTCGTGGTGGTCCAGGGCCTGGTGGATCCGGTCGACGGCCTCGCCGGTGGTCCGCGCGCGGACGGTGCAGACGATCTCGGCTTCCGTGGTGTCCAGGAGTGCGGCGAGCAGGTACGTGCCGACGAAGCCGGTGGCGCCGGTCAGCAGGATGCGCCGGGGCACGTCCGGACAGCGGCCGTTGCCGGGCCGGATGTCCGGGGCGAGGACGGTGTCGGTGTGAAGGGCCGCCGGGAGGCCGGTGGCGGTGGGCGAGCGGTCGTCGAGGAAGCGGGCGAGCTCGGCGGCGGTGGGGTACTGGAAGAGCCAGGCGACCCGTATGTCGCGGCCGAGTTCGACGCCGAGCCGGTTGGCGACCTGGATGGCTTGCAGGGACTGGGCGCCCAGGTCGAAGACGTCGTCGCCGGGGGTGATGGTGTCGACGCCCAGGATCTGTTGCCAGATGCCGATGACGGTCCGCTCCAGGGGGCTGCCGGCGGTGGGGGCCGGGGTCGCCAAGGGCGTGCTCAGCGTGCGTCGGTCGATCTTGCCGGATCCCGTGCGGGGCAGGCGGCTGTGGAGTTCGACCGCGGAGGGGACCATCGCCGCGGGGAGCCTCGCCCGGAGGTGGTCCCTGAGCTCGGCGGCGGAGGGAGCCGGAGAGTCCGTGACCACGTGGGCCGCGAGGCGTCGGGTGCCGTCCGGCGACGTCTGTCCGACGACCGCCGCCTCCCGGATCCGTGGGTGGGTCAGCAGGGCGCTCTCCACCTCGGCGGGCTGTACGCGATGGCCGCTGATCTTGAACTCCTCGTCCGCCCGGCCGAGGAAGCGCAGTTGCCCGTCCTCGCCGATGTGCACCAGGTCGCCCGTGCGGTAGGCGCGGGGTCCGCCGGGAAGGGCGGTGAAAGGGGCGAACCGGGCGGTGTCGGGGTGGCCCGTCCGCCGGTAGCCGAGGGCCAGGTTGTCGCCCATGAGGTACAACTCCCCGCCGCCGACGGCGACTCGGGTGCCGGGCAGCGGCAGCCCGATCGGCACGTCGCCGGGGGCGAGAGCCGGGTCGTGCAGGTCGGCGACGGTGGCGACCACGGTCGCCTCGGTCGGGCCGTAGGTGTTGAACAGTTCGACCGACGTGCCGACGGCCTTGCGCCAGCGCTCCACTCGTTCGGGGAGCGCCGCCTCGCCGCCGATGACGACGGCTCGGACGTCCCCGGGCAGGGCGCTCATGCCCGTCGACAGTGTGTAGGCGAGTTCGTGCCAGTACGCGGTGGGCAGGTCCAGGACGCTGACGCGCAGGCGTGCGCACTCGTCCAGGAACCGTGGGACCGACTCCGTCATCTCGTCGGTGCGGACGACGAGGGTGCCGCCGGCGCACAGGGTGAGGAAGATTTCCTCCACGCTGGTGTCGAAGTGGAGTGGCGCGAACTGCAGGACCCTGTCCTCGCGGCGCAGCCCGTAACGGTACGTGGCACCCGCCACGAAGTTGGCCAGGGCGCCGTGGCTGATCTCGACGCCCTTGGGGCGGCCGGTGGAGCCGGAGGTGTGGATGACGTAGGCGCAGTCCCCGGGTGACGACGGCGTCGGGGCGGGGCCCGGGGATGGATGATCCGGCTGGTCGAGCGCGAGGACGGGCGTGCCCGCGAAGGTGCTCGCCCGGGCGGCTGTCGTCAGCACCAGGTCGGGCGCGGCCTCGCTCAGCAGCCGAGCCGTCCGGTCGGCGGGGGCGGCCGGGTCGAGGGGACAGTAGGCCGCGCCCGACATCATCACGCCGAGGATGGTGGTGACGGCGTCGATTCCCCGGGGCAGCGCCACGGCCACCAGGCTGCCCCGGCCGATGTTCCGGGAGGTCAGACGGCGGGCCACGTCGCGTGCGCTGCCGAAGAGCCGGGCATAGGTGATGTCGTCCCCGGCGTGCTCCACGGCGACGGCCTCGCCCCTGCGGGCGGCGTGGTCGGCGATCAGGCTCATCACGGGGCGGGCGGGGACGGGCAGCGGTCCACCGTCCAGAACCGGCACGGACGCCGGACGCAGGGGCCGGTCGGGGGCGGCCACCGCCTCGTCGAGCAGCGCGAGCAACCCCTCCAGGAACGCGGTCGCATCCGCCTCGTCGTACAGGTCGGGATTGGCGTCCACCGCGATCCGCAGTCCGGTGCCGTCGGAGCGGTCGTACACGTTGACCGCGAGGTCGTCGACGGGACCCGCGGAGACGTTGTGGACGGTGCTGCGGTGTCCGGCGAACCGCAGGTCGTACGCGAACGGCATGATGTTGACGCCGGGCCCGGAGAGCCTCCGCTGTCCGCCCACCAGCTTCAGGTCGCGGCGCAGTTGTTCGTAACGGTAGCGCTGGTGCGGCAGACCGGCGCGGAGCTCGCGGGAGACGCGGGCCGCGAGGTCGCGCAGGCTGTCGTCGGCGCAGACGGCGACACGCAGGGGCAGGATGTTGCGCACCATCGACGGCACGCGCAGCGACACGGAGCCGAGACGGCCCATGGCCGGAAGGCTCAGGACGATCTCCGGGGCACCGGTGACCCGGTGCAGCTGGGCGACGGTCACCGCGAGCAGTACCTCGGACCAGGTCACCGACAGCTCACGGGCGACGGTGCGCAGGTCGTCGGCCCGGGTCGGGTCGAGGTCGGTGACATGGCGGTGGAAGGTGCGGGCGGGCAGCGCGGACCGGCCGGCCGGGGTGGCCACCGGGGGGCGGTCGGCGTACCGGTCGGTCCAGTAGGCGCGGTCCTTGGCGTAGCGGGCGGATTCCAGGTAGGCGCGTTCCTCGGCGCGAACGGACTCCAGGGTGCCGAAGCCGCTGTCGGGTACGGGCTCGCCCGCCATGAGTGCCGTGTAGACCTGGGCCACGCGGCGGGCGACCAGGGAGAGGCCGAATCCGTCGAGTGCGATGTGGTGGACGCGGTGGTACCAGAGGTACTGGTCGTTCCCGGTCTTCAGCAGGGCGTGTCCGAACACCGGGCCGCGGGCCAGGTCCACGGGCCGGGCCATGTCCCTGGCCATCCAGGCGCGGGCCGCGGTGTGCGGATCCGGTTCGGCGCTGAGGTCGGCGGTGTGCAACTGCCAGTCGCCGACCGGGGTTTCGAGCTGCCAGGGGCGCCCTTCGCGGTCCGCCGCGAAGGTCACGTGAAGAGCTGCGGTCTCGGCGACGACGTGATGGAGCGCCCTGTCGAAGACGGCCACGTCCACCGGGCCGTCGATGCACACGTACTCGGCGGTGTTGTAGGCAGGGCTGTCCGGGTCCAGCAACTGGCCGGTCCAGATGCCTTCCTGGGCCGCCAGCAGCGGGTGGCGGGGTGCGGGTTCAGGTGTCGGCATGGGCCGCGCCTCCTTGGCGTTCGACCAGCAGTTGCCACCACTGCGCGAAGGAGGTGCGCTCGGCGAGGTCCACGAAGCTGACGTCCGCACCGGCGGCCTGCCACCGTTCGATCAGGGTGACGATGCGCAGGGAGTCGAGGCCCGCGTCCAGCGGGCTCTCGTTCAGGTCGACTTCGTCGGGGCGCAAGTACAGGAACTCCGCGAGGTCGGCGCGGAAGCTCTCCGGGGTGAGGGATTCAGGCATGGGGTCTCTCTACGACGGTGTCGGCGGGGTCAGTTGACCTTGCGGGCGGAGTCGCTCCAGAAGCGGTCCCGCAGTTCGCGGCGGAGGATCTTCCCACTGGGGTTGCGCGGCACCTGGTCGATGAACTCGTAGGCCGACGGCAGCTTGAAGGCGGCCAGGCGCGGAACGAGGAAGGTGTGCAGGTCCCGTGGGCTCGGCCGCTCCCCCGGGACCGGGACGACGAACGCGTGGACCCGTTCGCCCCAGCGCTGGTCGGGAGCCCCGACGATCACCGCCTCGGCCACACCCGGGTGGCGCTCCAGCACGTTCTCGATCTCGGCGGGGTACACGTTCTCGCCGGCGACGAGGACGGCGTCCTTGATCCGATCGCGGATGAAGATGTAGCCGTCCTGGTCGATGTACCCGGCGTCGCCGGTGTGGATCCACCCGTCGACCAGGGTCTCCGCGGTCTTGTCGGGCAAGCCCCAGTACTCCACCATCCGGGCCGGGGTGTGCAGGCAGACCTCGCCGATCTCGCCCGGCGGCAGCTCGTCGCCCTTGTCGTCGATCACCCTGGCGCGGACGCCCGGATAGGGGTGGCCCGCGGCCTGCATGCGCCGTCCGCCGGGGACGTGGTCGGCCGGCGGCAGGCACACGGCGGTGTTGCCGGTCTCGGTGAGCCCGTAGATCTGCGCGAACTCGCAGTCCAGTACGGCGAGACTCGCCTCCAGCAGGCTCTCGGAGATCGGCGAGCCACCGTAGACGGTCTTGCGGAGCGTCGTGAAGTCCTCGGCGCTGACGCCTGGTTCGGTGAGCATCATGCGGAGCATCGCCGGAACCACGCAGGCCGTGGTGATGCCGAGATCGCGGATCAGGTCGACGGCATGGCGGGCGGCGAAGGCACGCATCGCCACGATCGTCGTCCCCGCGGTGAAGTTCTGCGTGGCCCACCACAGTCCGCCGATGTGGAAGCCGGGGATACCGACGAGTGCGATGTCACCGTCCCGCCAGTCGATCCAGTCCAGCCCCTCGCTCGCCAGGGCCTCGCGGATGGCGAAGAAGCTGCGGTGGGCGAGGACGACACCCTTGGGGAGGCCCGTGGTGCCGCTGGTGTAGAGCTGGGCGACGGGGGTGTCGGACTCGGCCTCGAACTCCGTTTCCGTGTCGCGGTGTCGGCCGCTCCAGTCGCCTATGGATTCCAGTGGAACGACCGTCTCGGGGGGCGCGATCGGCATGCGCTCCACGATCGGCGCGCATTCCGATTCGAGGAACAGCAGTCTGGTGCCGGAGTCCTGGAGAATGTGGCTCACCTCGGGTGCGGTGAGCCGCCAGTTGACGGGGACCAGAACGGTGCCGCTCTTGGCGCAGGCGAAGAGGATCTCGTAGTAGTGCTCGGACTCCTTGCCCAGGTATGCCACGCGGTCGCCCTCGGCGAGTCCGGCGGCCCGGATCGCCCGGGCGATGCGGCTGCTCCCGCGGTGCAGATCGCCGTACGAGAGGCTGCGGCCCTCACAGAGCACGGCCGGGATGCCGGGCCGGTGCTCGGCGTGGAAGCGGATGGTCTGGACGAGCGTCTCCATGGGCGAACCCTCCGGTGGCTCAGGTGATGTTGACGAATGCGAGCGTCGCCTCGCCGTCGCACCGGCCGCCGTCGGCGTCCCAGTAGCGGTACGAGGTCTCGGCATGGAGGAACGGCCTGCCGACGCCGGGCGTGCGCCGGGTGAGGGAGAGGAATTCCATCTCCCCGGAGAAGGAACGGGGATTGACGGGACGCCGGAAGTTGCCCGCGAAGCGGGCGATCAGGATGTCCGGGAGCTGGTGTCGCCAGAAGTCGTCCAGGGTCCAGTCCTCGAGCCCGGCCAGCAGTCCTTCCTTCACCGACTTCGCGACGAGGTAGTACATCATCTGGTTGTAGGCGATGTTGACCTCGACCGAGTTCAGGTGGCCGGTGTCGTCGATGTAGCAGGACTCGGGGATCTCGAACTCGCAGCGCGCCGAGGTGCGTTCGGGTCCGGCGGTGACGACGGCGGACTTCACGTACTTGCAGTGCGTTTTGTACGGCACCAGGACCCGCTCCATCAGGTCGGTGTCCGTGTCGTACGAGCGGTCGACGGCCGGTGTCGTCATGCCCCTGGTATCCCGTCGTGCAGCTTGCGCTCGTCGTGGACGGTGACGCGGAAGGAGACGGTGGGTTCCGGGGTGGTCGTGTGCCGGGCGCGGTGGATCAGACTGCGGTTGTCCCAGATCAGCAGGTCGCCCTGCTCGAAGCTCTGGAGGTGGATGTTGTCGTGCTCGAAGGTGTCGTCGAGCTGGCCGGTGGCCTCGAAGAGCCGCTTGAGGAGTTCCTCGTCGTACGGCGTGCCGTCCACGTCCTCGATACCGACGGTGAAGCCCTCGCTGATGTAGAGGACCGTTTCGCCGGTGAAGGGGTGGGTGAATGTGCTGGGCTGGCGCACGGCCGGAGTCTTGCGCTCGACCTCTTCGATGATCTCGGACAGGGGCCGGTAGACGTCGTGCGGCCGGATCTTGAAGTACTTGCGGACCGAGTGCCGGCAGTAGGTGTCCGCGACCTGCTTCTTGAGGTCCTCGGGCAGCCTCGCGTACGCCCTGCCCATGTCGATGAAGTAGGTGCCGCGGTTCTTCTGCGGAATGACCTGGGGGTAGATCAGGGTGATGCCGAAGGGGTCGGGCATGAACTGGTAGTCGGCGTGCCAGAACTTGCCCGTCTTCGGCACGCCTATCTGCTTGCCGTTCTCCGGGACGTTGGAGGAGACGAAGATCTCCTCGATCTCGGGGTGGTGGTACATCGGCTCGTAGTACGCCTCCGGGCGCCCGAGGCGTTTACCGAGGTCCAGGAACTGCTGCGGGGAGAGGTCCTGCCCCTTCAGGACGGCGATCTTCTTCGTGTAGACGGTCTGCTTGAGCGTCTCGAAGTCCGCGTCGGATGCGGTGCTGTGGTCGAGGTCCTCGACCAGGGCGCCGATGGCCGAGCCGGGCTGTTCGGTGATCTTCATGGGTGTCTTCCTTGGTGAGAGCGGTCAGCGGGCCTGTTTGGCATCGATCAGTGCCGCGGTGCCGGCGAGGGTGAGGGTGGGCCGCAGCTCGCTGTCGTGCACCGTCACGCCGAGGTCGCGTTCGATGCGGATGCTGATCTCGACCATCGTCAGCGAGTCGACGTCCAGGTCGGCGAAGGTGGCCTCGGGGGTGAAGCGGTCGGCCGGGGCGTCGTGCAGTTTCGCCAGGATCTCGACCAGCCGGTCGTAGGTGGTGCTCATGAGGCGGTTCCTTCTCCTCGTTCGTACGGGTGGACGGGTAGGGGCAGTTCGGGCCAGGTCAGCAGGCAGGAGCCCCAGGTGAGTCCGCCGCCGAAGGCGGTGAGCAGGAGTCGGTCGCCGGGACGGATCACCTGCCGGCCGGCCGCGTCGGCGAGAGCCAGGGGTATGGAGGCGGCGCCGGTGTTGCCGACCGAGTCGACGTTGGTGACGCAGCGTTCCCGGGGCAGGCCCAGGTCGTCCGCCACCGAGTGCAGGATGCGCAGGTTGGCCTGGTGGGGGACGAAGTGGCCGACGTCGTCGATCTTCCAGCCGGCCGTGTGCAGCACGGCTCGCGCGGACTCGGCCATGCGGTTCACGGCGTGGCGGTAGACCTCGTTGCCGCGCATCGCGAAGTGCCGGTCGCTGCGCTGCGCTTCGTCGCCGGTGGACCGCTGGCGGGAACCACCCGCCGCGACCGTGATGAGGTCCTCGTGCGCTCCGTCACTGCCCAGGTCGAACCGGCCCACGGCGCCGAGTTCGTCGGCGTGTCCGGCACGCAGGACGACGGCGCCGGCGCCGTCCCCGAAGATGATCGCGTTGGCCCGGTCCAGCGGATCCACGATGGTGGAGTAGGTGTCGGCGCCGATGAGCAGGACCCGTCCGGCCACGCCGGAGGTGATCAGTCCGGCAGCCGTGGCGAGTCCGTAGACGAATCCGGTGCACACGGCACCGACGTCGAAGGCGGCCACTTGGGCGAGCCCCAGCCGGGCGGCGACCGAGGGTGCCGTGGCCGGACAGGGCCGGTCGGGTGTGGTCGTGGTGACGATCACCGCGTCGACGGAGTCGACTCCGGCACTGTGCAGGGCCCGGTGCCCGGCCTCGACGGCAAGGTCCGAGGTCGCCTGGCCGGGCTCGATGACGTGGCGTCGGCGGATTCCGGTGCGGGTGCGGATCCAGGCGTCGTCGGTGTCGAGCCTCTCGGCCAGCTCGTCGTTGGTGACCACGCGGGGCGGCACCCATCCGGCAAGGCCGCAGAGGACGGCAGCGGGTGGACCGGGAGCGTTACTGGGCACGGCTGTGCTCCAAGGGTGAGGAGTTCCGGGGGCACCCGGAAGGGGCGGGGAGGGCAGGAGTGCTCTAGGGAACGGTGGTTGTTCTGCGCACGGCGAGGGCCAGTGGCACGCCGCAGGCGATGCCGGCCGCTATCGCGAAGACGGCGGCCCTGATGCCGGCCGGCGAGGCGCCGCCGGCCTGGTGCTGCCCCACAGCGCCGGCCAGTGCCACCAGCACCGCAAGGCCCACCGCGCCGCCGACCTGGAGGCTGGTCGAGGCGAGCCCCGACGCCACGCCCTGGTCATCGGGAGCGACACCGGCGGCAGCGGTGATCCACATGCCCGTCCAGGCGGCACCCTGGCCAAGGCCCAGCAGAACGATGCCCGGCAACAGCAGCGGGTACGAACCGTGCTCGGTGAGCGCGAGGCCGAGAGCGGCGGCCCCCGTCGCGCCGAGTGCCATGCCGCCGACCAGCATGCGGCGTACGCCGAAGGCTGCGACGGCCCGCTCCCCTGCCTGGGTACCGGCAGCGACCAACACGGCCGGGACGAGGAAGGCGAGACCGGTCACGAACGCGCTGTAGCCGCGCACGGTCTGGAAGTAGAGGGTCAGGAAGTACGGCAGGGAGCTGAAGGTGGCGCTGTACACAGCGGTCACCGCCATCGCCGTGACAAGCCCGCGATGCCTGAACAGCCGGGCCGGCACCAGTGGATCGCGCGCACGCGTCTCGACGACGGCGAAGAGCGTCAGCAGGGTCAGCGAGAGCACCGCACTCACGAGGACGGACGGGCTGCTCCAGCCGGCCTCGGGAGCGTGCACCAGGAGGAACACCAGGAGGGTGATGCCTCCGGTCCCGGTCAGTGCACCGGTCAAATCGAATCTCCGCGCGCCGACGCGTGGGACGTCGGCGGGGAACAGCACCCGGCCCGCCCACGCGATGGCTCCCGCCACGGGAACGTTGACGAAGAACACGGACTGCCAGCCGAACGCCTCCACCAGGACCCCGCCGAGGAGGGAGCCGAAGCAGAGACCGCCGGCCCCCGCGGCGCCCCACACGGCCAACGCCCGGTTGCGGTCGGGTCCTTCGGCGTAGATGGTGTTGATCAGGGACAGGGTGGCCGGGAAGAGCAGGGATCCGCCGATGCCCTGGACCGCCCGCACCGCGACCAGTGCTCCCGGGGTCTCCGCGAGCCCTCCCACCAGCGAGGAACCCGCGTAGACCAGTGCGGCGGCGACGAACGTGCGGCGTCGGCCCAGCAGGTCCGCGGCCCGGCCGCCCAGCAGCAGGAAGCCACCCGTCGCCACGACGTAGGCGCTCACCACCCACTGCAGGTCGTGCTCCGAGAAACCGAGGCCGGTGCCTATGCCGGGGAGAGCGACATACACGATGTTGTAGTCGAGGGCGATGACCAGCTGAGCCAGCGCCAGGACGAGAAGGGACAGCCGTGCCGACAATGTCCGGTCCCCCTCACCCATGGAAAAGAAATAGAGACGAATATCGAATCCGTCGATCATTTTCGGTCACGATAGCACCTCGATGAGAACTTGAGAATGCCCGCCCTACAAACCAACTCGGGCCTGTGGATTAGCTTTTCAGGCAGCACTGAAAACCGACAGTGCATAACTGCCGGTTCAATTCTGCAGTATTTTCAGGCGGTCAGCTCTCCCCCATCAGTCGCCTGATTTCCGAGATGAGCGACACCAGCGCCCGTCGTTCCGGAATGGTTGTTTCCGGGTGCCAGAGGTCCACGAGGAGGCAGGTGCGCGGACGATCGCCGCCATTGCGCGCCTCATGTTCGAAGGAGTAGTCGAAGAGCAGGCAGTGGCCCTCCCGCCAGTTGCGGGTCTCACCGGCCACGGTGATGCTGCACCCGTCGGGGATGTCCACGGCGAGATGCAGGTTGATGCTGAAGTTCCACAGGTCGCAGTGCGGAGCGATGGAGGCCTTGGGCAGCAGGGTGGAGAAGTGACTTTCCAGGAGAGGACAGATCTTCTCCGTGTCGACGGCGAACTCTTTGAGCACCTTGTGGGCGGTGGGCACGGTCGCGGCCGATTCCTCGACCATTGCCCCACCGCGGTAAAGGTAGAGAGCCTGCCAGTCCTCCTGCCGGGTCAGATAGTGCTCGTAGTCCGAAAATGCCTCCCGACGTACCGCCCAAGCCGAGTTCAGCTCGTCCTTGATGACCGGATGGGCGGATTCCAGCGCCTCGACGACGGAGATCACTTCCGGGTGGGCGCGGGGATCGTGCCACGGGGTGGGAGACAGACCCGGCAAGATCCATTTGGCTCCCCTCTGGAGCGGGTGCCGGGCCCCTCCTCCGGGTTCCAGCATCCGCTCCACCCGGCTGAGGGATTCCGCACCGTGGTCGCTTCTGATCACCGCGAACGCGTTCTCTATCTCGGGTGTCATGGGGCCCTCCTGGCTGCTGCCGCGACCGTGCGCCGTGCCGCACCGTCGCATCAGTAGTCGGACAGATGACCGAGCGAGTTCCCGCGACTTTCGGCCAATGCGTAGGGGCGTCAGGGGAATTGACGCTCCTGCTTCTGCGTGACCTGGAACACGACATGCGTCGTCGTTCTCCTCAGCAGGGCCGCCGGTCGGGCTCCTGCTCCCCAGGGACACCGTGCGAACGCCGGCGGCCGGGATCCGAAGTGACAGGCCACCGGGCGCCGGCGCCACCTCGCACGCTCATCCGCAGGTGACGCCGGCACCCGTCACGCTCAGGCCGCCGTGGCGGCCGGAGCGGGCACGCCCCGGACGGACTCCTCCACGGCCGCGTCCGGACGAGGTCTGTCGGCCTCGCCGAGCAGCCCCACGAGGGTCATCCGTGCGCGGGCCACGCGGGACCGCACCGTGCCGACCGGGCAGCCGGCGAGCCGGGCCGTCTCCTCATAGGACAACCCCACCACCTGAGTCAGGACAAACGCCTCACGGCGTTCGTCCGGGAGGCCGTCCAGCAGGTCGAGGAGGGCGATGCCGTCGTCGAAACCCGGCAGACCACAGGGCTGAGCCCATTCCACGGCCGTCTGCCAGTCGTGGGTGTGCGCCGCCCGGGGCCGGACGGCGGCGCGGCGGAAGCTGTCGACGACCGCGCAGCGGGCGATGGACAGCAGCCAGGTGCGGGCCGAGGCGCGTCCCTCGAACCGGTGCAGGCTGCCGAGCGCCCGCACGAAGGTGTCCTGGGCGAGGTCGTCGACGTTCTGGGGATCCACCCCCAAGTGGGCGACGTAACGCAGCACGTCGGAGTGCAGGGCGCGCACGAAGCACTCGGCCGCGTCCGGGTCACCGCTCCGGGCGGCAAGCGCCCATGCGGTCGTCGACGCGTCCGCCGAGGCCCGCTGCGGTCGCGGAGCAGTCAGGGCAGAAGTGATCACGAGGTGTCCTTCTCAAGTCATCCGGAGCCCGGCCCACGGTGAGGCCACGGCTCTCGGGTGAATGGGGTGCAGCCGTAGGGGTGGTACGGCGGTGCCCGGGGCTCGCGCGGGCTCGTGTGCGTGCGGTGGTCCGCACGGGTTCTCCGGGAACCCTCGCGACACAACTGATGAACGCTCCTGAGAAAGGCTCAGGAGGCCCGCTGAGAGAAAGAAGGGGGTGAGCCCCGGTGGATCCGGCTGTCTCAGGCGACAGCGGCACCCACGGGCGGCCCCCGGGAAGTGATGGCGTAACTGAGAAGGAGTCGTGCCAGGGTCCGGCAACCGGAGTCGCGGCGCCTTCGCACCGACGGCCGGCGCGGCGGCACGGGCAGGGCGAGCAGCAACCGCAGGGGTGCCACCAGGCGGGCGGCGACGGCCCGCAGGATGCGGAAGACCGCGCGCTCGCCGTAAGCGAGCCACAGACCGCACACGACCGCGGCAAGCAGGTGGGCTGCGAACATGCCGAACGCGCCGCCGCCTCCCATGCTGTGCGCACCGTGCATGCCGGGCCCCATGTGCGTCATGGAGCCCGATCCCATGTCTCCCATGCCGGGCATGTCCATCGCGCCCGTCTGCGTGGGACCCATGTCCATGGCGTCCATGCCATGTGCCGGGGCCGACGAGGGCGAATGCGGGCCGGACGCGAGCGACTGTGTCAGGGAGAAGGTCTCGTGGAGCACCGCCTGGGCCACGACCACGACCGTGACGATCAGCGCGTGCCCGCGCTCACGGCCGGCGAGGCACCAGCCGGCGGCACCCGTCCCGGCGGCGGCTGCCGCCATGGCCCACCAGGGCACCGGGACACCGGACATCATCACGTGGCCGAGGGCAGCAAGCAGCACACAGGCGGCGGCGAACACACCGGCCCGCAGCGTGCGGCACCATCCTCCGACAGTCATGACGCGCCCATCTTCGCACCCGTGGTCCGATCGTTGTCAGGGGGTACGTACGGTCACCTGCCCCCGGACTCAACCAGAGAAGAGTGACACACACCACAGCAACAGGGCGGGAACTCCACGGGCGTCGGCGACGACTTCCAGTACGGGACGGTCCACGGGCAGCTGCTGAACCGTGCCTCTCCGATCACTCGACCGGTAACCGCCTTCCGGCGCCGGAGGAGCCGGAGGAGCCGGAGGAGCCGGAGGAGCCGGAGGAGCCGGAGGAGCCGGAGGAGCCGGAGATGGACTGGAACACCGACGGAGTGCGCGGAAATGTGCCGGCCGAAGGGGCGAACGGTTCGGCCTGCTCCTTCGCTGCGGCTGACCTTCGCTGCGGCTGACCTTCGCTGCGGCTGACGCGCGCGGACACGGAGTGGCCACGAGAGCGTGCGCCCCCGCCGGTCGGCCGGGCCTTCGAGGAGGCGGTTCCCTTCCGCACGCAGTCGGGCCGCCCGGATGAGCGACCCGGCCTCGTGCCGGGCCGCACCGGGCACCGGGTTCACGGTGGAGGGTCTGCAGCGTCAGGAACTCGTCCATCGACGGCGTGGGCCATCACGTAGAGCCGCACGCTCGGCCGGCCAGTGGTCCTGAGTCTCTTGCGGCGTTGGATCGCCCCTCGGACCGGGCGGGGGCACCGCCTAGAACGCGGTCGTTCCGGGTCGGACCACGACGGCGGGCAGCTTCACCCTGCCGCTGCGGCTGAACGTCAGTGTGAACGAGACGAGGTCGCCCGCCCGCCACTCGCCGGTCGGGGCCGACACCGTCAGGTCCACACCGTAGGGCGACATGGCGACGGTCTTCCCCGCCCGTATCTCGATCGACTCGGCCGAGGCCCGGTAGGCCGTCGCGCCGCTGTTCATGTGGTGGCGGGCCAGATCCACTCCGCCGGGAGCGTCGGGCGAGCTGACGCTCACGAGGCGGTCGGCCGAGCCGCCCTTGTTGGTGATGCGGAAGAACGCCGCCGTCTCGGAGGAGCCGGCGGTGGGGAGGAGAACGCGCCCTTCGGTCACGCGTATGCGGGCCGGGCTGCCCGCGTTGCCCGTACCGACCCAGGTGGTCAGGCCCGCCAGGGCCAGGCTGGACGCGGCGACGGGCACGAGGGCGGCCAACAGGGTGTCGGCCGTCCGCCGGCGATCGGTGAGTCGTGCCGACAGGCGGGCGAGGAGTCCGTTCACCGGTGACCTGCTTTCCGCTGCCGACGCTCGCGCGCCGGGGCGGGCGCGGGCTGCCAGGCCCGCAGGCGCAGGCTGTTGCCCACCACCAGCACGGAGCTGGCCGACATCGCGGCCGCCGCCACCATGGGATTGAGCAGTCCCACCATGGCGAGCGGCACGGTGACGACGTTGTAGCCGAAGGCCCACACCAGGTTGGCCCGGATCGTGCCGAGCGTTCGCCGGGCGAGCAGGACGGCGTCCCCCAGCGCTTCGATGTCCCCCCGCACGAGCGTCAGGTCGGCCGCGCCGATGGCCACATCCGTCCCGCAGCCCATGGCAATGCCCAGATCGGCGCCGGCGAGCGCGGCTGCGTCGTTGACGCCGTCCCCGACGACCGCGACCCGGCTGCCCTCCTCCTGCAACCGCCTCACCAGTGCGGCCTTGTCCTCGGGCGTGCAGCGGGCGTGCACCTCGTCGATGCCGAGCGCCTCGGCCACGGCCCGCGCGGGTGCCTCGCGGTCGCCGGTGGCGAGTACCGGTCGGATCCCGAACCTGCGCAGCCGGTCCACGGCCCGATAGCTGCCGGGCCGGACGACGTCGCCGACCGCGATCAACGCCTCGGCCACTCCGTCCACCCGCACGAGGACCGGCGTGTGTGCGGCGGTCTCCGCCGCGACGAGGGCGTCCGCAAGAGTGGCCGGCAACTCGCCGTCCGGCGCCAGTACTTCCACCGTGCGGCCGTCCACGCGGCCACGTACTCCCCGCCCCGGCGTGGCCACGAAGTCCCGCACGGCGGGCAGCGGGTCCTCGGCCGCCGAGCGCCGTGCGTGAGCGGTGACGGCCCGCCCCAGCGGATGCTCCGAGCCCTGTTCCACGGCGCCGGCCAGGCGGAGGACGGCCTCCCGGCCGAGTCCGCCGTGAGCGGGGGTGAGCTGTACGACGGTCATGTGGCCGCTGGTCAGCGTGCCGGTCTTGTCCAGGACCACCGTGTCGACGTGCTGGAGCGCCTCCAGCGTCTGCGGGCCGCTGACCAGCACGCCCAGCTGGGCCCCGCGGCCGGTTGCGGCCATCAGCGCGGTCGGCGTGGCCAGGCCCAGCGCACAGGGGCAGGCCACGACGAGTACGGCCACGCACGCGGTGATCGCGGTCTGCGGGTCTGCTCCGGCACCGAGCCAGAACCCGAGCACGGTGACGGCGACGGTCAGCACGACGGGCACGAACACCCCGGCGACGGCGTCGGCCAGCCGCTGGGCCCGCGCCTTGCCCGCCTGGGCCTCCGTCACCAACCGGGTGATGCGGGCCAGCTGTGTGTCGGCCCCGACCGCCGTGGCACGGACCAGCAGCAGACCGCCGACGTTCACGGCCCCGCCGACCAGGGCCGAACCGGGTCCCACCTCCGCGGGCTCGCTCTCGCCGGTGACCAGGGACAGGTCCACGGCGGAACTGCCCTCCACCACCCGGCCGTCGGTGGCGACCCGCTCGCCGGGACGCACGACGAAGACCTGGCCCACCCGCAGCCGCTCGATGGGAACGGAACGCTCGCCGTGCTCGTCGCGTACCGACACCTCCTTGGCCGCGAGCTCCGCCAGTGACCGCAGGGCAGCTCCGGTCCCCCGCCTGGCCCGCGCCTCCAGGAACCGCCCGGTCAGCACGAACAGCGGAACACCGACCGCTGCTTCCAGATACACGTGCGCCGGGCCGTCCGACGCGGACGGCAACAGACTGAACGGCATCCGCATCCCGGGATCGCCCGCTCCCCCGAGGAACAACGCGTACGCCGACCAGGAGAAGGACGCCACCACGCCCAGCGAGACGAGGGTGTCCATGGTGGCCGCAGAGTGACGCAGCCCGCGCACCGCCCGTACGTGGAACGGCCAGGCGCTCCACACCGCCACCGGGGCCGCCAGCATGAAACACAGCCACTGCCAGTTGCGGAACTGCAGGGACGGCACCATCGAAAGCACCAGCACGGGGACGGCGAGCAGCGCGGTGACGATGAGCCGCTCGCGTTCCCGTCGCGCGGCGTCGGATCCGTCCTCGTCACCGGCTTCCTCGTCACGCTGCTCCGGCGAGGGGGGCTCGGGGAGCGCCGCCTCGTAGCCTGCCTGTTCGACAGCCGTGACGAGGTCCTCCGGAAGGACACCCGCCGGATGACTGACCCGGGCGAGTCCGGTGGCGAGATTGACGGTCGCCGTGACGCCGTCGAGCTTGGCGAGCTTCTTCTCCACCCGCCGTACGCAGGCGGCGCACGTCATGCCACCGACCGTCAGGTCCGTCACCACGAGCGACGCCACCGGTTCGGCTCCCATCACTCACCGCCCCCGTGCATCCCGGGCATGCCACCCGTGCCACCCGTGCCACCGCCACCGGCGCCCCCGTTGCCGTCGCCGTCGGCTCCGGTGCCGTGTATGCCCGGCGCCACAGGTCCGGCGGCCGATCCCACGGCGTAGGAGACCGAGAAGACCAGCGCCAGCAGCAACAGGAAGCCGCAGAGGGCGGGCGGGGGCATCAGCTTGCGGGGAATCACGCCCCCGATGCGGGAGGAGTGTCGGGACTCGGCCATGCTCGACCTTCCTGGTCGCGTCGAACCGTCGTACGGCGCGAGGCAGTCCCCAGCCGTACCGCTCTAGGAGTCGGACGGATCGAGGGCCCAGTTCCTAGATCGAATTATGACGTGCGCCACATGGCGGACACGCGTGCAGCACGTCGCCGCCCCTGGGGAGCGAGGCGCCCGGCCGACACGGCGCTCGCCGCGTGCTGCGTTCCTCACCGCGTGCTGCCCCATTCGGTGCATGCTGCGCTATTCGGTGCCGGCCAGTGCGGCACCCAGAGCAGGCTTGTCGATCTTGCCAACGGCGTTCTTGGGCAGGTTTCCCAGGGTGGGCTCGCGGTGTTCCACGGCGGCGATGTGGCAGTGGTCGACGCCCAGGTGCGCGAGCAGGGCCTCGTGCATGTCGGCGTGGTCGTGGACCGAGTACTCGTATGCGAGTGGCTTGTCGGAGAGGCCCATGCCGAGCATGTCCGGCGCGATGACGGTGAACCACTGGGTGAGGCTCGGCCAGAGCGCGGCCCAGTCCGTGGAGTTGAACGGGTATCCGTGGATCAGCAGGAGGTGTGAGCCCTGTCCCTCCATCCGGTGGAACACCTCGAAGCCGAGGCAGTCGAAGCTGTGGCCCTGGGACTTCCATGTCGTGAGGTCGGGATCCATGGGCTGTCTCCTCAAGTGGTGTCCGGGGTGACCCGACGTCCGGCGGGTGTGCAACTCCCACCGGCACGGGCGGTGTGGTGTGCAACTCCCACCGGCGCGGGCGGTGTGATGTGCGCGGTGGTGGATCGCTCAGAAGTCGAAGTTCGTGGATCGCAGTGCCAGCGCCGCGCCGGCCATGCCCAGCAGGCGGGCCGGCAGCCTGCGCAGCCGGGCCTGGTGCGCGGCGACCGCTCCGTCGAGCCGTGTGCGCGGGTAGAGCCGGCCGCGGGAGACGACGGCCAGCAGGCCCTGGCCGGGGCTTGTCGCGGTGGTCGGGTCCTCGCGGTAGACGAGCAGGTCGGCGGGTGCGCCGACGCGAAGGAGTCCGAGGTCCGGCTCACCGAGAGCGGGGCCGAGGACTTCGGCGTTGCCGCGCGTGGCCAGGTGCCAGACCTCGGCGGGGGCGATACCGGCCCGCGCGAACAGCGCCATCTCGGTGTGCAGGGAGGCTCCGGGGACGGTGAACGGCTGGGGCGAGTCGGTGCCCAGGTGCAGGCGGACCCCGGCGGCGTGCAGGTCGCCGATCAGCCGCAGTTTCTGGTCGAGCGTGCGGGCGACGCGGGCGAGGCGTGCCTCGCCGATGCTCCGATAGACGGGGAAGCCGCGGGTGGGGTGCCAGAGCTGGTTGGCGTACAGCGGTGGCAGCAGCGCGGTGGCCGGGTCCCGCTTGGCCTTCGGGTAGTCGTGGTACGAGAGCAGCATCTCGGTGGCGACCACGGTGGGCGTGTGGGCCAGGCCGTGGGCGAGGCTGTTGCGGACGATCTCGTCGAGGCGTCGCTGGTCGACGTTCTGCCAGTCGGTGGCCCGGCATACGACGGTGTCGGCGGAGAGGTCGGCCGGCCTCGGCACGCCGAAGAAGTGCTGGGTGTCGGGGAGCAACGCCTGTTCGTGGCGCAGGTGACTGGGGACGTGCCCGATCACGCCCAGGCCGCGTTTGTCGGCAGCCACGACGAGCGCGGCAATGTCTTCGGCGTCCAGGCCCTCGTAGGACTTGATCCAGTGGTCGCCGGCGTCGGCGATCCGGGCCACCAGCTCGTCGGCCTGGCGTGGGCCTTCCATCTGAAGGCTGTTGGGCCAGCGGGTCCGGCCACGGGTGACGAAGGATCCGGCTGTGGAGAGACGCGGCCCGGGGTGGCCCTGTTCCATGGCGCGGCGAGCGGTGGGTCCGGCGGTGCCGTCGGAGTCGCCGGCGTCTCGGACGGCGGTCACCCCGTGGGCGAGGTGGACCAGCAGGGAGGCTTCGTTGACGTGCAGCGGGTTGCCGGGCGCGAGGTGGGTGTGCATGTCGACCAGGCCCGGCACGACGTAGGTGCCGCGGTACTCCTCCAGCACTCGGTCGGCCGGTGACCGGGGGTCAGCCACCAGAGCGGCTATGCGTTCGCCGCGGACCGCCAGGGTGGTGTGGGCGGTTGTGTGTTCGGCCGGTTGGACGAGGGTGACATCGGGGAGCGCGAAAGGGCCGGTTGCACCGGCGGGAATGTTCATCGTGGTGTTTCCTCAATTGACGTCCTCGGCCGGCGGGCTCGGCCCTGCAGGGCCGAAGCCAGGAGTCTGGTGAGGACGTCCGGGGTGGTGGCGGCGTTGACGGCGGCGGGTGCGGCACCGATCGACAGCGAGGCGATCAGATCGTGGTCGCGGGTGACTGGGATGCTGCCACCATAGAACCGATCGGTTCATGTTCAAAGTTTGTGAACCGTTCGGTTGCATCAATCTCGCGGTACCTTACACGCGAGAGGACGGGCTGGACGGCCCGTCCACCCAACCTCCGCCCACCGCACCGGGCACCGGACGCCCCACCGACGACCCTCCTTCGATGCCTACGCCTACGCCCGCGCAGCAGCGACCCCTTGCCTGCGAACCCTTGAATAATCCAGTCGGTTCATTTAGTTTCCACATGTGAGTCAATCGGTTCAATCGCATGACCGGACACCGGCGGCCGAGCCGACCGTCCGGTTGATCCGCTACGACACCTCCGACGACTCGGGCGGCGCGCGGGACCTGCTGGATCGCTTCCTGTCCGTGCGACTGCCGCGACTGCCCTACGGCTTGCCGTTCACCGGCCTCATCCACAACGCCGACGAGCGCGTCCCGGCGACCGCTCTGGAATTCGGCACCGACCTGTGACCGAACTGATCACCACATACCCCGGAGCACGCTCGTGACCACCTTCGTCCTCGTCCACGGCGCCTGGCACGGCCCCTGGTGCTGGGACCGCGTCGCCGGGCTGCTGCAGGCGGCCGGGCACCGTGTCCTCGCTCCTTCCCTCACCGGACTCGGTGACCGCACGAACCGGCTCACCCCGGCCATCACCCTGGACACCCACGCCGACGACGTGAGCGACGTCCTCGAACGGGAAGACCTCCACGATGTCGTCCTGGTCGGGCACAGCTACGCCGGGATGGTTGTCCGCCAGGCCGCGGACCGCGTCCCCCAACGCGTCGCCGAACTCGTCCTCCTGGACGCCTGGGCGGCCTCCGACGGTCAGGCCATCGCCGGAATCGCGCCCGAATGGTTCATGACCGCGCTGGACGACAGCGCCCGCACCGCCGGCGACGGCTGGCTCATGCCCGCCCTGCCGGCAGAGCTGCTCGGCGTCACCGAGCCGATCGACGCGACATGGCTGGAGGCCCGTATGACCCCCCATCCGCTGCGTACGTTCCACGACGCCGCACAGCTGACGGGAGCGGTCGACGCGCTGCCGTGTCGGGCCGTCGTGTGCACGGTCGGCGAGGTCATGCCCTTCCGTCACCTCGCCGAAGACCACGGCTGGCCCGTCACCGACCTGCCGGCCG
The DNA here is from genome assembly GCF_055657175.1 of Streptomyces sp. NPDC107581. Lineage (NCBI taxonomy): Bacteria > Bacillati > Actinomycetota > Actinomycetes > Kitasatosporales > Streptomycetaceae > Streptomyces > Streptomyces sp. NPDC107581. The sequence continues at coordinate 114,472 of NZ_JBVKBH010000020.1, forward strand.
GACATGACGCGATGATCACGCACCCCGCCGCGGTCGCCGACGCCCTCCTGTCCGCATGACTCCCCGCATACGCTTCCGCTGGAAGGCAGGTCCGGTGCCCTCCACGCACACCGACCTGGTGGTCAGCGCCGCGGTGCTGACCACCGACAGCCATCGCCTCCTCTGGTACGTCTACGCGCGCGGTCTGTGGCTGCGTCACCACTGGTCCAGGACCCCCGGTTGTGTCGGCCTGTGGGTCTGGGCCCGGCCGCTGCGCCGCGAGGCCGGCGTGGTCTCCGTCTGGGCCAGTGAGGAGGATTTCCATGCCTTCATCCGGGGGCACGGTCACGCGCCTCTTGCCGTAAGGTTCGCCGACCGCGTCACGGCACGCGCACAGACTTGGCACACCGAACGCTTCGATCCGTCGCAGACCTGGGAACGGGCCCTGAGCGTGCTGCCGGCAGACCCGCCCGTGCAATGACCGCCGGCCTGGGCGGGCACCTGCGCCGAGTAGGAGACCTGCGGAGTGGCCAGTGCCGCGTACCAGCCCATGCCGACAGCCTGAATGGCCAGCCCCAGGGTGAGGATGTTGCGGCTGCCGATGCGGTCGGACAGGGTGCCCGCGAGCGGGGTGACGGCGATCGGCATCGCGGTCCACGGCAGCATGCGCAGGCCCGCCTGCAGTGGTGTGTAGCCCTGGACGCCCTGGAGGTACTGGGTGAGCAGGAAGACGGCGCGGCTCCACGGCGTCGCGTGTGCCCGGATCGCACAGCAGGAGAGGGCGCCGGGCGTCGACCGTTAGTTCAGCTTAAACGAACGATGTAGCTGATGTAGCTGGACAGAAAGTGCCTCCGGCGGCGACGCTGAGCGGCCTGTCCCACCCCGTTCAGCAGCATCAGGAGTTCTCCCATGCGCGCCACCGTGATCCATGGACCGAACGACATCCGGATCGAGGAGGTCCCGGACCCCCGGATCCAGCACCCTGCGGACGCGGTGGTGCGAGTGGTCAGCGCCTGTATCTGCGGCAGTGACCTCTGGGCCTATCGCGGGGTGGCCTCGCGCGTGGCCGGGCAGCGCATCGGGCACGAGTTCCTCGGCGTCGTCGAGGAGGTCGGCTCCGAGGTCACCGGCTTCGCGCCGGGCGATTTCGTGGTCGCGCCCTTCGTCTGGTCCGACGGCACGTGCGACCACTGCCGGGAGGGCCTGCAGACGTCCTGTCCGCACGGCGGGTTCTGGGGAGAGGTCGGCTCCGACGGTGGCCAGGGCGAGGCGGTCCGCGTGCCCTACGCCGACGGAACCCTCGTGGAACTCCCCCGGGACGCCGTCACCGACGAGAAGCTCGTCCCCGGCCTGCTGGCCCTCTCCGACGTGATGAGCACCGGACACCATGCCGCCGTCTCGGCGCGGGTCCGTCCCGGTGCGACGGTCGCCGTCGTGGGCGACGGAGCGGTCGGCCTGTGCGGCGTGCTCGCCGCCCGGCGCCTTGGCGCCGACCGGATCATCGCGCTCGGCCGCCACCGGACCCGCACGGACATCGCCCGCTCGTTCGGCGCCACCGACGTCGTCGCCGAACGCGGTGAGGCGGCCATCGAGGCGATCCGGGAAATGACCGGCGGCCAGGGCGCACACGCCGTACTGGAAGCCGTCGGCACCGAGGAATCGATGCGCACCGCCATCTCCATCACTCGCGACGGCGGCGCGGTGGGCTATGTCGGCGTACCGCACGGCGGCAGCGCCGGCGTGGACATCGGCCAGATGTTCGGCCGCAACATCACTCTGGCGGGCGGCGTCGCCCCGGCCCGCGCCTACATACCCGAACTGCTCACCGACGTACTGGCGGGCGTCATCGACCCCGCTCCGGTATTCGACCGGACCATCGACCTCGACGGCGTGCCGGACGGCTACCGCGCCATGGACGACCGGTCGGCGCTGAAAGTCCGCATCGCCTTCTGAACAGCCCCGAGGAGAAGTCCATGAAGATCGCCATTGCCGGCGGCCACGGCCGGATCGCCCGGCGTCTGGGCCGACTGGTCACCGCCCGGGGGGACAGCGTCGTCGGGCTCATCCGCAACCCCGCCCACGGCAATGACCTGTCGGACGACGGCATACGGCCGATCGTCTGCGACCTCGAAGCGGCTTCGTCCGAGGACGTCGCCGCGGCCCTGTCCGGAGCCGGTGCCGTGGTCTTCGCCGCCGGCGCCGGCCCCGGCAGCGGCGCAGCCCGCAAGTACACCGTCGACCATCAGGCCGCCGTGCTGCTGGCCGACGCCGCCTTGCGCGCGGGGATCCGGCGGTACGTCATGGTCTCCACCCGAGGCGCCGGCAGTCCGCCCCCGGCTCACGCCGACGAGGTCTGGGCCGCTTACGTGCACGCCAAAACCGCCGCCGACGACCACGTCATGGCACAGGACCTCGACTGGACCGTGCTGCGCCCCGCGGCCCTCACCGACGATCCCGGCACCGGCGCGGTACGTCTCACTGCGGAGAGGAGCGTGGGGCAGGTCACGCGGGACGACGTCGCTCAGGTCCTGGCCGCCCTGCTCGCCACGCCTGCTACCGCAGGGCTCGTCCTGGAACTCGCCCAAGGACCTGACCCCGTCGCCGAAGCGGTGGCACGTGCCGCGAACAGCCGTACGGGCGAGCGCCGCCCGTGACGGGGAGGGGTCGGCAACGGCCCCGATCAACACCCTCAATTCATCGGTCAGCTGATGACGACGCGCCATGAACGACCGACGGACCAGCCGCTTTGGAGACAGGAGCCGGCCAGGGCTGGTCCGATGGGCCATGCGAAGCCTTCCTGTCGGCACTGGAGGCATCGGCCGTGGAGCATGCGACGAACTGCGGTGCGCCGGGTTCGAGGGGAAGCGTGGTCGCACGGGCAGTGAAACCGATGGCGTGGTACCAGCCGCACAACATCAGCAGGTCCGGCAGCTCCTCGCTGCTGAACTCGACCCGCCGAGCTGGACCATGCACCGTCCAACGGCTCGGGCTCGTAGCCGCCATCGGGCCGGGGGCGACGGCGACCGCGAGTGGCCCTGTCCGTGAGAACGCCATGGCCGCACCCTTGAACTTGCAGCGCATGTCAGGAAGTCGGCGACGTCCGCGCCTTCTGCGTGCCGAGGTCTTCGTACAGACGGTGGCGCTGGTCGGGACTGAGGGTGGTGGAGACCGCGGTGAGTGCGCTGTCCGCCTGACCCGGCATCGCGTCGAGGACATCGCGAACGATCGCCGCCCTGGGTGCGGGTGGCAAGGCGGGCAGCATCCGGTGAAGGTCGGTGAGGGCCTCCGCGGGGGTGCGGGAGGCATGGAAGGCGTCGAACACTGCGGCCAGTTCCTTGTCGCCGGCGTACTGCCACAGCGCCGGCATCGCGACCGTCTCCTCCACATGCAGGTGGGCAAGATAGGCACTGATCACTTCGTTCAGCGCCAGGTACAGCGCGTGCTGAGCCTCCGGAAGGGCGTCGGCAACGGCGTCCGGCAGCGAGCGCGCCCGCTCGTCCAGCGCGACGAAGGCCGCGTCGAGTCGTATGTGCTCGGCTTCCAGCGCATCGGCCGCCTCGGGCGCCCGCTCCCGCAGGAGTTGGTGGATGAAGGTGTCTTCGTGGTCGGCGTGCTCGCGCAGTTCCTGCGTCATGGCGAGGCAGCGGTCCGCCTGCTCGACGGCAGCGCCGCTGTGGGAGATGTCGGCAGCGCCGAGTTCGACGGCAAGCGCGAAAAGCCGGGCACGCTGCCCCATGTGCACATTCCGGTAGAGGTCGATCTTGGGCATTTCCCGTCCCTGGGTAGATGGGGCTATGATGACAACATGCTGCCTAACTAGCAACATGTTGTCAATCGGAGGAATGTGCAATGCCCGATGAGACGGCCCTACTGGTCGCCGATGTCCTGGAAGCTGCCGGGGCCCTGCGTCGTTTGGGTGAGCAGACCGCCGGCACGGAGGGGCTCACCCAGGCTCGATGGCAGGTGCTGAGTGCGGTGTCCGAGGATCCCCTCACCGTTCCCCAGGCCGCGCGACGCCTCGGCGTCAGCCGCCAGAACGTCCAGCGGGTCGCCAACGATCTCGTGGCCTTCGGGCTCGCCGCCTATGCGTCCAATCCCGATCACCGCGGCTCCCCCTTGCTGACGCTGACGCCCAAGGGAAGGGAGTCGCTCGCCCGGGTCACCGCCAGCGCCACGCAAGTGCATCGCACCCTCTTCGCGGCCATCCCCGACGAGGAGATCCGTGCCACCAGGGCATCGCTGCGCAGGCTGCTGGCCGAGCTCGACCGCCATGAAGGGACAACGGGCAAGCGCTAGGAGCCGTCCGAGCGATCACGGTCGCTGTCGGCCTCTCTGAAGTCGATTGCCCAAGTCCCGTCTGCCGCGCGACCATCACCGAATGGATGAGGTCGAGGGTCTGATGCTGGTGCGGGTTGTGCAGACGTGTTCCGCCCACCCGTCCCAGTGGGATGCCTGGACGGCGGAGGGCCAGTACCTGTACCTCCGGTACCGGCATGGCGAAGGCTGCGTCGAGCGGCACCCTGGCCCCGACATCGACACACCAGATTCCTGGAAGGAGGGCCTGTCGGAACTCCTGGCCGAATGGGACGACGGCACCGGCAGCGGAGTCATCAGCCTCGAAGCCTTCCTCGCGGTTTCTGGCTTGGCGCTGGCTCCCGGCGCGTCGGTGCGCTGACGCCGCACAGCGCGGTCATGTGCGGAGCCAGATCTTCCTGCACGCGGCAACCATCCTCGCCGACGCCTGCACCAAGATGCGCGAATACTGCGTCGAAGGCATCCGGCTCAACCGGGACCGGATCGACGCCTACGTCGACCGGTCCCTCATGCTGGTCACCGCCCTCTCGCCCGTCATCGGCTACGACAAAGCCTCCGCGATCGCCCACAAGGCCGACGACGAGGACACCACCTTGCGCGCGGCAGCGGTGGCCTCCGGCTACGTCAGCGCCGAGGACTTCGACCGGATCGTCAGGCCCGCCACCATGGTCGGCCGGACGTAGGGCAACCGCGAGTACCCCCAACGGAGCCCGGCCACTCTCGCCCTGCAGCCCGCTCCGGAGGGGGCGATCCTGAAGATGGGGTGTGGGGTGTCTCGGCTGTCCATAGGGACCGAGCGCATGGGGTCGCGGAGCCCGCGGCTGCCGCGGCCCGTGCAGGGAGCGGGTTACCGGATGAGGCTTGTCGTCGATCTCAACCGGTGCCAGGGATTCGCGCAGTGCGTCTTTCTCGCCCCGGACGTCTTCGCTCTGCACGGTGATGAGGCGTTGCTGTTCTCCCCAAGTTTCGACGAGGCACAGCGTGACCGGGTGGAAAAGGCTGCTGCGGCCTGTCCGGTCCAGGCCGTCCTCGTCGACTACTGCGACGAGCCGACGAAGGGTGTGGAGCCCCATGTCGGCTGAGGCGGACGTCGCGGCTCTGCGGCGCCAGGGCCGCATCGTCGTCGTCGGTGCCTCGCTGGCCGGTCTGCGCGCGGCGGAGGCCTTGCGCGACCAGGGTTTCACCGGATCGCTGACCATGATCGGCGACGAGCCGTGCGAGCCCTACGACCGTCCGCCGCTGTCCAAGCAGGCGCTGCTCGGGCGGGCGCGGGCCGAGGACACGGTGCTGCCGCGCCGGCGCGACATCGCTGCCGAATGGCGTCTGGGCGTCGCCGCCGCGGGCTTGGACCGGGATGCCGGACAGGTACGTCTGGCGAACGGCGACACCGTTTCCTACGACCGCCTGCTGATCACGACCGGGACCAGAGCACGGCCCTGGTTCCACCGGAAGAGGCCGCGCTGGACGGGGTGTTCGGGCTCCGTACCCGCGACGACTCCGCCCGCCTGCACCGGAAACTGACCGGAGGAGTGTCCCGGGTGCTGGTGATCGGCGCCGGTTTCACGGGCTCCGAGGTCGCCTCCGCCTGCCGGGAGCTGGGCCTGCAGGTCACAGTCGCCGAACGTGGCCCGGCACCGCTGGTGGGCGCGCTCGGCGGAGTTCTCGGCGCGGTCGCGGACCGGATGCAGCGCAGGAAGGGTGTCGACCTGCGCTGCGGCATCAGTGTCACCGCCCTGGAGGGCGACTACGGGGGACGACTCAGATGCGCCCATCTGTCCGACGGTTCGTCGATCGACGTGGAGGTGGCGGTCATCTCGCTCGGCGCCGTCCGGAACACCGAATGGCTCGCCGGCTCGGGATTGGCCGCGGGTCCCCGGGGGGTCGCGTGCGACGCCGGGTGCCGGGTGTTCGACGTGAACGGCATCGTCACCGACGACATCTACGCCGCCGGTGATGTGGCCCGCAGCCCGCACCCGCTGTTCGACTACCAGTTCCTGTCGCTGGAGCACTGGGGCAACGCCGTCGAACAGGCCGAGATCGCCGCCCACAACATGATCTGTGCGGGCCCCCAGCGCCGTCCGCACCTGTGGCTGCCGATGTTCTGGTCCTCCCAGTTCGGTGTCAACATCAAGTCGGTGGGTGTGCCCTCGCTGGGCGACGAACTGGTCGTCGCCCAGGGCACGCTCGCCGAGGAGCGGTTCGTCGCGGTGTACGGGTACCGCGGCCGTGTCATCGCCGCGGCGTCCTTCGACGGAGCCAAGTGGCTGGGGTTCTACGAACAGCAGATCGCGGCCGGCGCGCCGTTCCCGCCGGAGTACCGCACGGTCGACCGCCGCACCGAAACGCTGCAGCCGGTCGACCCGGCCTTCCCTGATCCCCATCTGCCCACCCATGGAGCCACGGTCACGCTGACGGGTCACTCACCGAGCGAGCGGCGTGTCGCATTCGTTCCGTCGCACGCCTGATCACCGGCCCCTGCACGTCCGGAGCCAACAGGAGGCACCATGACGCCCGGCCCCATCTCCGCGCAGATCACCGACTACGCCAATCGAGCCGATCCGTACCCGCTCTACGCGGAACTGCGCAAGACACCGGTCAGGCGGGAGGACGACGGCACTTACCTGGTCAGCACCTACTACCAGGTGCGGAGCCTGGCCAACGACCCGCGGCTGAGCAACGACACGAGCAACCGTCCGCCGGGCTACGCCCGCACCGGGCAACCGGCGAAGAAGAGTGGCCTGCCGCCGGGCTTCATCTTCACCGACCCGCCCGTGCACGACCGGCTGCGCGACATCATCAACCGGCCGTTCGGTCCCCCGCACAGCCCCGGATTCCTCGACGGCCTGCGCGGGGAGCTGTCCAAGGTCGTCAGCGACCTGCTCGACGCCTTCGAAGGCAAGGACCGGGTCGACACCGTCGACGACTTCTCCTACCCCCTTCCCGTCACCGCCATCTGCAAGGTGCTCGGCGTGCCGCGCGAGGACGAACCGCTCTTCCACGGCTGGGCCGACGCCCTGGCGTCCGGAATCGATCCCCAAGCCGCCGACACGGGCGGCCAGGAAAAGACACAGCAGGCGCGCCAGGACATGGGCGCCTATCTGTCCGACCTGATCGAGACCAAACGCCGCCACCCCGGCCCCGGGATCCTCAGCGCGCTCGCCCCCGAGATGACACCGGCAGACCTGGAGGCCACCGCGGTGCTGCTCCTGGTCGCCGGCCACGAGAGCACGGTCAACGCGATCACCAACACGACCCTCACCCTGCTGCGCCACCCCGATGTCCTCCAGCGGTTCCAGAAGGAGCCCGACCTGGCCGTCCCGCTCATCGAGGAAGTACTGCGGTACGAACCCCCGGTCCAGTTCATACCGTTCACCACCGCCCTGGCCGACATCGACGTCGCCGGCACCACGATCCCCCGGGGCTCGCCGGTCTGGCTCATGCTGGCCGCGGCCAACCGCGACCCCAAACGCTTCAAGGACCCGGACCGGTTCGATCCCGACCGCAAGGACAACGAGCACCTGGGCTTCTACACCGGCATCCACTACTGCTTCGGCGCTCCGCTCGCCCGGATCGAACTCCATGCGGCTGTGCCCGAACTGTTCCGCCGGGTCAAGTTCTCCGGACTGCTCGAGGACCCGCCGCCCTACCGTGCCAACGCGGTGCTCCGCGGCCCCCGCCACCTGCCCATGGCGATCGAGGGTCTCACCGCCTGAACACAGCCCCATCTCAGGCCTCACAGCCTCAACCCCGCCGCACGGGCCGGGGGAACCGCTCCGGCAAACAGAGGGACGGTACATCTGGCCGTCTGCCGTCAGTTCAGACCTCGTAGGGCCAGACGGCGACATGGTCCTGTGCCACACGGACCTCCACCCACGATCCATCGGCACCCTCCGGCGGCGGCCCGGCAAGGTCGAACAGGATCAGCGCGTCACCCACTCCCAGGACAGCCCTTGAGTCCTCGGTCAGGCTCAGCCGTCCACGAAAGACGACGCGGCCGCGTTCTTCCCGCAGCTCAGGGGCTTCAGAAGTACTCGGCCAGGCGTTCTCCGCCCAGACGATGTCCTCATCCACGGTCCACTCGACATGGTGTTCTCGCCCTACCGCGTCAGGGTCCCCCTGCCAGCGCACCACAGCAGTGCCCGCTGCCGAGCGCACCCGGACAGACAGGGGCCTCGACGGATCGGGCTGCACAGCCTCCACTTCGACCAGCACTCTCTCTCCTCCCAGTCGAGGCAGTCGGCGCCCTCCTCCTCCGGGCGCTGGTGGTCATCGGCGGCCTGCCGGTTCGCCGCACGTTCAGCCTCGTTACTTCGGGTCCGGGAGCGGGAGCGGGTGATGGTGACTGAGCGCTTCAGTCGGCCGGTTGAGCGTGACGGACAACAGCCGCCGCGTCGTCGACGCGGTTCAGCCGTAGCCCGGGGAGGCCGGGCTACGTGGCATGGTCATCGCACGTCGACGTAGTCCGTGACCATGGGGCTCTTCAGATACTGGTCTTCTACGCCGCGGTTCAAGGCGACCGCCCAAGTGCCGTCCTGGGTGTCGTTGAGGATGATGTTGTAGATCCGGCCCTTGGAGTCGGTGCTCAGGTCACTGACGTAGCGGTAACCGGAGGCCCCGCGAGGCCGGAAGTACAGGGCGGGGTTGGCGTGGGCGAGCGGCTTCCAGGCGGTACCCGTGTAGTACTGGAGCGTGCCCGCGAGGTGGATGAGGCCGTTCTTGCGAATCGGTTCGGGGGTGACGTCGAACCCGGTGATCCGCGTGGGGTAGCGGCGCAGGTGGACGGGCTTGGTCGTGCTGCTTGCGAGGTCCGGGTTGCCGTTGAAGCGCGCACGCCAGTAGGCATTGTTCGGCGCGGCGAACGATGTGCTGAAGGGCTCTTGGAAGTTCGGCTTGTTGTAGCGGATCTTCACCGGGATCGTGGAGGCGGACTTCCACCCGGTCCTGCCGTCCTTGGAGTATTCGATGCTCACGACGGGCTTGGACGGCCAGTGGGCGCGGGGCTCGCTGTAGGACATCTCTCCCGATACGTGGAGTCGGGAGTCGTCGCCGAGCGTCGCGTCCATGGTGAGCTCGGTCGTGTACGCCACGTGGAGACTGAACGGCTGAGCGGCAGGCTGCAGGAACGGTGTGTCACCGAGGACGAGTTGGCTGGTCGGCAGCGGGTTCGCCGAGGGGACGCGCAGGGTGTAGAACCCGTTGTCGTCCGTCGTGGTCGTCCCCCCTAGGCCCTGCGAAGAGCCGGTACCCATCAGGCTGAGTGACGTGTGCGGCAGCGGCTGCCAGCCGTCGGCCGTCTGGATCTCCGCGCGTCCGGTGACCGTGCCCGTCGTTCCCTGGCGCAGGTTGAGGGCGTGCGTGCTCGCCGTGAACCGGGTCGGTGCCTGCACGGGGTTCATCTGCTGCTCAGGCGTGTTCAGGAGGATCGCCCCGGGATAGGCGCTGGAGGCTTGTGGCCACGCCGTAATGTCGGCCCAGTGCAAGGTGGGGACGAAAGAGAAGGTGAAGCGCCCGTCGGCGCCGGTCTGCGTGTTGAACCTGCCGTCCGGGGAGGTGCCCTGGGAGGTGACGACGACCGGGACATCGACGACCGGAACTGGACTGTCGGGCGTCCGTGGGTCCTCGGCGAGTTCGGTACCGCTGACGGTCACTTTCTGATGGAAGTAGTCCGGCCTGGTCGGCGTCACCGTGAGGTCCCGGATCGTGAGAATGGTCTGGTACTTCAGTGTGAACCGTGACACGGCGCCGGTGACCGTGGCGCCGGAGGAGTCCTGCAGATCGACGGTGATGCGGTACTCGCCGAGTTCCGCGAGGTGCACCGGTGCCCGCCAGACTCCGGACCGGCCGTCCGTGCCGGACTGCTGGGTGAAGTCGTCGGTGGACCCAGCCTCGGGTGCGCCGTCTCGGGCGCCGACGGGGGTGAAGTGGACGGTGATGTGGGTGATCGGATTGTCCGAGTGCGCGGTGATGAAGACCATTCCGGGACGGTCGTACCAGGCACTCGCGTCATCCAGGACAGGTCCACCCCCTGGAGCGGCGTCGGCACGGGCCAGCGTGGAGCCGGTGAACATCGAGCAGGCCAGCGCCGTGGCAGTGGCAGCCGAGAGCAGAGCAGTACGTCGCACGATGGTGTCCCCCCACAGGATCACATGGCCCCAGCCAAGGGGGCCTTATGGCACCCGGCACGACGACACTGTTCATCCGGTGCGGATCGTGACCGAGTGATCAATGAATATAGCGACCGGATCGAACACCCGATCGCGGAGGGGCATGGGCGGGCACGCGGCGCATCACGACCGGTCTGGCAACTGAAAGCGCGCAGCCCGTCGTAGGTCAGCTCGCGTTGGAGTTCGCAGTCGGCGACGAGCGTCTGCACCATGAACTTCACCGTGGACAGCAGCTCGCCGGTGCGCGGGTGGCGGGCGGTGAGGTCCATCGCGGAGAACGCGTCGTCGTGGATACGCAGGCCGAAGTGGTCGGCGTGCAGAACGGCAAGCACGTCGAGGATGTGCTGGGTGCCGCGTACGAGGCGAAACATCTCGGATGTGGACGGTGTCGCCGGCCAGGCGTACGTCAGAGGGGAACCGACGAAATACCGTTCCAGAGGTGACGTAATGCGCTGAGCGGGACCAGCCGGCCTCGTTGTGCTGAACGGACGCTGTGCCCGCCGCTCGTCGTACCGGTCGATGTGGCCGAACACCAGCTGGGCTGCTACCGCCTCGCCCTGACCGCCGCCGGCGCGACGACGAAATTGCAGCGTGCCTTCCTGAGCCGCGCTGCAACGCGGGCCCCGACTTGGTGGCCATCAAAGGAGCATCGGGAAGGTGTGCCCATCGCATGCCCTCCAGAGGGACGATCCACAAGTCATGAGCCTTGCTTATTGACCAGCAACGCCTCGTTTGTCAAAGGAATTCCGGGGCACATGCGAGTCACCGCGACAGCGGCACACGACCTGACGAGAGGCGTTCTTCCACGACTGCCGGTGCTGTCCGGCGTACAGGAACTTGGCGCGGCGACCCGGCGCACGCGGCCGGCCGGTGGCGCACCGACGTGCTGGACGAGGCGGTCCGAGGAGCGGAGGTGAAAGGCATCCGCGTCATGGTTGCTGCAGACGGTCGCACGGCTCGGTGGTGGTCGGCGCTGCGCCGGACGCCGGCGGCCGTCTGGAACGACGACATCACGGACTGGGCCGCCGCGCTGACCTATTACGCGGTCCTGTCCCTGTTCCCCGTGCTGCTGGTGATCCTCTCGATCCTGGGTCTGACCATGCCCACGGCCAAGCCGGAGGTCATCGACCGCATGTCCCAGGCCGCCCCGGTCGCCTCCCGCGCCCTGCTGCGCAGCACCCTGCGGCAGATGGCCGGGCAGTCGTCAGCGGCATGGACACTGATCTTCCTCGGCGGGTCGGGCGCCTTGTGGTCGGGGTCAAGTTACTTGAGCGTCTTCCGCCGGGCGTTGCACTCCATGCACCGGGTCAGCGCGCAACGACCGCTCTGGCGCACCGCACCCCGCATCGTCGCCACGGCCCTCGTCCTGATCTTCCTGCTTCTCGCATCCACCCTCGCGTTGCTTCTCACCGGCAGCCTGGCCCGGCGTCTGGGCCGTGTCCTGGATCTGGGCACCGGGCCGCAGGCCGTCTGGGACGCACTGCGCTGGCCGGTCGTGGCCGCGGTCGCCGTCGCCCTGGTGCTCGTCCTGTACCGTTCCGGCCCCGCGCCCTCCCGCCCGGTCGGGAAGATGGCGCCGGGCGGGACACTGGCGGTCGTGCTGCTGCTGGCCGTCTCCCTCGGATTCGCCGCCTACACCTCCCATGTCACCAGCTATCACCGTCTGTACGGTTCACTGGCAGGCGTCGTGGTCTTCCTCGTCTGGCTGTGGCTGTCCCATCTGGCCCTCCTGATCGGCGCTCAGTTCAACGCGGAGCTGGCGAAGCCCGTGCCAGGAAAGTGACGTGCCAGGAAAGCGAACCGGTCTTCCGGTGTCTGCGGCGGACCATCCGCAGCGTGCGGCGGGGTCGACCGGTACGGCCTGCGCGCGCCGCTGGCGGGTCGTGTCCGAGGGGTCAGGGGAGAGCCGACGCAGGGCGCCCTGCTCCGGGCCCGCAGCGGTGCCGGCCGAGCGGAAACCGGCGGAGGGTTACGGTGCGGTGCGCCAGGCCCTCGCCGCAGGACCTGACGCACCGGTGTTCCAGTCCAGGCGCAGGACGGCGAGGTCGTCGGTGTGGCGGTCCGCGTTGAGCGCGCGGGTGCGGGCGATGAGCTGGTCGAGGTGGGTGCCGGGATCGGGCGTGTGCAGCGTGTCGATGATGCGCAACAGGCCGTCCACGCCGAGCCGGCCGCCCGTACCGTCCGCGAAGCCCTCGACGAGACCGTCGGTGTAGGCGATGAGCGCGCCGTCGGCGGGCAGAGCGAGCTTGGTGGCGGGCCAGTCCCCCAGCCCGGGTGCTATGCCCAGCGCGATGCCGTGGGCGGCGCTGATCTGCTCGGTGCCGCCGGACGTGATGACGAGGGGCTCGTGATGACCGGCCAGATGCAGGGTGAGGGTGGCGGCCTCCGGGTCCAGGGTGATGAGGGTGCAGGTGGTGAAGAGGTCGCTGCCCGCGCGTTCGGCGATGTGGATCTGTTCCAGCAGGTGCAGCAGGTGCTCGTCGCGGTGGCCGCCGAGCGTGAGGGCGCGCCAGGCGATGCGGAGGCAGACGCCGAGCGCGGCGGCGTCGGGGCCGTGGCCGCTGACGTCTCCGATGACGGCGTGGACCTGGCCGTCCTCGGTCTGTACGACGTCCAGGAAGTCCCCGCCCAGCAAGGCCTGGGCCCGTCCGGGGTAGTAGCGGCTGGAGGCGGTGACGGCGGCGGAGGACAGGAGCGGTTCCGGCAGCAGCCCGCGTTCCAGACGTGCGTTCTCCTCGGCGCGCAACCGCCCGATCTGCAGGGCGGCGTTGGCGCGCTCGGCCTGCTTTCGCTGGACGGCGTAACGGACGGCCCGCTGCATCAGTTCCGGTTCGACCTTGCCCTTGATCAGGTAGTCCTGGGCGCCGGCGGCGAGGGCGTCGCCCCCCGCGCGGGGTTCGTCCAGTCCGGTCAGAACGATGATGGCGGCGTGCGTGTCCCCCTGGATCGACTGGACCGTCTCGACTCCGGACGCGTCGGGCAGGTGCAGATCGAGCAGGACACAGTCGACGGGACCCGCCGCCAGTGCCCGGCGCGCCTCCCCGGCGGTGCGACACCGCGTCAGGGTGTGCGGCAGGTCGGTGTCGTGGAGGAGTTCCTCGACCAGGAGGGCGTCTCCGTCGTCGTCCTCCACCAGGAGCACGTCGTACTGCTCGTCGCGGCCTGCGGCTGGGGCGGTCACGGCTGTGTCTCTCTGTCCGGGGCCACTGTCGTGGCGACGAGGGCGGGAAAGGTGCAGACGATGCGGGTGCCGAGCCGGTAGTCGGGGTCGATCCTGATCGTGCCGCCGTGGAACTCCACGACCTTCTTGCACATCGCCAGGCCGATGCCGGTACCCGGATAGGCGTCCTTGGTGTGCAGCCGCTGGAAGAGGATGAAGACCTTCTCCTGGAATTCCGTCGCGATGCCGATGCCGTTGTCGGTCACCGCGAGCTCCCACACCCCCTCGTCGTGGACGGCGCTGATGTGGATGCGGGGCAACCGCTCGGGGCTGCGGAACTTGATCGCGTTGGAGAGCAGGTTCTGCCAGAGCATGCCCAGTTGGGTGGTGTCGCCGACGACGGTGGGCAGGGTGTCGTGGGTGATCTCTGCGCCGGTCTCCTCGACGCTCACGCTCAGGTCGTCCAGCGTCCGGTTCAGCACCTCCTCCAGGTCCACGGTCTGGTGCTCGGCGTGGACACGGCCGACCCGGGAAAAGGCCAGCAGGTCGTTGATGAGGCTCTGCATGCGGTTGGCGCCGTCGACGGCGAAGGCGATGTACTGGTCGGCCTTCGCGTCCAGCTGCCCCCCGTAGCGCCGTTGCAGCAGCTGGGTGAAGCTGGACACCTTGCGCAGCGGTTCCTGCAGGTCGTGCGAGGCGACGTAGGCGAACTGCTCCAGTTCCGTGTTCGAGCGCTTCAGATCCTCGGCCTGCTCGTCCAGCAGGGTGCGGGCCGCCTCGCTGAACCTCAGTTCCTCCACCAGCCGCAGGCGCATGGAGTCCACGTCGGAGGCCAGCCGACGCAGGTCGGCGGGACCGGTGCCGACGAGGGAGCGGTCGAAACGACCCTTCGTCACGTCACGGGTGGCCGAGCCGAGCCGGCCGAGCGGACCGGTGACACCGCGTCGCAGGGCCTCGAAGACGAGCACCGCCACCAGGACGATGACCGCCGCGATGACGGCGAACATCCAGTTCCGCAGTGTCATCGCCTGCCGCAGCTCACGCGTGGACGCCGTGCGCTCCTCCTCCAGGTGGGTCTGCTGGCGGGTCATCGCGCGCCGCAACGAGTCGAACGCGGCCTTGCCCTCGCGGGCCCGCGCCGTGGCGATCCGCGCAGCGCCCGCCGGGGGAGCCGCCGAGACGGGCCGGGCCATCCGCTCCTGCCAGGTTCCGGCGAGATGCTCCACTTCGGCGAGGTCGGCGAGGGCTCGGCCGTCATCGCCGAGCAGCGGCCGCAGACGCTTGAGCGCCGCCTTCTCGGCGGCCACGCCCTGTGCGTAGGGCTGGAGAAAGTCCCGCCGGCCGGACAGGCCGTAACCGCGGATGCCGGTCTCCTGGTTGACCAGAGCCTCCTCCACCCGTATCGACTCGATCAAGGCCGGGGAGCGCCGGTCCACCAGCGAGCCCGTGACCTGCGAGGTGCGCCGCACAGCCCAGCCGCCGAGCGACCCCAGCACCGCCAGGACGACCAGGGTCCCGGCCACCCCGAAGCGCAGCCAGCGACGGGTCGTCCAGCCCGCGAACACGCCCCCTGTGCCCGGCGGCTTGCTTGTCATCGCAGTGGACTTCTCTCCCTCGGCCGGCCATCCGGGCCGCGCGGCGGCGCGCGGCAAGCACACTGTACCCGCGGCCCGACAACGTATGTTGTCCCGTCCTGGATCAACGCCTTAGGGTGGTGCCATGCCTGGTCCACCCTCAACTTCCCGTCCGGCAAGCACGGATACGGCTGTGCTGGTCAGTCGGGTGGTGGAGGAGCTCACCCGACGGCTGACACAGGAGACCGCCCGGCCGCCGGCAGAATCCGGCGACACAACCGACGAATCCCGTAGGCATGCTCTGCTGCGCCTGCGGGTACTCGCCCATGTCAAACAGGCCGTCCGGCACCTGGAGGACCAGGCCGCCCAGGCCGCCGCCGCGAGCGGAGCCGGCTATCCCGACATCGGCCAGGCCGTCAGCATGAGCCGTCAAGGAGCCCGGCGCCGCTGGCCCGGGCTGATCACCAACAGCACACACCGTCCTGCCTCCCGACCCACACCCCGGAGCTCGTGAATCATGGCTGCCGCCGCAACCCGCCCCCACGACGTGCTGCTGGTCGAGGACGATGTCGCCGACGCGATGCTCATCCAGGACGCCCTCTCCGAGCGGGGTACCCGCAATCTCACCCAGGTCTCCGACGGCATCGAGGCCCTGGACTACCTGCGCGACCCGGACAACGAGCGCCCCGACCTCATCGTGCTCGACCTCAATATGCCGCGCATGAACGGGCGCGAGTTCCTCGCCGTGGTCAAGGAGGACGCCGACCTGCGGACCATCCCGGTCGTCGTGCTGACCACGTCCGCCGCTCCCGACGACGTCACCGGCGCGTACCGTCATCACGCCAACGCCTACGTGACCAAGCCCGTCAACCTCGAAGAGTTCGAGGCGGCCGTCCGCAGCATCGACGCCTTCTACCTCGACATCGCCGTCAAGCCCCCCAAGCACTAGAACCGGGCGCCGGCGGGCAGCCCCCACCAGGTACGTGCATCAGGCGTGCGGTCCGGGGTACTCGGGTCGCGGAGGTTCATGATGTTCGAAGCATGCGACATCCGTGAATGGCGTGGTCACGACGTGGTCGACCCCGGCGGCCACAAGGTCGGCGTGCTCGAAGCGGTCTACGTGGACACGGCGACGGACAAGCCCTTCTTCGCGACGGTGACCATGGGTCTGCCCACGCGCCGCCGCCTTGCCTTCGTGCCTCTCGAGGGCGCGACGGTCGGTCCGGGGTACCTGAAGATCGCTTACGACAAGAGCCTGGTCAAGAAGGCTCCGGCGATCGACGTCGACGGCGAGCTGCCGGCGACGGACGAGGCGCCGGTCTTCACGCACTACGAGTTGGACTACACCCCGGGGGCCGGTGGCGAACGCCGCCTCGCCCGCCGCTGAACCGCACAAGCCGCCGGGAGAGCCGATGAGCCTGTTTCTGCTCCTGATCCTCGTGGCCCTCGTCCTGGGCATCATCGGATTCGCCGTCCATGGGCTGTTCTACCTGCTGGTCATCGGCGCCGTCGTACTGCTCGCCGATCTCGTCCACGCCGGGATGCGCCTGCGCCATGGGCGTGCAGGTCAGCGCGTCACCCGTTGACCGTCCCGGCGGCAGGGACGGTCAACGGCGTCGGAGCCGGTCGCGGCCAAGCGATGGGAAGCGGCACTCCGCACGCACCGGCAACCCGACTCGCGGCCCCTGCGGGCCGCACACGGCTGCGGGTCAGTGCCGGACTCCCACCGGCTTCCCCCGGTCCCGTGCGCATGCGGTCGTGGTGCGGTCCGTTCGCGGCCATGGGCGGACACTGCCGACGACGGGCGCGAAGTCGCCCGATGCAGCATCTGTCATGCGGAGAGCCGGCAATCCGGGATGTGATGGGTCGTCCATGGCGGGAGGTTCGTGAGTTCTCGGTCGCCGGACAGGTCGAGGGTGAGGGTATTGAGGCAGGCCTGGGCGTCGATGTGGGCGATGACCAGTCGGCCCCGGGGGGCCACGGCGGCCGAGGGTGTGTGCACGAACGGACCGCCGCCGAGTGAGATCCACTGCGGCCGTACGGGGCTGCCGTCGAGGGGCTGGATGCAGAGGCTCAGTCCTTGCTCGTCGGTGCGCTGGATCAGGGCGGCTTCCCCTGTGGGCAGAACCGCGTGCGCGAGGGGGCCGAAGCCGGGAGTGGTGGCGGCGATGTCGGGCTGCGTGTTCCAGGTGCCGTTCGGACGGTCTTGGCGGTGGGCGAGGAGCCAGCCGGTCTCGGGCTGGCGGGAGTACATCAGCAGGCGGCCGTCCGACAGCTCGAGCAGGGTCACGGGAGCGGCGGGCTGGGCGAGTTGGGTGCCGTAGTCGCGTGCGAAGTCTCCGCCGGGGGTGGTCTGGTACCAGCGCAGGACGCCCATGCCACTCGTGCTGCTGGCGGCATAGATCTCGACGGTGCCTGCGCTCTTGGCGATGGCGGAAAAGCCCTCCAGAACACCGCCCTTCAGGTCGCCCCAGGGCTGCCAGCCCTCGTCGGTCAGGCTTCGGGAACTGAGACCGGAACCGAAATTGCGGACCATGACCCGAACGCCGGCACCGGAGGCGACCACCACCGGCATACCCAGGGCGCGACGCCGTGCTTCCTGCGCCGCCGACGCGCTGTAGGGGCTCTGGAGGTCGGTCCACGCACCGAACTCGCCTGTCGCGGAATCCTGGGTGAGGTGCATGAGGTTGCGCTGCTGCTGTTCGGGGGCGGCTCCCACCGTCGCTCTGACCGCGACGAGGTGAATGCGTCCGGCGGCGTCGCGTGTCGTGTCGAGGCGAGGAAGGAAGCGCCCGCCGCCGCTCGGCAGGTGGCCGAGCGGTGCCGGCCCCGACCACTTGTCGGCGCCGGGGTGCTCCTGGGTCCACATGACGGGCCGGCCGCCGAGCACGGCGAAGGCGGCGAGTCGTCCGTCGGTCAGTGGTTGGAGCCAGTTGGTGCTCGACTGCCAGCGGTAGTTCGTGCTCTGTCCGTAGAAGCGGTTGTACGCGCGGTCGCCCAGTGGCTTGTCACCGCACAGGCCCGGGGGCTGTTCGCATGCGTGACCGTCCTCGCCGCCGTAGACCGCCAGGTAGGAGAACTTACGGGCGGCCTGCTGCGGGCTGAGGCTGCGGGGACGCAGCTTGTTGCAGTACCCGACGTAGCTCTCGACCGCTGCGGGCCGCTGTCTTCCGGTGCGCTCGTACTTCTCGAGTGCCGCCATGGCGAAGAGGGCTGCAGCCGTGTGGTCGGAGTTGTCGCAGTAGGTGATGTCTCCTGTCGTTCTGTCGATCGCGGTCCACTGTGGATCGGGGTTCATGATGCGCACGAGGGCCGGGGAATACCACTGCAGGACGTCGGTGAGAATGCCGGTGACGGCATCCCGGGTGAGCAGCTGTCCGTCGCATGCGGTGGGGATGGGGCTGGAGGCCGGGCGCAGGGTCGCGAGCGTCCTGCCGGTCTGCTGCCACAGGCCCAGCAGGTTCGTCCCCGGTGCGCCCTGGCCGGTGCGCAGGTTGAGGAAGACCAGTGTGATGCGTCCGTCGTCCAGGCTGTTGACCTCCGCTGTGACTCCCCGGATCTTCACGGCGGAGCGCAGCCATGGGGCCCGTCGGCTGCCGGTGACCATGAATGCGTAGGCCGCGCGGATTCCGTGCTGGCGGGCGGCGGTGTAGCCGGGGAAATCCGGTGTGGCGGTCTTGCGGTCCGGGTCGTCCATGGGGAGATTGACGCCGTCGGCCTCACCTGTCGTCAGATAGACGTTGACCTGGGGCACTCCGGATTGCACGGACTGCCACAGGTCCGGCGTCATGAAATACAGATCGTCGTCCGTGTGGGCGCAGATCTGTACATGGGGCGCCAGGGCTGTGGACTTCGACTGGCGTGGCAGCCCGGCGGCAGAGAGGCGATGGAACAGACGCATGGTGTGGAGAACCTCCTTGACCGGAGAGGGGAACTGGTGCCCGCCGCACAGCGGAGCTGTCGGACGGGAAGGTCGTCATGAGGCCGCGGAGGGCCGTGCGGGGGTGGGGTGTCACAGACGCGGAGCGTGGACGTCGCCGGTCAGAGCTGGGCGAGACCTTGCTTCAGGCGACGGCCGAGGGGCCGTTCGACATAGCGGTGCACCAGCCAGGCGAGCGCCAGCATGGCTGCCGCCACCAGGGCGACCGAGGCGCCGGACGGCGCGCGGGGGAGCCACAGGGTGAACAGCTCCCGGCCGATGTCCTGATGGAGCAGGTACACCGGGTAGGTGAGGGTGCCGGCGACGGTCAGCCAGCGCCAGGATATCCAGGAGAGTTTCGTGGTGGCGACGAGCGTCATGACCCCGAAGCTCGCGGCGAGGATGACGATCACGGGCCAGGACGGGACCGTGTGCCCGATGTACGTGCCGGTGTTCTTCCATGTGCTGAGCACGAAGGGAAGCGACGCGGCGAAGCACAGCAGGACCACGCCGAACAGCATCAGGTTCGGGCGGAAGCGGTGCATGAGGTAGAGCGCGATACCGGCGATGAAGTACCAGCTGCTGTCCGGCATGATCAGCAGCCGCAACGGGTCGTCGACCGGGGCCTGGGCGTACATCGCGCTGGCCACGGCCCAGACGCAGCAGAAGAGCAGGACACGGCGGTAGGTGAGCCCCCACCAGGTGAGGAGCGCGAAGAGCAGGTAGAACCTGAGCTCCGCGAAGAGTGTCCAGTACGCACCGTCGACGTGTTCGACACCGAGGGGCTCTTGCAGCATCGTCAGGTTGGTCAGTACCTCGTTCCACGGCAGGGGGCGCGCCCCGCCGGGGATCACCGCGACGGTCACCGTGGTGGCGACGACCGCGAACCAGTAGGCCGGGTAGAGCCTCACCACGCGCGAGACGAAGAACTCCCTCGGTGACTTCCCCCAGCAGCTCATGCAGATGACGAACCCGCTGATCAGGAAGAACAGCTGGACACCCAGCCAGCCGTACGCGGCGACGGGGAAGGCCGACGGGAATTGCGC
The DNA here is from genome assembly GCF_055657175.1 of Streptomyces sp. NPDC107581. Classification (NCBI taxonomy): domain Bacteria; kingdom Bacillati; phylum Actinomycetota; class Actinomycetes; order Kitasatosporales; family Streptomycetaceae; genus Streptomyces; species Streptomyces sp. NPDC107581. Next base: position 134,628 of record NZ_JBVKBH010000020.1, read on the forward strand.
CTTCAGGTCGATGTGACCGCCGCTGTCCCGGGCGAGGTAGTGATAGGACATCACGGCGAGTGCGGCGATGAGCCGCAGCGCGTCCAGCAGGAGTATCCGCCGAGGGCGCTCACCGGCCGGTGGGGAGTCCTCGTTCTCTTGTCGTGGCGAGACGCGCGCGCGGCCGGCTCCGTCGAGCATGGGATCGTTTCTCCTGTGGGGAGGCCGAGGTGCCCGGCCGGGCACCTCGACTCTGCCTCGGGTGCGGATGACTGCGGGGCGGGCGGATGGTCAACGCCGCTCGAACCGCGACGGTACGGGGAAGTAGGCGTTGAGGAAGGCTCGCAGGACGCGGTCCTGTTCGTCGACGGGGACTTCCGCGTGCGGGGATTCACCGATGCAGAACACGCCGTGGCTGCGTGTGGCGAGGAGTCGGCTCAGCCGGGTGTGGTGCTCGTACCGGCCGGCGTTGATGAACGTGCTGGACAGACTGGAAGGCTGCGACCGTCCGGTCAGGTAGCTGTAGTGGTGGTGGAGGGAGGAGGGGACGGAGAGGTCCGTGCTCGCCCGGAAGGCGCTCGATGCCGTGGTGGCGATCTCCTTCGGGTACGTCTCCTCGATCTCGGTGAGGACGCTGCGCCTGAGGGGGTGCGGCGTGTGCAGGAACCCCTGGGTTGCGGTGCGCTGGAAGTCCCGCTGCAGCAGCGCCCGGTTGTTCTTGGCGGCAGCGAAATAGCCCTCGTCCTCGGCGGAGAGCGGCACAGGGGGCACGGTGGTGGGTGACCAGAAGAAGCGGGTGTGCCCGTTGCTGGTGAAGAATTCCTGCGGCGTGAGGGGGCGCCCCAGGAAGACGTCGTCGTTGAAGTAGAGGAAGTGCTCCGACAGGCCGTCGATGTGGTGCAGCTGGCTCTCGATGGCGTGCGAGTTGAACGTCGGCAGCCATTCCGCCTCGGTGAAGATCTCACGGTGGCTGATGACCGTGACACCGGGCTGGGAGGTGTCCAGCCAGTGCGGAGTCTGATCGTCGGTGACGATGTAGATGTTGCGGATCCAGGGCGCGTACATGGACAACGACCGCAGGGAGTAGCGCAGTTCGTCCCGGTTGCGGAACCGCACGTCCCCGCTGTCGGCTCCCTCGTCGGCGATGCCCGCGGCCTTCTTCGCCACGTCCCTCCGTGCACGCCACTCGGGATCCGTGTCGTCGACCCATGTGTAGACGGCGTCGACGGGAAAGTCGATGTCCTTCATCAGGCGATCGGTGAATGCCGCGGCGGTGGGATGGTCGCGCTCGCCGACCCGCAGCCGTGCAGTCGGCTTCAGGTCGGGCAGGCAGGGCCCGACCAGGGTGGATCCGCGAGGAGCCCGGCGCCAGCCGGGCAGTTCGTCGCTCTCGTCGTTCTCGGCCCAGAACTCGATCTGGCAGCCGTACGCGGGGCCGTAGCGCAGCGTACGGCTCTCCGTGGTCACCGGTTTGAAGACACGCAGGCCCATGACCTTGCCGACGGCGCGCAGCCGCTCGGCCAGCACCGCGCCGGGAGCCGCGCCCCGGGGAGTGACCAGCTCGGCGTAGACGGGCTCGGCATGGAAACCGGCGGCCAGGGCCTCGATGGCCTGCTCGCGGTGTTCGACCGCGACGGCGAGTCGATGGGTGGGGGATCCGTCGCGCAGCATGAGGTACGGGATGTTCCGCTCCGTGAACACCTCGGCCACGAGCTCCAGATTCCACTCGGCCATGCGCGCCGCGGAGACGTCGTCCCGCACCTCGGCGAGCCGGCCCGCGCTCCTGACGAGCCGGCCCGTGCGGTCCTGGGCCTGGAGCATGACCTCCCGGGCCTTCTGTTCGTCGGCGGAGGCCGCCAGCATGCTGACGGGAGCGGCGATATTGAAGTGGCGGCTGCCGCCGGCCGCGATCCGGCGGGCCATGCGGTCCGCGCGGTCGGCGGTACGGGAGGCCGTGGCCCGGCGCGCCGTCAGGAGCGTGAAGAGTTCTTCCCACTGTGCGGTGATGCGCTGCGCCGAGAACCTCTCCTGGACACCGGCCCGGCCGGCGGCGCCGTAGGACCGGCGCAGCGTCTCATCGGCCATCAGCGTGGACATCGCGGTGGCCAGTGACTCCTTGTCGCCCGCGGGGACGAGCAGGCCGTCGACTCCGTGCCGGATGATCTCCGCCGGACCGGTGACGATGTCGTAGGCGACGACGGGCAGGCCGGCCGCCATCATCTCCAGCAGGACCAGCGGGAACGCCTCGTTGCGGGAGGGCAGCAGAGCCATGCCCGCCTTGGCCCACTCGGAGGTCATCTGGCCCGTGTGGCCCAGGAGCTGGACACGGTCGTGCAGCTTCAGCCCGTCGATCAACCGCCGCAGCCGGACCTCCTGCGGCCCGTCCCCGAAGATGCGCATGGTCCATTCGGGATGCTCGTCCGTGAGGGACGCGAACGCCTCGATGGCATGGTCCAGCTGCTTCTCGGGCGTCATGCGGGCGGCCAGGACGATCGTCTTGTGCGTGAGGTCCGAGCGGGGCCGGAATCCGTCCGGAACGGCATTGGGTATGGCGGCCAGGACCGGCGCGGCCGCGCCGAGGGAGTCGGCGAACCACTCGCTGGTGCGCTCGGTGAGTGAGACGAGCGCGTCGACGGCGGGCGCGTACATCAGCAGGGGATCGCCGGTGACGCCGCGCAGCTGGGAGGCACGGTGCTCCTGATGGATGGTGATGACGTCCCAGGGCACCAGCTCGGCCGCGGCGGCCATGAGAGCCGGAGTCGTGGTGACCAGCACATCGGTGTCCAGGGAGGACAGCGCTGCCGTCATCTCGATGTCCGAGAGCCGGTCGAACGTGGGTTCCCAGTCGGGCTTGATGATCTCACTGGGGAGTGAGGCGAGGAAGCGGCACGTCCCCTCGTCGAGCGTGGTGGTGCGCACCGGTCGGGCGTCGTGTCCGGTGCGGTCGACGAGATAGCGGCGGGGCACCCCGCGGCCGGCCTCGAAGAAGGGTTCCTCTTGGGTCTTGAAGACGCTGAGCACTTCCACGTCGTGGTGTCGGGCAAGGTGCGCGGCCTGCGTGTAGACGGCCATCTCCGTTCCGCCCATCCCGTCGGCCCAGGTGAGCAGAAAGGTGATCTTCATCGGGTTCTGTCCTCGAGTGTGGGAATGACTGTGCAACTCACCGTGGCCCATCCGGCTCCGGAGACGTGGGCGTGCACCCGCAGCAGCTTGCCGGTGGGCAGCGCGACGGTGTGGAACGGTGTTCGGAAGACCTTGCCGGGATGCCTCACGTCGGTCAGACGACGACCGATCCTGATCTTCGTGCGGCCGCACCGCAGACGCAGGTCCCAGACATGTGCCGTCCTGCTCCCGGCCGACATGGCCGGGAGCGGCACCTCGAAGGTGAAGCGGTCCCCCTGCCACTCGGGGTGGACCGGGAGGGCGGCGCCCACGGTGCGCGGTACCGCTTCCGCGGTGAAGTGCGAGGGTTCGAGACCGGGCGCGATCAAACGGCCGTGGACGGTGATGCGGTCCCATCCCGCGGTGAAGCCCGTCAGTTCGGCCTGCCGGCGCGGCCCGGTGACCTTGAGCATCGCGCGGTCCTCGATGGAGCGCACCACCCGGAACACCGCGCCGGAGCCGGCACTCGGAAAGGTCAGCAGAGTGGGACCGTCCGCAGCGGGTGCGGGTGGGGCCACGACGGCGAACCGGGCCGTGGCACCGGAACGGTAGGTCACCACGACGGCCAGCCGCCACAGCCCCTCCCCCACACGCAGTCCGGGCTGCTGCGGATCGTCATGGCGTGGATGACACAGCGCGGTGGTGGCCGTCAGCAGAGCGGACCCGTCCCACTGGACCTCCAGGTCCAGGGGAACGCTGTATGCCTCGTTGCGCCGCCGTACCTGCAGGAAGGCCGCTTCGAGTTCGTCATGACCGGGCGGGCCGGGCACGGCCACGTTGAGCGTCCCACCACCGAGAACCGAGAGGTGAACCGGTCGCAGCGCCGGCCGGCCACGCCCCGGACCGCTGAAGGCGGGAACAGTTCTGATCTGTTCCATGCTGCGACGGGTCCGTCTCACCGTACGGCGGGCCCGCGCCGCAACCGTCACGGCGCGGGACAACAGGGCTTGGTTCATGACACTCGGACACCTCTGCTCGCGCTGGGACTGGAATCTAGGGGGTGGGCGCACCCTTGTTGGCCAGCAGGACCGCTTCTCGTCACCCTTCGTTCCCATCCCGGCCTGTGATCCCTGTTACTGCCGGGCCAGTGAACCTGACGATTCCTCACGGCATCTCCCCCCAGGCGAAGGGCCCTTGCACTGCCGGCGCTGTGATCCCGGCAGCCCTGGAGAGGCCCGGGAAAGGTAAGGCTCACGATGGACCCAACCGCCACCGAAGATGAATTGGCGCAGTCACGGCCGCTGCCCAGAACTCAGCCCGTCGATCCCCCGGCCGTGGACCGACGCTCGGTCAATGCCGAAGGAGCTGCTCTTGTCAGGGCCTACCGCGCCTTGATGCCACACCGGCTGCGGCGGATCATCGCAAGCCGCTACTCGACCGAGTCACGCCGGAAACTCAAGGCTGTGGTGAGCGGTGCGTTCTTGACGGCCGCGGTGCGCAGGCTGCGGCTGTCGGTGCTGGCTCTGCTGTGCCGTTCACGGATCGATGCCGCCGGGGCGGTCGTGGTGTGGGCGGACGGTCGCGCGCGCATCGCGTTCCGGGAACAGAACCTCGCGCCGCACGTGGCCCGGGCAGGCAACCTTTCCAGAGTGACCGAAGCCCTGGAACGGTCGGGTGTCGACTACTTCTGTGTGCGGGGTCAGGAGCGGCATTCCACCGTCGTTGCGGTGCCTGCCGGCGAACGGCAGCAGGCGGTCGACGCACTGCGCACACTGTGTCAGGAGGTTCCGGGATATCTGGTGCGCCGAGGAGCCGGCGGCACTGCTGTCCTTCCCGCCCACCGGGCGCGCGGGTGGCGGGCGGCCGCGAAGGACTCGACGCTGGGCCTTTTCTGGTTCCATGCCGAGCCCGGTGAACGTCTGGTGCTGGGGCCCGGGCAGGCCTGCGAGGTCGAGTTCTGGGAGCCGGAGGACGGCATGCTCCGGGCGCCGCGGCGCAACGCGGTCACCGACTCCGTACCTCTTGACGAACCCGTGGTGCGGTCCACCGTGTCCGCTTTCACGGCTCCGGGCGGCCCGAGCTCCTCCTCCGCCGCAACGGTGCGCACCCGCAAGGCCTTTACGGCACTGCTTCCGGGAGACATCGACTTTCCGGTGGATGCCGTCTACACCTGGGTCGACGGCAGCGATCCACAGTGGTTGCGCCGTCGAGCGGCCGCGTCGAGCGAGGGGCTTCACGAAGAGGCGGCCAACGCGGGCCGGTATGCCAACCACGACGAACTGCGTTACTCGCTCCGGTCGCTGTCCATGCACGCCCCGTGGATCCGCAACATCTACCTCGTCACCGATGACCAGACCCCACCGTGGCTGGACACCGACCAGCCCGGCATCCAGGTGGTCAGCCACCGCGACATATTCAGCCGGCCGGAATATCTCCCCACGTTCAATTCGCATGCGATCGAGAGTCAGCTCCACCACATCGGCGACCTGTCCGAACACTTCCTCTACTTCAACGACGACGTCTTCCTCGGCAGTGAGGTCCTTCCCGAGGACTTCTTCCTCGCCAACGGCCTGAGCAAGTTCTTCCCCTCGCCGGCCCTGGTTCCGCTGGGACCCCGTGCCCTGCAGGACCCGCCGGTCTCCCTCGCGGGCAAGAACAACAGGGCCATCGTCCAGGAGCGCTTCGGCAGGCTGCTGGTACAGAAGATGCGCCACGTTCCGCACCCTCTGCGGCGCACCGTCCTCGATGAGATCGAGAAGGACTTTCCCGAACAGCACCGGATGACGGCGGGCACCCGGTTCCGGGGGCCGGACGACCTGTCCGTGCCGTCGTCCCTCTATCACTACTACGCCTTCCACACACAGCGGGCCCTGCCCTCGGAACTCTCCTATTCCTACATCGACGTGTCGTTGCCGAACTCGGCGAACCGGCTCGACCAGCTGCTGCTGAAGCGCGACAAGAAGGTGTTCTGTCTCAACGACACCTGCTCGACGGAAGCGGACTACGACCGGTGCAACCGTCTCCTGCGGTCCTTCCTCGACGTCTACTTCCCCGTGCCGAGCCGGTTCGAGAAGCAGACCTGAGCCGCGGTCCTGCCGCCCTGCCGGCGGCCGCGGCGTCGTCCGCCCTGCCGAGTCGCGGGGCGAGGCCCTGGACGCGCGCGCAGGAAGGCCCGTTCCCGTCGAGCGACTGCGCGAGCAGCGATGTGGGGGACGATGTGAGTGACGAGGCGGGCGACGATCGCCGGTGCCAACGTGAGCGGCAACGCGATGGACAACGAGGACGACAACGCGAGCGACAACGCGCCGGCTTCGGCACGGTAGAAAGGACACATGTCGGAGCGCGAGATCCCTGCGGGGACCATGGACGACGTCGATGCGGTCACGCGGGCGGTCCTGACCGCGTCCCGCCTGTTGGTGGCGGTCTCCGCCCGCTCCCTCGCCGAGGTCGAGGAGCGGGTGACCCTTCCGCAGTTCCGGATGCTGGTCGTGCTGTCCACCCGGGGCGCCACCAAGCTGGTCGCGCTCGCCGAACTGCTCCAGGTGGCGCCCTCCACCGCCATGCGCATGGTCGATCGCCTCATCGCCGCCGGTCTCGCCGACCGGCAGACCAACCCCGACAACCGCCGCGAGACCCTGCTGCGGCTCACCGAGGAGGGCCGGCGCACCGTCGAGGACGTCACCGCCCGGCGCCGCGCCGAGATCGCCGAGATCGTCTCCCGGCTCGGCCCGACGCAGCGGCCGGCGCTCATCGAGGCCCTCAACGCCTTCAACGAGGCGGGAGGAGAGCCCATGGCTCCCGCCCCGGACGACCCGGAACCGCACCCGCTCGGCTGGATCGTGGACGGCGCACCGGACCGCGACGCCTGACTCCGCCCCCGGCTCAAGCCGTGGCGTGCACAGCGCGCAGCGCGCTCTGGTGGCTGAGCCAGCCGATCGGCTTGCCTCGCTCGGCATCGAGGACGGGTACCCCGGTGCCGGCGGCCGACATCAGTGTGTGCAGGGCCTGCGCGAGGGGCTGGTCCGCAGTGACCGGCGTGGGCGGTTCGGCGAGCTGCCCGACGAGTGCCGGTGCGGCGTCCGGCTGCTCGGCAAGGGCCTCGGCCACTGCCCGGGCCGTGACGACACCGACGTACTCCCCGGTGTCGTCGACCACCGGGAGCGCGCCGTGGCCCGACAGGCTGAGCAGGCCGGCGGCGTCCGGCAGAGTGGTCGAGGCGGGCAGGGGCGAGGGCAGCGGTTCCATGACGAGGCCCACGTGCTGGGTGCCGATGCGGGCGCCGGGGACGGGGCCCTCGAGATCGATGCCGCGGCGGCGCAGCTTGAGGGTGTAGACGGTGTCGCGCATCAGCAGGCGGCTGGTGGCGGTGGCCAGCACGATGGCCAGCATCAACGGCAGAATGATCGAGTACTCGCCGGTGAGCTCGAAGAGGATGACCACGGCCGTGATCGGTGCCCGGGCGGCGCCGGCGAAGGTGGCGCCCATGCCGACCAGGGCGTACGCGCCCACCGCCCCGGCCGAACCGGGCAGCAGGTGGTGGACGCCGGTGCCGTACGCCGAGCCCAGCATCGCCCCGATGAACAGGCTGGGTGCGAAGACGCCGCCCGAACCGCCGATGCCGATGGTCAGGCTGGTCGCCAGCATCTTCCCCGCCAGCAGCAGGAGCAGGAAGCCGACCGCGTAGCCGCCTTCCGTCGCCTTCTGAAGCACCGGGTAGCCGACGCCGTACATCTCCGGCAGGGCCAGCAGCACCAGGCCGAGGGCCAGTCCGCCGACCGCCGGGCGCAGCCATTCCGGGCCGCGCCACAGCCAGTCGCAGGCGTCCTCGATCAGGTACAGGAAGCGTGAGAAGCCCATGCCGACGAGGGCGGCGACCACGCCGAGCAGGGCGAAGAGGCCGTACTGGGTGAAGTGGTCGACGTGGAAGTCCGGCAGGTTCAGGAAGGCGGTGTCACCGAAGGAGGCGCGTCCGATGACGCTCGCGGTGACGCTGGCCAGTACGGTCGCACCGAACGCCTCCGCGGAGAAGGTGCCCAGGATCAGCTCCATGGCGAAGAAGACACCGGCCAGGGGTGCGTTGAAGGTGGCGGCTATGCCGCCCGCCGCGCCACAGGCGACGAGGAGCTTCATCCGGCCCTCGGTCACCTTCGTCACGCGGCCGAGGGTGGAGCCGAGTGCCGAGCCGATCTGCACGATCGGGCCCTCGCGGCCCACGGAGCCGCCCGATCCGATGGTCAGTGCGGAGGCGAGCGTCTTGACGACGGCGACCTTCGGGCTGATCCGGCCGCCGCGCTGGGCGACCGCGAGCATCACCTCGGGCACCCCGTGCCCGCGGGCCTCCTTCGCGAACCGGTTCACCAACGGCCCGTAGAGCAGACCGCCGAGCACCGGGGTGAACAGGACGAAGTACGGGCCGAGCCATGCCACGTGCGGATTGGCCGCGCCGGGGGACGCGGAGTAGTCGGCATGACCGGACAGCAGGCGGGTGAACGTCCGGATGCACCAGCGGAAGACGACCGAACCCGCACCTGCTCCGGCACCGACCACCACCGCGGCGGCCATCACACCCCACGCGGCGTTGCGCAGTCCCGCAAGCCCCGGCGCGGGCGTGAATCCCCGTGCCCCGATGCCCAACCCCTGCTTCCCGTCCCTTGCTGCCGGTATGACACCCATCGCTTCCCCTCCCTTACTTTTGCATTATGCAAAAGAAGTCAAGGGGGTGCCCCGCCGGTCCACCCGTCGAGACCGAGCGGCCTCCTGGGGTGCGACCGGCTCACGCGTAGGCGGGTGGAGGTACGTTCCCCCGCGGCGCACCACGATTCCGGCTGACGGTCCGGTAACGATCCAACGAAGCCCGGCACACACACGCATGGAACATACATACGATCCACCGCATGAACAGAGCTGTGAAGATCGGCCTCGCCGGTACGTGCACCGCACTGCTCGTCCTAGGGGGAATCGGTACGTACAACGTCATGCACGGCCTGGTGGCGGGCTCCTCGGGTGACGTCACGCCGAAAGCCGCGCGCAGCTTCGACCCGGCGGCGTTGTCGAGCACGCCGCCGTCGAACGCCGAAGCGGTCAAGCTGACCCGCGCGTTCCTGGACAGCTGGTCCCACCAGCACCTCGACGGCGCGGCGAGCGACACCGACGTACCGGGCGCCGCCACGGAGGCCTTGCGGGAGTACACGCACGGCCTGCACCTGAAGAAGCTGTCGTTCGATCACATACTCGCCGCGGGGCCCTCGGCGGTGACGCAGGGCGCCACCAAGGTCACCTTCGAGGTCACCGCCCACGTCGCGGGTGGCACCTGGAACTACCCGGGCGCGCTGGCGGTCCTGAAGAGCGCGGACGGCCTGCTCGCGGTCCACTGGAACAACTCGGTGCTCCATCCGGGCCTCGATGACGGCCAGTCACTGACCGCGGGCAGGCTGCCGGTCGGCGCGGTCACGGCCAAGGTGGTCGCGAGCGACGGGAAGACGGACCTGTCCGGCTTCCCGTCCCTGCGGGACATCACGGCGACGATCCGTCAGAACGGGACGCCCGCCGGCGGCAGCACCGGCACGGGCGTCGCCGTGGTCGACGGCGGCGGCGCGGGCGTCAGGACGCTGCAGGTCTTCTCCAAGGGCCGGACGCCCGTCATCAGGACGACCATCGACGCCCGCCTCCAGGCCGTTGCCGAGAGCGCGGTGAAGGACCCGCATCTCCAGGAGAAGCCGGCCGGCACCGTGGCGCTCGACTGGCGGAACGGCCACATCCTGGCGATCGCGCACACGGGCTCGGACGGGGACATCGCCATCAACGGCATCAAGTCGCCGGGCTCCACGATGAAGATCATCACCTCGGCGGCCCTGTTCGACCGGGCCGGCCTGACGGCGAACAGTCCGGCGCCGTGCACCGACTCGCTGATGGCCAACAGCCAGATGTTCCACAACGATCCCGGCGTGAGGGCGAACCCCGGCGCCTCCCTCGCCCAGGCGTTCACCGTGTCGTGCAACACCTCGTTCATCAAGGACGGGTTCCACTACCTGGTGCGCGACGGGGACGCCTCCGCGCTGCACGACGAGGCGGCAGACGTCTTCGGCATGGGCAGCTGGTCCATCGGCGGCGGGGTCGCCACCACCGACCCGAGCATTCCACCGGACGTGCAGGGCGGCGACCAGGCGGCCCAGTTCATCGGTCAGGGCAAGGTCACAGCCACCCCCCTGTTCATGGCGTCCGTGGCGGCGACCGTGCGCAACGCCGGCTTCGAGCAGCCGGTCATCCTGCCGGGACAGCGTCAGGACAGCGCACCGCGGCCCATCTCCGCCCGGACGGCGGGTTACCTGCAGTCGATGATGCGGAGCGTGGCCACCAGCGGTACCGCCGCTCCCCGGCTGGGCGGGCTGGCCGGCGTCGGCGCCAAGACGGGCACCGCAGAAGAAGGGGACCACACCAACGGCTGGCTGACCGCCTACAACTCCCGGGTCTCGGTCGCAGCTCTCGTCGAAGGCGGCAGCTCCGGGGTGGACTCCGCGGGATACGTCGCCCGGCGACTGCTGACGGCCGGATGACCGTCCGGCCGTGAACCGGACCACTCACGGAATCGGAATCGGCGTCCGGAGAAGGCCTCCGGTGGCCCTGCCCCAGTTCGGGACCTCTGCCACGACGGATGCGTCCCGACTCGCCGACGGCCCGGAGGAAAGCCCGCAGCACCTCTCCGTCACCCAGTGATTACGCAAAGCATTCACTCGTCAGCTGTTCCTGCATAGTGCACTGTGGGAGATGTGGATGTCCGGCGGAGCTTTGCCGGTGTGCGGCGGCCATGGCAGTCGAGCCATATGCTGCTGCTGATCCCCATCGTGCTCATCGTGGTGATCACGGTGGCGGACCAGCTGGTGCCGGCCGACATCCATCTCGGCCCGCTCCTGGTCATCGCCCCCGCGATCACCGCCTCCTTCGCCGGCCCCGGGCTGACCGGGTTGATCGGCCTGCTGACCGTGGGGGCACAGGCATACATCGGCTGGCACTTCGGCGTGCTGTTCACCCGCAACGTACTGGTGCAGATCCTCGCCCTGGCCCTCCTGTCGGCCCTGACCGTCTTCTACTGCGTGATGCGCGGGCGCCGCCAGCGCCAGCTGGCCCAGGTGCGCCTGGTCGCCGAGGCGGCGCAGCACGTCCTGCTGTGGCCCCTGCCGGAGCAGATCGGCTCCATGAAGATCGCCTGTCTGTACCTGGCCGCCGAGGCCGAGGCACAGATCGGCGGCGACCTGTATGCCGCGACCCCCACCGACAACGGCGTGCGGGTCATGATCGGCGACGTACGCGGCAAGGGTCTGTCCGCCATCGGCGAGGCCGCTCTCCTCATCGGAGCCTTCCGGGAATCCGCCCACCACCACACCACCCTGCCCGCCCTGGCCGCCGCCCTGGAACAGAGCGTTGCCCGCAACCTGCCCAACCTCGGACCCGAGGAAGAGCTGGGCGAGCGGTTCGCCACCGTGATGCTGCTGGAGATACCCGACGAAGGCCACGTCAGCCGGATACTGAGCTGCGGCCACCCCCCGCCCCTTCTGCTCAGCCACGGAAGCGCCGTCACGGTTCCCGTGCACCCGGCGCCCCCGCTCGGGATCCACGGGCCGACACCCGGGGACTACACCGTCGACGTCGTCACCTTCGAGCCCGCCGACACCCTCCTGCTCTACACCGACGGCGTCGTCGAGGCCCGGGATGCCTACGGCGCCTTCTACCCCCTCACGGAACGTGTCGCTCAATGGGCCGGGAGCAGCCCCGAGAAGCTTCTGCACCACATCCGCAGCGATCTGCTCGACCACGTGGGCAGACGCCTCGACGACGACGCGGCACTCATCGCGCTGTGCCACGCGCCGAGCACCCATCGGGCCCACCGACACGACCGTCATCTCGGCGGGTTCGGCCACGACGGACGTCCGGCTCCGCGCTGAGACGCCCATGCTGCGGAAGGGCGGAACGGCCGTCTGAGGGCACAGCGGCCGGCTCAGGGCGCAGCGGGCGACTGAGGGCACAGCGGGCGACTGAGGGCGGGGCGGCCGGCTCAGGGCGCAGCGGCCGGCTGTACGTCGGCACAGCGGACGAGGGGTTCTGTGCCGGCCTCAGCGAGCCGTCGTCCATCGCGGCTGTGCGTTCCTGCGCGTTACAGCGGTGCACGGGCGGGCCTTCGGCAAGGTGGGCCCAGGCGGTTGGGCGGGTGTGGGAAGGTGGTGAAGGGGCATCGTGGGAGGGCGTCGGCACGCCGCGGCGCCGCGAGGGGGTGGCGCGGATGCGACCGGAGGGCCGGCCGGAACAGGAACCGGAGGAGCCGGAGCACGAGCAGGCTCGCCGACCGGATTCGCCGGAGCGGGGGAAGGCTCAGCGAGCGGAGGAGCCGGAGCACGAGCAGGCTCGCCGACCGGATTCGCCGGAGCGGGGGAAGGCTCAGCGAGCGGAGGAGCCGGAGCAGGAGAAGGCTCAGCAAGCGGAGGCCGAACAGGTCGCGGCCGCGCGGACGGAACAGCCGGAGCACGAGGAAGCTCGGCGGGCCGATCAGCCGGAGCACGAGGAAGCTCGGCGGGCCGAGGCCGAACGGGCCGAGGCCGAGCCGGCCGAGGGCGAGTGGGCCGAGGCCGAACGGGTCGAGGCCGAGCGGGTCGAGGCCGAGCGGGTCGAGGCCGAGCGGGTCGAGGCCGAGCGGGCCGAGGGCGAGTGGCGGCGGGCCGAGTCCCAGGGAGTGCAGGGCGCGGCACTGGCGGATCTCCTGGACGCGGCGGCCTCGGCGTACCGGCGCCATGCCTGGCACGGAGGAGCCACACCGGACCTGGAGCGCGCGCTGGACCGCTACCGGCGCGCGGCGCAGGCCGATCCCGCCCGACGGGCCCTGTGGGAGAACGAAGCGGCGGTCACCCTCACCGATCTCTACGACATCACCGGCGACTCCCGTCACCTCGACGCGGCACGGCGGACGGCCGAGGAGGCCATGGGCGTCGCCGAGGAGGGCTCGGCGCAGTGGGCGCACTGCGCGGCGACGCTCGTGCTGTGCCTGTGGGACGCGTTCGACGCGACCGGTGCGCTCGCCGACCTGGATGCGGCGATCGGCCTGGGCACCCGGGCGCTGCACGTCCTGTCCCAGGACGACCGTGCGTGGGCGCGGATCTGCAGCAACGTCGGCATGCTGCACATGGACCGCTTCGAACGGCTCCAGCAGGACGCCGACCTGCACGCCTCGGTCCGTCTCGCGCAGGACGCGGTGTCGGCCGCCCATGCCGACGACCTCGAACTCGGCGGCTGGTGGAACAACCTGGGGAACGCCCTGCTGACCCGCTTCGGTGTCCAGTTCCCCGACCGCGCGGTGCCGCGCCGCGGCGAGCGGCTCGACCTCACCGACGTGGACGCGGCCGTCGCGGCCTACCGCACGGCGATCCGGGTCTCCGTCTGGAAGGTCGCGGGCCGGGCCACCTTCCTCACCAATCTGGGCAACGCGCTGATCGACCGAGCCGAGGCGCTGCGTCTGGTGGGGCGGCCCGAGGAGGCCGAACCGGCGTTGCACGAGGCGGTGGAGGTACTGAGGCAAGCGGTCTCGCGCACTCCGGAATCGGCACCGTACCGGGCGAGCCGGCTGAACGTGCTGGGCGAGGCGTGGCGGACGCTGGCGGAAGGGACCGACGCGGCGGAGCATGCCGACCGAGCCCGTGCGGCGTTCCGGGAAGCGTGCACGACGGGGCTGGAGATCGCCCCGGAGATGACCGTGGCCGCCGCGGACAACTGGATCCGCTGGGCGGGCCGGCGCTCGGCCTGGCGGGAGGCCGCCGAGGCCGACGCGTACCTGTTGCGGGCGGCGCAGGCACTGCACCGGGCGCAGACCGCCCGCGACCACCAGGAAGCGTGGCTGCGCGCCTCCAAGGGGCTGGCCCACGAGGGTGCGTACGCGCTGGCCCGGCAGGGCCGGGCGGAGGCGGCGGCGGTCCGGCTGGAGCGGGGACGGGCCGTGCTGCTCAGCGAGGAACTGGGCCTGGTTCCGGCCCTGTTGGACCGCCTGCCGGTCAGGCTCCGGGACCGCTACACCGCGGCCGCGCGGCGCGTTCAGGAGGCGCTCGGGGACGCCGGGTAGGGCGGCCGCGCCCCGTGGGGGTTCGGGTACGGCGGCCCGGGTATTCCTCCCTCCGGGCCCGTGGGGGCGGGCCCTCAGGAGGGGGGCCGGTCGTGGACCGAGCTGTGAGTGCCGGGGCGTTCACTCCGTACACCTGGCGGGCCAGGGTGCGGCCGGTGCTGATCGCGGCCCTGCCCCTGGCCCTCCCGGTGGCCGTGCTGGTACCGGACTGGCCGGCCGGCCGTCGGCTGTGGTCCCTGGCGATCGTGTGTGGACTGCCCCTGCTGCTGGGCCAGTTGGGCCGCAGCCGGGGGCGGCGGCTGGAGCCGGGCCTGTTCGAGCGCTGGGGCGGCAAGCCGTCGGTGCAGCTGCTGCGCTGGCGCGGTCCGACGGAGCCGGCCCAGCTCGCCTATCTGCACGCCCGTATCGAGCGGATCGCGGGCCCCGCACTGCGCCTGCCGACAGCCGCGCGGGAGCAGGCGGACCCGTCCGGCGCCGATGCCGTGTACGAGGCGGCGGGCACCGTGCTGCGGGTCCGTGCGCGGGCGCTGCCGGGTGCCGAACTGGTGGCGGAGGAGAACCGCGAGTACGGCTTCCGGCGCAACATGCTCGGGCTGCGGCCCCTGGCCCTGGCGGCGGGCATCGCCGGACTGTGCGGGGCCGTGCTGCACACGGCGCTGACCTGGCCGCCGTCGGGCACGGCCGGGGCCGCCGTGCCGGCCGTGCTCGTCGTCGCCGACCTGGCCCTGCTGGCCTTCTGGCTCCGGATCGTACGGGCCGCCTGGGTGGAGGAGGCGGCCTGGACGTACGCCCGGCGCCTCATCGAAACGGCGGCCCTGCCGGACCCGGAGCCGAGCGGCTCCTAGCCGGTACGAAGGATCATGCGGCCGATGGGTGGAAGCCCCGGGTCGTACGGCGCTGCCGTTGCCCTGCACTGGTTCGCCGGACGGGCCTCAGTCCTGCCGGGCGGGCAGGATCGCCGGGGTGAGGGTGGTGTCCCCGTCGCAGTACAGCGCGTAGAGCAGCCCCAGTGGGTTGCGGTGCTCGACGGCGAAGTGGACGCGGGTGGCACGGACCGCCTCGCCCATGGGCTCGCCCGCCAGGAGGCGGTCGAAGAAGGCGGTGGCCCAGGCCGAGGCGAACGGGGCGGGGGTGTCGGCCTCGGTGCCGAGCACGCCCCGGGAGCGTTCCACGAAGTGGGTGAGGAACCCCATGGTGGACAGGGGCGGGCCGACGGCGGTGCTGCACGCGTTCAGCACGATGACCGGCGGTCCCGGCAGGGGCCCGTCGGTGTCGTGCAGGCTGCGCAGCAGGATGAAGCCGTCGGTGCCTTCGACGACGAGTCTGGCGTACTGCGGCCCGCCGTCGTCGGGGTCGTGCGGGACGGCGTGGCAGTACAGGTAGAGGATTTCGGTCGGCGCGTCCTGACCGGCCAGGGCGGGCAGGACGGTGTCGCGCCGGTCCCGGACGCTGACCCGGGCCAGTCCGCGGTCCGCCAGGTCGCCCCAGTAGGCCTCCTGTCCGCGTACCAGATCGCGCTCCCCGCCGCGGTCGATGCTCCGGTTGAGGGCCAGCGTGACGTTCAGGCCCGACCGGGTGTCGATGGCCGGGGCGACGATGGCGTTGCTCGCGTCGTCGACGCAGGGCAGGCAGTCGACCCGGTGGCGCAGACCGAGGATCTTGTGGAAGTCCGCGTCCTCCATGTGTTCGACGGGGCACATCAGGTGCCAGGGCAGCAGCGGATGTCCCGGGATGATCTGCACACTGCGCGGTGCCTCCCCGGCCAGCAGCCGCTCGATCCGTCGCCCGACCTCCTTGAGCTGTCTGTCGGCGCCGGTGAAGAACAGGGAACGGAACATGCGGCAGCCGGACTCGGCCAGTTCCCTGGTGTGCCGTTCGTAGGCGGCCTCGGTGAGTTCCAGGCCGGGCAGCGGGCCGTCCCCGGTGAGCGGACCCCACAGGTCGGTCAGGGCCTGCAGCGGGCGGCGGGCCTCACGGGCGATGGTGTCGAGGTCTGCGGCCTCCTTGCGCAGCACGCCATCGAACTTGTGGCCGATGCTTCCGGAGACGTGGATCTCGTAGGTGTGGTCGCCCGTGCGGCGCATGTGGAGGGCCATCCCACGGTCGCGGACCTGGCAGATCGCGGGCCGCGGCAGTCCCTGCGAGCGGGTGCGTACCGTCCCTTCGACGATGTTGAGGTGCACCGAGTGCACATAGGCGTTGCCACGGAGGAAGACGGCGCGCAGCTGGAGCGTGCCGGTTCGGGAGGGAACGATCCGGAAGCGGGCCCGATCGGGCGAGGCGCCCTCACGGGGCACGGTCAGGGTGTCGTCCAGCGGCTCGACGTCGGCGTCCTCGCTGAACAGCCGCACGGTCAGGGTCACCGGCCAGGCCTCGGGTTCGTGCAGGTCCCCCAGGGGTGCCGCGTCGAGCAGGCTGCGGGGCCGGTCGGAGAGGTCGAAGGCCAGGACCAGGCTTCCCGGGCGGCCGTCCTCGTCCGGCTCGGTGGCGGCGTTGATCCAGCGCTGGGAGCGGTCGATCTCGTACTCGTCCGGCTGGACGAGGCCGGCCCGGCGGGCGAGCCGGGCGGCGGGGCGGGAGCCGGGCCTGCCGCGGGTGGTGGCGGCGCGGTCGGTGGGCATGGTCCGGCCGGCCAGGGCGAGCGCGAGCCGCTTGCGCACCGGCTCGTACTGGCGCAGCAGTGCCAGCAGTTCCCGGGCCCGCCGGTCGCGGGACTCGGCAGGCGCGTTCGCCAGGTCCTCCACCGCCGTCAGGAGCCGCGGCCGCAGTCCGGGCCAGGCGTCGCCGACCAGGACCGGCAGCTCGTGCCACATGTCGGTGAGTTCGACGAGTGCCGGATCGAGGTTCACGGCGCCCTCCCTGGATCGTGGTGCCTGGCGGTGACCCGGCCGTGGGAGACGGTCAGGTCGATGCCCGGGCGGTCCTCGGGCGGGTGTACGGCCGTGTAGCCACGTGCGTGGGCCAGTTCGGTGCGGGCGTACTCGGCCGTGCTGGGCGAGAGGTGGTTGAACCACAGCACCGGACGGCCGGGACGGCTCGCGATGCGGGCGACAGTGCGCCGGTCCGGGTGCCCGAAGCGGTCGCCGTTGGTGGAGAACAGCCAGTGGTGGCAGTCCAGTTGAGCCAGCAGTGCGGGACTGAGGTTGTGGCTGCTGCCGTGGTGCGGGACCTTGCACAGGTCCACCCGGTACGGCCGGTCGCCCGGTGTGCCGTCCAGGCGGCGCAGGCCCGCGTGCAGGATGTCGGCGTGCGCGTCGGCGCCGAACAGGACGCGGGAGCCGTCCTCGTGCTCGGCGACGAACGCGATGCTCGACCGGTTCGGCAGGGAGGCGTCGGGCGTGTACGGGCGGGTGGTCAGCTCTTCCCAGAGCAGGCCCGCGTCGCTGCCGCGCAGGACGTCGGGCGGGGCCTGCGGCGGTGGGGCGAGCCGCTGCCGTTCGGCCTTCTCCACCTCCCGGGCCCAGACGCGGCTCAGCCGGAGCAGTGTCTTCCACACGGGGGAAAGCAGGGTCAGCCGCAGTCCGGGCAGGTCGATCACGGGTGGTTGCCCACTCTGCGGCACGGTGACGGCGCGGCCCTCGAACCGTCGGTTCCAGGGCCGGCCGCGCAGCAGCCGGGACAGGGTGTCGGCCTGGTCGAGGCTGAGCACGTCTCCGAGGAGCTGCCGGTCCCCGTTGAACCACACGTCGTGGGCGCTGAAGCCGTCGGGCGGATCGCGGAACAGGGGGATGAGGCCGCCGATGTGATCGGCGTCGAGGTGGGTGCAGACGACCAGGTCGAAGACGCGCTGGGCGACGGGCAGGCAACGGAACCGGGCGGCCAGGCCCGCGGGCAGCGCGTCGCCGGGACCTGCCCGGCCGCCGTCGACGAGCATGCGGCGGACGCGGCCCTCGTGCGTCCACTCCACCCAGAGGCAGTCGCCCTCCCGGGCGGGAAGTGCTTCGATCCTGATCACGGCAGGTCCGTCACGCCCCGAAGTAGCCGAAGCCCGCCCACGAGTGCAGGTCGTCGAAGGATCTGCCGTCGGGCTCCTGGTACTCGAGCATCAGCAGCAGCGCCTCGGTCTCCTCGCCCTCCGGCAGCCAGGTCTCCCTCGCGTCGTGGGCCTGGCGGAGGAAGGCGTGCCGCTCGCCGTTGGGCACGTCCCGCAGCCAGACCTGGGCGTCGCGCAGTGCGGTGGCCGGGTGCTGCCGCTCGGTGCGCCAGCGCCGGTAGAAGTCGAGCATGAGGAGCGCCGCCTGCAGATCGGGCAGCGACCACATGGCCGCGGCGACACCCGCCACGCCCGCCTGGAGCAGCCCGCTGGGCAGCGACACCACCTCGTCCGGCAGCGCCGTGCCGGGCAGGAAGGACTCGCAGGCGGACAGGACCGCCAGCCGCAGTCGCAGCTGCAGCACCATCAGGTCACGCAGGCTGAGGACGTCCGGGCCGGCCAGCAGCAGTCGGCTGTCCAGCGGGTTGATCAGGTCGGCCTGCCCGTGGCAGGCGAAGTGGACGGCGTCCGCGCCGGTGAGGGCCGCGCGGGTGGCCCGTGCGTGCGCCCGGGACCCGCGCAGCGAGGTCACCCCGCGCGGGAACGCCGCCTCCGCGACACATGCCTCCCACGCGGCCGAGCCGAGGGGGGCGCGTCCGTCGTCCCCGGGCGGGTCCACGACCACGGCGAGGCGCTCCACGGGTCCGCGGGCGAGGGCCTTGGCCGAGGTCAGGGAGCGGGCGTTCGGTACGTAGCTGATCACTAGGTCGTCGAGGGCGTACCGGGGACCCGTGGGAGTCTCGGTCCAGGCGGCGTGCAGGGGCAGCAGCCCGAGCAGGCCGCCGGCCACCAGCGCGGCCTCGCGCTGTCCGCGCAGTGCGTCGCAGACCGGCCCCATCAGGTCGTCCCACAGCCACCGCGTGGTGGTCTTCAACGACTTCTGCCACTGTCCCAGCTGCCCGATGCGGTCGGCCTCGTACGCCGTGTGGGCGTCGTCGTGGGCCTGCGTACGGGCCCGTACCGTCTCGGCCGTCAGCCGGGGCAGGTCCACGGCCCGCACGTCGTGGTCGTGCACGATGAGGGCGAGTCCTCCGTGCTCGGCCGCGGAGAGATACACCAGGGGCTGCTCCTGGGCGGCCCGGTGGATGTCTTCCGGCGTCGGATCGGGCAGGAAGTCCTCGAACCCCTTGAGTCGCTGGATCTCCTCGACGACGGCGTCCAGTTCGCGCCGGGCCGCACGGATCTCCTCGAAACGGTCCACCCCATCACCCCCAGCACCGCGCGGCGCCTTCGCCGGCTCGGCGCACTCAGCGTAGCCGAACGCGCACACTGGGACGGCAGGTTGAGTACTACGAAGGGAGCACCCCCGTGACCGACGAGCACGCCGACACGGCCTGCCGGGCCCGTGACGCGTACGCCGTGACCGGTGACCCGGCGGCCGCCCGCGAAGCCGTACTGCTGCTGCGCGAGCTGGTGAACGGCCGGCGGGAGCCGGTGAGCTGCAGGCGGGCGAACGGCCGACGGGAGCCGGAGCCGGTGAGCCGCCGGCCAGAACCGGAGCTGCTCAGCGAGTTCGGCGGGGCCCTGCTCGACCTGTACGAGGCCGAGGGCGAACTGCCCGTCCTCACCGAGGCCGTCGGAGTGTACGAGGACCTGGTGCGCCTGGAGCGGGACATGGACTGGCTCAACAACCTGGGCAACTGCCTGCGCACGTACCACGGCGCGACGGGCGAGCGGGCCCACCTGGCGCGGGCCCGGGAGGTGCTCGCCGAAGCCGCGGAGGCGGCGCCGGACGACGCGACGGTCCTGGACAATCTGGGTCTCGTCCTGATGGACCTGTACGACCTCGACGGCGATCCCGAACTCCTGGACAGCGCGCTGGAGTTGCACGGCCGGGCCGTGACCCTGGGCGCCGGGCGCGACCCCAACCACCTGCTGCACGTGACGAACCTGGCCACCGCCCACATGTACCGCCACAGCGTCGGTGGCGCCCTGGCCGATCTCGACGCCTGGGTCGAGGGCTGCCGCCGGGCCGTGACCCTCACCCCTCCCGGCTCCCCCGACCTTCCGCTGCGCCGGGCGAATCTCGCACTGGCGCTGCTGGACCGGCACGCCCGCCGGCACGACCCGGCCGACCTCGCTGCGGCCGTCCGCTGTGCCCGGCAGGCGCACGAGAACAGCCCGGCCCCGGCCGCCGACCGGCCGCGGCAGGCCGGGGTTCTCGCGAACGCGCTGACCCGGCGCTACCACGAAGAGGGCCGTCCGGAGGACCTCGACGAGGCCACCGAGCTGCTGCGCGGGGCTACGCGGTCCCGGCCCGAAGGCTCCGCTGGGGCGCCGCACGCCTGGAACAACCTCGCCAGGACCCTGCTGGACCGCCATGAGCGCCACGC
Organism: Streptomyces sp. NPDC107581; assembly: GCF_055657175.1. Classification (NCBI taxonomy): domain Bacteria; kingdom Bacillati; phylum Actinomycetota; class Actinomycetes; order Kitasatosporales; family Streptomycetaceae; genus Streptomyces; species Streptomyces sp. NPDC107581. The sequence goes on from NZ_JBVKBH010000020.1 coordinate 155,173, forward strand.
CGACCCGGCGCACCTGGCGGAGGCGGTCGAGGCCGCCGAGCACGCCGTGGGCCTGCTCGACGAGGGCGCTCCGCTGCTGCCGCTGTGCCTGGAAACCCTCGGTACCGCGCTCACGACACGCTTTCTGCACCAGGGCGACGAACGGGATCTGGAGCTGGCCATCGACTGTCTGGAGGCCGCCGTGGAGCTGACCGGGGGTACGGCAGTCGACCTGTCCGGCAGGCTGACGGCGCTGGCGACGGCCCTCGCCCACCACTACGAGCACACCTGGGACCCGGCCGCCCTCGACCGCTCCGTGGACCTGTTCGAGACCGCCTCCGGCCTCCGCCCCGGGGAGCCCTCCCCCGCCGACCTCAACAACACCGCGCGCAGCCGGCTCCGGCGCTACCACCGCACGGGGTCCCCCGAAGATCTGGAGTCCGCGCTGGAGCGGCTGGAACGCCTCGTCGCCGGGACGTCCGAGCACGCGCCGGGGCTGCCGCTCTACCTGGAGAACCTGGCGTGGGGCCTGCGGCTGCGGCACGAGGCGACCGGCCGGGCCGGGGATCTGGACCGGGCGGTCGCACTGCTCGGGCAAGCGCTGCGGCTGCTGCCGGCCCGCGCATCACTGCGCCCGGACGCCCTGAGCGGTATGGCCAACGCGCTCCTGGACCGGTTCGGCCGGCGGGGATCGGTGCTGGACCTGGAGGAGGCGGTGGCCCTGCACCGCGAGGCGCTGGCCACGCTCCCGCCCGGCGCGCCGGGCCGGGCCGGTTTCCTCAACGACCTGGCGAACGTGGTGCGCGAGCGCCACCAGCACCTGGAGTCCCGGGCGGACCTGGACACGGCGGTCACCCTGCTGCGCGAGGCCGTGGACCTGGCCGCGGCCTCGGCTCCGGACCGGCCGGTCTTCCTGGACAACCTCGGCACCGCCCTGCAGGACCGGTACGAATGCGACGGCGACCCGGCCGACCTGGACGCGGGCCGGGCGGCCCAGGCCGAGGCGCTGGAGCTGCTGGCGGCCGGGACCGGCGAGCGCTGCCGGGTGGCGGCCAACCTCGGGGGCGCGCTGTGGCGCACCTGGCGGCTGCGCGGTGCGCCGGAGGATCTGACGCGGGCTGTCGAGCTGCTCCACGAGGCGGTCGACGCGACACCGCCCGCCTCGCCGGACCGGCCGCTACGACTGAACAACCTGGGCTGCTTCCTGAGCGACCGGCATGGGCACAGCGGTGCGGAGGAGGACCGGCGGGCCGCCGCGGCGGTGCTGGCGGAGGCCTGCCGGACGGGAGCGGAGCGCGCCCCGCGCTGGGCGGTGGAGGCCGCCCGCAACTGGGGGCGCTGGGCGGCGGCCCGGGGAGCGTGGGCGGAGTCGGCCGAGGCCTACGGGCTCGGCCTGGCGGTGCTGCGGACGGTGTCCCGGCGCCAGGGCGTGCGCCCGCACCGGGAGAGCTGGCTGCGGATCGCCAGTCTGCTGCCCGCCGACGCGGCGGCCGCGCTGCTGCGGACGGGCGACGCCCCTGGTGCCGTACACGTCCTGGAGGCGGGCCGGGCGGTCCTGCTCAGCGAGAGCCTGCTGGTCGAGAGCGGGCTGGACCGGCTGGCCGCGAACGGACACGGCGGCCTGGCGGACCGCTACCGCCGGATCGCGGACCGCCTCGCCTGGCTGCAGGACCCGCAGGAGAACGGCCGGACGGGTCGTTCCGCTCGATCTCCGTCGTGAACTCGTCGGCGCGCTCCATGCGCGAGACCGACGCCACGGCGACCGCGCGCGTCGCACGCCAACGGCTGCGAACAGATCCGCCCGTACCCATCGGATCCTGGAGCAAGGCCGAACCCGGCGAACCCGATCCGTGGGCAAGGACGGCCTGTGCGGTCACGGCACTAGGCGGACTTGGCCGTCGCGCGGACACCGAAGTGGACGTACCGGGTGCCGTCGGCGAGCGCGTAGAACACCACGGGAATCCACGCGTCCTTCTCGTTGCGGCGGCCGGCGAACACCGTCTTCACCGGCGTGTGCGAGACCGGGGTCAGGTGCCAGACCAGCGGGTCGAAGGTGCCCGCCAGGCCGTCCGCGCCCTCGTACGTCAGCCGCAGTGTGCCCGGGCCGCCGTCACCGGCCGCGATGGTCATCAGGAAGCCCTCGCGCTTGTAGCCGCCGAGGAACGGCTCCGTCTCCACCGCCACGGGTTCGGAGGCCGGCGCGAACCCGGGCATGGTGACCCCGGCGAGTTCGGCGCAGAGCTCGCGGCAGAGTGCCTCGAAGACCTTGGGCGCGGCCCCGCCGCCGTTGGTCAACAGGGCGATGGCGAGGCCCTCCTCCGGGATGGCACGCAGGTAGGCGAGCTGGCCGAAGGTGCTGCCGTCGTGGCCGAAGCCGCGCGCGCCGTCCCACTCGAACAGGCCCCAGCCCAGGCCCCAGTGGGCGCCGAGGAACCACTGGTCGGGCATCTCGACCTCGCGGGTCAGCATCGCGTCGACCACGGCGGCCGGCAGCACCCGGGTGCCGTCCGGCGCGGCGCCGCCTTCCACGAAGGCCCGCGCGAACCGGGCCACGTCGGCGGCGGTCGCGCTGATCCCGCCGTACGGGCCGGCCGAGCGCGGCAGCATGTTCCAGAGCGGGGTGGGGACAGGGGTCTCGCCCGGCTCGCCCATGTGCCCCATGGCGGCGCGGAAGCGCAGCACCTCCTCGGGCAGGGTCATGGTGTGCTCCAGCCCGAGCGGGGCGAGAAGCAGCTCCTTGAGCGCCTCGTCCCAGGTCTGGCCGGTGACCACCTCGACGATCCGGCCCAGGACGTTGTAGGCGGTGCTGGAGTACGACATGGTGACGCCGGGCGGATTGGTCAGGCCGACGGTCCGCGCGCCCTCGATGTAGCGGGCCAGGCAGTCGTCGCCCCGGCCGGTGTCGTTGACGTAGTCACCCTCGATGCCGCTGGTGTGGTTGAGCAGCTGGCGCGGTGTGATCGTCCGGGTGGCCCCGGCGTCGGCGACCGCGAAGTCCGGCAGGACGTCCACGACCGGCGCGTCGAGGTCCAGCTTCCCGGCGTCGCCGAGCAGCACCACCATGGCGGCGGTGTAGCCCTTGCTGACGGAGCCGATCTGGAACACGGAGTCCGGGGTCACCGCGACGCCGGTGCCGGTGTGCAGGATGCCGGCGGCCACCTCGTGGATCTCGTCGTCGGCGAGCACGGCGAGGGCGGCGCCGGGGATGTGGTGGGCGGCGAGGAGCTCGCCGAGCCGGGTCTGCCAGCGGGCGGTGTCGAACGCCGGGGCGCCGTCACTCACGCCCAGCGCGCGGTTGACCGTACGGGCCACGTCACGGTCGGTCTGTTCCAGGATCCTGGCCACCTCCTGGTCGACGAGCTTCGACACTTCCCGGCGCAGGTCTTCCGGCATGCTGTTCCCTCATGGTCACGGTGGATAGGGCACGGGCGGGGGGAGCGGGGCCTGCCGGCTAGCCGGCGCTGCGGGTCCGCCGGCCGATGAGCCCGGTCAGCGAGGCGACCGTCGTGCGCGGCGGCTGCCGGAGGTCGCGGTCCGGGTGCAGGACGGTGCGGAACGCGGCCCAGGCGAGTGCGCCGAGGGCGAAGCCGTAGCCGGAGACCAGCCCGTGCCCGTTCTCCTGTGCGAACCACATCGCCAGCCCGAGCACCGGCACGCCGAGCGCCAACAGCCGGTTCTTGCGGACGGCCTTGCCACGGCTCGCGTCCTCGTCGTCGGAGCCCTTCCCGGCGGCCTTGCCGGAGTTCTCGTCGGCGCCGCCGCGCAGCAGCAGGGCCGCGGCCAGCGTCGCGCCCAGAAAGTAGGTGGCACCGGAGCTGCCGGCGAAGTTGCGGGGGTCGGTGCTGTGGGAGGTCTGGCCCCACAGTCTGTCGATCTGCTCCGGCAGCAGGATGCCTGCGGCGAACAGGCCGAGCGTCAGCGGCGCACCCCAGAACCAGTCGGCGAAGGCCGCGACGGCGGCGAGGGTGGCGATGTTCCAGGCCGCCCCGCCGAAGCCGCCGTTCTGCATGAAGACCGAGGTGACCACACGCCACCAGCCGGACTTCGATGGGTCCGCGTCGAGCGCGCCCATCGCCCCTGACCAGCAGAGCTGGAGAGCCACCCCGGCGAGCGCGAGCCCGGTCAGGCCGACGCCGGCCCAGGGGATCCGCCGCCGGCCCAGTGTGCTCTGGCCGACCAGGGCCAGACCTCCGTTGAACATCAACACCATCAGTGCCGCCGTGGTCACGTTGAACAGCAGGATGTCCATCGTCACCACCCCCCTCCGAGCCGTGTGCGATTTCGCTGATCAGGACATTAGCGTGACCCGGAGCTTTTTCAAACAGTGTTTGAAAGCTGGCACGGCTCGCTAGACTGCGGCCGTGAAGCTGACCGCAGACCTGATCATCGACGCGGGGATGGCGGTGTTCGCCCAGACCGGCTACCACGGCTTCTCCATGCGCCAGGTCGCAGACCGCCTCGACGTGCACGCCGGCAGCCTCTACTACCACGTGCCCAGCAAGGCCGCACTGCTCCAGCTGATGGCCGACCGGGTGGCCGGACAGGCGTACGAGGCCGGTACCGCCGCCCTGGCCGGACTGCCCGCGCAGGCAGGCTGGCCTGCGCGGGTCACGACGCAGGCCGTCGCCCTGCGGCAGAGCATCCGGCAGCACCCTGGCGGGGCGATCATGCTCGCCGGAAGCCCGAAAACCCTCAGCCCCGGTGCGCTCTCGCTGATGGAACGGCTGCTCGCCACCCTCGCCGAGGCCGGCGTGCCCCCGGAGCACTGCGGCACCGCCGCCGACACCGTACTCAGCCACGTCACCGGTTACGTGCTCCAGGAGCAGAGCGAGCCACCCGCGGTGCCGGTCACTGCCGAGGACGTCACCGCCCTCCACCGGAGCTTCCCCCGGACGGCGGCCGCCGCGGCCGCGCACGGGCCCGACGAGAAGTTCACCCGCAGCCTGGACCTGCTCTGCGGCGGCATCGCGACGCTGATCCGGCCGCCGCCCGAGGGACCGCCGTCCGAAGGAGCGCCGTCCGAAGAACCGGACAGGAGGAGCCAGGGGCTTTCGTCTGGAGCACCGCGCTGACCATTGGATCACCGTGCTGACCAGAGCAGGATGCCGGCCATGTGGAGTCAGGCCAGGCAGACGGTCGCGGTTGGTCGTCCCACTCGAAATGCGCCCGGGCGGTGCCGTCACAGGTGTTGTAGATCTGCTGGACCTGGCCGACGTACCAGTCCCCGGCCCCAAGGTTGCCGGGGTTGCCGGGGTTGCCGACGTTGATCGGGCCGCAGCTCGCCGCGATGGCGTGGGCGGAGCAGCGCGCAGGCCGCCGCCTCGGCCTCAGCCCGGCCGTCCTTCGACGAGACGCTGCAATTCCGGCAGCAGTGCGTCGATGCTGCGGGAGGTGGAGAACGCGACGACAGTGGTGCCGCCGCTGCCGGACTCACCGCCGGAGAAGAGGCCGATCACCTCGCGCATCGCCTCGTCCACCTCTTCGACCGGGTCCGGTGACTCGCCGCGGAGCCATCGCCGCAGGACATGGTTGTGCGCGGCGACCACGGCGGCAGCCATCAGCTCGGCCCTCAGCGCCGCCCCGGGAGCCCCTCCCATCCAGTCCGCGATGAACTCCCGGAACAGCCGCTGGTAGCGGGCCACGCTGACGATCTCCCGGTCGCGCAGCGCCGGCACCTTGCTGGTGAGGGCATAGCGCCGCCGGGCCAGATCGCCCTCGTCCAGATAGTGGAGCAGGACGAGCCGCACGGCATCGGAGACGGCGGCGAGCGCCGTGTCGCTGTTCGACGTCGCAAGACGGTTTCGGATCCGTTCCAGCAGCCGGTCGTGGTCGGGAAAGATGACCGCTTCCTTGGACCGGTAGTGGCGGAAGAACGTCGTACGCCCCACCGCGGCCCGTTCGGCGATGTCGTCGACGGTGGTCTGCTCGTATCCACGCTCGTCGAAAAGGGCGAAGGCGGCGTCCGCAAGTCGGATCCGCGCGTCTGGCTTGCTCATGACTTCTCATCCTCCCCTGTCCGGGATCACTGTGAGTACTTGCCACCTGCAATGGTACTGAGTACCGTTCTTTGGAGATTCAGTGCCAGTGAGGGAGGCCCGGGGCGTGACTTCCGTTGCACACAGTGAGTCCGGTCTTCCGGTCCAGCCGCTCCACGACGGCTGAAGGAGCGCGACAGCAGCGCCGTCGAGGGCGCCCCTCGCGACGCCCGGGGCGCACACGTCCCCCACGACACCTTCTGACCGATGAGATCCGGGTGGAACAACCAGTGACCGACATCGACATTCACACGACCGCGGGCAAGCTCGCGGATCTGCAGCGCCGTATCCACGAAGCGACGCACGCCGGCTCCGCACGCGCCGTCGAAAAGCA
>NZ_JBVKBH010000021.1:0-43591 GCF_055657175.1 Streptomyces sp. NPDC107581
GGCGGGCAGCAGCCGGCGGGCAGTGTGCTGCGCGAACACCTGGCCGCACTGTTGCCGGACTACATGGTCCCTGCCGCCTACGTCGGTTTGGAGGCCCTGCCGCTGACCGGCAACGGCAAACTCGACCGCAAAGCCCTCCCCGCACCCACCCACGACACGACCGGCGACCAGCGGCGCGCACCCCGCACCCCGCAGGAAGAGATCCTCGCCACCCTCTTCGCCGACGTCCTGAACATCCCCGGCCTCGGTATCGACGACAGCTTCTTCGACCTCGGCGGGCACTCCCTGCTCGCCACCCGCCTCGTCTCCCGGATCCGCACCACCCTGGGCGCCGAGATCGCCGTCCGCGACCTCTTCGAGGCCCCCACCGTCGCCGCCCTGGCCGGCATCCTCGCCCACGCCGCAACGGCCCGCACCCCCCTCACCCCCCAGCCCCGCCCCCACCACATCCCCCTCTCCTACGCCCAGCAACGCCTCTGGTTCCTGCAGAAGCTGGAGCAGGCGACCTACCTGTACAACATCTCGACCGCCGTACGCCTGCGGGGCGCCCTGGACCACGAGGCGCTGCGTGCCGCCCTGGCGGATGTGACGCGGAGGCACGAGAGCCTGCGAACCGTGTTCGCGGAGGACGCGGACGGCCCGTACCAGGTGGTGCTGGACGCCGACGAAGCGCGGGTGCGGCTGGTCGTGGAGCCGGCCGCCGAGGCGGATCTGGCGGACAGGGTCACGGAGGCGACCCGGCACGAATTCGATCTCGGCGCGGAACTGCCGCTGCGGGTCTGGGCGTTCGGGCTGGGCCCGGACGAGCACGTACTGCTGCTGGTCATGCACCACATCGCGGGTGACGGCTGGTCACTGGCCCCGCTGGCCCGTGACCTGTCCACCGCGTATGCGGCGCGCCTGGGCGAGCGGGCACCCGAGTGGAACACCCTCGACACCCAGTACCCGGACTACGCGCTCTGGCAGCGGAAGGTGCTCGGCTCCGAGAGCGACCCCGACTCGGCCGTGTCCCGCCAGCTCGACTACTGGAAGGCGCAGCTGGCCGGCCTCCCGGCGGAGCTGGCGATACCGGCGGACCGCAGCCGTCCCGCGGTGCCGTCCTTCCGTGGTGACGTGGCCGAGTTCGACATCCCGGCCGAACTCCACGTGGCGGCCCGGGCCCTGGCGGCCCAGCGCAATGTGACGGTCTTCATGGTGGTGCAGGCGGCGCTCTCCGCCCTGCTGTCGCGGATGGGGGCCGGCACCGACATCCCGCTGGGCACTCCGGTCGCCGGACGCACCGACGCCGCCACCGAGGACCTGATCGGGTTCTTCGTCAACACGATGGTGTTGCGGACGGACGTGTCGGGCAATCCGCGCTTCACCGAACTGCTGGACCGGGTGCGCCGTACGAACCTGGAAGCACTCGCGCACCAGGACGTGCCGTTCGAGCGGCTCGTCGAGGTTCTCAACCCCGAGCGGGCGCTGGCCCGTCACCCCCTGTTCCAGACGGCGCTCAGCTGGAACAACGAAGGTGTCGCCGTGGAGCTGCCCGGCCTGACACCTGCCGGGCAGCAGGTGCGTACGGGCACCGCGAAGTTCGATCTCAACTTCGTCATGGCTGAGCAGCACTCGGCTGCCGGGGCGCCGGCGGGCATCGTCGGCCAGGTCGAGTACAGCTCGGACCTGTTCGAGCGAAGGACCGTCGCGGACCTGGTGGAACGGCTGCTGCGGCTGCTGGCGGCGGCGGTGGCCGAACCGGGCGGCCGGATCGGCGACTTCGAACTGCTCTCGGGCACCGAGCGGCGGCGGGTGCTGCGGGAGTGGAACGCGACCGAGGCGCCGGTTCCCTCCGCCGCCCTGCCGGATCTGTTCGCCGACCGCGCCGCCCGGACCCCGGACGCGGTGGCCGTGGAGTGTGCCGAGACCCGCTGGACCTACGCCGAACTGAGCGGGCGGGTCGACCTGTTGGCCGCCGCGCTGCGCGCTTCGGGGGTCGCGGCGGAGACTCCGGTCGCGCTGTTGATGGAGCGCTCGGCCGAGCTGGTGGCCACGCTGCTCGCGGTGGTCCGGGCGGGCGGCGTGTACGTGCCGCTGCACACCGGGTATCCGACGGCGCGGATGCGTTCCGTCCTCACGGAGGCCAGGGCGCCGGTCCTGGTGACCGACCGCGCCCTGGCCGGGCACGAGTTGGTGGCCGAACAACGGGCGGCCGGGGTCACGGTGCTCGTCGCCGACGAGGTCGTCGCGGGCGCCCCGCCGGCCGAGCCGTCGCCCGGCTCCCCCACGCCCAGCGTGCACCCGGACCAGCTCGCGTACGTCATGTACACCTCGGGCTCGACGGGTACGCCCAAGGGTGTGGCCGTCACGCACCGGGATGTGGCGGACCTCGCCCTGGACCGCGGCTGGGGGGTCGGCCCCGGCGACCGGGTGCTGATGCACGCCCCGCACGCGTTCGACATCTCCGTGTACGAGGTGTGGGTGCCGCTGCTGCGCGGCGCCCGGGTGGTGGTCGCTCCCGCGGGCGCACTGGACGCGGTGGCCCTGGACGGCCTGGTGCGCGAGCGGGGCATCACCCATCTGCATCTGACGGCCGGTCTGTTCCGGGCGATGGCCGAGGAACTGGTGGACTGCTTCGGTCTGCTGCGCGAGGTTCTCACCGGCGGTGACGTGGTCTCCGCGGCCGCCGTGGAGCGGGTCCTGGCAGCCGCGCCAAGGACCACGGTCCGCCATCTGTACGGGCCGACCGAGATCACGTTGTGCGCGGTGGGCCACCCGGTGCACGCCCCCTACCGCGCATCCGACGGGCTGCCCCTGGGGCGCCCGCTCGACAACACGCGGGTGTACGTCCTCGACGAGCGGCTGCGGCCGCTGCCGGCCGGAGTCGGCGGCGAGCTGTACATCGCGGGAGCGGGCCTGGCCCGCGGTTACGCGGGCCGGCCGGGCCAGGCGGCGGAGCGCTTCGTCGCCGATCCGTTCGGGGCTCCGGGCAGCCGGATGTACCGCACCGGCGACCTGGTGCGCTGGAACCGCGAGGGGCGCCTGGAGTTCCTGGGAAGAGCCGACGACCAGGTCAAGATCCGTGGCTTCCGGGTGGAACCCGCGGAGGTGGAGACGGTCGTGGCCGGGGCGCCCGGCGTCGCGCAGGCGGCGGTGGTGGTCCGGGAGGACGAGCCCGGCGACAAGCGGCTGGTGGCCTATGTCGTGCCGGTGCCGTCGGCGGCACCGAGCGCGGCGGAGCTGCGCGAGCGGGTCGCCGCGGTACTGCCCGAGTACATGGTCCCGACCGTGGTGCTGCTGGACGCGCTGCCGTTGACCCCGAACGGCAAGCTGGACCGCGCGGCGCTGCCGGCGCCGGCCCTCGCCGGTGAGGGCCGCGGCGCGGCCGTGACGCCCCAGGAGCAGATCCTGTGCGGGCTGTTCGCACAGGCGCTGCGCCGGGAGCGGGTCGGCACCGAGGACAACTTCTTCGCACTGGGCGGGCACTCCCTGCTCGCCACCCAGCTCATCACCAGCATCCGGCGCGCGCTCGGCCTGCGGGTCTCGATCCGGGACCTGTTCCAGGCTCCGACCGTGGCCGGGCTGCTCCGGCACCTGGACGCGGAAGGCAGCAAGGACTCCTTCTCGGTGCTGCTGCCGCTGCGCTCCGGCAGCGGCCGTGCACCCCTGTTCTGCCTGCACCCCGCTCTCGGCCTGGGCTGGTGCTACGCCCGGCTCACCGCCGAACTGCCCGGGGCGCTCCCGGTGTACGCGCTGCAGGCGCGCGGGCTGCTCGGGCAGGACGCTCCCGCCGCGAGCCTCGATGAGATGGTCGACGACTACTGTGCGCGGATCCGCGAGGTCCAGCCCGAGGGTCCGTACCGCTTGCTGGGCTGGTCGATGGGCGGGCTCCTCGCGCACCGGGTCGCGACGCGGCTCCAGGAGGCGGGCCATCGGGTCGGGCTGCTCGCCCTGGTCGACGCCTACCCGCCCGCGTCGGTGCAGGCGGAAGCCGGCCTCGACCGGGACGCCGCCGAGACGATCGCGCTGATCAGCGAGGATCTCGGGTTCGACGTCGAGAACGTCGAACCCGACCAGGAGGAGTCGATCCTCGCGGACCTGCGGGCGAAGGGCCACCCCCTGGGGCACCTGCCGGGCGGTGACATCGGCGCGGCCGTCCGGGTGTACGTCAACAGCTCGCGGCTGACGCGCAATCCGACGCTCGGCACCTTCGAGGGTGACGTGCTGTTCTTCGCCTCCGAGGAGTCGATCGCCCGGGAGGACGCCGCGTTCCGCACGGACGCCTGGCGCCCCCATGTCTCGGGAGAGATCACCGAGCACGTCCTCGACCACCTGCACGAGGACCTGTTGATCGAGTCCGCCTCGGTCGCGTCCCTCGCACAGGTCCTCAAGGGACATCTGCGGACCGCCGCCCGGGCGCAGCGGTAGCAGGTCCCCTTCCGAACCCCAGTGATCGCATGGAAATCCCACACCCCAAGGAGGGGCAGCATCATGAGCAACCCGTTCGAGGACCCGGAAGCCACCTACGTCGTCCTGGTCAACGACGAGGGCCAGCACTCGCTGTGGCCGTCGTTCGCGGAGGTTCCCGCGGGCTGGTCGGTGGCCCTGGCGGAGACCGGCCGGCAGGCGTGCCTGGACTACATCAACGAGAACTGGACGGACATGCGGCCCAAGAGCCTGGTGGCCGCCATGGAGGGTGCCGGACAGGACGCCGCCTGACCGACGGGGCCGTGACCGGGGCCGTCGGCGTACGCGGGAGCTTCGCGGGGTCCACGCCCCCGACGGCGTGGACCCCGCCGGGGCGCACGGCCGCGTCCTCCGGCTGCCCGGACGCGGCGGGGCGGGCCGGACGACCCTGGTGGACATCCTCACCACGGTGACCGGGCGACGCCGGCGGCCGGTACCGTCGGCGTCACAAGTGCCTGTCATGGGAGAGGTTTTGAAGCTGCACATCGCCCCGGAAGTACATGAACTGGGACTCCGCCACGTCCGCGGCTGGCGGCTCTCCTCGCAGCGCCCGCTGCTGGACGGCGACGGTCTGACGGCCGAGCGTGTCGCCCGGGAATACGATGCCGGCTCCCCGCTTCCGGCCGGCTACCGCAAGCTGCTCGCCGATCTCGGCCACCCCGAGGTGGTCCCGGCGGGCGAGCGCCTGCGCGACCTGGTGGCCACCCGGGGCTGGCGCTCCCACGGGGCGGTGGTGGACGCGGTGAGCGTGGCGACGCTGCGCCATGGTGCGGGCATCGGTCTGCACAGGCTGGACCCGGCCGACACGGATGCGTCCCTGTCCGTCGTCCGCGCCACCGGTACGGAACGCATCGTGCCCGCCTTCTCGTCCAAGTCCCGCCCCGTCCCGGCCGGCGACCTCCTGTACGGGCTGGCGCACGAACAGGCTCCCTTCGAGCCGCTGGCCTGGCTGGGCCGCCGCGACTGCGACGCCGCGTCCCGCCAGGTCGGCCCCGCCGACACCCTCGCCCTCCTGGTGGTGCTGGGCTGTCCGGGTGAGTCCTCGGCGCACACCGAGGCCATCGGGGCCACGGTGGCCGAGGTCCTGAGCACGGTCCGCGGCGACATCGCGCTCACGCCCGCGTGGTGAGTGCTCGCCGTCCGGGACGCGGTCCGGGGCCGCGCCCGCTCCGGCGTCCGTGACGATGCCGGGGCCGCGGCCGCTCCGGCGTCCGTGACGGTGAGCCTGACGGGTCCGGGCGCTTCCGTTGGAGGGAAGCCGTGGCCCTGGCCCGGGTCCATGCCCGGGCCAGGTCCGCGGAGGGGTCAGTTGACGCCCCGGCTGCGGCCCGACCAGTACGGCTCCCGCAGCTTGAACTTCTGGATCTTGCCGGTCGCCGTCCGGGGGATCTCCTCGCGGAACTCCACGCTCGTCGGCGCCTTGTACCCCGCCATCCGTTCCTTGCAGTACGCGATGATCTCCGCCTCGGTCACCGGCATCCCCTTCGCCGGCACCACCAACGCCTTGATCGTCTCGCCCCACTTGGCATCCGGCACCCCGATCACCGCCACCTCGGCCACCGCCGGATGACTGAAGATGGTGTCCTCCACCTCGATCGACGACACGTTCTCGCCGCCCGTGATGATCACGTCCTTCTTCCTGTCCGAGATCGTCAGGTGCCCGTCGGCCGCGTCGATGGACCCGCCGTCACCGGTGCGGAACCAGCCGTCCGCCAGCACCGCCTCCGTCTCCTCCGGCTTCTGCCAGTACCCGTCCAGGACGACGTTCGACCGTGCCATCACCTCACCCGAGTCCGCGACCTGGAGCCGGACGCCCAGCGCGGGCAGCCCCGCCCGCGACAGCTTGCGCGCGCGCTGCTCCGCCGGCAGCTCCGCGTCCTCGGGCCGCGCGCGGTTGAAGGTCAGCACCGGCGACGTCTCCGTCAGACCGTAGATCTGGGTGAACTCCCAGCCCAGCTCCTCCTCCATGCGCTGGATCATCCGGCTCGGCGGCGGCGCCCCCGCGCACACGATCCGCACCCGGTCCCGCCCCGGGACCTCGCCCTCCCAGCCGGCCGCCGCGTCCAGCACCGCGTTCCACACCGCCGGAGCCCCGCACATCAGCGTCACCCCGTGCTCGTCCACCCGGCGCAGGATCTCGGCCCCGTCGACCTTGCGCAGCACCACCTGTTTGACGCCGAGTCCGGCCATCACGAACGGCATGCCCCAGCCGTTGCAGTGGAACATGGGCAGCGTGTGCATGTAGACGTCGCGCTCCCACGTCCGGGTGTGCAGGCCGAACGTCAGGCCGTTCACCCAGATGTTGCGGTGGGTGAGCTGAACACCCTTGGGGCGCGCGGTCGTTCCGGAGGTGTAGTTGATCGTCGCGGTGGCGTCCTCGTCCGGCATCGACCACGGGCGCGGCTCCACGCCGAACCGCATCAGCTCGCTCTCGGTCTGCTCCCCCAGCACGAACCGGTGGTCCGTCTTGATGTTCGCGGTCACCCCCTGGACCTCCGGGTCGACCAGCAGCACCGAGGCACCGCTCTGCTGCACCACGTACTCGATCTCCTCCGCCTTCAGGCGGAAGTTGACCGGCACGCAGATCCGGCCGGTCATCGGCACCGCGAACAACAGCTCCAGCAGCCGGGCCGAGTTGTGGCTGACGACCGCCACCCGCTCGCCCTCCGCCACGCCCAGCGCGTCCAGACCGGCCTGCCAGGCCCGCACCCGCTCCCCCAGCCGCCCGTACGTCGACACCGGCACCGGCGGCGCGGGCTGGTTCGGCTCGTCGATCACGCCGGGGCTCCGGGCGAAGCCCAGCTCGGCCCGGTCCAAGAAGTCGGAGATCGTCATCGGAACGCGCATCGTTCTCCCCTATGCCCTCTGTCCGCTGTCCATTCGGAACCGGGCAGATCCCGTGTCCCGGGCCCGCCCACCGTCACGCCGTTGCCCGTGTGCGAAAGGCGCCGTCCTGCGAGCCTGTCGCCTTCAGGGCGTCCTCCGCGCGGCGGACGCGGCCGGGACAGCGGTCCTCGTCGCGCGCGGTGGCGGCGCCGGTGTGACAGTAGCCGTCGTGCCGGCCGGGCGGTGCTCCGAAGTCCCGGGCGCCGCCGAAGACATCCGTCGCGGTCGTCATCCACGTCCTCCTGGGTTCCGGACCATTGCCGGACGGCTCTCTGGCATCGTCTAATCCGTGATGCAGGTCTCACTACCCCCGATCGGGGGTGTGATCCACATGTACGGGGGCCGGGTCTGCACGTCAGAGCCGTGCCGAAGGAGCGATGAGGTGGCAGCAGAGTCCGTGGCGGCGGTGGAGATACGCGCTGCGCCGGCCCGGCTGCGGCGCACGACGGGGCTTCCCGTCGCCTTCGGCGGCCTGGTCGAGTCCGGGCGGCCGCAGATCCGCATCAGCGAGCTGAGCGGCACGGCCACCGCCGCCCTCAGCGCGCTCGCGGTGGTCTCCGGCAACGGTCTGGGCGGCAAGGCGGTCGCGCCGGCCCGGCCCGTCGCGGTCACCGACTGCTCCAGCTCGCGGCAGATCACCCACGAGTACGACGTGCCGGTGGCCGCCGAGGGCATCCGCTCGTTGCTCGCCGTGCCGGTGGTGGTGCGGCGCCGGGTGCGCGGGGTGCTCTACGGCGCGCTGCGCTCGGCCCAGCCGCTGGGCGACCGCACGCTGGGCGCGGCGGTCACGGCGGCGCGGGACGTGGAGCAGGCGCTGGTGGTGCGGGACGAGGCTCGGGGGCTGCCGGCGGCGGCCCGGCCGGAGCCCGCCGGCGGCCGGGATGCCCCGGGGGCCGCGTGGGAGCGGGTGCGCGAGGCGCACGCTGCGCTGCGCGCGCCGGCACCCCGGATCGCCGACCCGGGCCTGCGCGCCGAACTGCCGTCCGCCTGCGGACTGTTGACGGCGGCGCGCCCGGCCGGTGGCGTGAGCCTGGCGCCGTGCGAGCTGGACGTGCTGTCCTGGGTGGCGGCGGGCGCCACCAACGCGGCCGTGGCCGAGCGGCTGGGCCTGCGGCCGGAGACGGTGAAGGGGTATCTGCGCTCGGCGACGCGGAAGCTGGGTGCGCACACACGAGGAGAGGCGGTGATGGCGGCACGCCGGGCGGGACTGCTGCCGTAAGGAAACTTATCCATTCATGCGGCGACGCTTTGAATTTCCCTATGCGTGACCGTTTGTTATTTCCCTCACCACGGCTTCCGTCTGAATTTCAAGGATCGTTGCCTAGAATTTGGCCCGGACACGACACACGAGGGGAGCGGTGACCGTGCGACGGGACTTCCAGGAGCCTGCCCGATGCCGCCCCGACCTGCTCATCGGCCGCGAGGACCTGTTCGCGACGGCGCGCGACCAACTCGCCTCGGGCGGCAGTGTGCTGCTCCACGGCCCCGCCGGAATAGGGAAATCCACTGTCCTGCGGGCATTGACCGAGGAATACGGCGCCCGTGCGCGCACCGTGTTGCGCTGCTCCGCCACCGAGTCCGAATCCCATCTTCCGTTCCTGGCCCTGGCCGACCTCCTCGGCCTGGTCCTCGACGAGGTCTCCCCCGGGCTGCCTCTGGCCCAGCGCACCGCCCTGGAGTCGGCACTCACCGGCCGCGGCGAGTCCAGCCTGCTGCGGGACGGGCTCGCGCTGCGCCTCGCGGTGCTCTCCGCGCTGCGCGCGCTCGCCGCCCGGGGGCCGGTCCTGATCGTCGCCGACGACCTGCAGTGGCTCGATCCGGCCAGCGCCGAACTGCTCGGCTTCGCCGCCCGCCGCCTGGAGGGCACCCCGGTGCAGCTGCTGTGCGCGGTGCGCACGGAGGGCCAGGAGAGCCAGGAGTACGACCGTCATCTGCGCGCCTCCCCGCCGGACACCGTCGCCGTGCGGCTCGGACCGCTCAACCGGGTCCAGGTGGCCCAGCTCCTCGACCACCGCGGACACGGCGGCCTGACCCGCTCCACGGTTCGCGAGATCCACCGCACCAGCGGCGGCAACCCGCTGTTCGCGCTGGAACTGGGCCGCGCGCTCGCCGACAGCCCCACCCCGCCCCGGCCGGGCGAGCCGCTGCCGGTGCCGACCTCGCTGCGCGCCCTGGTGCTCAGCCGCCTGGACATGCTGTCGGTGGAGGCCCGCCGCACCCTGCTGGTGGCCAGCGCGGGCGCCCGCCCCACCCCGGCGCTGCTGCATGCGGCCGGCCGGGAGAACGCCGAGGCCGAGTGCGCCCAGGCCGCCGAACTCGGGCTGCTGGCCACGGAGGCCGAGGTGCCGGCCGTGCGGTTCGCGCATCCGCTCATCTCCGCCGCGCTGTATGCGGAGGCACCCGCCCAGGAGCGTCGGGCCGCGCACGCCGCGCTGTCCACCGCGGCCTCCGACCCGATCGAGCGGGCCCGGCACCTGGCCCTCGCCACCATCGGCACCGACCCCGAGGTGGCCGCCCGGCTCGCCGAGGCCGCGGCCCTGGCCCGGGACCGGGGCGCCCCGTCGGTCGCCGCACAGCTGGGACTGCTCGCCGCCCGGCACACTCCCGCCGACACCATGCCCGGGCCGGAGGAGCGCCGCCTGCAGGCGGCGGAGGACGCCATCACCGCGGGCGAGGTCGACCTGGCCCGGGACATCGCCCGCGAGGTGCTGACCCGGGCGAGCGTGCCCGCGCACCGGGTGCGGGCCTGGATCTTCGTCATCGACACCGCGGGGCACACCATGGCGGAGGTCGACGCCGTCTTCCCGCAGGCCCTCGCCGACGCCGGCGACGACCCCCGGCTGCTGGCCCTCGTCCACTACCAGCTGGCGTGGCGGGCGCTGATCGTCGAGGGGGACTTCACCGAGGCCCGCGAGGCCGCCGCGCACGCCGCCGAGCTGGCCGCGCGCGGCACCGACCGGCGCACCGAACTGCTCGCCCTCGCCCTGCAGGCGCAGACCGAGACCCTGATGGGCCATCCGGAGGCCCCCCGCACCATCAAGCGCGCCCTGAAGGAGCCCCAGGACCCGAGGGTGGCCTGGCACCACAACGGCGCGGGCAGCGCCCGGTTCCGCTGGCTGGTGATGGGCGACCAGCTGGTCGAGGCGAGGGTGACGGTCACCGCGCTGCTGCGCGAGGTGCGCCGGCGCGGCTCGGTGGAGAGCGAGGTGCACTTCCTGCGCGGTCTCGCCGAGACCGAGCTGCGCGCCGGGCACTGCGGCCGCGCCCTGGAACTGGCCCGCGACAGCCTGGGGCTCGCCCGCGACTCCGGGATCGGCGAGACCGCCTCGGCGATGCTCACCTCGCTCGCCGAGGCCTCCGGCGGGGACGTGGACCGGGCGCTGGCCCTCGCCCGTGAGGCGGTGGAGCACGCCGAGGAGGACGGCGACCAGATGTACCTGTCCCGGGCCCTCGGCGCGCTCGGGTACGCCCAGTTGGTGGCCGGCGACCCGGCGGGCACGGTCCGCTCGCTGCGCCGGGTGCGCCGTCTGGAGCTGGGCCTCGGCATCACCGACCCGGCACGCGGCCGCTGGCAGGGCGACCTCGCCGAGGCGCTGGTCCGCATCGGTGAGCCCGCCGAGGCGCAGGACGTCATCGACGCCAGCCGCGAGCACGCCCTCCGGCTCTGCCGGGAGAGCGTGCTGGCCGTGCTGGACCGGGCGGAGGCCCTGGTGCGTGCCGCACAGGACGACCTGGAGGCCGCCGTGGGCCAGCTGACGTCCGCTCAGGACCGGCTCGGCAAGCTCGGCTACGGTCTGGAGGAGGCCCGGGCCGCGTTCGCGCTGGCCCAGTTGCGCGCCCGGCGGCCGGAGGCCGGTCCGCGCAGGGTGACGGCGTACGACGAGGCCACCCGGCTGTTCCGGCGCTGCCGGGCCCTGCCCTGGCTGCGCCAGGTGGACGAGACCCTCACCGCGCCGGAGCCCGAGCCGGCCGGCCTGGCCGTGCCCGACACGCTGGACGGGTTGGACGCGCTGGCGGCCCTGGCCTCGATGGAGCGTCAGGTCGCCGCCCTGGTCATGGAGGGCGCCACCAACCGGGAGATCGCCGCCCGGCTGTTCATCAGCGTCAAGACGGTGGAGGCGACCCTGACCCGGGTCTACCGGAAACTGGGGATCCGATCGCGCGTGGACATCGTCCGATTGGCGGCAGGTCGCCGCGCGAAGTGAGAAGGCCGCCGGTTAACTGAGCCGGACCGAGGGTTTTCCCTCACCCAACCCCCTAGGGGGTTCCCTCATTGGGAGCCGAGGGTTCCGGGTCCTAGCGTAAAGGGCGTGCCGCTCGCCCGGGCACACGGGGGTCGGTCCCGCGACCCCCGTGCTCTACGCCCACCCGCGCGACCCCCCACCGGCAACCCCCACTGAGGAGACTCATGTTCGGGACCAGACGTGCCAGACAGACCGCCGCAGTCCTGGTGACCACCGCCGCCGCCGCGGCGACCGCGCTGATCGCCTCCCCCACGGCGACCGCCGCACCCCAGCCCGTCGTGGGCGGTACGACCACCACCACAACGGCGTACCCCTTCATGATGCAGATCACCGACGCGTCCGGGAACCAGTTCTGCGGCGGCACCCTGGTGGCCGCGAAGAAGGTCGTGACGGCCGCGCACTGCATGGTCGGCGAGTCGACCAGCAGTGTCCGCGTGGTCGGTGGCCGGACCTACCTCAATGGCACGAACGGCACGGTCAGCAAGGTCAGCAAGATCTGGATCAACCCGGACTACACCGACGCCACCAACGGTGACGACGTCGCGGTGCTGACCCTGTCGACGTCGATGTCGTACACCCCGGCGTCGTACGTCTCCTCTTCCCAGACCGGTGTGTATGCGGCCGGCACCACGGCCCGCATCCTGGGCTGGGGCACCACCTCGGAGAACGGCGGCTCCTCCAACCAGCTGCGGACCGCGACCGTCCCGACCGTGGCCGACTCCAGCTGCAAGAGCTCCTACGGTTCGGACTTCGTCCAGTCCGACATGGTTTGCGCCGGATACACATCCGGCGGCGTAGACACCTGCCAGGGCGACAGCGGCGGTCCCCTGCTCATCGGGGGCGTCCTGGCAGGGATCACTTCCTGGGGCGAGGGGTGCGCGGAGGCGGGTTACCCGGGTGTGTACACCCGGCTGACCACCTTCTCGAACCTGGTGACCGCGCAGGTCAACTCGTAGCCCGGAAGAAGAACACCTGAGCACCCCTCAGGTAGATGCCAGGGGGGCGTTGCGAGCCACCACGAGCGGCCCGCAACGCCTCCCTATCCACGTCCACCCCCGTGGGGCGTGGCGGCTACTTGTCGGCCGTGAGCTTCCCGGCGGCGCCCCAGCTGTCCGCCGGCACCTCGTGGATCCACACCTGCACGCTCTCTGCCGGGATCTTGTACGCGTCCACGAAGGCGTCCGTGACCCGCTTGACGAGGTCGCGCTTCAGCTCGGTGTCGCGAGGGCCCTGCTGGATGGTGACGATCGGCATGACTGACTCCCTGATGTCCTGCGATCCGCGCTGATCGCTGGTGATCGCTGGTGACCTCTTGTGGGACCAGTCCATCGCGTGCGGGGTCGCCGACCAAGAAGCAGATCGCGACCGAAGCGATCAGATTTCGTGATCGTCGCAGGCCAGCAGCAGTTTCTCCAGATACGGGGTGGGGGCGGAGGCGGACACGGCGAGGCCCGTGGACAGGGCGAGACCGGGGGCGCGGAAGGGCACGTAGGCCACCCGGGGCGTGTGCAGCACGCGCGCGTGGGAGGCGTAGACGACCGTCCACAGGGGCCGGGAGCCGATGGTGGCGAGGGTGTCCTGCAGGGAGCCGTTGACCGGTCCGGGCAGCGGCTCGAACCCGGCCGCGTGACAGGCACCGACGACGAGATCCACCAGGGACGGGTTGTTCCGGCGCGGGGTGAGGGCGAGGGGCAGCCCGGCGAGGTCGGCCAGGTCGACGTCCGGGCGGCCGGCCAGGGGGTGCGCGGCCGGGAGGGCGGCCACCAGCGGATCGGGCCACAGGGGCAGCACCCGTACGCCGGGCGGGGGTTCGGCCGACCGGACGAACGCGGCGTCCAGCCGGCCGGTCGCGACCCGGGCCAGCCGCTCGGAGACCGGCAGCGCGACCAGCTCGACGGGCACGTCAGGCGCCCGCTCGGCGAAAGCGGCGAGCACCCGGTCCAGATGGGCGCCGAGCCCGGTGCTGGTGCCGATGCTCACCCCGGCGGGCCCGGCCACCGCCGCCCGCGCCTTCTGGGCCGCCACCAGCACCGCCCGCGCCTCGGGCAGCAGCCGCTCCCCCGCCGCCGTCAGCCGCACCCGGCGCGGCGAGCGGTCGAACAGCTGGGCGCCCAGTTCCCGTTCCAGCCGCTGTATCTGCTGGCTGACCGCCGACTGCACGATGTGCAGCCGTTCGGCCGCCCGCCCGAAGTGCAACTCCTCGGCGACGGCGACGAAGTAGGTGAGCTGCCGCAGTTCCATGGCCCCGACTGTAGAGGGACGGCTCCGGCCCCGGGCGGCTCACCGCCCGGCGACGACGGCGAAGCGGATGCCGTACGGCGTCGGCCCAGGTTGCATGTCCCTGACGGGGGCCGGTCTCCCTCGCGGAGGCCGGTCCGTACGCGGCGAGGCAGCGCAGGCCCCGTACCGTACGGCGTCCGCGGCGGGGAGCGGCGCAGCGGAAGCCGGCCGGCGAGGGGGCGCGGTTCAGGGCGCGGGGGCCACAGGAGAGGAGCGGCGGCCACGCTGCTCCTCGTCATGCCCGCACGCCTGCACCGCCTGCACCGCCTGCACCGCACCCGCACCCGCACCGCCCGCACCGCCCGCACCGCCCGCACCGCCCGCACCGCCCGCACCGCCCGCGGACAGGTTCCGTCCTCATTTCTCATCGAAACCCGGTACCGGTTTCCGACGCCTGCCGGGTATGCCCCCGTTATCCTGCTCGTACCGCTGCGTGATCACGCCGTAGGCAGGCTCGACCGAGAGGGAGCCGATGTCCGAGCGCCCCGCCCGCCCCGCCGCGAAGAACGACGGGACCGCCGGCACCTCCGGCAGCGCCGCGAGGGCCGGGAACTCCTCCACTCCCGCGGAGGGCGTGAACACTACGAACGGCGCGAACGGCGCGAGTGCCGTGGGCGGCCGGAACGGCGGCGGCAAGGGCAACGGAGGCGGCCGGAACGGAGGCCGCAAGTCCGTCTGGCGCCGTGCCCTCGCCGCGCCGCAGCCGGACGCGGCCGCACCGGCCCCCGCCCCCCGGACCCCGGAGCCGGCCGAGACGGTGAGCATCGTCCAGGCGGCGCTGTACCGCGACGGCGTCCGGGTCTCCGCCCCCGCCGGCCTCTCCGAGACCTTCCGCGAGCTGCGCGAGCAGCCCGCCGGCATGGCGTGGATCGGCCTCGCCCGTCCCACGGAGTCCGAACTCCTCTCCCTGGCAGCCGAGTTCGACCTGCACCCGCTCGCGGTCGAGGACGCGATGGAGGCGCACCAGCGGCCCAAGCTGGAGCGGTACGGCGACACGCTCTTCGTCGTCCTGCGTGCCGCCCGCTACCTCGACGCGCCGGAGGAGGTCGACTTCGGCGAGCTGCACCTGTTCGTCGGCCCCGACTTCGTGATCACCGTCCGGCACGGCGCGGCTCCCGACCTGTCCGCGGTCCGCCGCCGCATGGAGGACTCCCCCGAGCTGCTCAAACTGGGCCCGGAGGCGGTGCTGTACGCGATCCTGGACGCGGTGGTGGACGGCTACGCGCCCGTCGTCGCGGGTGTGCAGAACGACGTCGACGAGATCGAGACGGAGGTCTTCCGCGGCGACCCGGAGGTCTCCCGCCGCATCTACGAACTCTCCCGCGAGATGGTCGAGTTCCAGCGCGCCACCCGCCCCCTGGTGGGCATGCTGCACGGCCTGATGGCCGGTTTCGCCAAGTACGAGACCGACGAGGAACTCCAGCGCTACCTCCGCGACGTCGCCGACCACGTCACCCACATCAGCGAACGCGTCGACGGCTTCCGCCAGGCCCTCACCGAGATCCTCACCGTCAACGCGACCCTGGTCACCCAGGAGCAGAACGCCGAGATGCGGGCGCTGGCCCAGGCGGGGTTCGAGCAGAACGAGGAGGTCAAGAAGATCTCGTCGTGGGCGGCCATCCTGTTCGCTCCGACGCTGGTCGGGACGATCTACGGCATGAACTTCTCCCACATGCCGGAGCTGCACTGGCGGTTCGGATATCCGTTCGCGATCGGGCTGATGGGCGTGGTGTGCGTCAGCCTGTACGTGATCTTCAAGCGACGGGACTGGCTGTAGGCCACACCGCGGACCGGGACCGCGGGCGGTGATCTCAGGGGCTTGACAGGGGCTCCTGGAGGGCTCGGGGGGCGATCTTGCCCTGGCGACCGGAGAATGGGCGTGTGGACGAGCGAACCGCGCGTATCGCGGACTTCATCGAGCCGCTGCGGGTGGCACCGGGCTCCAAGGTGCGCCTGGGCCGGGACTTCGACCCCCGCTACCGGGCCGGTCTGAAGAAGCGGGACGGCGTGGAGCTGCTGCGCAGCGGGGTGGCCCTGCTGGCCGAGTACCAGGAACGACTGGCCGCCCAGGACACCTACGGCGTCCTGCTGTGTCTGCAGGCACTCGATGCCGGGGGCAAGGACGGCACGATCCGGCACGTCATGAGCGGCGTCAATCCGCAGGGCGTGAAGGTGAGCAGCTTCAAGGTGCCCTCCGCCGAGGAACTGGACCACGACTACCTGTGGCGCTACGGACGGCGGCTGCCGACGCGCGGCGAGATCGCCATCTTCAACCGCTCGCACTACGAGGAGGTCCTCGTCGTCCGTGTGCACCCCGAGAACCTCGTCCGGCAGAAGCTGCCGGACAGCGCGCGCGGACCCGACGTGTGGGAGCGGCGCTACCGCGAGATCAACGACTGGGAGCGCTACCTCACGGGCAATGGGTTCAAGGTGGTGAAGGTCTTCCTGAACCTGTCCGAGGAGGAGCAGCGCATCCGCTTCCTGAAACGGATCGACCTGCCGGAGAAGAACTGGAAGTTCTCCGCGGCCGACGTCCGGGAAAGGCGCCACTGGGACGAGTACCAGCGGGCGTTCTCCGAGATGCTCTCCGCGACCAGCACGGCTTGGGCCCCCTGGTACGTCGTACCGGCGGACCGGAAGTGGTTCGCGCGTATCTGCACGGCGGCGGTCCTCGCGCACACCCTGATGGACATCGACCCGCGCTACCCCGAAGTGAGCGAAGAGGCGCGCAAGGATCTGCAGATCGCCCGACGGGAGCTGGAGCAGGAGGCGCCCCCCGGTGCCGCGGCGGAGCACACGGCGGCGGACGGCGCGGACGACGCCAGCCGAGGGCGGACGAAGGGGAAGAAGCACGGCCGGGACTGACGTCCCGGGGCGCGGCCGACCCCGATCGGAGGCAGGGCGATGACGGTCCAGTCGGATTCCGTCGGCGCAGGGTCCGGGGCGGCGCCGCAGGCCTGGTACACACGATCCGCCCCGGAGGTCGTGGCGGCGTTCGGTGTCGATCCGGCGGTCGGCCTCTCCGCGGCCCGGGCCGGCGAACTGCGGGCCGCGCACGGCCCGAACGCCCTGCCCGAGGAGAAACGGACCCCGGGCTGGCGCCGGTTCCTCGTGCAGTACCGCAGCTACATGCAGCTCGTGCTGGTGGCCGCGGCGGTCGTCTCGATGCTCATCCGGGAGTGGGCCACCGGAATCCTGCTGATCGTGCTCACCCTGCTGAACGCGGTCGTCGGCCTGCGCCAGGAGGGCAAGGCCGAGAGCGCGATGAACGCGCTGAAGTCGATGCTGGAGGCCACGGCGCGGGTGCGCAGGGACGGCGTGGAGGCCGAGATCCCCGCGGAACAGCTCGTCGTCGGCGACATCGTGCTCATCGCCGCGGGCGACCAGGTGCCGGCGGACGGCCGCATCGTCGAGGCCAGCGCCCTGCAGATCGACGAGTCGGCGCTCACCGGGGAGAGCGTCCCGGCCGCGAAGGACGCCGTCGCGGTGCCGGGCGACCGGCTGCCGCCCGGCGACCAGACCGACATGGCGTTCATGAACACACCGGTCACCCACGGCAGCGGTGTCCTCGTCGTCACCGCCACCGGAGCCGGCACCGAACTGGGCAAGATCTCCGGGATGCTGTCGGCCACCGAGAAGGAGGTGCCCCCGCTCACGAAGGAGCTGGACACCCTGACCTTGTGGATCACCGGGGCGGCGGGACTGACCATGATCGTGATGTTCGCCCTGGGGCGGAGCCGCGGCCAGGCCTGGGACGCGCTGTTCGTCAGCGCGGTCTCCCTCGCCATCGCCGCCATCCCGGAGGCCCTGCCGACCGTGACCCAGGCGATCCTGTCCGTCGGCAGCCTCAACCTGGCGCGGCGGAACGCCATCGTGAAGGAACTGCCGTCGGTCGAGACGCTGGCCTTCACCTCGGCGATCAACTCGGACAAGACCGGCACCCTGACGATGAACCAGATGACGGCCGTGGAAGTGCTCACCCCCACCGACCGGTACAGCGTCTCGGGCACGGGCTACGGGCTGGAGGGGAGGATCCACCACGCGGCGGGCTCGTCCGCGGGCATCGAGGACGCGATCCTGCCCTACGTCGTGGCCAGCGACGCGAAACTGGTGGACGGCGAGGTGGTGGGCGACCCGACCGAGGGCGCCCTGCTGGTGCTGGCCCACAAGGCGGGCCTGGACACCGACGCCAGCAGGGAGCGTCTCCCGCGGCTGGCCACCCTGCCGTTCGACCCGGCCTACAAGCTGATGGCCACCTTCAACTCGGCGGTCGACGCCTCCGGCCGGCCGGTGGTCCGGTGCTTCGTCAAGGGCGCGGCCCCCGCGGTGACGTCTCGGGCGACCGGCGCGCTGGGTGCGGACGGGAGTGTTCCGTGGGACGCCGAACTGGAGCGCCGGGCGCAGGAGCAGACCGAGCGGATGGGAGGCGAAGGGCTGCGGGTGATGGCCGCGGCCACCCGCGATCTGGACCAGGCGGCCTTCGATCCGGAGGCGGACCTGCTCGGGTACGTCACCGGGCTGCAGGTGACCAGCCTCGTCGCCATGGTCGATCCGCCCCGCGCGGAGTCGAAGGCCGCCGTAGCGGACGCCCGCGCCGCACACATCAGGGTCCGCCTGGTGACCGGCGACGACGTCACCACCGGAGCGGCCATCGCCCGGCAGATCGGCATCCCCGGAGAGGCCGTGCTCGGCGCCGACTTCGCCGCCCTGAGCGAGGAGGAGCAGCTCGCCCGCATCGACGGCATCGGAGTGGTGGGGCGGGTCGCGCCGGAGCACAAGGTGCTGCTCGCCGAGACGCTGAAGAAGAGGAACCACGTCGTGGCGATGACCGGGGACGGCGTCAACGACGCGCCCGCCATCAAGGCCGCCGACATCGGCATCGCCATGGGCAGCGGCACGGACGTGGCGAAGAACGCCGGCCGCATGATCCTCTCCGACGACAACTTCGCCACCATCGTGTACGCGGTGGAGCAGGGCCGTACGATCTACGACAACCTCACCAAGTACATCCGGTTCGTGCTGCTCCTGCTGGTCACCTTCGTCCTGACGTTCCTCGGGGCGACCGTCCTGGACATCGCGGCGGGCGAGCCGTTCACCCCGCCGCAGGTGCTGTGGATCCACTTCGTGGTCAACGCCTCCTTCGGCTTCGCGCTCGGCTTCGACCGGCAGAGCCCCGGACTCATGCTCCGCAGGCCGCGTCCGCGCGGGGAGTCGGTCCTCACCCGGCCCGTGCTGGTCACCGTCGGGCTCGCCGGGCTGGCGATCACCGTGGTCCTGCTCGGGCTGATCAAGCTCGGCCAGGCACTCTTCGACAGCGTCGCGATCGGTCAGTCGGTCGCGTTCACCGCCTTCGCGCTGTGTCTGATCGTCGCCGCGTTCGAATGCCGCAGCGAGACGGAGTCCGTCCTGACACCGTCCACGTTCGACAGCAAGCAGATGAACTGGGTGGCCCTCGCCCAGATCGTGCTCGCCGTGCTGGTGACCCAGCTGGACGGCTTCCGCCACCTCCTCGGGACGACCCAGATCAACGCACGGCAGTTCGGCTGGGCACTGCTGTCCGCCCTCGCCCTGCTGTTCGTGTGGGAACTGGGCAAGTTGCTGGCCCGCCGGTTCAGGGGGGCGGGGTGAGCAGGCCCGGGCCCAGGAGCCCTGGCCCGAAGAGCCCGCCCGGACCCGGGAAGCCCTGACCCGAGAGGTCCTGGCCCGAAGAGGCCTGACCCGAAGAATCCCGGCCCGGCCGGCCCTGACCGGGCTCAGCCGCTGTCGCGTCCTGCCGCGGCGCGGCCCATCGTCAGGGCCAGGCGCCGCACCCTGCGCCAGTCCATCGGCGGGGCGGGGCGCGGCGCCCCTGGACGGTGCCGCGGCACGCGTACACGCAGGGCGCCGGGCTCGACACGGCAGTGCACAGGAGTCGGCAGCATCAGGGCCTCGCCGTCGACGCCGACCGGGATCTCGGACGCGTCGGCGTCGACGACGACCTCCCGGGCGGTGACGGCGGTCAGTCCCCGGCTGCGCTCACCGAGCAGCAGCAGCTCCGTCGCCTCCGCCGCGGTGCCGACCTCGACGACCAGCACCCCCAGCCGGCCGGAGTCCAGCCGCTTCCGGCGCCCCAGGCCCGCCGAGTCGCCGGTCAGGTAGGGGTTGTTGCTCACCAGGACGGCCTGGGGATCCTCCGGTACCCGCGCACCGGCACGCACCGTCAGATGCGCGCCGCTGTGGCGGGTCAGCAGGTCCGGCAGCATCTCCAGGGTGGTGCGGGCCTTGTCCTCGCGGTAGGCGGGACTCTGCACGACGGCCGCGTACACCCCGAACGAGGCGTTGTTGACGAAGACCAGCTCCGTACCGCCGTCCGAGGGCCGCCGCCCGGCGCGGATGCGGCCGAGGTCGACGCGGAGTTCGAGGCCGTCGGTCAGCGCGTCCAGGCACGTCGAGGGGTCCTGCCGGTCCAGGCCCAGGTCCATGGCGAAGTGGTTGCGGGTGCCCGCGCTGATCACCAGGAAAGGAACGTCGTGCTCCGCGGCCACGCCGGCCACCAGGGCCTGCGTACCGTCGCCGCCCGCGACCCCGAGCAGGTCGGCCCCCCGCCCCACGGCCCGTCGCGCCAGCTCGGCCACGTCCTGGTGGCGGGCGGGGTCGAGTACGACGACCTCCGCGCCCAGGGCCCTGGCCCGCTCGGCCAGACGGAACTTCTCGACCTTTCCGCCGCCGGAGCGCGGATTCATGATCAGGAAGGGCCGGCGTGCCCGGCCGGCCGAACGCTCCGGCATCCTCCGTGCGCTGTCGTCGGCCAGCGCGGCCCTGCCCGCGGACACGGCCAGCGCCCACAGGCCGAGCGAGACCAGCACGACCCACAGCAGACCGGCGGTCGCGTACCAGGTGAGGACGGTGAGCGGCGCGGCGAGCACCAGCAGTACGGCCAGCGCCCGCAGCCATCCGGTACGGCTCAGCATCCACCAGACGCCGGCCGCCGTGAGCACCAGCCCGGCCGCTCCCACCGCCACCAGGACGAGGCTGCCGAGCCCGGCGAAGACCAGCAGCACCGCCACCGCCGCCGCACCCGCCAGCAGGGCCAGACGAGCGGTCCAGCGCCTGTTCATGGGGCAGCCTCCCGTTCCATGGGTGCCGGCTTCCAGATCAGGCTACGAGCGGCCATGCGGCACGGCATGTCCGAAACGGAACCGTCCGCGCGCCCTCGTGGTGCTCCTGGGATTACGGCCACCCCGTCCGGTGTAGTTTCCGGTGGATCACGGTCTACCAAGGAGCTGGGATGACGGAGGCATTGGTGCTGGGCGCGGGCGGCGTGGGCGGGATCGCATGGATCACCGGGCTGCTGGCCGGGCTCGCCGACACCGGGCAGGACGTGACCGGAGCCGATCTGCTGCTCGGGACCTCCGCGGGGGCGACCGTCGCGGCGCAGGTGGGCAGCGGTGTGGGCCTGGAGGAGTTATACGCCCGGCAGGTGGATCCGGCGTTGCAGACCGCCGAGATCACGGCCGTGATGGACCTGCGGAAGTTCGCCGAGGAGGTCGGCGCCGCGACCGCGTCCGTCGCCTCGGTACCGGAGCTGCGGCGTGTGGTGGGGCGGGGGGCGCTGGCGGCACGGACCGTGCCGGAGGCGCGGCGCCGGGCGGTGATCGCGTCACGGCTGCCCTCCCACAGCTGGCCGGAACGGGCGCTGAAGATCGTCGCGGTGGACGCCGAGAGCGGGGAGCCGAGCGTCTTCGACAAGGACTCCGGGGTGCCCCTGGTCGACGCCGTCACGGCGAGCTGTGCCGTGCCGGGGGTGTGGCCGCCGGTGACGATCGACGGACGCCGGTACGTCGACGGGAACGTGCGCTCCATCGCCAACGCCGACTACGCGGGCGGCGCGGAGCGGATGCTGGTCGTGGTGCCGATGGGGACCGTCGAGCCGTTCCCCAGCGAGCAGCCGGTGGAACGGGTCGTGGAGGAGATGCGCGCCGAGGGCGTCGAGGTGGTGCTCGTGGCGCCGGACGAGGCGTCCCGGGCGGCGATGGGCGACAACGCGCTGGATCCGGCCACCCGCGGCCCGGCCGCCGAGGCGGGCCGGGCGCAGGGGCGGGGGCTGCGGCTGCCGTGGAACAGGGACTGAGCCGACCGCCGCGGGCCCGCGCTCGTCGTTTCTCGTCCCCGGCCCGCGCCCGTCGTCTCGTCCCGGGCCCGCGCCCGCCATCTCGTCCCGGGCCCGCGCCCGTCGTCTCGTCCCGGGCCCCGCTCCTCGTCTCGTACCGGCCCGTGCCCCCGGTCTCGTCCCGGGCGGTGCGGCTCGCCTCCCGTCGTGTCGTGCCGTGTCGTGTCGTCTCGTCCCGGCTCGCGCCCCTCATGTCGTCCCGGCCGCGCCCCTCGTCCCGTGCCGGCCCGCGCCGCCGCTCAGGGGTCGCGGTCGCAGACCGACGGCAGCCAGGTCAGTTCCTTGTCGCTGCGCAGGCTGTCCAGGTTCTTCAGCAGGCCGTCGAGATCGTGGGTGTCGGCCAGGTAGTCGATGGTCGCCTGGGCGAAGGCGTCGCGGACGGCGGGCGGCATGGCGTCGGAGGCGTCGAAGCAGTGCACCGCGTCGGGGGTGAGGAAGGTCCTGGCCAGGGAGCGGTGCCAGCCGGCGGTGGAGTCGTCGGCGGGCGCCGCCTCGGCGTTCACGGAGAAGCCGGACTTCTTGGCGTTCCAGGCCTGCTGGGCGTCGGGGGAGGCGAGGTGGCGGATCAGCTGCCGCGCCTGCGGGGTGGCGTGCAGCAGGGCCACCAGATCGCCGGAGACCTCCCAGGTGTTCTCGGCGGTCGCGTGGGGGATCAGCCGGGACGAGGGCTCGTAACCGCCGTGCACGTCCTTCCAGGGCTGGTAGGTGCGGACGAAGGACGCCTGGTGCTCCAGCGTGCACTGCGGTGGGTCCTCGGTGACCAGCTCGGACACCTTCTGGTACTCGGTCCGCAGGGCGCGCAGGACGAGGTCTCTGGGCCCTCCGGCGCCCACCATGTCCCGCCAGGTGGTCCAGGCCCGCCTCACCTGCTTCGACTGCCAGGACAGCTTGCCGCGCGCCCAGAGGTCGTAGGTGCGCGCGCCGTACTGCTGCAGCAGGATGTCCTCGATCCAGTCGGTGCCTGGCCAGCCGCTGGTGGCGCCGGAGCCCATGCCGAGGCACCACTGGTCCGGCTGCCGTGCGGCCTGCCGGAGCTGCCGCTCCTCGGTGAGGCGCCCGGGGTGCCAGACGATGCTCTTGACGTCGGCGTTGAGCGGGAACCAGTACACGTGCCCCTTCAGGTGCGTGGCCCAGGACTCGCTGAAGTCGCCCTGCGGAACGAGTCCGTCGAGCGGTTCGAGTTTCTTCTGGGCCGCGTAGGCGGCGAGTTCGCCGGGGCCGGTGAGCACCACGACGTCCGGCGGTGTGCCGGCCTCGACATCGGCACTCAGTACCTGGCTCTCGGCGGAGCTGCCCTGGTAGTCGACGTGGACGTGGTACTTGCGCTCGAAGGGGGCGATGACCGCCTCGCGGAAGTACCGCGCGTCCTTGTCCGTCCAGTTGGCCAGCAGGGTGACGGTCGGTTCCCGCCCGAGGGTGCGTACGCCCACCACGACGGCCGCCGCCAGCACGGCCAGGCAGCTCGCCACCACGGTGAGCGTGCGCACCATGCGGCGCGAGGGACGGCGCCGGGTGCCGGGGGCGGCCGTCGCGGGGCCGCTTCCGGGGGTGCTCACCGCGGCCTGAACCGGTAGTCGTTGATGTGCTGCCGCAGACCCGTCTCGGTCAGCGCCATGAGCACGATGCCTCCTATCACGATCCATGCCGAGGCCGCCGCGCGCAGGCCGGTGTGTGCCAGGTACGAGGCGGCCTCGGGCCCCGCGGCCGTGCCGGCCGTCCCGGCCACCACCTGGTCGAGCAGGCCGCGGGTGTGTGTCATGCCCTGGTGGGTCCACACCGTGAACAGCACGAGGACGGCGAACCCCGCGGCCAGCAGCGCCCCCGCGCCGATGAGTTGACGGTTGTACCTGCGCCGGAAGCGGCGACGCAGGAAGAGCTGGGTCTCGACCAGGGCCGCGCCCAGGGCGAGGACGAGCAGCGCCGTCACGCTCCAGCCGAGCCACAGCAGCCGTCCGAAGGAGGTCTGCCGCCCGACCACGGCCTGCTGCTGGGTCTGCAGCAGCTTGAGGCGGTCCTCGATGCCGGTCTCCTTGGCGCTCAGCATGCTGGTCGCATAGCTCAGGTAGGCGTCCCGCAACAGGCTTCCGCCGGGCTGCAGTTGGGCCTTCTGGACCATTCCGGTGTACCCGGTGATCAGCCCGGCGGCCGTCTGCAGGGCCTGCCGGTCCGAGGGGCCGCCCACGTCGTCGGCGGCGGCCACGGCGAGGCTCTGGGCGGCCACCGAGATCTGCTTCTGGAACTCGCTGGTCGACGGGAAGGGACCGGTCGCGTTCGTCTGTGCGTCACGCAGCGCGGACAGCGCGGTGTCGATGGCGACGACAGCGGGGGCACTGGAGGTGCGCAGCGGGTCGGCGTCCGCGTGCACGCCCTCGTAGGAGAGGAACAGGGTCAGGGTCAGCAGGGCCGACAGGGCCAGCAGCAGCCGACGGCGCACGGAGAGGTCGTACGCGGTCGTGCTGGCCCCCTCCGGCGGGCGCCGCCCGGCGCCCAGGGGGCGGCCGAGGAGGCGGGGCAGGGGGGCCGGGTCGCGCAGACCCGCACCGGTGCCGGCCCTCATGAGGTCGCCTTCAGCAATCGCCCGCAGTCGCCGCCGCAGTACATGGAGTCCGCCGGGCCGATCCATGCGCAGTCCGGGCACTCGATGAGTTCGTCGGTGCCGGCCGGGACCGGTGGGCCGGGCAGGACCGGCAGGCCGGCCACGGGCGGACCGGCCCCAGGCGAACCGGGCTCGGGTGAACCGGGCACGGGCGCCCCGGCTGCGGGTGTGCCGGCGGCCGGCGGTCCGGCGGCCGGCGGCTGTGGTGGGGTGGTCATGGCGCTGGAGAGGATCAGGTGCTGCCAGTCGACGTCCTTGAGACCGTCGCGGACCCGGCCGGTGCCCGGCGCGGCCTCGACCCGGCGCAGCGCGTCCAGCAGCGGGGTGTCGCCCAGTTCGGCGGCGAGCGCCAGTGCCCGGGCGAGCTCCCGGTCCGCCGTCGCCCGGCCCTCCGCGCGCCGCAGCCAGGCCCGGTAGGCCCGGGCGACGGCGGCGCTCGCCTGCTGATACAGCTCGTGGCGGCGGACCCCGGGATGCTGCCGGGAGGCGTCGAGCGGATTGTCGGTCCAGCGGACCAGGATCGGCCGTGGCGCGGGCAGCCGTACCGTGCGTCCGAAGTCGGGTACGACGAGGTCCACGGCGGCGAGCTGGAGGTCCTCGCCGATCTCGCGTCCGGTCGGGTCGGCGGCCAGGACGACCTGGAAGTGCCGGGTCTCCTCGCCCCAGGCCCGGGTGACGTACTCGGCTCCGCGTTCGCCGAACCCGTCACCGGCGGCGAGGAGTTCCTGCTCGTTCGGTACCACCTGCTTGACCTGGCGGATCACCGTGCCGGGGGTCGGGGTGAGCTTGATGCGCAGCTCGGGCACGGCCGTGCCGAGCAGTCCGCCGACCAGTTCCTCGTACGCGCCGGGCAGTTCGGACTCGCGACGGACCGCGGCGGCCCGGCCGTGCAGCCGCCGGGTGATGCGCAGCAGGAGGTCGGCGTCCCAGTCCTCGCCGATTCCCCAGGCGTCGCAGACGAACCGGCCCTCGCAGGCGTCGAGGACGGTGTCCAGCGGGCTGGCGCTGCGGTGGTCGTGCTCGTTGCGCCCGTCGGTGAGCAGCAGGACGTGCTTGATCGGCGCGGACTGCTGTCTGAGCAGTCGCCGGGCCAGGTCGAGCCAGGTGCCGATGGCGGTGCCGCCGTCCGCCTCCAGGATCCGTACGGCGCGTTCGGCGGTCTCGCGCTCGGCGGGCCCGGCGACGGCCATCACCGTACGTTCGGGCCCGGGGTGGACCACGGTGGCGTCGAACCGGCCGGAGAGCACGGCGAAGGCGGTGCCCTCGGGCAGCAGCCGGATCGCGGCGGCCGTGGCGTCCTTGGCCGCGTGCAGTTTGGCGGCCGGGTGGAGCATGGAGCGGGAGGTGTCGACGATCAGCACCTCGGCGAGGGCGGGTCCGGAACCGTGCGCGGGACCGGGACCGTGGGTCGGCCCGGGACCGTGGGCCGGCCCGGTGGCGATCCCCGGGGCGCCGTCGCTGCTGACCCCGATCTCCAGGATGGCGTGCATCTCGCGGTCGTGCGGCAGCCCGGCCGCGGCGGGCACGGCGGGAAGTTCCCGCTGCTGCCCGACCGCGAGGGTCACCACGACGCCCGCCCCGGCGCCCTCCGCGCTCTCAGCGCTCTCAGCCTTCGCGGAGTTACCGACGTTCTCCGCGTGCCCGGCGTTCCCGGTGTTCCTGTGGTTCCCGGTGTTCCCTGCGTTCCCTGCGTTCCCTGCGTTCCCGGAGTTCCCGGCCACGCTCATGGCTGCGTCCCCCTCGCTTCCCTCCGGCTCGTGCGTGCTGTGTGCGCTCAGAACGTCGTCATCGGCCGCACGGCGTGCGCCAGGTCGAGCAGCCGGCCGTGTTCGCCCGCGGTACGCGCCTGTGCCGCCAGATGGCGGAAGGACTGCTCCAGCAGCGCGCGCAGGGTGTCCTCGGCGCCGGAGCCGAACAGGTCGCCGGCGGGGAACTCGGGCCCCCAGCCCTGCTCGGGGCGGCAGTGCAGGGCGTTCTCCCGGACCTCCGCGACCAGCCGGGCCCGTGACTCGCCGTCGGCGGCGCCGCCGTCCAGGTGCAGTTCGGGCAGCCGCCGGTCCGCGTCCCGCAGGTCGGCCACCGACGGGGGGCTGCCGTGCAGGATGCCGGCGCGGATGCGGACGGCCGCGATGCGTGCGGCGTCGTAGTGGCGGGAGGTGGAGGGGACGTCGTCGAGGACGCGTACGGCCGCGTCCCGGTCGCCGGCGGACAGATGGCCGCGGGCCAGGCCGAACGCGGCGGCCGTGTGGGCGAAGTTCCGTGCCCACACCGCCTCGTAGAACCGCATGGCACGGGGTGTGCGCCGGTCGCCGCCGTGCTCGGCGCAGTGGCCGAGGGCGAGCTTGGGCACGTACTCGCCGGGCAGCGCCTGGTAGACGGCCTCGAAGCAGCTGCCGGCGGCCCGCACCTCGGCCCGGCTCAGATGCAGGACGCCGCGGTGCCAGGCGATCCGCCAGTCGTAGGCGGCGGCGCGCTCGCCGAGCTGGGTGGCGGCCTCGGCCAGCCAGCTCTCGGCCTCGTCCTGCGCGCCTCGTCCGAGGTAGGCGCGGCACAGCCACAGCGCGGTCTCGGGGGTGCCGAGCCGGGATTCGCGGGGCCACTGCCGGGCGACCCGGTCGGGTGCGTCGGGCGGGAAGGTGTCCAGCAGCAGGGCAGCGCCGTCGTCGGGGTCGGGGACCGGCTCCGGCAGGGCGCCGGCGGCCTCGGCGGCCGGGGGCGGGGACACGTCCAGACCGGCGGGGCGTTCACCGGGGCGGCCGGTCCAGTGGTCCAGGGAGGGGATCGCGCCGAGTCCGGCGTCGAGGCCGGCCTCGGTGGCGCGGAACCGGGTGGAGCTCTCGGGCAGTTGCTCGCCGAACTGCAGCGAGCGGACCTCGCGCAGTACTTCCCACAGTTGCCGGGACATCTCGGCGGCCGAGCGGAACCGGGCGCGGGGTTCGGCGTGGGTGGCGCGGTCGATGAGGCGGCGGAAGGAGTCGGGGGCGAGGCCGCGGGCCGGTTCGGTGCCCCGGGCCAGGGCCTGCAGGGTCATGCCGACGGTGTAGAGGTCGCTGTCGACGTGCCAGCCGCGGCTGTCGACCTCCTCCTTGGGCGGGGCGAAGGTCGCGGTGTAGACGTAGGCGGATCCGCGGTCGCCGATCGCGCGGACCGCGCCGAGGTCGATGACCTTGACCGCCCGCCCGAAGTGGATGACGTTGGCGGGTTTCATGTCGCAGTAGAGGAGCCCGCGTTCGTGCATGTACTGGAGGGCGCCGAGGATCTTGCAACCGTAGGTGAGGACGTGGTCGAGGCGTGGGCCGCCGTGGAAGATGCGCTCGGCGTCGTCGGCGTCGAAGAGCTGCTGCAGGGAGCGGCCGCCGATGTAGTCCATGACCAGGTAGCCGGTGGGCGAGCCGCCGCCGGTCTCGTGTTCGGCGTAGGTGATGATGCGGACGATGTCGGGGTGGTGCAGGTCGGTGAGCGAGCGGCGTTCCTCGACGGCGTTGCGGCGGGCGAGCGCGTCGTGGACGTTGATCAGCCCCTTGAGGACGACGCGGTAGCCCTCGGCACGGGTGTCCTCGGCGAGGTGGATCCAGCCGAGACCGCCGCGGGCCAGGCAGCCGAGGACGCGGTAGTGGCCGGCGACCGTGTCGCCCTTGTTCAGCTGGGGCAGGAAGGAGTAGGGGGTGCCGCAGCGCGGGCAGCGGCCGGTGGCGCGGGCGGGCTGGCCGCCGTAGCCGATGCCGATGGTCATGGTGCAGCCGAGCGCGCCGCAGCGGCGGCCGCCGGTGGGCGGCCGGGGGTCCTCGACGAGTCCGCCCTCGGGGACCGGGACGTCGGGCAGCCGGACCAGTCCGTGCTGGTCGAGTTCGCCGACGCCGGCGACCGCGTGGGTGGGGTGCGGGCCGGGGGGCTCGTCGGCGCCGGGGCCGGCCGACGGGGGCGGCGGCTCGGTGGACCGCTCGGCCTGCGGTTCCTGGTGCCGGTGTCCGCAGGTGTCGCAGTAGCCGGTGCCCATGATGCGGCCCGCGCAGCCGGGCCGGATGCACGAGGTCATGTGGCGCCCTCCTTCCCGGGTGCCGTGCCGGAGCAGAATGCGATGAACGCCTCGACGGCGCTCTCGGCCCGGTCCACGTCGCAGGGGGTCTGCCGCAGCAGGGACAGGGCGTGTTCGTAGAGCCGGTAGGCCTCCACGACCCGGTCGTCGCCCCGCTCCGCGGCCCGTTCCCTGCACAGCGGCCACTCGGCGGTGATGCGTCCGAGGAGTTCCCCGCGGCGGCGCAGCCGGGCGTCGAGGGCGGAAAGGGCCTGCTCCAGGCGCCGGCGGCGGCGTTCGGCGGCGTCCTCGAAGGTGAACATCAGGTCGGCGCGCCGGGGTTCGCGTTCCCGTTCGGGGGTGTGGGCGACCCAGGCGCGCAGCATCCGGGTGCGCCGTACGCCGGCCTCGGCCCGGTCGAGCAGGGGCCGGGTGCCGGGGTCGGGCAGGACGCGGTCGCACCGCTCGTCGAGCGCGGGTCCCAACTCGTCCACTATGCGGTCGAGTTCATGGTGCAGGCGAGTCCAGCGGGCGCGCAGCGGACGCTGGACGAAGGACTCGGCGGCCCGGGCCGCGCGGCCGCCGCGGCGGCGGAAGACCAGGAGCAGGCGGGCCCCCTGCCGGGCGAGCCGGTCCAGCAGGCCCAGCAGGGCGTCGGGGTCGGCGGCCTGGTCGATGCCGACCAGGACGGCGGTGAGCGGGATGCGCAGGGCGCCGAGCCGTTCGGGCCGGGGGTCGCCGCGGATGCCCAGCCGGCCGGCGATCCGGTCCAGTACCTGATCTGCCGTCAGATCCTTGACGTCCAGGGCGAGATCGTGACCGCCCGCCGGGGGCACGGTCTCGGGCGGGTCATGGCTGAAGGCGCTGGTGTTCTGCTGGGTGCGCAGTTCCCGGTCGGCCAGGGTGATCGCGCGGGTGAGGGTCCAGGCACGGTTGCTGCGGGCGGGGACGACGGTGACGAGCACCGGCCAGCCCTCGCCCCGGAACCAGGAGGCGAGTTCGGTGGCGAAGGGCACGTCGAGCCGGCCCGCGGCTCCCGTCGCGCCGGTGCGCAGCGCCGGGTCGACGGCTTCGGCACCCTCGGTCCAGGCGGCGATCTGCGGCAGATGGCTCAGGATGGTCTCGGTGGGGCTCATGTAGCTGAAGACGGAGCCCGGCCCCTCGTCGACGCTGAGGACGATGCCGATGACCTCGTCGGTGGCGTGGTCGACCACTCCCCCGCCGCTGAAGCCGGGGGCGGCGCGTTCGTCCGGGGTCTGCGGGCGCAGCTGCACCTGGCTGTCCCGGCCGCGGGCCGCGACCAGGGTGGCGCCGTGCCAGCGGCCGCCGTCGTCGCCGTCCGGGAAGCCGTACATGCTCACCGGGCCGTGCGGCGAGGCGAGCCGGTAGAGCCGGGTGGTGTGGTCCGACGGCAGCGGCTCGGCCAGCCGCAGCAGGGCCAGATCGCCGCTGCGGTCGCCGAAGGCGTCCTCCCGCTGGGGTACGTGCTCGTCCGCGCAGGCCGTGGCGGCGACTCCGGGTACGCCGGGCACGCCGACGAAGTGGACGACGTAGGACCGGCCGGGAGGGACGACATGGGCCGCGGTGAGCACCCGGTCGGGGGCGAGCAGCACCCCCGCGCCGAGGACCCGCCCGTCCGGCTCTTCGATGCGGGCGATCCAAGGTGGTGTCCGTAACCGCGACTTGACGGCTCGCTCCCCCGTGCGCGTCATGTCACCCGAGGCTACTCCGCGTGCCCTTCCGGTACTACTGGTGTGCACGGGTTGTCGCGGACGGCCGGGCCTGCACCGCTTCAGGCAGGCGTGCGCGCCTCCCATCCGGTCCACCGCCGTACTGTGACGGTGATCACCGCACCGGCCGGCGGGTGGTCCCGGTACTGCGGGTACTTCGCGCGCAGCAGTTCCACAGCGCTCTCGTAGGCGTGCCGCAGGGCGGGGTCGGCGGCGTCGGGCGGCAGGACGCGGGCCTCGCCGTCGGCGCGGACCCACCACAGGTGGTCCCAGTTCTCGTCGTAGGCGTCCGCGAGCAGGCAGACCGGCGGGTGGGCCCGGATGTTGCGGAGCCGTGCGAGGCGGGTGGTGGTCTTGGGTTTGTGGTCGACGGCGGTCACCAGCCGGTCGGTGCCGTCGGCGGTGTGTGCGGCGAAGACCACCGGCACCTGGTGGGGGCGGCCGGCCGGGCCGACGGTGGCCAGCCGGGCCACCCGGGCCGCGGTGAACCGGCGGCGCGCCTCCGCCTCGGCCAGTTCGGGCATCCTCGCTCCCCGGGTGTTCAGCGGGCGTGCAGCGCGTCGAGCACACCGAGCACGTCGTCGTCGGTCAGCTGCTCGAAGTCGTCGTACCACTGGCCGACGGCGTTGAAGGCGACGGGCCGGTGCGGGCAGACCACCAGGTCGGCCTCGGCGGCGAGCAGGTCGAGGGAGTCCGGGGACCCGACGGGGACGGCCAGGACGACCCGGGCCGGGGCCAGGCGGCGCACATGGCGCAGCGCGGCGCGGGCGGTGGCGCCGGTGGCCAGGCCGTCGTCGACGACGATCACGGTCCGCCCCCCGAGGTCCGGGGGCGGCCGGTCGCCGCGGTAGCGGTGCTCGCGCCGGGCCAGTTCGCGTCGTTCCCGCTCCACGACCGGAGCGAGTCGCTGCTCGGTCAGGCCCAGGTGGTCGAGGGTGTCCGCGTCGAAGAGGGGCGGGTCGCCGGAGGCGAGGGCGCCGACGGCGAACTCCTCGTGGTGGGGGGCGCCGATCTTGCGGACGACGAGCACGTCGAGCGGGGCGTCGAGGGCCCGGGCGACGGGCGCGGCCACGGTGATCCCGCCGCGGGGCAGGGCCAGGACGACGGGGTCGGGGAGTTCGCCCCGCTCGCGCAGGTCGCTCAGCAGGCCGGCGAGTGTCCGTCCGGCCTCGGCGCGGTCCCGGAAGCGCATGGGTTCGTCCTCTCGCCGGGGTGCTCTCACCCCCGCATCGCCACGGAGCTCTCCTCCCCGGCATCGCTGGGGTGCTCTCCTCCCCCGTATCGCCGGGGTGCCGTTCTCCCCGGTACCTCCATGGTGCTACGGCGGCGCGGCCGTGACAGAGCCGCGTTGGCCCCGCCCGACCGCAGCGAGTGCGCTGCACACTGCAGCGCCCCGTCGCACCGGCCGCCCCATGGGAACAGTCGGGGCCTCGAACGGGTGAGCTATACGCTGTGCGTACAGCTCCGACATGCTTTTGTCGACTCCGACCGGGGCGTACCCGGCTCTGCGCCCCGCACCCACCAGGATGCGCAGAGGGGGCCGGAGGCTGCGCCTGGCCGCCCTCGCCTCGGTCGCCGCCTGCCTGGCGCTGACCGTGTCCGGCTGCGGGGAGGTCGACACCACCTCGCGGAGTTCGGTGCGCGCCGAGGCGGCGCACGGGGCACAGGCCCGGTTCGGGACCGTCGACTGCCGCGAGGCCGAGTGCATCGCGCTCACGTTCGACGCCGGCCCCCAGCGAGAACTCGCCGCGGCTGCTCGAGATCCTCAAGGAGAAGAAGGTCCGGCCACCTTCTTCCTGCTCGGCAAGCGGCACATCGAGAAGTACCCCGAGCCGGTCAAGCGGATGCAGGCCGAGGGTCACGAAGTGGCGAGCCACACCTGGGACCACAAGATCCTCACCCGGATCTCCGACCCGCAGATACGCGAGGAGCTGAAGCGGCCCAGCTACGCGACAGAGCGGCTCACCGGGCACAGGCCCACGCTGATGCGCCCCGATCCGAGCCGCCGGCCCCGAGCGACCGGATCCGAGCCCACCGGTCCGAGCCCACGGACCCGAGCCGCCGGACTTGAGCCGCCGGACTTGAGCCACCGGCCTCCAGCGACAGGCCCTGAGTCACCGGGTCGGGTGCGGCAGGGAGCGAACGCGCAGGTGACCGGTGCCGGTTCCCTACGATCGTGCTGTGCCCCTCTTCTCTTTCGAACGTACCGTGCCGCTCCCCCTCGACGAGGCGTGGCGCCGGCTCACGGCGTGGCCCCGCCACGGTGACGTGGTTCCGCTGACCCGGATCACCGTGGACCCGCCCGCGCCGACCGGCGAGGGCACCCGGTTCGTGGCCCGTTCGGGCATCGGCCCCCTCGGCTTCGACGATCCCATGGAGGTCACGCTCTGGTGCCCGCCGCTGGACGGTGAGCCCGGCCTGTGCCGGCTGGAGAAGCGCGGGCGGGTCGTGCTCGGGTGGGCCGAGATCGAGGTCCGGCCGGGGCCCGGCGGTCGTACGCGCGTGGTGTGGCGGGAGGAGCTGCGGATCCGCTTCCTGCCGCGCCTGTTCGACGGCGTCCTGGAGAGCACGGCCCGCGCGGTGTTCGGGCGGGCGGTGAACCGGCTGCTGAGGCAGCCCTGACGGTCCCTGAACCGTAGGGCGCCCGGGGATTGCGCGAGGTCGGGAAGGAGGGCAGGAGCGAAGGTCTCACGTGTGGGACAGCCGGTTCCGGAAGTCCGGACAAAACCCCGACCTCAATGGTCACCGCCTACGACGTACGCACCCCGCTCTGCACCGCCGCCGGCCTCCTCCTAGCCATGACCGCCGTCACGGCGACCATGCCCGGCAACCGCCGCGTCGAGGCGGCGCTGCGTGCCGCCGCCCCGGCCGGTGGTCCAGAGCACCCGGAATCCAGGGATCCCGTTCAGGAGGCTGCCGTTCAGGGCTCCGCAGACTCGTTGAGCCAGTGCTGACCTCAGCTCGGCGTTCCTGGCCTCGGCGCCCCTCGCCGCGGCGCAGGAGCGTCGAGCGCCGCTCGGCGTGCGCTTCACGCACGAGGCGTCCACGGTCCCGAGCCGCCCGGCCAGGTCCTCCACGGCCTCCCACGGCACGGCGCGCGGGTCCTCGCCAAGGAACCGGCCGGCAGGGCGGACCGTGCAGAGCTGCACCGCCGTCCCGAGCCGGTGCGCGTCCGTACGACGCAGCGCGATCAGATCGCGGTCCTCAGGCGACCGACCCGATCCGCGCCGCCGGGCGCGAGGCCGTGTCGTGGTGGATCGGGGTGTGGGCGCCGGTCAGGGACAGCCCGCCGCCGCCGCGCCGGTTGGCGACGATCTCCGCGGCGATGGACAGCGCCGTCTCCTCCGGGGTGCGGGCACCGAGGTCGAGGCCGATCGGGGAGCGCAGACGGGCCAGCTCCAGCTCGGTGACGCCGACCCCGCGCAGGCGCTCGTTGCGGTCGAGGTGGGTGCGGCGGGAGCCCATCGCGCCGACGTAGGCGACCGGCAGCCGCAGGGCCAGGTGCAGCAGGGGGACGTCGAACTTGGCGTCGTGGGTGAGAACGCACAGGACCGTACGGCCGTCGACCCCGGTGCGCTCCAGGTACTTGTGGGGCCACTCGACGACGATCTCGTCGGCCTCGGGGAAACGGGCCCGGGTGGCGAAGACGGGCCGGGCGTCGCACACGGTGACGTGGTAGTTGAGGAACTTGCCCACCCGTACCAGCGCTGACGCGAAGTCGATCGCGCCGAAGACGATCATCCGGGGAGCGGGGACGGAGGACTCCACCAGGAGGGTGAGCGGGGCGCCGCAGCGCGAGCCCTGCTCGCCGATCTCCAGGGTGCCGGTGCGGCCCGCGTCCAGGAAGGCGCCGGCCTCGGCGGCGACCGTACGGTCCAGTTCCGGGTGGGCGCCGAAGCCGCCGTCCCAGGAGCCGTCGGGGCCGACGAGCAGGGCCCGGCCGAGCAGTTCGGCCGGTCCCGTGACGATCCGCGCGACCGCCGCCGCCTCCCCATGTGCGGCGGCGGCCAGCGCGGCCGCGACCACCGGCCGGGCGGGACCGTCCGCCCGGACCGGGGTGACGAGGATGTCGATGATGCCGCCGCAGGTCAGGCCGACGGCAAAGGCATCCTCGTCGCTGTACCCGAAGCGTTCGAGGACGGTTTCCCCGTCTTCGAGCGCCTGCCGGCACAGCTCGTACACCGCGCCCTCCACGCACCCGCCGGAGACCGAGCCGATGGCCGTGCCGTCGGCGTCCACCGCGAGGGCGGCGCCGGGCTGGCGCGGGGCGCTGCCCCCGACGGCCACCACGGTGGCGACGGCGAAGTCACGGCCCTGCTCGACCCACCGGTTGAGCTCCTCGGCGATGTCCAGCATCTCTCGGTCTCCTTACGGGGTTGCGTGAAGAGGGCGTTCCACAGGGCGGGCTAGTGCACGCCGAGCCAGCCCTCGATGGGATGGAGTGCGAAGTAGACGAGGAAGACGACCGTCAGACCCCACATGAAGGCGCCGATCTCGCGGGCCTTGCCCTGGGCTGTCTTGATGGCCACGTACGAGATGACGCCCGCGGCGACACCGGTGGTGATGGTGTACGTGAACGGCATCAGGACCACGGTCAGGAAGACCGGGATGGCGGTCGCGCGGTCGGCCCAGTCCACGTGCCGGGCGTTCATCAGCATCATCGCGCCGATGACCACCAGGGCGGCGGAGGCGACCTCCTGCGGGACGATCGCGGTGACCGGGGTGAAGAACAGACAGGCCGCGAAGAACAGTCCGGTGACGACGGAGGCGAGACCGGTACGGGCTCCCTCGCCGACGCCGGTGGCCGACTCGATGAAGACCGTCTGGCCGGAGCCGCCCGCCACACCGCCGATCGCACCGCCGGCGCCGTCGATGAACAGCGCCTTGGACAGGCCCGGCATACGGCCCTTGTCGTCGGCCAGGTTGGCCTCGGTGCCGACGCCGATGATGGTGGCCATGGCGTCGAAGAAACCGGCGAGCACCAGCGTGAAGACGATCATGCCGACGGTCATCGCGCCGACCTTGCCCCAGCCGCCGAACTCGACGTGCCCGAAGAGCGAGAAGTCGGGCATCGAGACCGCGCCGCCGTGCAGTTCGGGGGCGCCGTTCGCCCACTGCTTGGGGTCGATGACACCGGCGCCGTTCAGGATCGCCGCGACGACGGTGCCGGAGATGATGCCGATGAGGATGGCGCCGGGGATGTTCCGGGCC
The DNA here is from genome assembly GCF_055657175.1 of Streptomyces sp. NPDC107581. Taxonomy (NCBI): domain Bacteria; kingdom Bacillati; phylum Actinomycetota; class Actinomycetes; order Kitasatosporales; family Streptomycetaceae; genus Streptomyces; species Streptomyces sp. NPDC107581. Next base: position 35,558 of record NZ_JBVKBH010000021.1, read on the forward strand.
TGGAGCATGAAGATCAGGAGCAGGGTGCCGGCGAAGAGCAGGACCGGCCAGCCGGCGAGTTCACCGGCAGGGCCGAGAGAGACCGGGGTGGCCTTGCCCTGGTGCACGAAGCCGGCCTTGTAGAAACCGATCAGGGCGATGAACAGGCCGATGCCCATCGTGATGCCGTGCTTGAGCGCGAGCGGTATCGCGTTCATGATCATCTCGCGCAGGCCGGTGACGACCAGCAGCATGATGACCACGCCGTACATCACGCACATGCCCATGGCCTGAGGCCAGGTCATCTGGGGGGCGACCTGCGAGGACAGGACGCCGGAGACGGAGAGGCCGGCGGCGAGGGCGAGCGGCACCTTGCCGACGAATCCCATCAGCAGCGTGGTGAAGGCCGCCGCGAACGCGGTCGCGGTGATGAGCGCCTTCTGGCCCATCGTGTCCCCCGCCACGTCCTTGCCGGACAGGATGAGGGGGTTGAGCAGGAGGATGTAGGCCATCGCCATGAAGGTGGTGATGCCGCCGCGGACCTCTCGCGAGACCGTGGACCCTCTTCTGGATATGTGGAAGTACCGGTCGAGCCAGGACCGCCCGGCCGGGACGCGGCTGCCATCGCCCGCGTCGTCGGCTGCGGTCCTGGGCTCCACTGACTGCTGGGTCATGAGCCATCTCCCAAGGTTCACAGGGGCACCCGTCCAACCGCCTCGGCGGTCACGGGATTTGGGAATGGACGACCCGGGGGACGGCCCGAGACGAACGAATTTCCTGGTACTTCAAGGACCGCGAGCGGAGCGGAACTCAAAGAGGGTTCCTCCGGGCGGCGCGGCGGAGTGTGTGACGTTCCCTGCGCCGCCCGGAGAGCTGGGGTGTTACGCGGTCCCCGTGAGGTGCTCGGGCCGTACCGGAGTGCGGTTGAGCTCCAGCCCGGTCGCGTTCCGGATCGCCGCGAGGACGGCCGGGGTGGACGACAGGGTCGGGGCTTCGCCGATGCCGCGCAGCCCGTACGGGGCGTGGTCGTCGGCGAGTTCGAGGACGTCGACCGGGATGGTCGGCGTGTCGAGGATGGTCGGGATCAGGTAGTCCGTGAAGGAGGGGTTCCTGACCTTCGCCGTCTTCGGGTCGACGATGATCTCCTCCATCACCGCCACGCCCAGGCCCTGGGTCGTACCGCCCTGGATCTGGCCGACGACGGAGAGCGGGTTGAGGGCCTTGCCGACGTCCTGGGCGCAGGCCAGTTCGATGACCTTGACCAGGCCGAGTTCGGTGTCGACCTCGACGACCGCGCGGTGCGCGGCGAAGGAGTACTGGACGTGCCCGTCGCCCTGGCCGGTGTGCAGATCGAAGGCCTCGGTCGGCCGGTGCCGCCACTCCGCCTCGATCTCGACCGTCTCGCCCTCCAGGACGTCGGCCAGGTCGCCGAGGACCTCGCCGCCGTCGGTGACGACCTTGCCGCCCTCCAGCAGGAGCTCGGCGGTGGCCCAGGCGGGGTGGTAGGTGCCGAACTTGCGACGGCCGATCTCCAGGACCTTCTCGCGGACCAGCTCGCAGGTGTGCTTCACGGCGCCGCCGGTGACGTACGTCTGCCGGGAGGCCGAGGTCGAACCGGCGCTGCCCACCTGGGTGTCGGCCGGGTGGATGGTCACCTGGGTGACGCCCAGCTCGGTGCGGGCGATCTGCGCATGGACGGTGACACCGCCCTGGCCGACCTCCGCCATCGCGGTGTGCACGGTGGCGACGGGCTCGCTGCCCACGACCTCCATGCGCACCTTGGCGGTGGAGTAGTCGTCGAAGCCCTCGGAGAAGCCGACGTTCTTGATGCCGACCGCGATGCCGACGCCGCGTACGACGCCTTCGCCGTGCGTGGTGTTGGACAGACCGCCGGGCAGCTGCCGTACGTCGGCGCCCTCGCTGGACTCCCACTGGCGCTCGGGCGGCATGGGCATCGCCTTGACGCGGCGCAGGAGTTCGGCGACCGGGGCCGGGGAGTCGACCGGCTGCCCGGTCGGCATGATGGTCCCCTGCTCCATGGCGTTGAGCTGCCGGAACTCCACCGGGTCCATGCCGAGCTTCTGCGCCAGCTTGTCCATCTGCGCCTCGTAGGCGAAGCACGCCTGGACCGCGCCGAAGCCGCGCATGGCGCCGCAGGGCGGGTTGTTGGTGTAGAGGGCGATGGCCTCGATGTCGACGTCGTCGACGACGTACGGACCGACCGACAGGGACGAGGCGTTGCCGACGACCGCCGGGGAGGCGGAGGCATAGGCGCCGCCGTCCAGGACGATCTTGCACTTCATGTGCGTGAGCTTGCCGTCCTTGGTGGCGCCGTGCTCGTAGTAGAGCTTCGCCGGGTGCCGGTGGACGTGTCCGAAGAAGGACTCGAACCGGTTGTAGACGATCTTGACGGGCTTGCCGGTGCGCAGCGCCAGCAGGCAGGCGTGGATCTGCATCGACAGGTCCTCGCGGCCGCCGAACGCGCCGCCGACGCCGGAGAGCGTCATGCGCACCTTGTCCTCGGGCAGGCCGAGGACCGGGGCGATCTGCTTGAGGTCCGAGTGCAGCCACTGGGTGGCGATGTAGAGGTGGACGCCGCCGTCCTCGTCGGGCACGGCGAGACCGGACTCGGGGCCGAGGAAGGCCTGGTCCTGCATGCCGAAGGTGTACTCGCCCTTGACGATGACGTCCGCCCGCTTGGCGGCCTCGTCCGCGTCGCCGCGGACGATCGGCTGGCGGTGCACGATGTTGGGGTGCGGGACGTGGCCGATGTGGTGGTCGTCGCGGCCCTCGTGGATGAGGATCGCGTCCGGCGCGGTCGCGGAGGCCTCGTCGGTGATGACCGGGAGTTCTCTGTACTCGACCTTGATCTTGGCGGCGGCGCGGCGGGCCGTCTCCGGGTGGTCGGCGGCGACGATCGCGACCGGCTCGCCGTGGTGGCGCACCTTGCCGTGGGCGAGGACCGGGGTGTCCTGGATCTCCAGGCCGTAGTTCTTCACCTCGGTGGGCAGGTCGTCGTAGGTCAGGACCGCGTAGACGCCTGGCGTGGCCAGGGCCTCGCCTGTGTCGATCGAGACGATCTCGGCGTGCGCGACCGTGGAGCGCAGGATCTGGCCCCAGAGCATGTCCTCGTGCCACATGTCGGACGAGTACGCGAACTCGCCGGTGACCTTGAGGGTGCCGTCCGGGCGGAGCGTGGACTCGCCGATGCCGCCCTTGGTCTGTGAGCCCTGCGTGATCTTCGTAGGAGCGCCGTTGGCCGGCATGTCAGACCCCCTCGGACTGGCGGGCGGCCGCCAGGCGGACCGCGTCCATGATCTTCTCGTAGCCCGTGCAGCGGCACAGGTTGCCCGACAGCGCCTCGCGGATGTCCGCATCGGTCGGGTTCGGGTTGCTCTCCAGCATCTCGTCGGCGGCGACCAGCAGCCCCGGGGTGCAGAAGCCGCACTGGACGGCTCCGGCGTCGATGAACGCCTGCTGGATCGTGGAGAGTTCGGTGCCCTCTCCGGTCTGCGAGTCGGTGCCCTTGGCCTGCCAGCCCTTGGCCTCGTCGAGCGAGGTCCCGCAGGCACCGGTGGCGCAGCCGCCCTCGGCGCGCTGCCTGGCGTAGTCCGCCAGGCCCTCGACGGTGACGACCTCGCGGCCCTCGACCTGGCCGGCCGCAACCAGGCAGGAACAGACCGGGACGCCGTCCAGGCGGACCGTGCAGGAGCCGCACTCGCCCTGCTCGCAGGCGTTCTTGGAGCCGGGCAGGCCGAGGCGCTCGCGCAGGACGTACAGCAGGGACTCGCCCTCCCAGACGTCGTCTGCTTCCTGCGGACGTCCGTTGACAGTGAAGTTGACGCGCATTACGCAGCTCCCTCCGAGGCGCGGCGGGCGCCGCGGTACGACTCCCAGGTCCAGGTGAGCGTCCGGCGGGCCATGACGCCGACCGCGTGGCGGCGGTAGCTCGCGGTGCCCCGGACGTCGTCGATCGGGTTGCAGGAGGCGGAGCACAGGTCCGCGAACTGCTTGGCGACCGACGGGGTGATGATCTTTCCGTTGTCCCAGAAACCGCCCTCTTCCAGGGCAGCGTTCAGGAAGTCCTCGGCGGCCTTGGCCCGCACCGGGGTCGGAGCGGCGGAGCCGATGCCGGTCCGGACGGTGCGGGTCTCGGGGTGCAGGGCGAGACCGAAGGCGCACACCGCGATGACCATGGCGTTGCGGGTGCCGACCTTGGAGTACTGCTGCGGGCCGTCCGCCTTCTTGACGTGGACGGCGCGGATCAGCTCGTCGGGCTGGAGGGCGTTGCGCTTGACGCCGGTGTAGAACTCGTCGATCGGGATCAGGCGGGTGCCGCGGGCCGCCGACTCCGCCTCGACCTCGGCGCCGGCCGCGAGGAGGGCGGGGTGGGCGTCACCGGCGGGCGAGGCCGTGCCGAGGTTGCCGCCGACGCCGCCGCGGTTGCGGATCTGCGGGGAGGCGACCGTGTGCGAGGCGAGCGCCAGGCCCGGCAGCTCGGCACGGAGATTCTGCATGATCCTGCTGTACGGGACGGATGCACCCAGCCGTACGGCGTCCTCGCCGACCTCCCATTCGGTGAGGTCGCCGATGCGGTTGAGGTCGAGCAGGTACTCGGGCCGGCGGTGGTCGAAGTTGATCTCGACCATCACATCGGTGCCACCCGCAATCGGCACAGCGGTGGGGTGCTCGGCCTTTGCGGCGAGCGCCTCCTCCCAGCTGGCGGGGCGAAGGAAGTCCATGACCGGCTCTCTTCTTCTTCGTCTCGTGGGTCGTACGTATTGAGCCAATCCGTGTGCGGCGGGCCCGGCTCGTTCATGTCCTGTTAACGCGGAGTGGACTCAGTACACCGCTCAGTACTCCGGCGGGGTCAGTCACCGAAACCATGAAGGAGTTGGCTGGCCATGGTGGGCATCTTGTAGATTCGTATGAACGAGGGTCATCGGAAACCTCTTCGTTTTCCTCGGGAAACGCAGGACACAGCCCGGCGACCCCGGAGTACGGCCTGAGCGCCTACCCCGCCGGGCCCTGCCCCGTCACCCATCAAGATTCATCGTAGGTTTCGAGACATAGAACGGCGGCAACGAGATGCGGCTTCGCGCACTTCTGGACACCGATGCGCTGGGCCTGCGGCTGCTCGGCGGCGAGGACGAGCTGGACCGGTCGGTACGCGGGGTGATGACCACCGACCTGCGTGACCCGAGCCGCTACCTCTCGGGCGGCGAGCTGGTGCTGACGGGCCTGGCCTGGCGCCGGGACGCGGACGACTCCGAGCCGTTCGTACGGATCCTGGTCCAGGCCGGGGTGGCCGGGCTGGCGGCCGGCGAGGCGGAGCTGGGCGATGTGCCGGACGACCTGGTGCTGGCCTGCGCGCGGCACCGGCTGCCGCTGTTCGCGGTGCACGAGTCGGTGGCGTTCGCGACGATCACCGAACACGTGGTGCGACAGGTCTCCGGCGAGCGGGCCGGGGACCTGGCGGCCGTGGTGGACCGGCACCGCCGGATGATGACCTCGGGACCGGCGGGCGGCGGCCCGGACGTGGTCCTGGACCTGCTCGGCTCCGACCTGGACCTGCGCGCCTGGGTGCTCTCCCCCACCGGCCGGCTGATCGCCGGCCCGAAGGTGGCGGGTCCGGCGCTGTCGCCTGAGACCTGCGCCAAGCTCGCCGCCGAGCACCTGGCGGCCGCCCGCACGGGCCGCCGCGGGCCCCACCGGGTGGTGCTGGGCGGCGCCCCGTTCTCCCTCTTCCCGATCCGCTCCTCGGGCCGCTCCCCGCAGGCCGCCAGGGACGTCCGCGAGACGGTCCTGTCGGACTGGCTGCTGGCCGTCGAGGCGGACACCGGTGACTGGCCGGAGGAGCGTCTCGACCTGCTCCAGGGCGTCACCCAGCTGATCGCGGTCGAGCGGGACCGCCGGGACGCGGCGCGCACGGTACGGCGCCGGCTCGCCCAGGAGGTGCTGGAGCTGGTCCAGACGGGCGCCGCGCCCGCCGAGATCGCCGCGCGTCTGCGGGTGGCGGCGCCGGTGCTGCTGCCCGGGCTCGGGACGGCCCCGCACTGGCAGGTGGTGGTGGCCCGCGTCGAGTGGGAGGGCAGCGAGAACGAGGTCGGCCCGGTCGCCCAGTCGCTGCTGGAGGAGGTCCTGGTCGACCCGCAGGCCACCGGCCCGGAGCCCTTGGACCGCATCGCGGTCGCACACACGGGCGACGAGGCGATCGCCCTGGTGCCCCTGCCCGCGGTCTCCGCCGAGCACGAGGGCGCGGAGACCGGCCTGCTGGCCGACGCGCTCCTGCAGGCGGTCCGGCAGCCGCTGTCGGCGGGCCTGAACGACGACGGGCGGCTCACCCTCGGCGTCAGCGCGGCCGTGCACTCGGCGGAGGGGCTGCGCGGCGCGCTGGAGGAGGCCCGGCACGCCCGCCGGGTGGCGGCGGCGCGTCCCGGCCGCGTGTGCGCGGCGGGCCACCAGGAACTGGCCTCGCACGTGCTGCTGCTGCCGTTCGTCCCGGACGACGTCCGCCGCGCCTTCACCGCCCGGCTGCTGGACCCCCTGACGGACTACGACCGCCGGCACCGGGCCGAGCTGATCCCGACCCTGGAGGCGTTCCTGGACTGCGACGGCTCCTGGACGCGCTGCGCGACCCGGCTCCACCTGCACGTCAACACGCTGCGCTACCGAGTCGGCCGCATCGAGCAGTTGACGGGACGGGACCTTTCGCGCCTCGAGGACAAGCTGGACTTCTTCCTGGCGCTGCGCATGAGCTGAGCTCACAAGGGCGTGGGGCGGCCAAACCAAGTCACGCCAATGCCCCACTACTTTGTGAAATCTTTCACCCACCCTCTTGGCCCGGCCCCTGCATTGGTGCTGGAATGCCGCCACCACTCAACAGCTCGATGGCGTGCTCGGGGAGGGCAACGTGGCGCATTCCGCCATGTCTGGTAACGGAACGACCGCCGGTGACGATCCTCTCCAGACCGCGGTATGGCGGTTGCGCTCACGGGCCTGCTGGGTGGACGCGGCGGCCCTGCTGCCACCCGACACCCCGCCGGCCGCGCTGCAGCGGGCGGCGCTCCTGGTCGAACGGTGCCTGTACACCGAGCGGGGCTGGGCGGAGGCGGAGGACGCCCTCCGTACGGCGGAAGCGCTGGCGCACACCGACGAGGAGCGGGGGGCGGCCGCCTGCGAGCGCGGTCAACTCGCCTACGCCGCCACGCTGCACACCGTGCGGGACCGTGCGGACGAGGCGCGGGCCGCGCTGGGGCGGGCGGCGGCGCTGATCCCTCCGGGGGGTGCGGCGAGGGCGCTGCTGGACTTCCGCAGGGGGCTGCTGGCCGAGAACCTCGCCCGCTCCCCGCAGGCGGCTCGCGCCGCCTACCGCCGGGCCCATGCGGGCGCCGCGGCGCACGCCGACCCGCTGCTGCTGTCCTTCACGTGGCGGCATCTGGCCGGGCTCGCCCTGCGGGACGGCGAGCTGTCCGAGGCGCGGCACGGTTTCGCCGAATCGCTGCGGATCCGGGAGGAGTTGGGCTACCTGGTGGGTACGGCGCCCGCGCTCGCGTCACTGGCGGACACGGAGTCCGAGCCGGAGGCGTCGCGCCTGCGGGAGGAGGCCCGGCGGCTGTTCCGGTTGCTCGGGGGCGTACCGACGTGGCTGGCCCGCCAGTTGACACCACCGACGCCGGGGACGGCGACGGCTTAGCGGCGGGTGCGTGCGGACGGTGGCCGACCGTGGTGCGCGCGGTCCGTCGCCGACCGCGGGTTCGCGCGGTCCGTCGCCGACCGCGGGTTCGCGGGGGCCGATCGCGCAGTTCCCCGCGCCCCTGGCCGGGCACAGGCCCGCCGCCATAGGTGCACGCCCGCAGAGCCATGACAGCCGACGCCGCGGCGACCTCCCAGGGACCGGCGCCGCGGCCGCCACGCAACGGGCTCGTGCGGACCGTCGCCGACCGCGAGTCCGCGGGAGCCGATCGCGCAGTTCCCCGCGCCCCTGGCCGGGCACAGGCCCGCCGCCATAGGTGCACGCCCGCAGAGCCATGACAGCCGACGCCGCGGCGACCT
>NZ_JBVKBH010000021.1:43688-47140 GCF_055657175.1 Streptomyces sp. NPDC107581
CCTCCCAGGGACCGGCGCCGCGGCCGCCACGCAACGGGCTCGTGCGGACCGTCGCCGACCGCGAGTCCGCGGGAGCCGATCGCGCAGTTCCCCGCACCCCTGCCTGGGCACAGGGCCGCCGGCGAAGGTGCACGCCGGCGCCGTGGTGCGAGTCGGTCAGCTTGCGCCTGCGAAATGCTCTGCGACCAGCGCCCTCACGACGTCCAGGTCCCGCGCGATCAGCGCGTCGAGCAGCGCGGTGTGCTCCGCCGCGTCCGCCACCAGGTCGGCCCGGCCGTGCCGCACGGCACCGCCGACCAGCGGCCACTGGGACCGCCGGTGCAGATGCTCCGCGACCTGCACCAGCTGCTCGTTCCCCGACAGGGACAGCGCCGCCCGGTGGAAGGCCCGGTCGGACTCCGCGTACGTGGCCGCACAGCCGGAGGACGCCGCGCGTACCGTCGCCTCCGCGAGCGGACGCAGCTCGGCCCACCGCTCGGCGGGGACCGTACGGGCGAGTCTCAGCATCACCGGGACCTCGATGAGCGCCCGCACCTCGGCCAGCTCGGCCAGCTCCCGCGCACCCCGCTCGACGACCCGGAACCCCCGGTTGAGCACGACCTCGACCGCGCCCTCCAGGGCGAGCTGCTGCATCGCCTCCCGCACCGGCGTCGCCGAGACCCCGAAGCGTTCGCCGAGGACCGGCGCCGAGTAGACCTCGCCCGGCTGCAGCTCACCCGCCACCAGCGCGGTCCGCAGCGCGTCGAGGATCTGCCCGCGCACCGAGGAGCGCTGCACGACGGCCCGCGGCCGGGGAATCGGCCGCTCGGCGTGCGTGTGCTCACCCCGCGCACCCGGCACGGCGGTGTCCCGCTCCCGGACCACGTCCCCGGCGCGCTGCTGCACCGGCACCCGGGGGGTGCCCTGTGTCCCGGCGGGGCCCTGCACGCCCTGCTTCACGGGGTCCTCCTCCGGCCGGTCGGCACTTGGGTCATTAACGACGGGTTGTCACTTGTCCGTCAAGCACCTTAGGCGTACAAGGCGACGGTTCAAATTCCCCCGAAGGGCAAGTAAGGTTAGCCTTACCTGCACAGATCGGTCCGCAACCGATGATCGGTGGTTCCGCCATGCCCGCTGCGGCCTCGCCGCTCACCGCCGCGTATGCCCGTCTCACCGAGATATATCCCGGCCTCTCCGTGAACGTCCTCGGCCCGACGGAGCCGCTGCCCCGGGGTGAGAGATGGGTCACCGCCGGCGGACTCGCGGCAGGCGGCAGCCGCCTGGACGCCTTCCTCGCCTGGGACGAGGAGCAGGTGCTGCGGGACTACGCGCGCCGGGCCCGCCCGGATGTCGTCGCCGGCTTCGGCCTGCACCGCTACGCCTGGCCTGCCTGTCTGCTGATCACCGTCCCGTGGTTCCTGCACCGCCGGGTGCCCCGGCTGCCCGTGACACAGGTCTCGTACGACCGCGGCGCCGGCCGGATGGCCGTCCGCCCCGCCTCCTTCGCCTGTCTGCCGGGCGACCCCGCGGCCACACTGTCCGGCGCCGTCGTCGTACCCGGCGAGGAGGCGCTGCGGGCCGAGGTGCGCTCGGCCGTGGCCGAGCACCTGGAGCCGGTGCTGGCGGCCTTCGGGCCGCGGATGCGGCGGCGCGGGCGCGCCCTGTGGGGCATGGTGACCGACGAGGTCGTGGAGGGGCTGTGGTACGTCGCCCATCTGCTGGGCGGGGACGAGGAGGCGCGGGCCGTCCGCGAGCTGGAGCTGCTGCTGCCGGGGGCGACGCGGCCGTACGCCGGCTCGGCCGCGTTCCGCGCGCTGACCGGGCCGGACGGCGAGCCGCTGGCCACCCGGGACCGGGTGAGCTGCTGCATGTACTACACGGTGCGCCCCGAGGACACCTGCGCCACCTGCCCGCGCACCTGCGACAGCGACCGGATCGCCAGACTCACGGCGGCCGCGGCCGCCTGAGCCCCCCTCAGGTCCGAGCACGGCCGCGGACCCTCTAAGATCACCGGGATCGGGCCAGGCCCCCCGGACAGGCACTTCACAACTTCCTCACCCTTCGCGGGAACTTTCCGAGGAACCATCCGTCCAGGTAGTCTTATTCGAACTCAACTCCCGCCCCTCATGCGGCAGTTCGAGCAGATCGTCGCCCTGGGGCATCCCCTTGCATATTTATGGCGGCCTCTTGCCCCGAAACCCCCTGAGGGCCCTCGGGAGTGGGCCACTATGGCGGGCGTTACGCCCTATCCCAATGCAAGGGACCCCTGATGAGACTGACCGACATATCGCTGAACTGGCTGCTTCCCGGCGCCGTACTGCTCCTGGGCATGCTGGCGGCGGTGGCGGTGCTCGCGCGCGGCAAGCGCTCCTCCGGGGAGAATGCGAGCACGGACGACTCGTGGGAGCGCAGCGAGGAGCGCCGCAGGCGCAAGGAGGCCGTCTACGGCACCGCCTCCTATGTGCTGTTGTTCTGCTGTGCGGCGGTGGCGGCCGCACTGTCCTTCCACGGCCTGGTCGGCTTCGGCGAGCAGAACCTCGGGCTGACCGGCGGCTGGCAGTACCTGGTGCCGTTCGGCCTGGACGGCGCGGCGATGTTCTGCTCCGTCCTCGCGGTGCGCGAGGCCAGCCATGGTGACGCGGCCCTCGGCTCCCGGATACTGGTCTGGATGTTCGCCGCGGCCGCGGCCTGGTTCAACTGGGTGCATGCGCCGAGGGGTGCGGGCCACGACGGCGCGCCGCAGTTCTTCTCCGGGATGTCGCTGTCCGCGGCCGTCCTGTTCGACCGCGCGCTGAAGCAGACCCGCCGGGCCGCCCTGCGCGAGCAGGGCCTGGTGCCGCGTCCGCTGCCGCAGATCCGCATCGTGCGCTGGCTGCGGGCCCCCCGCGAGACCTACCGTGCCTGGTCGCTGATGCTCCTGGAGGGCGTGCGCAGCCTGGACGAGGCCGTCGAGGAGGTCCGCGACGACCGGCGGCAGAAGGAGGAGCAGCGGCAGCGCCGGCGCGACCAGCAGCGTGTGGAGCGCGCCCAGTTGAAGGCCATCAGCCGGGGCCACCGCGGCTTCGTCGGCCGCACCGGCGCCCGCCAGGTCGAGATGCAGGCCGTGGAGCGCGGCCCCGCGCAGGCCACCGCGGAGCCTGCCATATCTGCGCCGGAGCAACTGCCCGTACGCTCTCGGCCCTCCCTTCAGCCGGTTCGCCAGGGGGCTGAGCAGGTCACCGTCGACCTCACGGCGGAAGACGACACGATGGCCCTGCCGCGGCTGGACTCCCTGGAGCGCAAGCTGAAGGACCTGGAGCAGCAGTTCGGCTAGACGCACCGCGGGGCGGCCGGCGCGTCACTGCGGATCCGCAGTGACTGCTCGCACAGATCCCCGCATCCCTTCGGGGCGTTCGGCCCGCCGGGGCGGGGGGGGGGGAACACCGACACAGCCCCCCCCCCCCTTTTTGTTCTCCTCCTTCCGGCGTTCTCCA